>NZ_RHOK01000009.1 GCF_003946175.1 Lacticaseibacillus suibinensis | reverse complement strand
AGTTGTTGGTAATGCTTGTGGGTGTTAGTCTGAGAGTGGGTCATGAAGATTCCTGCTTTCTTGTTTAGCTAGTACTAACAAGAATAGGTCTTCATGGCCTTTTTGGTCTAGTCGTCAGGGTGTTGCACTTGAATTGTAAACTGGGGAAACGACTTTCATCTTTTCCTCCCAATAAAAAAACTACTGGTCATCATTCTACCAGTAGTGTCAAACTCAACTCAATGCCCTCACTGCCTTCACCAGGCCCGCGGAGACGGCTTGGCGCTGCTCTGCCGGCATGCCTTTGAGCAAATTGATCAGCGCCAAGGTATCGATATCGGCGAAGTCTTCAGCCACGAAGAAATCCGAAACTTTCAATCCCAGGGCTTCCCCGATTGCCGCCAGCTTTTTAATACTGATGTTTGTGACATCCCCCCGCTCGACGCGAGACAATAGGCTCACCGATACGCCTGCCTCTTCAGCCAGTTGTTCGATAGTGAGACCTAATCGTTTTCGCCGCGAGCGAATAAGTTTACTGATATTCTCTATCATCGCTGCGCCCCTATTCTCCAAGTATACGCTATCACCTTAATGTAAACGCTATCATAGTTGAAGGGTTTATACACCACATAATTCAATCAATAACGTTTTATACGGCGGTTCAAACCAACTCATCCCGCCGGTTTCAACGCAGCTTTATCGTCACGAAGACGTTAAAAAACAGGGTTAACCGCATTATTTTATTCAATGGGAACCATGACCGTCAGACTTTAGTCAAGGCATCCAGCGTTTGCCCCTGGTCATCGATTAACTCTAGCCAGCCGTTGGTATCGCCATAATACAAAAACAGCCCGACTTCATTCACACTGCGCAGCTCAACATCGGCGGTGGTCACGCTGCCTTTGATGGCCTCAGCGTGATCGGTTCGCAACTTATCGCCATACTTAGTACCATAACGCTCGGAGCCGTCTTTGTTCATCACCGGATCAAGCTTCAGTTTAGCGCCTTGTTTGATCGTCATGACTTTCGGCGCCGTCCAGTAAACCGTGGCTTCACTGCCGGCGTGTTTCACGTGGAACGGCCTTTCACGCAGCGTTTTGTCAAACCGATGCCGCGCCTTCGCCGGCTTTTTCGGTGCGGTTGGCCCAACATTCTCATGGAAATTAAAGCGCACCAGCAACCCTTGCACCAGGTTCAGGTAAGGGGCCACTGCCGGATCAGTCGGGGCCTTTGAGCTACCATCAAGCAGGTTTTGAAAATACCGGGCCACCTTAGCACTGTCGATTTGCCAAGTCGGGCTTAAGATAATCAAGCCGTCAGCATCAATCGGCACGGTATCAACCCCTACTAGCGCCATCGCTTGGGTAGCCAGTGTGACGCCATTCGGTGGTGCCAGGGTCTCGGTATCATCCGTGATGATCACCTGCCCCTGATCGTCAGGAAGCGTCATTTTAAAGGTGGCTGGCGTGAATTCAACACTTAGTTTGATTGGTTTCATAACGATCCTCCGCACTGTGGGCACAACTGATTGTCCCTTGATTGTACTGATTTTAGCAAAGCGATTCAACGCATAAAAAAACGGTCAAATGACCGTTTTTACTTAATTAGACGCAACGGTTAAGTGCTGCCGATAATGCTTGAGCACTTTGATGGCCCAAGCATCATGGCTCGGCCCCACCATTGCGGCATATTCGCCGAGGCTCAGCGCCCCGGTCCAATCGTAAAACCCTTTGAGGAACAGTTCCTCGTTGGTCCTGGCCTCAAACTGCGCCATGAGCGCCTCATGCAGACTCACCAGCGCCTTGTGCGCCTCAGCATAGGTGGTCGCTTGGTTTTGCTGCCAAATGCGTTGACTCAACTTACCGCTCGTTTGCCAGGTGTAAGGCTTGGGCATGAAACGCTTGGCCTCGCCGGCTAAATTAGCCGTGCTCCAATCAAGGTACATCTTCTGCCAAGCTGCGACCTGCACCAGCACATCCCGCACATTGCGGTCGCGCCCCTTAAACGGAAATTCCCGCTTGCGGTCGGCAGCCGACAATGACGTCAAAATATGCTCCAGTTGCTCAAAGTTCTCATGCGTTGCCAGGATCAAGGATTGTCTTGAGTGTGGTTTTGCCAATAAAATCGCCTCCTAAGGAATTGACATAAAAGCGCACCAGTTCATCTCTCCACCCTTCATCATCGTCCTAATGTTCGGAATTTGCAAGTGAGGCTGTGGAGTGAGGCCGCTTTTAGCCGGATGGGTAGCCTTTCTATCGCATGTCAGCCCGTACGCGCTGTGCGCTACGGGCTGATCAACCTTGAAGCATTGCCGCCGCGCTTTGGTGGCGAGGCCTCAAGCGTAGCTAGCTGCTCAGGCGTTGGCCATCCGGAGCGCAACTATCTAGGCTGCGAAGCGGGGCGCATTTAGCTCGACGAGTAGCCTAACCTCAGGCATTGAAGCCGTTCTTTGGCTTCGAGGACTGAGGTGTAGCTAATCGCTCGAGCGTTGCCCCGCTGAGCGCAACTATCAGGCTGCGAAGCGGGGCGCACTTAGCTCGACGATTAGCCTAAACGCAAAAAAATCCCGTCCTTCAGCAAATGCCGAGGGGCGGGAAGAAAACCAGATTAGTCTTCAGCAACGAATGGCAAAAGACCCATGATCCGGGACCGCTTGATTGCGATCGTCAGCTTACGCTGGTTCTTAGCGCTGGTGCCGGTTACCCGACGTGGCAAAATCTTACCACGTTCAGAGATGAACCGTTCCAACAAGTTCGTGTCTTTGTAGTCGATATATTCGATATGGTTAGCGGCGATGAAGTCGACTTTACGACGACGACGGCCACCACGACGTTGTTGTGCCATGGAAATCACTCCTTTTCTCATTGATCAGCCAAATATGGCTGTAGTCCTAGAACGGCAAATCATCATCGGAAATGTCGATGGTTTTACCATTATTGGCAAACGGATCGGCACTATTATCTGGTTGCGCAGGCTGGTTGCCTTGGCTTGCAGGTTGCGATGGTGCGGGGTTCTGGCCAAAGTTAGGCGTCTGAGGCTGAGCTGGCTGGCTATTGCCACCGAACTGCGGCTGACTGCCATACGATGCACCATTGCCGCCTTGCGGGTTTGCTGGTTCGGACGGCCGCGCTTGCGTGGTCGCCTTACTTTCGAGCAACGCAAAATTCTCAACGACAACTTCGGTCACGTAAACCCGTTGGCCGGCGTTGTTGTCATAATTCCGCGTTTGGATGTGGCCTTCAACGCCAACCATGGAACCTTTACGGGTAAAGTTGCTGAAGTTTTCAGCGCTTTTACGCCAGATCACACAGTTGATGAAGTCGGTCTCTCGCTGCCCTTGAGCATTCGTGAATTGCCGATCAACGGCAAGGGTGAATGTCCCAACAGCGGTCCCACTTTGGGTGTAACGTAAATCAACATCCCGCGTTAAGCGGCCGGTTAATGAAACGTTATTGATCATCCCGATGCGCCCCCTTTTTTACGAAAACTAGTCTTCGCGAACGACGATCATTTGACGAAGGATATCGCCAGAGATCTTGGCAAGACGGTCGAATTCGTCGATCGCCTTGGAATCGTTAGCGGTCAGGTTAACGATGTGGTAAGTGCCTTCCGAGTACTTCTTGATCTCGTAAGCAAACTTACGCTTTTGCCAATCCTTGGAATCAATGATGTTGGCACCATTTTCCTTCAGAATATTGTCAAAACGTTCAACCAGTTGAGCCTTTGCTTCTTCGTCGATATCAGGACGAATAATGTAAGTTACTTCATACTTAGTTTCAGCCATTTGACAGTTCACCTCCTTATGGACTTTTGGCCCCATTCCCTGGGGCAAGGAGTCAGCACGCGCCAAAGGGCACATGCTCACAAGCTAGTAGTTTATCATACAAACGCGTCGCACTCAAGCTAATTCGCTGGCTAGGTTCTGTGTGCGAGACGCAGAATCAGGATTGCGCTTAACACTGCCTCTAGCTAATAATTACGCAAAAAGCTGTCCTGCTTCCTCAAAAACAAAAAAGCCAAGACCCCATTCGGTCTTGGCTTTCGTCATTCAGTTGCTTAGTCCTTATCCTCGTCGTCATCGGTAGCCTGATCGTCCTGATCGGCCTCAGCGCGGCGCAGGAGCTCGTTGACTTGGGCATCAGCATCTCCTGCTGGGGCCTCGGTGTTCGCGCCGTCTGCGGCTGTTTCTGCGTCTTCAGCTGGCTTGCCATCAGCAGCAGCTTCAGTTGGCGTATCTGGTTCGTCAGGTTCTGGATCCAATTTCGCCATGGTGGCAACCTTCGACCCTTCATCAACCCGAATCAGCCGCACGCCGAGCGTGCTGCGACCGGTTTGGGAAACGGTTTGGCTGCTGAAGCGAATCATGACACCGGCATCGGTGATGACCATGATGTCTTCCTCGCCGGTAACCGTGGTGACGCCTGCCAGCGGACCGTTCTTGCTGGTGATATTCGCCGTCTTAATCCCCTTACCGCCGCGACCCTTGATTGGATATTCGCTGGCGGCAGTGCGTTTGCCGTAACCCTTTTCGGAAATGACAAAGACTTCGGAATCTGGCTTCAAGATATCGGAGCCAACGACATAATCGCCTTCACGCAGGCGCACGCCGCGGACCCCAGTAGCGCTACGGCCCATGCTGCGGACGTCTTCGGCCTTGAAGGTGACCGAGTAGCCGAGGTGCGTGCCGATAAACATGATGTCATCGGCATGCGTGGCAATGACGTTGCTCAGTTCATCCCCGTCCTTCATGTTCAAGGCTATCAGGCCGTTTTTGCGAATGTTGTAGAAGTCGCTGACCGGCGTGCGCTTGACAATCCCGTTACGGGTAACGAAGAAGAGGTAGTCGTTGCTGGTATCCTCGTCGCTTTCTGGATCATGCGGCTTGATGTTGATGACCGTTTGCACCTTTTCGTTATTGTCAATGCCCAGCAAGTTGATGATCGGAATGCCCTTCGCGGTGCGGCTGTATTCCGGAATTTCGTAACCCTTGCTGCGGTAAACCTTCCCGGTGTTGGTGAAGAACAATAGCAGGTCATGAGTCGAGGTGGTGACCAGATGTTCCACAAAGTCATCATCATGCACACCCATGCCTTGAACGCCGCGACCGCCGCGGTTTTGGCTCTTGAATTCATCGGCTGGCAAGCGCTTGACGTAACCATTATGCGTCAACGTGATGACCACGTTTTCCTCTTCGATGAGGTCTTCATCTTCAATGGTCAGATCTTCCCCGACCAGCAATTCCGTGCGGCGCTTGTCGCCGAACTTCTTCTGGATTTCCAGCAGTTCGTCGTAAATGATTTGGTGAATGCGTTCCGGCTTCGCCAAGATGTCTTTGTAGTCGGCAATGGCGGCCAAGACATCGTTGTATTCATTTTCGACCTTCTCGCGTTCCAAACCGGTCAGCCGCACTAGCCGCATATCCAAAATGGCTTGGCTTTGCTTGTCGGATAACGAGAACTTATCCATCAAAATGACCTTCGCCTTATCGCCAGTTTCACTGCCACGGATAATGCTGATGATTTCGTCGATGTGGTCCAGCGCAATCTTCAAGCCTTCCAAAATGTGGGCCCGTGCTTCGGCTTTCTTCAAGTCGAATTCGGTCCGCCGGCGAATGACGATTTCCTGATGCTGCAGGTAGTAGGTCAGGATTTCCTTCAAGCTAAGGGTCTTCGGCGCGCCGTTGACAATGGCGACCATGTTGAAGGAGAACCCAGTTTGCATCGGGGTCAGCTTGAACAGGTTATTCAAAACTACGCTGGCGCTCATGTCGCGGCGCACGTCGATGGTGATCCGCATCCCATCGCGGTCCGATTCATCGTTCAGGTCGGTGATACCATCAATTTTCTTTTCCCGTGCCAGTTCCGCAATGCGTTCAACCAGCTTGGCTTTGTTAACCATGTATGGAATTTCGGTGACAATGATGCGTTCCTTGCCACTCTTTTCCGTCTGAATCTCGGTTTTGGCGCGCACGATAATGGTGCCTTTCCCGGTTTCATAGGCGTGGCGAATGCCGGACTTGCCGATCACCAGCGCCCCGGTAGGAAAGTCAGGGCCAGGCAAAGCCGTCATCAAATCGGCGGTAGTGGCATCAGGGTTATCCATCAAAATGTGCAGCGCCGAAATCACTTCGGCCAGGTTATGTGGCGGAATATTGGTGGTCATCCCCACCGCAATCCCCGTCGCGCCGTTGACCAGCAAATTCGGGAAGCGCGCTGGCAAAACGACCGGTTCTTTTTCGGAACCATCATAGTTGTCTTGGTAATCGATGGTGTCTTTGTTGATGTCGCGCAGCATTTCCAGGGTGATTTTACTCATCCGGGCTTCGGTGTAACGCATCGCCGCGGCGCCATCCCCATCGACAGAGCCAAAGTTCCCGTGACCATCAACCAGCATATAGCGATACGAGAAGTCCTGCGCCATGCGCACCATGCCTTCGTAAATCGAGGAATCGCCATGGGGGTGATATTTCCCCATGACATCCCCGACGATCCGGGCCGACTTCTTATAAGGCTTATCTGGCGTCACGCCGAGTTCATTCATGCCGTACAAAATCCGGCGTTGCACCGGCTTGAGCCCATCGCGCACGTCAGGCAAAGCCCGCGCCACAATGACACTCATTGCGTACTCCAAGAATGAGGTTTTCATCGTTTTAGCTAGATTAACATTGGTAATCCGGCTTTCTTGACGATCATCCATAAAGCAAAAGGTCTCCTCTCTATATCAGGCTGCGAAGCGGGGCGCATTTAGCTCGACGATTAGCCTAACCTCAGGCATTGAAGCCGTTCTTTGGCTTCGAGGACTGAGGTGTAGCTAATCGCTCGAGCGTTGCCCCGCTGAGCGCAACTACGGGCTGCGAAGGTCGGCGGGCTTAGTCCGACGAATAGCCTAGCCGGAAGCATTGCCAGCGCTTTTTGCTGGCGAGGCTTCCGGCGTAGCTAATCGCTCGGACGTTGCCGACCGGAGCGCAACTATCCAGGCTGCGGAGGGTGGCCGCGCTTAGCCTGACAGGTAGCCTAGCCGGAAGCATTGCCGCCGCTTTTTGGCGGTGAGGCTTCTGGCGTAGCTAGCTGCTCAGGCGTTGGCCATCCGGAGCGCAACTATCTAGGCTGCGAAGCGGGGCGCATTTAGCTCGACGATTAGCCTAACCTCAGGCATTGAAGCCGTTCTTTGGCTTCGAGGACTGAGGTGTAGCTAATCGCTCGAGCGTTGCCCCGCTGAGCGCAACTACAGGCTGCGGAGGTCGGCGAAAGTCCGACGCGCCGCGCAACCCCAACCGTTCCTGCTTAATCAGGCATCGATATTCTTGGTGTCGACGTAAACGGCATTTTCTTCAATGAACTCGCGGCGGGGGCCAACTTGATCGCCCATCAGCATCTCAAAGATGCCATCCGCATTTTCCGCGTCTTCTGGTGAAACGCGCAGCAAGCGGCGCTTGTCTGGGTCCATGGTGGTTTCCCACAGCTGGTTGGCATCCATTTCCCCAAGCCCTTTATACCGCTGAATTTCTGGCTTCGGTGAGGGCGGCAGCTGCCCCATCACATTCGCCAGTTCTTCATCCGAATCGATGTACTGCATCATTTTGCCTTGGCGCACGCGATACAGCGGCGGCTGAGCGATGTAGACATAGCCGGCTTCGAGCAGCGGGCGCATGTAGCGATAAATCAGCGTCAACAGCAGCGTGCGAATATGGGCACCATCGACATCGGCATCGGTCATGATGATCAGCTTGTGATACCGAGCCTTGCTGACATCGAATTCATCGCCAAAGCCAGTGCCCATAGCGGTGAACAGTGTCCGAATTTCTTCGTTGGCCAAAATGCGTTCCATGCTGGCTTTTTCCACGTTCAAAATCTTCCCGCGAATCGGCAAGATGGCTTGGGTCAAGCGACTGCGACCGGACTTGGCGGAACCGCCGGCGGAGTCCCCTTCGACGATGAACAATTCGGAAATTTCCGGATCTTTACTGGAGTTATCCGCTAGTTTCCCTGGCAGGTTGGAGATTTCCAGCCCACTCTTTTTGCGGGTGACTTCCCGGGCGCGCTTGGCTGCGGCCCGCGCTTTGCTGGCTAGCATGGCTTTATCCACCAGCTGCTTGGCCTGCGTTGGGTGCTCCATTAAGTACTTAGAAAAATGCTCGGAGAACATGCGGTCAACCGCGGTGCGGGCATCAGCGTTACCAAGCTTGGTTTTGGTCTGCCCTTCAAACTGCGGATCTGGGTGCTTGACAGACACAACCGCGGTCATGCCTTCCCGCACGTCTTCCCCAGACAGCGAATCATCGTTGTCCTTCAAGGCGCCGGACTTGCGCGCGTAGTCATTGATGACTCGCGTTAGCGCCGCCTTAAAGCCGGTTTCGTGCGTCCCGCCTTCGATGGTATGAATGTTGTTGGCAAACGTCAGGAGCGTGGAAGCATAGCCATTGGTGGCATATTGTAAGGCAACTTCGACATTGATGTCGTTTTGCTTGCCTTCCACGTAAATCGGTTCGTCGAGCAGGTTGTCTTTGCCTTTATCCAGGTATTCGACGTATTCCTTGATGCCGCCTTCTGCGTGGAACACCAGCGTTTCCGCCGTTTCTGCGCGCTTATCGGTGAAGGTCAGCTTCAGGCCTTTGTTCAAAAAGGCCAATTCGCGAATACGCTGGGTCAGAATTTTATCATCATAAACCGTGGTTTCGGTAAAAATGTCCGGATCTGGCACAAAGTGAACCTTGGTGCCGTGTTCGTGCTCCGGCGCATCGCCGATGATCTTCATCGGGGTCTTCACCTTGCCGCGGTTGAAGTCGATGTAGTAACGCTTGCCGCCACGGGTCACGACAACATCCAGCTCGGTGGACAAGGCGTTGACGACGGAGGCACCAACCCCATGCAGCCCACCAGACACCTTGTACCCGCCGCCGCCAAACTTACCGCCGGCATGCAAAATCGTGTAGACGGTTTCCAGCGCCGGACGCCCGGTTTTCTTTTGGATATCAACCGGAATCCCGCGCCCATCATCGGTGACGGTGATGGAGTTATCGGGTTCCACAATCACGTTGATGCGGGTGGCAAAACCCGCCAGCGCCTCATCAATCCCGTTATCGATAATTTCCCAAACCAAATGGTGCAGCCCTTGGCTTGAGGTCGTCCCGATGTACATCCCTGGCCGCTTCCGGACCGCTTCCAGACCTTCAAGGACTTGGATTTGGCTCGCATCATATTCAGCGGCGAGTTCTTCTTTCTTTTCTTCTTGCTCTTCTTGCGTTTCTTGATCTTCAGCCACGCTTGTGTTCCTCCTTACGGGCGGCGCCTAATCGGCCGCTAGCACCCCGTTATTCACGTGAAAGACCGCAGGGGTCTCGATTATTTCCTGGGCAATACCATCCAAACTGGTGGTGGTTAAAAACGTTTGGACTTTGTTTTGAATGGCCTTCAGCAGATGGGTCTGGCGCATATCATCCAGCTCAGAAAGCACATCATCCAGCAGCAGCACCGGATACTCGCCAGTTTGCGCCTTCATCAAGTCGATTTCCGCCAGCTTGACGGCCAAAGCGGTGGTGCGCTGCTGGCCTTGGCTGCCAAAATTCGCCACGTTTTTATCGTTAACGATAAAGGCCACATCGTCGCGGTGCGGTCCCACCAGGGTGGTGCCTTGCTCGACTTCGCGGCGGCGATGCTCGGCATACAGCTGCTCAAAGGCGTGATACGCCTCCTCGACGCTGCCGCGGGCTTTTTCCGGCACCTGGGTTTGATACGCAAAGGTCAAGGTTTCCTTGCCTTTGGTGATGTCTTGATGAATGGTTGCCGCAAAGCCGGCCATTTGCTGAAGCAGCGTTTCCCGCGCGGCCACGATTTCGGCACCATAGGCCGCCAGCTGATCGGATAAGACATCGAGGTAAACCAAGTCTTTGGCCTGATGAAACTTCAGCTGCTTGAGATAGGCATTGCGCTGCTTCAACATCACCCGGTATTGGGTCAAGTTGTACAGGTATTTCCCGCTCATCTGGCCGAACTCCATGTCGATGAAGCGCCGCCGGTTCGCCGGACTGCCTTTAACAATCGCCAGATCCTCTGGGGCAAACAGCACCACGTTAAACTGGCCTAAGTACTGCGACAACTTCGGCTGCTCGATGCGATTGACCCGCGCGCGTTTGCCTTGCGTCGAAATGATCAGTTCCAGCTGGGTCAAACCACGGCTACGGCTAACACTGCCGGAAACCTTGGCGAATTGCTCACCGAAGCGAATCAATTCCTTGTCATTGCTGGTGCGATGGCTTCGTGCTAACGCCAACACATACACCGCCTCCAGCAAATTGGTTTTGCCTTGCGCGTTTTCGCCGATCAAGACATTGATCTGCGGGGAAAAGTCGGTGTCGACTTGCGCGTAATTCCGATAGTTGCGAAGGGTTAGATGCTCAAGCTTCACGCCCGTTCAACAGTCAACGTTGTGCCATCTTCGAGCTGCACCACATCTCCTGCTTCTAGCTTACGACCACGCCGGTCCTCCGGCGTTTGATTCACTAACACTCGATTTTCTCTGAGAAAATGTTTCGCTGCCCCACCGCTATCGATCACCCCGGCATCTTTCAACAGTTGCCCTAAAGTGATGAACGCGGTCGTAATTGGAACCGTCGTCATCGTAGCCCCTCCTTTGACGCTAAAAATATCGCAAAAGCGCGATTCATTACTTATATATTATACCGTTTTTAAGGCGTGCCTTCAATCCAATTTCGCGTTTAAAGGCGTTATCAGCCAATTAAATCGGAGGCTAGGCTGGGATACGTGTCCCCCTCCTTTTTGGCCCAAAACGCAAAAAAAGGCCATTCTCGCGTTTTAGGCAAGAATCGCCGCCGCAAAATGGCCAAATTAGGGTTTTACTGAAAAGACTACGGTCCGCGCACCAATAAAAAATGAATCGTGACCGCATACCGTCCCGCTAAAAGCCTGGTCGTCGGTAAAATCACCAAGGCGGCTTCGCTCAAGGCGAGCATCTGATTGTCCCGGCCCGCCAACTGTGCGGCGGTGCTTGGGGTCACCTGCTGATTGGCAAACGCTGGGCCCAGCTCGAGATAGTACGGCACTGGCAAATCGCTACTTACCGTGAGGGTCAGCTGCCAGCTGCCCGTCGCCTGAATCGGTAACGCAGGCCATAGGGCAGGCAATCGCACTGCTTGGGAGGCCAGAGTCTGCAGAGCCACGCTGCCACTGAATAACGGCGTGGCGGCTAGCGGCGTGATGGGCTGGAGTGGACTGGCCGGATAACTGAATTTGCTACTGCCGAATCCAAAAGACAGCACCACGGTTTGGCTCTGCGCCACTTGTTCCGCCGTAAAGGTGACCGGCGTATTAATCGCTAGACTTTGGGTTGAGCTGATCACGGTCTGCGCGGCGGCTTTTTGCAACGCCCAAGTCACCTGGCCCTGCTCTGGCGGCTGACTCAAACTAATCGGTACCGTTAGCGTTAGCCCCTGCCCTGGCGTATAGCTGATAGGCGGCGGTTGATGCACGATAGTGAACGAGCCGCTGTTTTGGTTGTGCTCACCCCAAGCAAGGGTCATGGTTTCATTTGCCAACTTCGAATTGGATTGCCAGGTGGGTACCATCACCGTGGGCTGGAGCAAGACACTCTTGGCGGTGGTGCGCGTCAGCTTGGCAAGATACTTGCGGCCTTGACCATCGACCAAAAAGGCTTGCAGCGGCAAATAATCCAGCAAGGCCTGCCCCGCCAGATTCAGCTTCAAATCTGCCGGCAACTTGTCAATGACGTGCACTGTCAGCGGAAATTCGTAGATTATGTCAAGGACGGCGACCTGCACCCGATAATGTTGATCGCCAAGCGTTGATGCCAGCACTCGGAAGAGTTGCACATTACCTGAATTGTTGACCTTAGTGAGTTCAGGCTCGCCCGCTTCGTCGCGGATAAATGTGATATTACCCAGAACTGCAAAGGTCAACTTTGGCGTCAAGCTAGAAGCATAGCCAATCGCAAAGTCACCGCCTTGCCCTTGTTCCGCCCACACTTCCGTTGGTGGTGCAAAGGCAAACCCTGGCGTGGCGGGGCCCCAAGTGACGTTTTCAAATAACAAATCTTCGGCTGCTTGCACTGGCCGGCCGCGCAGCCCAAACCACGCCAGCACTAGTAACAGCCACACGCTTTTTCTCATGATCATTCTCCTTTTGAACTGAACCGCTGCTAAAAAGAGATTTCGCGGGGCAACAAAAAAGACCACTCACAAGGAGTGGTCAAGGTCATGCTGATTGAACTTAGCTGAAGGTCCGCACTGGCGTGATCAGCTGGATGAAATGCGTCTTATCCTCTGAAGGGACCAAGGTGAATGGCCGCAGTGGCGCGGTGAAGGCCAACTCAATCGTGGTTTGGCCAACGCCTTGCAGCGCGTCCTTCATGTAGTCAGGGTTGAAGGAAATTTCCAGATTGTCACCGGTCAGGTTGGTGAACTGCAGCGCTTCTTCCACATTCCCGACATCTGGTGAATTGCCGTAAATCGTGGCGCTTTGCTGATCGGCGTTCAAGTTCAGGCGGACCACGTTATTGGCGCTTTCGTGACTCAGCAGGCTGGCCCGGCCAATCGCTGACAGCAGGGTTGGCGCATCGAATTCGATGGTCGTGGTACTGCTGGTTGGAATCAGGCGGCTGGTGTCTGGGTAATTACCTTCAAGCAGCCGGGAATAAAATAACGTATTGCCGGCGATGAATAACACTTGATTGTCCGCAAAGCGAATTTCCACGGTCTCGATCTCATCGGTCAGGGTCCGGCCCAGTTCAATCAAACTCTTCCCTGGGATGATGACATCATAGTCGGCACCAGCTGCGGCAGGCAGTTCCAGCACACGCTGGGCCAAGCGATGGGAATCAGTCGCGACGGCGATCAGTTGGCCATTTTGAATCTGAATGTGGACCCCAGTCAAAATCGGCCGGGTTTCTTGGGTCGAAACCGCGATGACCGTTTGCGCAATCAGCTGCCGCAGGACATCGGCTGGCACAGTCAGCGGATTTTCCGCTGCAATTTCCGGCAGGCGCGGGTAGTTGTTGGCGTCCAACCCGTTGATCTTAAATTCAGATTGGCCACTGGTGATGACGGTTTGGAAGTTATCCTGAACGTCCACGGTCATCGTCTTTTCTGGCAGGCGCTTGACGATTTCGCTGAAGAACCGCGCTGGCAAGGTGATGCTGCCGGTTGATTGCACCTGCAGATCATTGGTTTCGCTGGTGGCATCGATTTTGGATTCAATCGAGATGTCGGCATCGCTCCCGGTCAAAATCAAAGCGGTGTCGGTCAGGTCCAATTTCAGGTTGGTCAGAATTGGAATGGTGGTCTTCGTGGAAATGGCCCGAGAAACATCATTCAGTGACTTGATAAAAGTAGCACGCGTGATCGTGAATTTCATTTTGGTTTCGTCCTCCCAAGCGTTAAGCGTTATCTATATCATACGCTTTTTAAGTAATAGTAGTAGGGTCTGTGGGTCATGTGGATAACTTAGTGAAACGCGAGATTCTGTGGTTGTTCACATGTGGATAAGTCAGCGGACAAGTGGCCAAGTTTTCAAGCAGTTGTCCACATGCCGATTTAGCCGCGATTGTGCAACCGGTTCTTGAGTTCGATGACTTGGGCCTTGAGATTATCATCCAGCGTCATCGCCTCGGTGATTTTCTCGTGGGCGTGAATGACGGTGGTGTGATCCTTGCCGCCGAATTCTTGCCCAATCTTCGGCAGGCTACTTTCCGTCATTTCCCGGGCGAGATACATGGCGATTTGCCGCGGCATCACGATTTGTTTGACGCGCTTTTTACCTTTCAAATCGCTGACCGAAATCTGGTAATACTTCGCCACGATTTCTTGGATGTGGCTGATTGACAGCTCGTTGTCTTTGCTCGACAGCTTCAGACTCTTCAAGGCTTCCGCCGCCATGCTAGTGGTGATATCGGCGTGCTCCATGGTGGCGTAGGCTTGCACCCGGACCAGCGCCCCTTCCAGTTCGCGGACGTTGGAGTCGATTTGCCCGGCGATGTAAGACAAGGTGTCATCTGGAATGACAAGGTGCTCGGCGTTGGCTTTGTTGCGTAAAATCGCAATCCGCGTTTCCAAATCTGGCGGCGTCACATCAACGGATAAGCCCCATTTGAACCGGGAAACCAGGCGCTCTTGCAGCTTAGGAATCTCATTGGGCAAACGATCGGAAGTGAGCACGATTTGTTTTTTGTTTTCATATAAGGCGTTGAAGGTATGGAAGAATTCTTCCTGGGTCGCCTCTTTGTCGCCGAAGAACTGAATATCATCGACCAGCAGCAGGTCAACATTTCGGTACTCCTGGCGGAATTGTTCCTGCTTTTTGGTTTGCAGCGAATTGATGAAATCGTTGGCAAAAGCCTCAGAGGTGACGTACTTCACATTGGCTTGCGGGTTGTATTCCAGCAACTGATGGCCGATAGCTTGCATCAAATGCGTTTTGCCGAGGCCCACCCCACCATACAAAAATAGCGGATTGTACAGCACCCCAGGCTCTTCCGAAACGACCAGCGCCGCAGCATGGGCCATTTGATTGCCTTTACCGGTGACGAAGGTTTCGAAAGTGTATTTACTATTAAGGTGGGTTTTTTCTTTAAAGGTCGGGACCACGCCGGGATCTGGTTCCTCGGCTTTTTTGGCCACCGGCTGGGCTGGCGCCTCTTCACCGACGATTTTGATCACCGGAGAGATTTCGAGATTGCCGAATTCGTAGCTCCATTCCACGACTTTGGTGACCAGATTTTGTTCCCAGTAGGTTTTATGCAGCTGGGATGGCACCCCCAGCGTGATGGTGGTTTGGGTCAACGTGAGTGGTTTAACCGCCCCCACCCAGGTGGTAAAGCTGACCGGGGTCATTTCTGCCCGGAATTTTTCTTCTAGATAAGCCCATAATTCATCGATATTTGGCACCCGAAGCCCCTCCGCAACGTGTTAAAAATTCAAGGGCTAGCCGCCGAAGCAGTAGCCTATGATCGCTTTTTCAGTTTAGCATTTCACTTCGGAGTTTTCCACAGCTTCAGGAGTTTTCCACATGTTTCACGGCCAAATCAAAAGCGGCTTCCACAACTTGCGGACAACTTGTCCTCAAGGGTGGGGAAAGACCACGTCAAGCCGCGGATTGACGCAGTTATCCACACTTGGCTGTGAAACGTGAGGCCTGATATCATGCGTGTTTCACACGTTTTACACAGGCAAAATATTGCTTGTGGATAACTAGACTGACAGGGTGTGAATTAGCGGATAAGTCAGGGGAAAACCCGTGAATTGGCCAAAATGGCCAGATTGGCGTGCACAAGTTGTCCACAATGTTCACCACCATTTTGGCCAATTTTGTGGACAATTTTGGCCAGTGTTTCCCAGGGCGATCTGCACTTTTCATGCATCTTTTTTGCGGTAATCCTTGACGAGACAAGGCGTCATCCGTATAATGAAAAGTTGTCTGAATAAGCACTCGTTATTTGGCGTGAAACCGTCATTTTAAAATAGCAATCTAAATAGGAGGTGTTCCTATGACCACCAAACGGACTTTCCAACCTAAAAAGCGGCACCGCGAACGCGTTCATGGCTTCATGAAGCGCATGAGCACCAAGAACGGCCGTAAAGTTTTAGCTCGTCGTCGCGCTAAGGGACGTAAAGTATTATCTGCCTAAACAGCCACTGACCGCGTCAGTGGTTTTTTTTTGCTTAATAAACCGTGCGCTGTCAGGGCTTGTCTTGTATACTAGAAAGCAGATTGTGAGGGAGTATCATTGCGAAAGTCTTACCGCATTAAAAAAGAAGATGAGTTCCAAGACGTGTTCGAAAACGGCGAGTCCGTGGCGAACCGTAATTTTGTCATCTATCACCTGCAGCGCGATCAGAAACACTTTCGCGTGGGGATTTCGGTCGGCAAAAAAGTCGCCCATACCGCGGTGATGCGTAACCAAATCAAACGCTACATCCGGCAATCGCTACTCGAGCTCAAACCTGACCTCGACCCGCAAGCCGACTTTCTCGTGATCGCTCGCCGCCACGCCACCCAGCTGGACATGGCTGAAACCAAGCGCAACTTGGTGCATGTCCTTAAACTGGCCGGCGTTTTGGCTTCACAAGATGTTACTACTATATAGATAGGGATGGCAGGGAGCTGTCATCTAGGAGGACTTATTCGTGAAGAAATCAACTAAGCGCCTGCTGCTGACCCTCGGGTTGGTAGCCTTGGTCGTCATCTTAACAGCCTGCGGGACCTCAACCGTCACCAAGGCCAGCACGAACCCATGGGATCGCTACGTCATTTATAATGCGGCGCAGTTCGTTCTGTGGCTGGCCAAAATCTCTGGTGGTAATGCCGGGGTCGGGATCATTCTCTTTACCTTGATCATCCGGATCCTGATTTTCCCGTTGAGCTACCTGCAGATCAAGAGTATGGCCAAGCAGCAGGCAGTGGCGCCTGAAATCAAGGCCCTGCAAAAGCAGTACAGCGCCAAAGACCGCGCTACGCAGCAAAAACTGCGGGACGAAACCCAGCGTGTGTATGCCGAAGCCGGCGTTAACCCAGTGATGGGCTGCCTGCCAATCGTTGTGCAGATGCCCTTCCTGATTGCCTTGTACCAGGCGATTTGGCGCACCCCAGCTCTGAAAGTCGGGGACTTCTTGTGGGTCCACCTGGGCTCACCTGACCCATACTTCATCATGCCCATTCTGGCGGCCTTGTTCACCTTGGCGACCAGTGTGGTTTCAACGATGGCCCAGCCGGTTCGCACCTCAAGCAACTGGATCATGGCTGCCGTATCGCCACTGATGATCTTATTCTTCGCGATTAACTTACCAAGTGCCCTGGCCGTCTACTGGGTTGTCACCAACGCCTTCTCACTCGGCCAGACCTTCTTCCTCCAAAACCCATTCAAACTTCGCCGCGAACGCCAAGAAAAAGCCCAAGCTGAAAAAGACCACAAAAAGGCCGTGCGGAAGGCTTATAAGCGAGCGTTAAAGAAATAAGGCTGCGGAGCGGGGCGCAGGCTGTGGAGGTCGGCGCACTTAGCCTGATGAATAGCCTAGCTCAAGAAATTGAAGCCGTTCTGTGGCTTCGAGGTCTTGAGCGTAGCTATTCACTCAGGCGTTGCCGGCCGCAGCGCAACTAGAGGAAAACTACGCGCCGCATCATCCTTGAGTCACCGCCCCTTTCGTTTCACCAAGCACAACTAGGAGGGAATCTTATGCCCACATTCCAGGGTGCTACGATTCAAAAAGCAATCGCCACTGGACTGGAAGCCATGCAAGCTGGTCGGGATCAGATCAGCGTGGAAGTGGTTCAAGAAGGGAAAAAAGGCGTGCTCGGCCTTGGCCGCAAGCCAGCGATTGTCAACTTGCAGCTGAATGAACCAAGCAATGCCGCCACGGCAGTCGCGGAAGCTGAAGCGGTGCCGGCGCCAAAGCCGGACAAGCCGAAGCGCCGCCCACCCTTGCCACCGCTGCCAGAAGCGTTGCGCCGTGATGGCACCAAACGCGATGACCAAACCGCGATTGCCTTGGTGCAAAGCTATTTGGAAGATATTACCAATCAGCTGGGCTTAGCCGCCACCATCGATAACGAGCGGCGCGGCGACCAGGTGTGGTTCGATTTGACCACCGCCAAGGACGCCTTGCTGATCGGTAAGCACGGTAAAATCATCAACGCCATTCAATTTTTGGCCCAAACCGAGTTTAATCACTACGGTAAAAGCAAATGGACCATCATGCTGAATGTCGGCGATTACCGCGAACGCCGTGATACAGCGGTGCGGCGTCTGGCCGAAAAAACAGCGCGCGAAGTTGTCGCCCGCGGTACGGCGGTCTACCTGGATCCAATGCCGTCGTTTGAACGCAAGGCCATTCACCAGGCGCTGGCGGATAATGCCTATGTCGAAACCCATTCGGAAGGCACGGACCCGCGGCGCTATGTCGTGATTACGCCGCGCTCCCACCGCAGTTTTTGACATTTGCCGTCAGGTTTTGTATGATACAGGCACAATTTAACAAGTGATAAAGTAGTCAAAGTGCTTTGTCCACGATCGACCAGCCTCAGGGCGTGGTTTGTCGTGGCGATGCGCTTTTTTTGTTGGGAAGGATCGGTTATTTTGGGAACAACTATCACTGCTTACGATACGATTGCCGCGATTTCGACGCCGCCCGGTGAAGGGGCGATTTCAATCGTCCGCTTATCCGGCGAGGCGGCGCTGCAAACCGCCGCGAAGGTGTACCACGGCAAAAATCTGCTGAAGGTACCGACCAATACGATTAATTATGGGCACATCATCGACCCGGATAGCGGTGAAACTGTCGACGAAGTGATGCTGTCGGTGCTACGCGGGCCGAAGACCTACACGCGCGAAGACATGGTGGAAATCAACTGCCACGGCGGCATTGTCTCCACCAACCGGGTGCTGCAGCTGCTGTTGGGTGCCGGTGCCCGGATGGCAGAGCCGGGTGAATTCACCAAGCGCGCCTTTTTGAACGGCCGCATTGACCTGACGGAAGCCGAATCCGTGATGGATTTGATTCGCGCTAAAACCGATCGCGCCATGCAGGTGGCCGTTGACCAGCTGGATGGTGATTTACGACGGCTGATCACCAACTTGCGCCAGGAGATTCTGGAAGTGCTGGCGCAGGTGGAAGTGAACATCGACTACCCGGAATACGACACCGACCAAATGACCACCAAAATGCTTCAGGAAAAAGCGCAGCTGGTGCTGAGTCGCGTGGATGAGTTGCTACAAACCGCCAGCCAAGGCAAGGTGCTGCGCGAAGGGCTTGCCACGGCGATTGTCGGCCGGCCGAATGTCGGCAAATCCTCGCTACTGAACCATATGATGCACGAGGACAAGGCGATTGTGACCGATGTGCCAGGTACCACCCGGGATGTGCTGGAAGAGTATGTCAACGTCCGCGGCGTGCCGCTGAAACTGGTGGATACGGCCGGGATTCGCGACACCGACGATAAAGTCGAGAAAATCGGCGTCGAACGCTCACGGCAAGCCATCACCAAGGCGGATTTGATCATTTTGGTGCTGGATGCCAGCCAGCCGCTCACTGCTGAAGATGAAGCCTTGATCAAAGCCACCGCCGATAAAAAGCGGATCGTGGTGCTGAATAAGCAGGACTTGCCGGCTCAGCTGGATCAGGCCCAACTGGCCGCCTTGGTGCCCGCCGAACAGCTGATTCGCACCAGCATTTTGAAGGCAGAAGGGGTGGCAGCGCTGGATCAGCAAATCGCCACCTTGTTCTTCGGCGGTATTGAAAACAGTCAGACCACTGTCATGGTCACCAATTCCCGCCAAATCGGCCTGCTGCGGCAAGCCAAAGCCAGTTTGCAAAGCGTGCTGGCCGGGATTGAGGCAGGGATGCCGATCGACCTGGTGCAAATCGACATGACCGCGGCGTGGGATAAACTCGGCGAAATCACCGGGGATACCGCGCCAGATGAGCTGATCACCCAGCTGTTTTCACAATTTTGTCTGGGAAAATAAAGGAGATAAACATGCCACAAGTACGTGAATATGAAGCCGCTGCCTACGATGTGGTGGTGGTCGGTGCTGGCCATGCCGGCTGTGAAGCTGCGCTCGCCGCGGCCCGGATGGGGCAAAAGACCCTGCTGATCACCATCAGCTTGGAAATGCTGGCCTTTATGCCTTGCAACCCGTCCTTGGGTGGGCCAGCCAAAGGTATCGTCGTGCGCGAAATTGATGCCCTCGGCGGCGAAATGGGCCGCAACATCGACAAAACTTACATCCAGATGCGGATGCTGAACACCGGCAAAGGCCCGGCCGTGCGCGCGCTGCGCGCCCAGGCAGACAAAGCCGCTTATCACCGCTCGATGAAGGCGACCATTGAAGCTGAACCCAACTTGGATCTACGCCAGGGCCTAGTGGAGCGGCTGCTGGTGGAAGATGGCGTGTGCGTGGGCGTTGTGGCGGCCACTGGGGCCCGGTATCGGGCCAAAAGCGTCGTGCTGACGGCTGGCACCTCCTCTCGAGGGAAAATCATCATCGGGGAGCTGATGTACAGCAGCGGCCCGAATAACTCGCTACCTTCCATCAAGCTGTCGGAAGACCTTGAACACCTCGGCTTCAAGTTGCGCCGCTTCAAAACCGGCACCCCGCCGCGGGTGGTGGGCCATTCCATCGATTTTGATCAAACCGAAGAGCAGCCTGGCGACGTTGCGCCGCATGCGTTCTCCTATGAGACGCCGGATTCTGCTTATTTGAAAGATCAAATGTCTTGCTGGATGACCTACACCAATGAAAAAACGCACCAAATCATCCGCGAAAACCTTGACCGCGCGCCGATGTTTTCTGGGGTGATCAAAGGCGTGGGTCCGCGGTATTGCCCGTCGATTGAAGACAAGGTCGTGCGCTTTGCCGACAAGCCGCGCCACCAGCTGTTTTTGGAGCCAGAAGGCCGCGACACGGAGGAATACTACGTGGGCGACTTCTCGACGTCGATGCCGGAAGAAGTGCAGCTGAAGATGCTTCATAGCGTCGCCGGCCTGCAGCATGCCGAATTGATGCGCCCAGGTTATGCCATCGAGTATGACATCATCGAGCCGTGGCAGCTGACCGCCACCTTGGAAACCAAAGTGGTGAAAAACCTCTTCACTGCCGGGCAAATGAACGGCACCAGCGGCTACGAAGAAGCCGCCGGTCAAGGCATCATGGCCGGCATTAACGCGGCGCTGCGCGCCCAGAACAAGCCTAGCTTCACGCTCAGCCGCTCTGACGCCTACATTGGGGTCTTGATCGACGACTTGGTCACCAAGGGCACCAACGAGCCGTATCGGCTTCTGACGAGCCGGGCGGAATATCGCCTGCTGCTGCGGCATGATAATGCCGACTTGCGCTTAACAGCAAAAGGCCATGAACTCGGCCTGATCTCTGATGAGCGGTTTGCCCAGTTTGAGGCCAAAAAAGCCGCCATTGCTGCCGAAATTCAGCGTTTGCAGACGACGCGGCTGAAGCCAGGTCAGGTTAACGACTGGCTGGCCTCAATCAACGCGGCGCCACTAAAGGACGGCGTGCTGGCCAGCGATTTCCTCAAGCGGCCAGAAGTCAGCTATCAGGACCTGATGCAATTCATCCCGCTGGCGGCGCCGCTGGATCATACCATTACCGAAGAAGTCGAAATTTCCTTGAAGTACGCCGGCTACATCGCCAAGGAGCAGCAAAGCATTGCCCGCCTGCAGCGCATGGAAGCCAAGAAGATTCCGGACCGCATCGATTACGAAGCGATTAACGGCCTCGCCACCGAAGCGCGCCAGAAGCTGACCAAAATCCAGCCGCAAACGCTGGCCCAAGCCACGCGCATTAGCGGTGTCAATCCTGCTGACATCGCGATTCTGTCTGTGTATATTGAACAAGGTAAGATTGCCAAAGTCGGCGCTTAAAGCCTGACCAAACCGGCCCCAGCATCGTGGCTCAACCACGGTACTGGGGTCGGTTTTTCGCCGCATGCTAGCAACCAAGCAGGTGGAACAATGACCACTAACCACGGGGATGAATGGCTACCGCAATTTGGTATTGCAGATGCAGCGGTGGGATGACATTAGACTGGCGAGAGGATGCCCATAGCGCAGTCAAAGAAGGAGTTGATAAGATGGATAACGAAGTCACATACAGTATTGGCGAAGTTGCTGCACGTTTAGGCTTAACGGTGCAAGCGATTCGCTACTATGACGCGGAAGGATTATTACCTTTGCTCAAGCGCGATTCAGGCGGGCGGCGAGTTTTTTACGAGGATGATGTTAGAACTTTGCAAATGATTTTGGATTTACGCGATGCTGGCGTTTCCATTAAGGATAGTGCCACCTTTGAAGGTTGGCGGCTTGCGGGTGATCAAACCCTGCAAGCACGAGCCGATTTCCTGACTGCGCATGAGCGGGAGTTGCAGGATCGCATTGACAGCCTGAAAGCGTCAATGGCGCATCTTCATTTTAAGCAGTGGTATTATCAAACCGCTTTGGCAGCAGGCACTGAGCGGATTCACCTCGTTGGGGACAGCATGGAAATCTCCCAGCAGACCTTCGAACAATATGAGCGATTACAACGTGACTGAATCACTTGACCTCTAGTTGGCTTTAGGAGGTATCCTACAAGGCGGAGGTCATCACATGAAAATAATGATTATTGGTGTATTCGGCCGGGCAGGCGGCAAAATCTATCAAGAAGCGCTGCGGCGTGGTCATCAGGTGGTTGGCGTTGCCCATCGCCTGCATAAGCGACCGCAAGTGGCTCACCTCTTAGTCAAAGATATGCGCGACCTTACGAAAAATGACATGAGCGGCTTAGACGCCGTGATTGATGCTGTCGGGGCCTGGTCGCCAGAGGGTGAGGCGGTCCACACAGATGGCCTGATGCATGTGATCTCATTGTTGAAGGGGACCAAGACGCGATACTTAAAAGTTGGCGCCGCCAGTACGCTGTATACGGATAAAAACCATCGCCATCAACTACAAGAGAACCCGCGTTATTATCCCAAGTATATGCAAGATCTTTGTCTCGCTCATAGCCTTGGCTTGCAGCTGCTTAAGGATAGTCAAGCAGTTGTCTGGACTTATGTGACCCCACCGTATAATTTTGATCCAGAAGGTCAAGCCAGTGGCCATTATGCTGTCACTGGCGATGAGTATCTACCAGCGTCTGATCCTAGCGAGGGGGTAGATGACTATATTAGTTACGCCGATTACGCTAAGGGCATGCTCGATATCGTTGAAAATCATCAGTTTTTAGGGCAACAGGTGACGCTTTACTCAGGTAATAATCCAAAGCCAATGCAACGTTATTAAACCCGCCCAACGCTCACTGGTAAACAGTGGGCGTTTTTTGATGTTTGACTTGACCTATAGTGGACTATAGGTTGTAGAGTCATAGCTACGCGATACGCGTATGTCAAGATATTGGAGTGATGGCGTGGTCATTTTAACATGGCCACCAGTGCTCATGGGTGATTGGGGTTAGTCTTGCTCGTCAGCGGCGGATTCATCACGATTGAAGTACATTCATTTTGCATAAGGAGGACAAGCATATGGTAAAGAACGTGTTGATTCTCGGCGCGAACGGTTCGATTGCAAAAATCGTCGTTAAACAATTGTTGTCACAAATCGGTGGCGACATCACCAATCTGACGCTGTTAGTGCGTCATCCAGAGAAACTTGCTGATCTTGATTTATCGAATCCTAACGTCCATGTTGTGCAAGCTGATGTCACTGACACCAAGAAATTGGTCACGATCATGACGGGTCAGTCGCTAGTGTACGCGAATCTTTATGGCGCGAATCTAGGGGCACAGGCTCAATCCGTCGTGGCGGCAATGCGCCAAAGTCACGTGACGCGTTTGATCTGGATTTCTGCAAATGGCGTTTATGGTGAGATCCCGGGGGCATATGGGCGCTGGAATCAAGCCATGCTTGGGGACACCTTAACGGCGTATGCTGATGCCACCAAAGTGGTTGAAGCAAGCCAGATGGCGTACACGCTGATCCGGCCAGCATGGTTTCAGGACGAAGATGAAATTGATTACGAGTTGACGGTTAAAGGCCAGCCGTTCAAAGGAACCGAAGTCTCGCGCAAAAGTGTCGCAGCTTTGGTCGTGAAGCTGATTGACCAGCCAGATCAGATGATCGGTGATTCGATTGGCATTAGCAAACCTAACACCGATGGGGCAGCTCCTCGGTGGTATCGTTAATCAAGCAATCAGTGGCGGGTGGTGCCAGCTCAGCCTAGCCAGCGTGAACGCTGTTTTTCTTGGCCGAGTTCGGGGTCGTTTCTCCATTCTCCTTTAGCAGTGGGTCAATATTTGCCCCACAGGCACTAAGCCCGTGCCCAAGCGCTACAGCGGACGAAACAAGGGACATGCCTAACTGGCATGCCCCTTGTTTCGTGGTTCTCTGATTGTATTTTTCTCGTCAAGTTCAGCTTGATCGGTCAAAACAGTTGTGTGGTGCATCGTGATTTTACCATTGAGTCATTCGCAAGTATGATTTCCCGGGCAATGCCTTGGGCTTAATCGTCGCTCATTTCCAGTTTACCTAAGGTCATGTAGCTCGTCCCACTTTGGGGGAATTCATAAAGCACATAGCCATCGGAGAACTTATCGAAGGTGTCTGAGGATACATTAGTGATGATCCGGCGTTGGTAACCGGCTGGGCAGTACAGTTTCGACCAAGACCAGCCGTCATTGGTGGTATCACCAATCGGCAGGACATGGAGTGCGCGGAAGTCGTCGGCGTCGCCATCGAAGTTGACTAGGCGCACGGACCAGTCTTCGCTGCTTTGGGAAAGCACGATTGCTTCTTTGGCCAGGTTGAACGAGGTATCAGAGGCATTGTCGAGCCAGACGTCGTAGTTACCAGAGTCGTTTTCGACCCATGAGACCGTGGTGTGATCCAGAATGTCTCGGGAGCCGATATTGCCACTTTCCAGCATTGGGGCACTGTCGTCTTCGTCGGGCACGCTGTCTTCCTCTGCTTTCTCTGCCGCCTGATCAGCCTGTTCGACGGCATAGTCGTAATCCTCACCAGTGAGACGTGATGGCATTTCAGCGAAGATGTAGGCGTGCTTTGAGGCACCACCGACTTTATTCACTTGTTTGTATTTGGCCGCAATTTCCTCACGAGTGGTGGCATCAAGGTTGACCAAAGCATCATCAATCACTAAAGCGTCCAAGGCCTCAGGATAGTTTTGCTTCAGATCCTGCATCAAGGCCACGGCGGCTTTCACATAGGCCAATTCACTGGTGGCAAAGTTGCGCCCTTCAGTGGTCTGCCATTTCATTTTGCCAAGCGCCGCAATCATCTTATCGCCTAACTTGATGACATGATTGACAAACTTGGTGCCATCGCCTGGATTTTCATCGGTAAAAAGATAAACAGTGCCTTCTTTGAGGTATTCCGGGTCGAGGCTTTGTAAAGTAGTGAGATTGGCTACATCATGGGCCAATTTGTTATTCGTCTGCACTTGCTTGGCTTGTTTGGTGCCAGGCTCAACATTTTTGGCGCCTTGTTTGGCCATTTTAATCAAAGGGGCAGTATCGCCCATGTCCTCAAGGGAAAAGTCGTCATAGTCGATGGTGCGGGGATATAGCGTCAAGGCGGGTTGTTTCTTGCCATCAATGGTGACCTTCGTGATCAGATAATTCTGATAGCGGTGAAAAAAACCGACCGATTCAGATACTGCAGCCTCGCGCTTGTTCTTGGCGGAGGACCAGATACCATAGGCACTGGCGCCGGCCACTAGCAGCGCGATAACAGCGATGACGATTAGATTCCGTTTGCGCGAGGAGGCGGGTTTAGGTTGTTCTGCCATGAGGATAATAACTCCTTTAACTGAATAATTATAAAACTATTATTTATCCAGTTTAGGTTACCATACATCACGTTAACTCGGAAGCGCTGACATCCCACACAATCCAGATTTGGAATAAAAAAAGCGACTCGCCATGGCGAGTCGCTTGGAGAATGCTGGCTGATGATTTCCCGGGCAATTAAGCCGTGAGTTGGCGGGCGCTTTGAATCTCGGCGTACCGCGCTGGGGCGAGCTTGCCAAGTTCGACCAGCTTGCTTTCAATCTGATCCAACACGATGTTGCGGTGTTCCGGATTATTCACGAAATCCAGGTGGTCGCGGTCAATCGTCAGCATGGTGGCGCGGGTGTAGCCTTTCGACCAGTCGCGGTAAGCTTGGTTGACGCGGTTGTAGTAAGCCACCAGTTCCGGCTTTTGGCGAATGTCTTCCATTTCACGGCCGCGGCTTTGAATTTCATCGATTTCGTGGTCAGGGTCGATTTTAAGGTAAATCGCCAGATCTGGCAGGCCGTTCCACGGGCTGCCGTTGACGTTGGACTGCATTTCCTGCGACAAGGTGACATAGATGTTGTAGTCGATATCATCGATTTCGCCGTTGTTATGCAGCTGAGTCGCCATGACGAAATCGGATTCCAGTGAGGAGTCCATAATGGCGTTTTCCTGCATGATGGCTTTCTTGAGCTGCTGATACCGGTAGGTCAAAAAGGCAATCTGCAAAATGGTCCCGGTGGTTTTCCGGCTGTCTTCACCAGCGGAATAGAATTTCTGCAGCATTTTGGCAATCATTCCATTGCCTTCGACGTCTTCATAGTAAGCTGGCGCGTTGAGGTCAGCTGAAAGAATTTTGGTCAACGAGGTCTTGCCTGCGCCGATACTCCCGAGGATATAAATCATAAGTTTACTTCTCTCCTAATCGTGTTGCTCACAGCGTCTTCAGGCCGAGTTTCCGCCGGCCGCGGTTGAACCAAGGGCTGATGGTGAAGGCCAAAAGATCGTTGATCACATAGATACTAGCGTTGATCGCCATGCCGAGGCTGGCATCACCTTGCGCGAAGGTGATCGCCCACAAAATCAGCTGGGCGATACCGGAGAACAACCACCAGAAATACTGACTATTATACCGCAAGAAACAGATGATGCCGCCGGTTAATGAAATTGAAAACGCCATCCCATCATAAATCGGCCGCGGGTCGTTGGTGAAGCGGCCGATCAGCACCGCCGACAGCGCCCATACCGCCAGCGTGGCAGCAATGGCAATGATCCATTCCCTTAAACGGAAGGCCTTGAGATGGTTTTTGGTGTCGTCGTTCCAGGACCGCACCGAAATTAACACCGGCAGATCCAAGGTCAGGACATAAGCAATCTGTTCAAAAATCGACAGGTAATTTTTTGCGGTGAAGCCCACGAAAATGAAGCAGGCGGCGGACACCAGCCCCAGCCAGCCATTCACGGCCTTGGTGGCGTTGATGGCAAGGACGCACAGGACGCCGAGCGTGGTGCCGATAAAGGTAATCACCGCGACCGGGGTGATCGGCGCATTGACCAAGGTCATCAACTGACAACCCAATGCGAACCAGAACAGGTAATAATTCTGCTGCGGCCAGCCTTTGAGCTGATGGATTAACCAATGACCATAATTTTCTGAAACTTGCATGCGACAATTCCCCCCTCAATGAATAAGCAAAAAACGAACGAGTTCCATTATGCCGCAGGAAAAATTGTATGTACAGTCTTGAATATACTGGATATTGGTGTTATGTCGGTTTTGCAATCTATATCTAGTATCATGGCCGAAGTCGCCACATAGAAAAACCGCTACCGACAGGCGCCGATAGCGGTGATGAAAATGCGAATTTAGCGGACGGTAAGCAGGCTGATGAGCACGCCAGCCACCACCACGGCGACGGCGCCTTTCAGGCCAGTGCTGGCCCAAGCCAGCCGCTTGGTGCGCCACTCCGCCCCGATCAGGAGCAGCGTGACCAGCAGCGCGGCCACGCACATCACCATTAATTTTGCGACAACAGACATGGCGCACCTCCTAGGGTTAGACTTCTAAATCAAAATACGGATTGATCTGTTTTTGTAAATCGTGAATTTGCACCAAGTTAACCGATGGCATCAGCCGGTAAATAAAGCCGGCGAAAGTGTCCCGGTGGAACTTGTAGTCCATGCGGCCCATACGGTGGGCGCGGCCTTCGATTTTTTCCCATACTTCGAGATTGTATTCGGCGTCAGGGATAAGGGTAATGTACTTATGGTCGTCTAACGCGACGACGGGTTTAACAACAGATTGATCCAGCATGACAATTCCTCCAAGCTACTTATCCATGACGATGGCCTGCCTTCCGGAATGTGCTAACAGGTGATCGCTGTGAAATTAATTATAGCAGATTGGCAGGGGATGTCAGGTCTAATTCAACTGGCCAAAGTTTGTGAAACTCAATTCACAAGCGGCCAAACCCGCGTCGCTGTAAGCCAGACCCTGTCAAGCCCCCACTTGCCGTGAAGCCCAGTGAAACAACGCTGAAAGCGTGAAGGGGTCGCGTGCAGGCGGCCAAATAAAAATATTTTTCGGTGGCCAGTCGCTTGGATTTTTTCACAAATTTATGAGAAAATTGGCCTTTTCCGAACAAATGTTCCCAACCACATTTTATCGTTCAGCGTGGCAGAATCCAAATCAGGGAAGGGAGGGCATTAATGGTGAAATGCAGGGCGAAAGCATAACGCAAATCGCGCTTTTGTCGATATAAAAATGCCATGCCGAGGCCCATGGTTGTGTACGTGACCAAAAACCAGGACAGTTTTGGTTCGTGAATCAGGCCAAACACCAGCGCCGAGGTGATCATCGCCCAGCAGTTGTGGCGGCGGTCATCCTGGGGCCAGAAATAGGTCATGAACAGCCCGCGAAAGACCAGTTCTTCAATGATCGGCGCAAACAGCGCGCTCATGAAGAAGGTCATCAGCGGCCAGCTGGTGCGGGTTTCATTAATGGCGATTTGGTTTTCGGGCAGGCCAAACTGCGAAATGACGATTTCAATGGCCAAAATCAGGGCATAGAGGCCAAAAATTTCGGCCCAGTCGCGGCCGTGGAAGGGGCGACGCTGGATGTGCAAAGGGTTGTTTTGGCGCAGGCGGCGCCGGTAAAGGCGACTGAGCGCGTAGATTTCCACCGCGCCAGTGATCACCATCAGCGCCAGCATCACCACGTCGCTAGCGATTTGATGATGATGTTTCAGGACTCCGGCATAGATCAGCGAAGGCAGTTGGTAGCCATAGACGGCGAGCATCAGGCCGGCAAAGGCCAGCGCGGCCCCAGTTTGCCGTTTGAGCCAAGGCCAAAAAGATGGGTGCATAGGCAGCCTCCTCGTTTAAAAAAGGCCCTGGGGCAAGCCCAGAGCCGAACGGTTGCTTAGTCGACGAAACGCACCGCGGTACCATAAGCGACCACGGATTGCATGTCGGTAGCAATGGAGCCGGAGTCAAAGCGCATCATGACAATCGCATCAGCATTTTTCGCCAAGGCTTCGTCTTTCATGCGTTCAATGGCATTTTCGCGGGAAGTCTGGAGCATTTTGGTGTAGCCTTTGATTTCGCCGCCCACCAGGCTTTTAAGCCCGGCACCAAGATCGGAAATCATGTTGCGGGACTGGGTGGTGACGCCGAAGACTTCACCAATCACTTCATAATTGTGGCCAGGGACATGTTCAGTGGTGGTAACCAAAAATTCTGCCATAAAAAATCACTCCTTTGTGATTAAACACTGCGTTTGCGGAAACTGAGATAAGCAATCAAAGTAAAGACCACGGTGTAGAGTAGCGTGCCGCCGATCATCATTGGCGTGCTGAATAAGGTCAGCTTGGCAAAATCGGCAGATTGAATCTGATAATTCGTGAGCAGGAACGTAAACGGTAGGAACTTGGTCCAATGCTGCCAAGCAATCATGGCAATCATCAAGGTCGAGGCCAGTTGGGCCAAAAAGTAACCCACTAGGCCTGTGGCAATCGCGGCGGCATTGGATTTGAACACCGTTGATAAAAGCAGCACTAGTGAAAGCAGGAGCAACCCCACCAGTAAGTCGGATCCTAAGGCACGTAAGTAAATCAGCCCGTGAGTTAAGTTGCCGACATGCTGCGCCCAGTGGTAACTAGGAAACAAAATCAAGGTTAAAGCAACGGTCATCAGCCCTGCCACGGCCTGCAGAAACACCAGCTGCGTCAGCGCGGTCAGGATTTTGCTGATAAAGACCTGGCTCCGGTAGTACTGGCGGTACAGCAGCTGTTTCATCGTGCCATACTGAAATTCCATGGCTATGATGCTGGCGGTGGAGGCAATGGCAATCAGCATCACTAGCCCGCCGCCGATATAGCTATTGCCGACCAAATCACTGGGGGCAAACATGCTGGGATTGCGCTTGCCGACGATGCCGAAGGTGATTTGCACCAGGACCATGAAGCCCAGGGCAATCCACCACCCGATTTTATGAATCTGTTTATAAACTTCTTGTTTGTAAAGGGTGAGCATCATCAGGCCTCCTCTTTCTGATCGTGGACCATGGCTAAGAAGGCCCCTTCAAGGTCATGCGCCTGCTGGGCGACGGTGTTAATCGCCACGCCGGCATTCACCAAAGCATACAAGGCGGCATTCAACTCACCGGGAGCAGTGTCGAGCAGGGTGATGGCATCCTCGACTACCGAGAACTTGCTTTGAGCCATCGTCAGCGCCGCTTTGGCCTGATCCAGGTTATCCACGGTAATCTTGTAGGTAATCCCGCCCGCGGCTTCCAAGGCCTTCATGGTGGCATGCTTGACGATTTGGCCGTGGTTGAGAATCAGCACGTCATCGGCCAGCTTTTCCAATTCAGACAAAATATGGCTGGAAATCAGGAAGCTGGTGCCATGGCTGGCTAAATTCCGCAGCAGGTCCCGCAAGTCTTTGACCGCTTGCGGATCGAGGCCGTTCATCGGTTCATCGAGAATCACCAGTTGCGGGTTGTTCACTAGGGCCTGAGCGATGCCGAGCTTTTGTTTCATGCCCAGGCTATAGCTCTTGGCTGGCCGGTCGATGTATTTGCCCATGCCCATCGCTTTGATGATAGTATCGACATTGGATTGCTTGTTATGTTGGTTGGCAAACAGCTGCAGCTGCTGGCGGCCAGACAAGAATGGATAAATGCCTGGATATTCGATCAAGGCGCCTACGTTCCGCAGTGCCTGGTGTGAGGTGATCGACACGGGCTGGCCTTTGATATCAATCCCGCCGCCGTCGACTGGAATCAGCCCCAAGATGGCCTTCATGATGGTACTTTTCCCGGCGCCGTTGGGACCCACCAAAGCAACGATGTGGCCTTCTTCAACGAAGAAATCAACGCCATGCAACACTTGCTTAGCGCCAAAGGATTTGTCGAGGTGATCGACTGTCAAAATTGTTCCCATACACTACTCCTCTCACGCGTTGTCGCGCTAGGCATAGAATACCACTGGATACCGGCAAAGGGGAGTAAAGACAGATAACAGTTTTGTTAGATGAGCGAGCGACGGCATTATTTCCCAGGAAATGGAGACATAAAATGGCACCGAAAGCGCTTGCAAATATGGTTCAAAAGACTACTCTATATGTATATACATGAGGGGGTTTGGTTGATGACAAAAGTGAATATTTTACTCGCCTGTGCCGGCGGGATGTCGAGTAGTTTGCTGATGACCAAGATGCAGCAAGCGGCCAAGGCGCAAGGCATTGAGGCCCAGATTGATGCGATTGGCGTGAACGGCGTCGAAGCCCAAATGGACAAGTACCAGCCGGATGTGATTTTAATCGGCCCACAGGTCAGTTATGTGGCGACCAAGCTGCAAAAGGACTTGCCAGTGCCAGTGTCCGTCATCAACATGCGCGACTATGGCACGATGAATGGGGAAAAAGTCCTCGCCACCGCTATGGCGGAAATCCAGAAAGCGCAGGCTTAAGCCATGACGGTGACGGACATGTACCCAGATTATCGCGGTTCGGGCCACCGCCCCGCGGATTTTGACGCTTTTTGGCAGCAGGCCCTGGCTGAAATGCGGGCCATCAAGCCGGAGGTCGAACAAAAGCCGGTGGGCATTCACAGCTCGGTCGCCCAAGCCTATGATTATTGGTTCACTGGCGTCGGCCAGGCGCGCATTCATGCCCAGCTGATCATGCCCAAGGACTATGATCCCAAGCAGGCGCACAAAGGCCTCCTGATGTTTCACGGCTATCACTGCGATGCCGGTGATTTCACCCAGAAATTCAACTGGGCGGCCGAAGGTTTTGTCGTGCTGGCGATTGATGTGCGCGGCCAAGGCGGCCCCAGTGTCGATACCACTCAGACCAGCGGTGGCACACTTAAGGGCCTGATTATTCGCGGCGTGGAAGATGGGCCGCAGCACTTGTATTACCGCAGTGTGTTCTTGGATTGCGCTGAAGCCGCTGACCTGTTGGCGGCGATGCCAGGCGTTGATCCTGACCGGATTTACGCGATGGGCGGTTCGCAAGGGGGCGGGCTGACCTTGGCCACCCTTGGGCTGGTGCCCACGATTCACCGCGCCTACGTGAACTACCCGTACCTGTGCGATTATCGCAAAGCCTATGCGCTCGGTGCCGAAAATAACGGCTATGACCAGCTCGCGTACTGGTTCCGGTATCGTGATCCGCTGCATGAGCGGGAAGCGGCGTTCTTCGATACGCTTGAGTACATCGACGTGGCGCATTTCACCCCGCAAATCAAAACGCCGCTGATCTGGGGGCTGGGGTTGCAGGACAAGGTGGTGCCACCGGTGACCCAGTTTGGCGCGTATCACCAGTTGACCGGTGAGAAACAGCTTTACATTCTGCCGGAATATGGGCATGAGTTCCTGCCCAAAGTCGGCGACCGCGCCTATGATTTCTTTATGGATTAGCGCAAGCAAAGAGCGTCTGGTTCAAACCCTGAATTTGAGGGTTGAACCAGACGCTTTTCTAGTTGCGCTCCGCGGGGCAACGCCCGAGCAAATAGCTACGCTTAAGGCCTCACCGGCAGAGAACGCCGGCAATGCCTTAAGTTAGGCTATTTGTCGGGCTAAAATCGCCCTGCTTCGCAGCCTGTCATTTTATTGATTACCGCGCAGGAGCCGGATCAGTTCGTTGCCGTAAGCCAGCGCAAACCAGCTCAGCAAGAATAGCAGTGGTAAGGCGTGCGCCAGGTACCACAGGCCGCGCACCCACCAGTTTTGGTTGTTGAAAGGTAGCCGCCACAGGACCTTGCTGGCGACTTGCGCCGTGGCAATCGGGCCAAACCAGCGGGAATCGGCCGAGCGCGGCCGGTTATCGCCCAAGACGAAATACTGGTGGGCTTTCACCAACGTTGTGCGCTGAAAGCTGGCGTCAGCGAACAAGGCGCCGCCAGCCGGTTGACCGTCGTAATTATAGTGCTGGTTAGCCATCGGGTATTTGACGTAAGGCTCCTTCAGTGCCTGGCCGTTGCGGTACACCGTGGTGCGGTTGATTCCGATTAAATCTCCAGGCATCCCGATGACGCGTTTGACCAACAGCCGCTGGGCGGGGATTTGCTTGACCAACCCGTCATTGCGGAAGGTGATCAAATCACCGCGGTGCACCGGTTGCTTGATGGTCCTGGCGAGCTTGGTGTTCATCACCACGATCCACTGTCCCGGTTTTAACGTGGGGGCCATGGAATGACCGCGCACATACTCGAGGGGCATGAACAGGCTCATTAAGCTACTGATGATCATCAAAGCAAATAGTGTGCCAGTTAGCCAACGCTTTTTCATGGTTCCACCCCCTCGTCAACAATTTTCAGCGTACCATGTTGAAGGCAAGAACGGGCGGTTCAGGCCGCGTTTAAGGCTTTCTTAACGGGCAGCGGCATCAGCGGTTAAAATTCCGCTTTTTTCTTGCGATTCAGCAGCTGTTGCACGGCTTCCTTCGGGTCGAGGCCATGGTTAATGACTTGGTCAACGGTTTCGACAATCGGCATGCTGACGTTGGCTTTGGCGGCCAGCTCCAAGGCACCAGGGATGGCGTTGATGCCTTCGACCACCATGCCGATTTGCTTTTTGGCGGCGGCGGGACTCATGCCTTGGCCAATCAAGAGGCCGCAGTTGTGATTGCGGCTGTGCGTGCTGGTGCCGGTGACAATCAAATCGCCAATACCAGCCAGGCCGTCGAAGGTGGCAGCATGCGCGCCGAGCTTGGTCCCCAGCCGCTTGATTTCGGTCATGCCGCGGGTGATCAGCGCCGCCTTGGCGTTATCGCCATAGCCTAAGCCATCCGAAATGCCGGCGGCCAAGGCGATGATATTTTTCAAGGCGCCGCAAAGTTCCACGCCATAGCGGTCCGGGTTGGTGTAAACCCGCATGAAGCTACTGGTGAAAATGTCTTGCGCCTGCTTGGCCGCTTCCTCATCATCGGCTGCCGCGACAATGGTGGTAGGCAAATCCAGCGCCACTTCTTCGGCGTGGGTCGGGCCGGACAGCGCCACGAGCCGCATTTTTGGGGCGTGCATCTGGCTGAGCTCATCGGCAATCACCTGGGTCATGGTCAGCATCGTGTCGGGTTCGAGGCCTTTGGCGACATCGACAATCAGTTGACCGGCAGGGATGAAGGGCGCGGCTTGCTTAACGGTTGACCGTACATAAACCGAGGGTACCGCCAACAACAGCAAAGCCTGATCCGTGCAGGCTGCCGGCAAATCGCTGGTGAAGGTGATGCTGGCCGGAATTGTCATGCCGGGCAGGTTCTTTTGTTGCCGCGTTTGATCCAGTTGCTTCACCTCATCAGGCAGGGCGGACCACACCGTCACGGTATGGCCCGTGTTGGCTAACATGCGGGATAATGCGATGCCCCAAGTACCGGCACCAAGAACGCCTACTTTACTCAATAATCTCACTCCAGTTTTAAATTGTTGTCCCCTAAGTGTACCGCATTTTCACTTAGAAACCGGCAAAAGCCGCCTGAACCTGGTGAAAATAGCCTTGACAGGTCGCGGCCATGGTTATAATATGAAGCTAGCTTCACATGAAGCGAGCTTCACTTTTGGGGGTTAGGATGAAAACCAAGGTTAAAGCATACCGCAAAGCAGCTGGCCTAACGCAGGCCGAGCTGGCGGCTCAGGTCCATGTCTCGGCGCGGACCATTATTTCAATCGAAAAAGAGCAGTACAATCCCAGCCTGATGCTGGCCTATCGCTTAGCCGAAGTCTTTGGCGTTAGTGTGGAAACATTGTGCTGCTTAGCGGAAAACAAGCAACTGGAGGATGATGAAATTGAAAATCTATAATCAAAAGGGCCTGCTGGCAGGCCTCGGGTTAGTGGTATTAGGCAGCCTCAATCTGTATTTTCAGCTCACCGGCCCGGCTCTGCACGGCTGGGACTTGGCCCAGAGTTGGTTGATTATCCTGGGCTGCTGGTTGGCTGGAGCCGTGGCCATTCGCCGCGCGACTTCGAAGCAGGCAACGCACGAAGACCGCCTCGATGAACGCGATGAGCGGCAGCAGCTCATCAGGCTCAAGGCCAATGACCGGACGCTGAAACTGTTGTTGGGGGTCGTCATCACCGGCGTGGTGGTGGTGCTCGCCGTGCGCGGCGGCCAGCTCAACACCACCCTGAAGGCCATGCTCAGCGGGATTGGGTTGATGATTGGGTTGACGTTTTGGCTGTGGGTTGGCAGTACGCTGTATTATGAGCATAAGTTATAAGTGAGGCGTGCCCCAAAGCAAGTTTGGTTGGCTCATAGGTGAAGAAATGAGGTCAGAATCATATGGCAGAGATGATTAAGACATCGTTGCGTTTGACAAAAGCCTCAATATGAACTGCTGCGGCGGTTAGCGGCTTCTGAAGGGATCTCCGCGGCTGCCTACATGCAGCGGGCAGTACTTGAACGCATGGAAGATGAAGCGGATTATAAAGAAGCCCAAATCAACCGTGCCGAAAGTAAGGGCGCGACGATCAGCCGGGCTGAGATTATGAAACAACTGGGTATGAAACCATGACAGACGGCTATCACTGGAGTTTTGATCGGACCGCTGGGAAACAATTTGCCAAGCTCGATTAACAAGAGCAACGCCTTATCGTTCATTAGCTAGATAGTCATATTGAGGGCTATGATAATCCCCATACTTGGGGTAAAGCCCTTGAAGGTGAATTAGGAATCTTATGGCGCTACTGAGTTGGTAGCTATCGAATTATTGCTGATATTAGTGATGGTCGCTTTGAAGTGCTGGTCGTTAAGACGGCTAAGCGCAATGATATTTACAAAAAAATAGTTTAAGCGATGACAAAAAGACTGAGACTCTCAGTGAGATTAAGCGCAAAAAAGGCGGCAGGCTCTAGCAAATAGCTAGCGACCTGCCGCCTTTTTGAATGGGTGCAAATTGATGGCAAGAGGTTTAGTGACGCCTCGCGACATCGGTGTGTATCACATTCGGCTCAATCACCACGGACCGCTCGAAGACGCGACCGATGTCCAGATAATTGGTGGAGATGGTCTTCATTGCCGCCACGGGTTCATCCACCGGGAAATTCATCAGTTGCTTTTCTTCCTTACTCATCAGGATGCTTTGGTAATCACGCCGCGCATACTTGATCCGCAGTTTCTTGGTGACTTCGACATAATGGAAAATCGAACCTTCGATATCGGCCTTGGTCAGCGTCGGAAACAGAAAGAAGGGAAGATAAGAATCTTCCAATTGCAGTGGCACACCGCTTTTATACCGCAGGCGACGGAAGTAGATGACCCGGTTATTCAAGGGGATGTCGAACAGCTGTGATAGCTCGTGATCGGCATGCACCTTCTCGAATTTCAGCACTTTGTTGGTGATGGTTTGGCTATACGGGGTTTCGCTTAAGCCCCGCAGCGCAATCGAGCTGACAATTTGCTCGTCTTGGGTGTAATAGCCCGAACCTTGCCGAGAGTAGATGAGGCCCTCGATTTCCAGTTCCTTGAGCACGTTGCGCACGGTATTGCGGCTGGCCGCATAGTAACTGATGAGCGCCTGCTCGGTTGGTAGCTTGCTGTCGCCTTTATACACGCCGTCCATTATCTTCTCTTTGAGATCATCTAAGATGTCGCTCGTTTTTGTTGACACGGTTTAGCGCCCCCATTCGCCATATTCGCTAGTGTGATTGTATCACTAAATAATAGTACCAACAAATAAATCTAAATTAGTGCCAACAAATCATTGACAGCGTTCTCAAATCAGCCTATTATTCAAGGCGAAAAGGAGGTTTCAACTATGAGCGCAATTGATTTCATCTCAGATAAGCTGTATCCAGTTGCCCAGAAATTGGCGACGCAACGCCATTTATTAGCAATTCGTGATGCGTTTATCTCGACCATGGCGCTAACCATGGCCGCATCATTTGGTATTTTGCTCAATGCTCTTATTTTTAGTAATGCTGCTGTGAATAAAGTGATCGACCTCTCCAGCTTTGCCAGTTTGGTGACCTACATCAACGATGCCACCTTCGGCATTTTGTCGATTGTGGTGTGCTACAACGTAGGCTCCAACCTGTGCAAATGGTACATTGATAACTCTGATATGAACGGTAGTACAATTACCCCAGCGCATGCCGGGATGATGGCGGTGGCCAGCCTGTTTGCTTTGATGCCACTGACTTCAACCGTGACGTTGGCGAACGGTAAAACGGCTTCTGGGATTGCTTCGATTATCCCGCAAACCTACACCTCTTCCGATGGCCTGTTCGTCGCGATGTTCGCGGCGCTGATCTCCACGGAAATTCTGGTGCGGTTGGCGCGCAGCCGTCACATGCGGATTAGCATGCCTGATGGGGTACCGCCGGCAATTGCCACCACGTTTAACTCCATGATTCCAGAAATTCTGGTTATCATGATTTTCGCGATTTTTGCCTTTGCGTTGGATCAGATTTTCCACATGAGCTTCACCGAAATCATCGGCGTGGCCATTCAGACCCCACTGAAAGGCTTTGTGCTTTCCGCTGGTGGGTTGTTCTTCCTGCAGTTCATTTCTGATTTTCTGTGGGCCTTTGGGCTGCACGGTGCCAGCATATTGTCACCAATCAAGAGTGCTCCTTTGCTGCAGGCAATTCAGGAGAATGTGACTGCGTTCCAAAACCACGCTCACATTCCGAATATCATCACCCAGCCCTTTATCGACTCCAATACCTTGTCGACGGACTTTGTGGCGATTGTCATTGCCATCTTCCTGTTCTCGAAGCGGCAGGATCAGCGCCAAGTCGGCAAACTGGCTTCCATCCCTGCGTTCTTCAACATTTCCGAACCTTTAATGTTTGGTTTGCCAATTGTCTTGAACCCAGCTTACATGATTCCCATTATCTTAGTGCCGCAAGTTAACCTGGGGATTGCTTACTTTGCCACCAGCGTCGGCTTGATTGGTAAAACGGTCGCCATGGCGCCTTGGATTACCCCACCAATTTTGCAAAACTACTTAGTCACCGGTGGTAATATCCCGGCGGCCATCTTAGGCGGTTTGTTGATTGTGATTGATGTCGTGATTTGGATGCCATTTGTCATGATCAGTAATCGCACCGGTCATACTGAGCCGGATGCTCAGCCGGAGAAGTGAGGTTGCAGTGAGCAAAGCTAAAGAAAAATTCCGCGATCGCGCCTTGCCGATTCGCATCCGCGTCAACGATTTGCTGAGTCGGATGACGATTGAGGAAAAAGTCGCCCAGTTGCGTCAGGATCTTTACGGCTGGAAATGCTACCAGCGCGATGGTGATAGCGTGGCGTTAACGCCTTATCTCACTGATTACTTAGCCAAGACGCCAGGTATCGGCTGTCTGTACGGCGTGTTTCGGGCCGATCCGTGGTCGCAGGTGACTAACGAAACCGGCATTCCCAGCGCCTTAAGCCGCGACACCGCGTATCGCATTCAAAAACAGATTATGGCGGCTAATCGCTTCGGTATTCCAGCTTTGTTTGTGGAAGAGGCGCCGCATGGCCATCAGGCGCTGGGCAGTGTGTCTTATCCAATTAACATCGGGAAGGGCAATAGCTATGACCCTGCTTTGATGGAACAAATGGCGACGCAGATTCGCCGCGAAATGGCAGCTAAAGGCGTGCACATTGCCCTGGTTTCCACGATGGACCTGGCGCGTGATCCGCGTTGGGGCCGTACCGAAGAATGCCTTAGTGAAGATGGTGTGATTGCGGCGAAATACACCGAAGCCATCGTCAAAGGGTTTCAAGGCGATTTGATTCACGCCGGTGAAGATTTCCTAGATCAACCAGTGGCTAAGCATACCACGGCGCAAATGGGCGTCGTGTTGAAGCATGTGATTGGTCAAGGCGACACCTTAGGCGGCCATAACTCCGGCTCTAGCATCATTGGCCGGCGTGAACTGCTCGACATCTATGGTCCGTTGCTCCACGCCGCGCGCAATGCGGTGGGCGTGATGGCTGCGTATAACGATATTGATGGGGTGCCGTGTCATGGCAATCCTTGGCTGTTGACCGATGTGTTGCGCAAGCAAAATGGTTTCCAAGGGCTGATTATGGCCGATGGTAACGCCTTAGACCGCCTGGCTACCAATTACACCCAGCCCGGCTTGGCAGCCCGGCAGGCCTTAACTGCTGGCGTTGAGGAAAGCCTGTGGGATGAGCTATATCCTCATTTGGTCGAGTATGTGAAGGCTGGCCTCGTGCCAGATTCTTTGGTTGATCAAGCGGCCTTCAAGATTTTGGCGATTAAATTCTTGCTTGGCGTCTTTGATGATCCGTTCAAAACCCCGGCGGCGTACGATGAAACCCACGCCCAAAGCGTGAATCTCGAATTGGCCGAGGAAAGCATCACCATGGTCAAAAACACCGGCATTTTGCCGCTTAAAACTGCCGCTAAAATCGCAGTGATCGGCCCCAGTGCTGATAACCGGTATGATCTGCTTGGCGACTACACTGCACCGCAAACAGCTGGTCAGCATCGAACGATTTATCAGGCTATCAAGGCGCAGTTTACCAATAGTGACGTGCGCTACGCTAAAGGCTGCGCTATCCGTGATCACAATCAGCAGCCGCAACTCCTGAATGAAGCGGTGGCGTTGGCACAGGCCAGTGATGTCGTGATTTTGACCTTGGGCGGTTCTAGCACCCGTAACTTCGGCATGCGGTTTGGTAAAAACGGCGCCGTCAGCTCCAAAGGCATCAACATGGATAGTGGTGAAAACGTCGACCTGGCCTCCTTGGCGCTAGGCGGCGAGCAACCGGCCTTACTTGAGGCACTGGCCAAAACTGGTAAGCCAATCATCACCATCATGGTAGAAGGCCGGCCGCACGAGCTAGAACAAGTGCTGGCAAAGAGTGCAGCGGTCCTGTTAGCTTGGTACCCTGGCCAGCGCGGCGGGGATGCCTTGGCGGCGCTGATTAGCGGGCAGGTGGCCCCATCCGGGCATTTGAATATCAGCTATCCGCGATCAGCTGGGCAGCTACCGGTGTATCACAATCAGCGGCGCAATCCGGCCCCTGATTACTATGACGAAGCTAAGGCGCCACTATTGGCCTTGGGCACCGGGCTCAGCTATGGCGAAGCACCGGTGGTTGAACAAGTTGTGCTTGATCAAACCGCTGTTACCGAGGATGCACTACAAGGCGGGGCCAAGCTTGAAGCGACAGCACTGGTGCACAACCCGAATGCCACTGCCGCCACCGCCGTGCTGCTGGTGGCGACCAACGGCCTGACGAATAACGTGGTGCCTCGCGCCAGTCACTTGGTGGACTTCAAACGGGTCACCTTGGCCGCCCATGAACAGCGACAAGTGACATTTTCGCTTGAGGCAACCGCTTTTCAGCAGACTGATTTTGATTATCAACCGCGGCTGTTTGTCGGGCCCGTGACTGTGACGGTTAACGGTCAACAAGCTGAATTCACGATTCAATAAACAATAGATATCCAAATAGCGCTCACCATCAATGATGGCGGGCGCTATTTTGTACGGCTATGAGCCCTTACTGCAGTGGAATAGCGGCGCCGTGCTGGAGGCCTTTTTTCACGGTTTGGTAGTCGTGATAGCTGGTAAATGCTGATACTAGCTGCCTCAGGTTCATCACGCTGTCGCGGATTGCCACGTTCTTCGGTTTAACGGTATTGCCGCTGACGGTAATGCCATACTGCTGCGCCAGTGAAGTGATGGCGGTTTTGGCTTCATACATGTTGTACAGCCGACTTTCTTCGCCATTCAACCAGCCATAAAACATGTAGGTCTGGGTCTTTTCACCGTTGATCGTGTAGGTTTGCGAGAAGACGATCAGGTTGCCATTCGCGCCAGTGACGGTGTGGTAGGCGTAAGAAACGTTTTTGTCCTGGGTATACTTGGCGATGGTGGCGGTGTCTAAGCCATTAAGGGTCCAATATTCCATGAACAACAAGGCGGCGTGGTCGGCCTCGGTCAGGCCCGTTAAGGCACTGGCGGGGGCAAGCGCGGCTTTTTTCATCTCATCAATCGGATATTCGGTTGTGGTGCTTTGCCCTGCAACGCTACTGGAGCTGCTGGTGGGTTCGCTACTGGTTGCGCTACTACCATCAGTGCTGCTATTTTCGGCCGGAATGATGGTGCGTTTAATGGTGGTACTTTCCTTGACCTTGGCGAGATTGCCAGCCGGCGTGGGAATCCAGTCGGCCACGCCGCTGACCAGCAGAAATACGCTCAACGCGGCGAGCAGGCCGAGCAGGATCTGTTTGAGCTGATACTGGCGTTTCAGCAAGGCAGGCGGCGTCCAGTACAAGTCCTGCGGCCCGCCTTGGCTGTTATCATCGGCGGTTTTCAACGCGTGGTACTGCCAGTGTGCTAGGTAGAACCCTAGGCCGATGGCAACCAGCGCCAGCAGCATTGCCGGCACCAGAAAGAAGTTTTGCACGCCGGCGATGAACCAGGCCATCAATTGGGTCAGCGCATCGAGGCCGGTCATGGGCAGCGCTGCTTGGTAGTGGATGCTCAAGGCGATGAACAAGCCAATGGCGGCCAGCACGCTTAAAACAATGGCGACGCCGCGCCACGCCCGCACGCCGCGCGCTTGGCGCTGCAGGCCGCGGACATAGGTTTTGCGGGCGCTGCGGATTTGGCTTGGAAACATCATCTTGTGCGTTTCCAGCTGGGCATTCACAATCTGGCGCTTGAGGCGCCATTGCAAGATAAGCACCGCTGCTAAGGCAATGAGCAAAATGCCAGTAACGAGATAAAAAGCCAAGTGGTTCACCTCCTGAGGAATATTGCCTCATGATACGCTTGTGTTGGTAAAATGCGATTATGCGGTGACGACCTGCTGCTGAAGCACGGTGCAGTCGGTGAGATAAGTCAGGCAAGCCGTTTTGACCATGCTTTGCACCTTGGCCGCATCATAGGGGCCGAATGCGTATACCACCACTAAAGCATGCGTGGTGGCAGGCGTAATCATCGCCCGCGTGGAATCCGCGGTGGGGCTGCCGAAGAAGCCAATTTGATCCGCTAAAACCAGGCTGTTGGTCAGGTCGATGGCCGCTTTGCCGATGCCAGGGTAGGTTGCTCCAGCGGGCGCTACCGTGTAGCTTAACGGCGGATGCAGCTGGTCGAGATCGTAGCTCCCCAGCGGTAAATGCAGGCGCAACGACAGGTCATTATTGAGGTCAACTAGGTTATTGACCTGATACAGGCCTTTGCCTTTAATGACGCGGCGCCACAAGCTGTCGCTGGCTGGGCGGTAGCGGCTCGGGTCTTTACCGACATGTTTGTAGCCAGCTTTGGTGGCTTGAATGGCCGGGTTGGCATTTAACGTGGCTAACGTATCTGTGGCGGCGATGTGGTCAATGAGTGGGTTGAGGCGTTCAGCCCAAAGCTGGTCGCTGTGCGCAGCATTTTTGAATGTGATTTCTGTGACGACGAGACCGCCGTCGATCAAGGGATTGAGGGAAAACTCCAAGATGTAACCTCCGCGAAGACAAATTTGTGGTTTCTATTATACCGCAAGCAGTGCCATGTGGTTGTTTCACGTGGAACCTAAGTGGCGGGGCAAAAAATCAAAAGCCACGCCTTCGCAGATGAAGGCGCGGCTTTTCGGCTGGCAGTGGTATGGAGTTGGCGGCACGGCTTGTGCATTTTGAACAAGCCGACCGATAAGTGCGCTGCTGCACTTGATTACAGTCAATAGTTAGACGCAATCGGGGTTGTTCAGAATATTAAACACCCGTTTGAATTCATCGAATTGGTTTTCAATCAAGCGCTCGTCATAATCAGGCCCTTCATCCGCCACCACCATGAGAAAACTATAAATAAACGCCGCAAAATGATGAGCGATTGGCCCCGGGTAGCGTAAGGACACCTGGCGGGCTTTGAGTTCAGCTTGCAGCTGGGCGGCCAATTGCTCAAGGGTGCTGGCTTTAAAACTCACTTCAGGGGTATTAATTTTTCGCAGCAGCGCTAGTTCGGTAATCAGGCCGCGATCGACTTCAGGTTGATGTTGAATCGCCTTGGGCAGACCTTGGCTGGCCAGCCGATGAATTAAAAGCGGATTGAGGCGCGCCAGCCAGTCATCAATGGCGGCTTGGGCGAGGTCGTATTTATCCTGGTAATGCCGGTAGAACGTGGTGGGACCGATTTCGGCAAGAGCTACTAAATCGAGTACAGAAATTGTCTCAAATGATTTTTTATTAAGTAGGGAGAACAGCGCCTGTATGATGGCGCGCCGCGTTTTGCGTACGCGCAAGTCCGGTTTATCACGGTTTGTACTAGTCAGCGTAAACGCCTCCTTTTTATCCCAACCATTGCGGGTAAAATACATAAAAAACTGATAATCAATTAAAATAAATATTTATGGGTTAATTTTACATCAAATGACCCATATGTAACAACCACCGATTAATGACCCTCAATTTTGGGTTAATTGATTATAGAATGATAACAAGTTAAGCATGTGACGTTTTATTCAAACCCACCGGACTCTTGGGGGAGTGAGCAACTGACGGTGATGAACATCACATGCATTCGTGTAGGTTACTTGTGAGCATTAGCCTGATCTCCGAATCTCACTTTGGAGGACTAATGATGAACAAGAGCAAACAAGGTAAATTAATTCGCATGATTGGGGTCTGCGGACTGGCGCTGGGCGCCTTGACCGCTTCTGGCACCGTTGCTAGCATCGTTCAACTGGGGGATGCCCAATCACGGGTGGCAGTCGTCAACGCTGACACAGTTTCGGATGATACCACCGAACGTGTGCTGAATTTGCACAAGTACAAGGCCGAAAACAACACTATGGGCACCGGAGCCACTGCTACCGGGACTGACGCTGACGCTGCTAGTGTTGCTGATCTTAAGCCAATGGCCGGTGTGCAGTTCGAAATCTACAAACTTGGCAATTCTACCGATGCTAAGGCTTTTGCAGAGAAGACAGATGCGGAAAAGGACGACTACACAGGCGGGACTTTAGTTGACACTTTGACGACGGATGCTGATGGGAACGCTAAGTTTATTGCAGGCGCAAATACCGACGCTGATGGCTACTATCTGGTCAAAGAATTAGATAACCCGGCCGTTAAGACCAAAGCCACACCATTCATCGTTCACTTGCCAATGACCGTTAATCAAGGCACTGGCAGTGCAACACTGAAGTACACCGTTGACGTTTATCCAAAGAACGAAGTCGATGAAACGAGCCTGTCAACGAATCCTAACAAGACGTTTGCCGGTGGTGAAAAGAGCACTTCAGTGAAGGCTGGCGACAAGGTCATCTGGGATCTGACGGCTAACCGGCCAGCCGATGCCAAATCCGCTGATGGTAAGTACGCTAAGCAGTTCGTGTTCTCTGATCCAATCGACACCAAGTCGTTGACGCTGAATGAAGAAACAATCACGATGGCCATTGAAACCACAGACAAAGATGGTAACGCAAGCTCGATTGCGCTGGAAAAAGATACCGACTTCACCATCGACACTAGCGTCACCAAAGGCAATTACACAGTGCTGCAGCTCGCATTGACAGATGCGGGGTTAATTAAATTAGGTGAAGCCGCTGACGGGTCTCAAATTGTTGCCAAAATTGAAACCATCGTTAACAAGACCAACGATGCGCAGATTTTAAACACATTTGATACCTACTACACTGGGACCACCACTGATGAACCAGGGCATGAAACCACGGTGCCAGATCCAAAGGACCCAGTTGACCCAACCGACCCGAAGGACCCTACCATTCCAACCGATCCAGATCCAGACGACCCTAACCAACCAACGGTCTACATGGGTAACGTGGATGTGACCAAGGTGACCGAAGCAAACAACCCGTTGAAGAATGCCACCTTTAAACTCGCCGAAGTTAACGATGATGGCAGCCGCGGTGATTGGGTAACTGACATTAACGGTGACGATCTCGTTGCGACCACCGGCGAAGACGGGAAGGCGGAATTCACCGGTCTTCTGGTTGATCCTACGAGCCACGAAAAAGAATACTTCCTGATTGAAACTGATGCGCCAGTTGGTTATGACGTTGATGGCAAGCTGCACAAGGTGACGGCTACGCAAGATACCGAATCTGATGTCACCGTGACTGACCCAGATAACGCCATTCCAAACCTGCCGCTGACCGGTGCGCAAGGCCGCATCCTGATTTTGGCCGTTGCTTCAGTTACGCTGCTGGGTAGTGGCTCCTACATGATCCTGCGCAAGCGGCGTGAAGCGAACGACTAATGGTTCACCATCAGCGGAAAGGTGGTGTTCTCATGATCCAGCACAAACGAAATAGCGCGTTGCTTAGCGTTGCCTGTGGATGGTTACTGTTTTTGACCATCATGCTCGGCGGCTGGTTTAGAGCAACGCCGGTACTCGCCGCCAGTGGTCCGCAGCTGGTCATTGATAAACGCATCAGCGTACAATCAACCAGCAATACGCAGCAAACAGCACCGCTCGCCGGCGCCCATTATTGGGTGACGCGCATCGTCGCCAGTGGCCAAGGTGCCATTGATCCAGACGATGCCAAAACCTACCGGGCAGCAACTGGCCTAGCCACTTTTAGTGCTGAGCTGGTTACCGATAACGCCGGCCGCGCGACGGCCGCGTTGGTGGTTGGAGCTAGTTACCTCGTCGTTGAACAGGCCAGCACTGTGATCAAGCATCCTGCCGCACCGGTGGCCTTCACCGTCCAGCGCAGTGATCAAGTGATCACGGTGGCCCCGAAATCGAATCTGGATTTCAGCGGCTCGCAAAAACCGGCCAAGACGCTAGGTAACACCCTAACGACGGCGGGCACGCCGGTGGGCAAGAAAATCGCCCACACCGGGGGCGCCATGCACGTTCAAGCACCGGTGTTGCTGCTTGCGGTATTACTTCTGGCAAGTGGGAGTTACCTGCTGATCATTAGCCGGCTCGCTCGCGCTCGGCGCGGCTAGCATGCCGAATCGCAGTAGCTCTCACCTAGCGTGAGGGCTATTGTGCTACACAAGCATTGGCTGCGGCTGATGTGGTCGAATGGAGAGTAGGCAAAATGAAGCAACTAAAATTAATGAAAAAAAGGCGCAAACGACCGTGGTTAACGGCGGCGATTCTGGCGCTGTGTGTGGCCTTGGTTGGCTCGCCGCTGGCCCCAGTCATCGCCGCTGGCTCGCCGCCAACCAAAGCCGGTTTCACCGATATTGAAGAGCTGACGGATGATGAGATTGCGACAGTGGCGGATTTGAATCTGTTGTTTGGGGAGCCGACCTGGCAAAGTGTCAACCTCCGCTCAGGGAATGCCTTAGATCCGGCAGCGTATACCACCGCGATTACCGGAGCGGATACGTCACTTACAGGGATGTCCAATCGTGCCAGCTGGGCGGGGGGCAAGTTCAACCAGACGGATCAGCTCTCTTTACTCTATGCACCGTTGGTTAACGGGACGGTTCAAATTAGCGGGAAAGAATACGCCTATGCAAGTGGTACTGGGGTTGATTCCAACTTTATCATGATGGACGAGGCTGCCGCCCAATCGGTAATAACCCGGGATCAAGGTACCAGCATCGCCTCAGCTCCTTATACAAGATTGGAACCCACCATGGCAAATGGGGCTACATTCAATGACTTGGTCGATAAAGTAAAGGTTTACCAAGACCAATCCGGCCATCGACTCGCGAAGGTCATCACAGTCGCTGATTGGCAAGCTGCTGACGTTGCCACAATTGATCCGATAACGGGGTCCATCAGTCATAACGTCTTCTACAAAAATTTAGGCGCGACGCGTAGTAATATCCGCGTAGGTACTGTGATGAATATCGCGGTCTTCAACGCGGCCCAATATGGTACGGGGACGATGCCAAGCTTGGATCGATTGCAGGTCACTGCGGATGGGTATGATGGCGCGTATATTACGGGACTGCTTGCCGATACAAGGGATAAACAAAAACTTGATGAAGATCAGGCACTCACGCTTCAACCAAACGGCTTGATTATGTACAGCGACCCAGTTGATCCTACCAAGACCGAGGTGTACGCAACTAAAACACCACGCTCCGGCTATATCGGGGCAAATACAGGGTTAGTCGAGACTTCTGGCCAGACCAAGGGTACTGCATTGGTTGGGGAAGGGCTTAAGACCAATTTAGACCTATATGATTCCAGTATGGTCTACATGTCGAAGCCAGTTACCAGCCTGCCCACTGGCGGCGTTGTTCATCTGGAGTACGTCGAGCGCTTATCCGACAAAATGACCGCGACGGTCCGCTATCGAGACGTTGACACTAAGACTGTTATTGCCATGCAAGACATCGTCGGTAATGTGGATGACCCGCTGAACTTTGTCGATACCGCGACCTTTATGGCCCAAAACGCCAGCAAATTCACTGGTTACGAAGTCGTTTCAGACAATACCGAAGATGCTAGCAACTATACTTTCCAAAGTAGTCCTGGTACCTGGATTGTTGAACTGAAAAAAGTACCTATTTACACCCCGGTTGACAATCCGGATAGTCTCCCCTTAACGGCCACAGCCACTGAGGCGGTGAACTACCTCAAAGATGGCGCGGCTTTCCAGCAGACACCAGCGCTGGCGACGGTCAAGTTGTATCGCTACGTGACGGCCCACCTCGATGGCACTTACGAGTATTCCGATTGGACCACGAGTGAAGCCGAAGCGAATGCGCACAAAACCATCACCAAGGCCAATCCGACGGTAGCAGCGCTGACCCAGGCCCAAATCGACGCCTACTTGCCTGACCAGTACCGCGGTGAGGTGACGAAACTCAAGGTGGGCGAGAAGCCGGAAACAGCGATGGAGCCTAACCAAGTACTGACAGCGGAGAACCAGCTGGCTGACTGGCTGAGTCAGGGCGGCGATTTGGCGATTACCCGCACGGTGAACTACACGCCGGCGCAGGTTGGACCCATTGTCCCTGACGACCTCAATGACCCGTACTACGCCATGACCCACAAGAACTTAACGGTAAAGGTAGCAGTCGATGATGCGGCGCTGGCCGCGGATGATCAAGCCGCCGTTGCGCTTGGCGCTGAAGCGACCCAGACCATTGCCTTCGAGCGCACTGTCACGTATAGTGGCGATGACGTGATTGCCTTGGGTGCTTGGACTGCCAAGGCTACCATTCAGGACGTCACGGCCAAAATCGTCGCTGGCTATGTCATCAGTCCCGGCAGCACCGTGACCGCGGCTAACCTCACCAGCGCGGTGGGCGGCACGGTGGCCCAGGCGCAAGTCGGCCAGTCGCTGAAAACGGTGCTGGCCAACTTCCAAGCCGACGACAACGGCGGGGTAGCTGGGGCGACCCATACTAATGGCGCGCTAGATGGCACGGCGACCACTGAAATCAGTTACAGCATGAAAATCACTTACCCGCAGGCTGGCGCCCGCGCTAACTTGTGGACCGGCCTGCTCGCCGCTGCCTTTTTGGCGCTCGGCGCAGCGGGGTTATTATGCCGACAGAAACTGCATCATTAAGCACAAGCGACAATGACCTTTACTCCGGTAAGGGTCATTTCGTTGTCGAAAGGAGGGCCGCAGATGGCTAAACACTGGCGATTATTCGCACCAAAAACCTGGTCCCGCTTTTGGTTCAACCTCGTGTTTGGGCTGATTTTTATCGTTGGGTTAGTGCTGCTGCTCGGCCCTTCAGTTTACACGAGCTACATTCAGCACCAAGCCACGCTGCAGGCGGGGCAGTTTGACCGCGCCGTGGCCAAAACGCCGACGTCGGCGCTGGTGCGCCGGGTGCAAGGCTACAATGCCAATCTCTACGCCCGGCAGACGAAGCAGCCGCTACCGTCGCCGATTCGCACCTACGCTCAGGTGAAGGCGCCGGCCGTGATTGGTTACGTCAGTGTGCCTAGTGTCGGCATCAAAAATACCATCATTCGCTATGGCGACAGCGAGCAAGTCCTGGCGCAAGGTGCTGGTACCATGCCTGGCACCAGCTTGCCCTATGGTGGAGCGAACACGCTGGCGGTGGTCACCGGCCACTCCGGATTAGCCAACCGGGTGATTTTTGATAATATTCGCTACCTGAAAAAAGGTGACGTGTATTACCTCACCACCTTCGATGGCTCCCGCAAAGCCTACCGCGTCACCACGACTAAAGTGGTCGATCCGCAGGCTAAAAATGCGCTGAACGCCGTGAAAATCCAGCCAGGTCGCGATGTGTCGGTGCTGTTGACCTGCACGCCGCTGTTCATCAACTCGCATCGCTTGTTGGTGTACGGCCGCCGGATTTCGCTACATGAAGCGCAAAAAACGCCAGTGGTGAAGCGCGATACCTTCAGCTTGTATCACGTGTGGCTCTATGTGATGTCGCTGCTGGTGGTGCTGTTCCTGATTTATTACACGTGGCTGGTGCACAAGCGCCGCCAATACGCCAAGCAGCAAAAGGAGGCCCGCCATGGCAGCAGCAACGAAACCTAAACGCCCATCTCGGCTGGTCAGCATTTTGCTCCTGGTGGGGATTGCGCTGTCTGTGATGCTGTTTTTCACGCCATTCGTGTACGACTGGATCGCGTCGAATCAGCGCCTCGAAATTGCGCAGGATTATCGCAAGCGCGCATATCCCGCCGATAAACGCCGCGATGCCCTGATCAAGCAGTACAACGCGAATATCTTGGCGCATCAGAAAGGCCAGGTGCGGCCGTTTCCTAGTGTCACCTACCAGCAAATTGAAAGCGACGCGGCGGCGGCATTTGGCTATGTGCGAATTCCCAGTATTCACCTGAAAGCAACGCCGGTGTTTTACGGGACCTCTGATGCTGTGTTGGCTAAAGGCGTGGGCTCGCTAACCTACACTTCGCTGCCGGCGCCAGGCAAAAATGTCACCGCGTCGCTGACCGCGCACACCGGGTTGGCCAATCGCATCTTTTTTGACAACATTCGCTATCTGAAAAAAGGGGATGTCGTCTACGTGGATGCTTTTGCGCATGAGTATGCTTATGCCGTCGACCGCCAGCAGGTGATCGACCCCAAGCAACCTGATGCTTACAAAGCCTTCAACATCAAAGATGCCCAAAACAAAATCATCTTGATGACCTGCACACCTCAGGGCATCAATGACCATCGCCTGCTGGTGTTTGCGCACAAAATTCCCTTGGCCACGGCGAAGCACACGCCAGTCAAGGCCCGCGATCGCTGGTCGCTCATGAATATCTGGAAGTATTGCTTCTTGCTCCTGCTACTCGCGCTGGTGCTGGCCTACTGGTACTATGCGCGCAAACAGCAGCGCAAACAGGAGGCTGCCCATGCGTAAACGATGGCTGTGGTTCCTCCCGGCGGCGCTGATGTTGGTGGCGATTCTAACTGCTGGCGGCTTGGTGTGGCGCAATCTGGCAACGCCGCCTGCGCTGGATGTGCAGGCAATGCAAGCCAACGCGCAACCGCAGGCGGCCCATGGTCAAGCCAAAATCAGTGAGGTCAGCGCCAAAACTTATGTGCAGGCCCAGACTCAGGCGGCGCAGTTGCAGCGGCAAAGCGGCTATGCGGCGCTGCTTATTCCCAGTGTCGGCATCAAGTTGCCGGTGTTTGCCCAAATGACGAATCTAACTTTGGCGGCGGGCGTGGCACGCTACTTTCCAGACCGGCCGCTGGGGGTAGGCAACAACGTCTTTGCGGCGCACAATTTTCACGGCGGCGGGGAGGTCCTGCTGACGGCGTTGAACCGAGTGAAAATTGGGGCGGCGGTTTACCTGACGGATAGCCGTCACGTCGCCACTTATCACGTGATTGACAATCGGGTGGTGAAGGAAACGGAAATTCAGGTGCTGGCGGAGACCAAAGAGGATCGGGTGACCCTAATTCGCTGCGAAGGTCCGATTGGCACCCAATATCGCCGGGTGGTGGTGGCACGGCGCGTCACGACGACGAAAGCGGCTGCGACCAACGTGCATCAGCAAGTGGCGGTTGCCAGCGGTTTGTCGCAGTGGCTGATCCGTCAACCTTGGTACAGCGCGTTTGCGTTGCTGTTTTTAAACGGCCGCATCACCGGGTGGCTCTGGGGCTTGCTGTTGGCCTTCGTGTCGCTCATGCTGCTGGGTGGCGTCGGGTTTGTGCGGCAGGCGCCGGCCGCTGAATAGCGTGACTACTAGCGTCGGTTGCGACCCAGCTTGGGCCGCGTCCGGCGTTTTTGCCTGTGCCAGGCAGCGTGATTGCGCTGTATCAGGTACAATTGGCTTAATCAAACATGAGCTAAGTGAGGAAAAGCGATGAAAGGCAAAATTCACGAACTGGATCCAGAGCACCACGGCCAACAGCTGCAGCTAGATGAGCACACTGCGCCGGCTATCAAGGCGATGATTGAAACCTTAGCGGCGGACCGCGATGAGCGCGGCTGGCGCCATGATTTGAAAGACCTGGCCATGGGGCTGAATGTCGAAGCCGCCGAGGTCCTCGATATCTACACCTGGAAAGATACCGGTGAGGCGCCAACCGCAACGGAAGTGGCCCACACGGCGGAAGAGCTGGCGGATGTGCTGATTTATGCCTTCGACATGTGTGCCAAGCTGAATTTGGACCCGCTGAAGTTGATGCAGGCCAAGCAGAAGATCAACGACAGCCGCCATCGCGGGCAAAAATCTTAGCTGAATGATTGAATTGGTATACGCCAAATCCCGAGAGATTTGGCGTTTTTTGATGCTGAAATCACGCTTACAAAAATATTTTTTTATCTTTTAAATAATTGAGTACAAACCCGTAAAACGTTTGAAAAAATAATAAACGGCGTGTACACTCATGAGCGTACCACAAGCGCTTTCATATACGGAGGAGGAAGCAACATGGAGAAAAAGCACTACAAAATGTTTAAGGCCGGTAAACGCTGGCTCGTTATGGGTATAGTTTCTGGCGCGATGGGGATCGCTGCCATTTCCACGACAACGGTACATGCAGATGTGGCAGCGGGTACGCCACAAACTGCGCAAGTTGACGCCACTGATTCGGCGACCGGCCAAACGCCTGCCGCTGAAACTACGACTGCGCAGGCGACTGCAACCGCAGCTACAGACACCGCGCAGCCCGCGGCCAGCACTCCAGCAGCGACTGAAGAAGCCGCCGCGACGCCAGCGCCTGCCGCAAAGACGGTGACCGCTGCCCCGGCGACCCCTGAGGCTACCCCAGCAGTGGTGCCAAGCGGACTGGCTTATCAAACGCTGACGACTGCTGACATGAGCGCCTACTTGTCGACGACGTTCCCAGCGGTTTATGGTTATACCTTCAAAGACGGCAAGACTATGAAGGCAACGCAAACTGCTTTGACGCAGATTACGCTGGATGGCGTGGCTTACACACCAACCGTCACCTTCAATCAGCTCAGTGCCACCCAAGCCAGCTACACCATGACCGTGACGGACAAGCTGAGCTTCACCGTGACCGCCACAGTGAGCGGCAAAACCGTGAACTTTGCCGTCAGCAACATTCAAGAGCTGAACGGCACCATTATTCATCAGCTCGCGTTCCCGAATGATCAACTAGCCAGCGTGGCCGTAACCGACAAGGATGCCAGTTTTGCTGGCGTGCGGATGGATACCGCTACAAGCGCCTCAACCAACGGGGCGACTGGCGATACCTTCAAGGCTTTAGCCAGTCAGGCAGAAGGCACCGAAAAATATCGGTACGCCTTTGTCAACAACGACACGGTGGCGGCCGGCGTCTGGTCCAATGCGGCCCAAGATGGCGCCGATAAGTCCGAAGACAACCGGCTGATTTTAACCACGCAAACCGTGGCAGGGGAAAAACTGGCCAGCTTGAGCACCAACTACTTCACGCTGCGGGCGGCGGAAGACAACACCTCTCTGTTGTCAGCTAGCCTCACTGCTTTGCCGCAATGGTCTGCGGCCTTTGCTGAAGACGAAAACGGCGACGGGATTGTCGATTGGCAGGACGCGGCTATTGTAACGCGCGACATCATAAATGATCCGCTGGGCTGGCAGGATACGCGGCGCGTTGTAGCGCAGCGCATTCCGATGAACTTCGCGTCGGAAGCCACCAATCCGTTTTCAACCACCCTTGATGAAACCAAGCGCGTCTACGCCATTACTGACGGCTTAGGCCAAACGGTGCTGCTGAAAGGGTACCAAAGCGAAGGCCATGACTCGGCTCACCCAGACTACGATGCGGTTGGGGAACGCCAAGGCGGCGCTGATGATTTCAACGCCCTGATTGAAGCCGGCCATGATTACAATGCCAGCTTTGGGGTCCACATCAACGACACTGAATCTTATCCAGAAGCCAAGGCCTTCGATGATCAGCTTGTTGATCCGACCAAGAAGGGCTGGGACTGGCTGGATCCTTCCTACATGATCAACCAGCGCTATGATGCCTTAAGCGGCGACCGCTTGGCGCGCTTGCAGGCCTTGAAGGCGCTCAGTCCTGACCTTGATTTCATCTACGTCGATGTTTGGGGCAACCAAGGCGAAGCCGGCTGGGAATCCCGTGAATTAGGCGCCGAAATCGCTAGCCTCGGCTGGGAACTGCACAACGAATTCCCGAATGCCCTGGAATATGACACCTTGTGGAACCACTGGTCCGCTGAAAAAGCTTACGGCGGCAGTGCCACTAAAGGCGTAAACAGCAACATCGAACGTTTCATGCGCAACAATCAAAAAGACACCTGGACCATCGGCGATAATTCGCTGCTGGGTGGGGCGGAATTCGAGGCCTTCGAAGGCTGGGTCGCCAAAGTTGATTTCGACAGCTTTGTGGATGTTACTTATCGGACGGATTTGCCAACCAAGTTCCTGCAGCACTTCAACATCACCAACTGGAATGCCACTTGGGACAACACCAAAAAGGATTACGTCGGCTCGATCAGCTTCGATAACGGCGTGAAAGTCGATAATTCCACCGGCACCAAGCTGATTACGATGAACGGCGTCGAAGTCCTGCGCGACCAGCTGACCTATGGCGGCACCGAAACCGGCCATTCTGTCTCAATGCTCCTGCCATGGGACTCCACGGATACCGTGGGTAATGGCATCAAGGCCGGCACGACTGACACTACCGGGCTCAATTTTGACAAGCTTTACTACTGGAGCGACACAAAGGGCACTACCACCTGGCAGCTCACGGACCGCTTCAAGGATGCTAAGCAGCTGTACCTGTACAAGCTGACTGACCAAGGTCGGGTGGCGCTGGGGGCAGTCGACGTGGTCAATGGTGCGGTGACGTTGGATTTGGATGCCGCCACGCCTTACGTTTTAACGCTGACTGAAGAAGGTACCGAGGAGCTGAACTTCGGTGAAGGCACCGTGCTCAAAGACCCTGGCTTCAACGCGGCCAACACCCTGGCAGATAACTGGCAAGTCACCGGCGATCCCCAGGTGGTTCGCAATGAGAATGGCGACTACTTGCTGCAAGCCGGCAAGCAGGCGATGAGTGTCACCCAACAGCTCGCGCCACTGGCCGCTGGTGATTACAGCCTGTACGTGAACACCGAAACCCACAATCGGCCGGTGACCATCACCGTGACCGTGAATGGCCAGCCGCAGACGCTGACGTTCAGCAATTCCATCGACCAAAACTACATTCAGGCCGATACGAATCACACAACTAACGACGCAAAATCTTATATGCAAAAGGCCCGCGTGGACTTCACCGTCCCAGCCGACGCTACCGTAACCATCACCTTGGCCGCTGACGCTGGGGACACGCTGGCTCAATTTGATGACCTGCGAGTTATTTCCCGGGAAACGAATCTTCAAAGTGGTACGACCGATGCTGATGGCAACAAGGTCATCATTGACCAAGACTTTGAAGACACTAAGGCGATTGGGCTGTATCCATTCTTCAACGGCGCTGCCGATGGGGTGGCTGATCCCCGTGACCACCTGTCTGAACGGCATGATGTATACACGCAGTACGGCTGGAACGGTAACAAGATTGATGATGTGCTCGGCGGCGACTGGTCCTTGAAGTCTCACAAGCAAGGCACTGGGCTTTTGTACACGACGATTCCGCAATCGGTTCAATTCGAAGCTGGGAAGTACTACAAAGTTGAATTCGATTACCAAACTGATGGCAACGGTGCCTTCCAGCCTGTTTCCGTCGATGGCGAAAACTATTATCAGACCTTCAATGCACTCCCAGCCACCAATGGCGATCAGTCCGCTGCTGACCTAGCTGCCACCCACACGCAGCATGTGAGCCTGGTTGTGGCTGGCGCGCCTGATGGTAGTCTGGGCTTTGGGATTAGGAGTCTCGCTGGTGGCCAGTACGACTTCATTTTGGATAATTTCAAAGTGACCGAACTCACTGACGAAAACCTGGCATCCGCTTATCTGGAACAAATCCGCGGCGACTTGGCCCGCCTGATTGATGCAGCGAAGAAGGAAGATATGAGCCTTTACACACCGGCCAGTGTGGATAGTTTCAATGCCGCAGTGGCCAGTGCGCAGGCGGTATTGGATAATCCTGACGCTTCGATCGATGACGTCACCGGCGCCTCGAAAGCCCTCCAAGACGCAGCGAATGGCATGATTAGTATTGCTGCCACCAAGCAGCTGCCAGATCAGCACATCACCCCAAGCACGGGCTCGTTCCAGCCGGGTGAAGAAATTGAAAATGCCTTCGATGGCGATCCAAGTACTGATTGGCACACTAACTGGAATGATGTCACCACCGTTGAACAGCGGACGGTCACCATGCAGCTGGATGGCACCTATCCAATCAACGGCTTGGTTTACCAGCCGCGGGCTTCAGGGAAGAACGGCATCATCACCCAGTACGAACTCTGGGGTTATGCTGGGCCTGACGATACGACCGGCACGTTACTGGCTTCCGGCAACTGGGCCGGTGACAATACCACCAAGACACTGAACTTTGACACGGTCAATGTCGACAAACTGGTGCTGATTCCGGTTCACACCATCGGCGATACGCCAGATACCTTTGCCTCGGCGGTTGACATTACGCTGCTGGTTGACCGCAGCACGCCAACCTTGACCGTGGCGCCAACCGAAATGCAGAAAGGGCAAGACCTGACCGCCTTTGACTGGCTGCCGAGTTTGACCTATGCAGACACGATTGATGGCAGCGAGATTCAGCGGCTGACCGTCGATGACTCGCAAATTGATCCGCAGACACCAGGCACTTACACGGTTTCCGTCACCGCCATGAACTCCGCTGGCCTGACGACGACTGCCACCGGCAGCGTCACGGTGGTGGATCCGCAGCCGAAGATCGATGCGCAAGCAGCCCTGACTGACGCCTTGGCGGAGGCTGCGGCCAAGCACGAAGCTGACTACAAGCCAGCGACCTGGACTGCTTTGCAAAAGGCAGTGGCGGCTGGCCAAGCGGCTCTGGCCGATGACGCTAGCACCGTGGATGACCTGAATCAAGCTGCCGATGCGGTTAAGGCTGCGGTGGCAGCGCTGGCCGCCAAGCCGGCTTGGAACAAGGCATTGACCGCTAGCGCATTGACGCCAACTGGGTTCACCGTGGCTGACTGGCCAACCATTAGTGGCATGACCAACCCGACCTACTACTTCTACGTCCTTACTGCTGGTCAGAGCGTGCCAGCGACACCGGGGGATTGGGCAGAAGCGTTGACGGATCAAACTGATCTGACTGGGTTCCAGCCGGGTGAGTACACGCTGGCACTCTGGGCCGTTGATGAAAATGGTGAGGTTTCCGCGCCATTGACGACAACCTTTACGTTGCCAGAAGAGCCGGTCACCACGCCAACTGACACTGGTAAACCTGGCAAGGGTAACCAAGGTACCAAGCCAAATAATGGAAACCAAGGTCACAAGGATAATCAGGGCAACAATGGCAAGCACAAAGGCCAAATTGCTAAAGCTAACCACCAGTCACCATCGAAGGCAGACAAGGCCATGAAAGCGGCTAAGAAGAACTTGCCGAAGACAGGCGATACCGCTGACACCAGTACGACCTTGGTCGGGCTGTCTGTGTTAGGCGCGCTAGGGATGCTCGCTGGGTTCCGTAAGCGCAAAGAAGACTAAACTCCCCGCATTGTTGAACCGTCTTCCTCAGTTTCCGTAGCAATGAAAGAGGTGCCACTTGATCAAGCCGATCAGGTGGCACTTTTTTGATGGCGAAAACGCGATGTGGGTTGGTCAAGTGAGCTTGCCGGCAGTGCTTGGCTTGTTCGGTTTCACGTGAAACAAAACGGCTTCGGCGCTGGTCACCGTCTATAGTTGGTGGCACAATGAAGTTGGGCATAGGGTAGCAACAAAGAAAGCGTTTTTTGGGAGGGATAAAAGTGATGGGCGATAAAGAAAAGATGTTGATTGTGGCCGCACTAATTGGTCTATCTCATAGCTTTGCTACCGGCTCGGCGCAGGCGCAAGCCCTCGCTGTGCGCAGCAAGGGCTTGATCACCGTGGCGGCTGATGCGAAGTACCAAGGGGTCAAATTGTACACCGAGGTCTTGCCGCTCCGGCGCGCAATCGCTGATGCCATCAGCATGGACGGTTTGATACTGAGTCCGGAACAGCAACGGGATTGGGAAGACTATAAACAGGCGACGCAGCAGGCCTATGACGATTACTGGAAGAGTATTTCTACTTTGCGGACGCTGGCTTTTTAAGCAGTGAGCAGATACTTAGCGCCTTGACGACCTGATGCGATATTCTAGATAGAGAAGGTACGCTTTCAGACACAGGAAGGAAGCGAGACAGATGGAATTCAAAGTGACGCTCATGATTAGTAAAAATCCCGTCACATTGTGGTGGGACGACGGCTTAAAAACCGACACACCAGCCGCCTTGGAATATCTGCGCGAAGTCGCTCCAGTGACCACGGTTAAGGTCCCAACCCCGGACACCGGGAAACAGGGCTTTGACCTTAATGATTGCGAGGAAACCTTTAATGGCTTGCTATCGATGGGAGCCAATGTTGAGGTCGCGCCGCAAAAACAAGTTTAGTGCGAAAAAGCCGCCATTTGGCGGCTTTTTCGATTCCAAGATTAGTGTTTTGGCTTCTGTGCGAATTGGTCGATAACACGGATCTTCGTGTTTATAATCCGCACTCAGCTGTTCACCAAACTGGGCGCTTAATGTTTTTTATGAATTGGTATGTACAAAAATATTCCGATTAAAAATGTCAATATCGCTAATAACTAGTGATTACCGCTTGGAAAAACGCGATTGTGATTTGTCGAGCATCTATTGGTATGGAAAATTTAAGCCCAATCCGGGCATTTTTATTTTCCGGCCCAGAATAGCGGTCACCGGTGGTGTATACCACTGGCAAATGCGCGATATGAATGATTGCGCTTCCAGCCGCACCTTGGTACGCTCACGCTGGTCAAAATTTTAAGTAAGGCAACTGAGCGGCGGTCGGTGGGCGACGACCGGCCGTTCAGCATTGACTAAAAAGTGAACCTGAGGAGGAGCAAAATGAAGAAGCGACATTTGATTAGTGCCAGCGTCTTAGCATTAGCATTGGTGACCACCGGCGCGATGCATGTGCAGGCCGATGACAACTTGAACCTCGCCCTGAACCGGCCAGTGACATTTTCTGGCGTCGAAGGCGATAAAAATGATGATGGCAGCTGGGTTTACCCCAAGTTCAGCGGGGAAAAGGCGGTTGACGGCGATGAAGGTACCCGCTGGTCGGCGGGTAAGACTGATGATCAGTGGCTGACGGTGGACTTAGGGGCAGCCAAGCCGGTTAGTGAAATCGATCTGGACTTTTTTGCGGAAGCCCCGGCTTATGAAGTGCTGGTGGCGAAGGACGATCAGCAGTTCAAATCGGTTTATACCGTCAACAAGGCTTTGCCGGCCAGCAACGGCGTCAAGGCTGATCGCAAAATCACTCTGACCCAACAACAGGTGCGTTACATCAAGTTCCACCAAGAAAAACAATGGCTTCACACCAACAAGCAAACGTACGGTGCTAGTATCAATGAAATCAAGGCTTTTGCCAAAGCGCAAACGCTGACCGGCCTCACCTTAGATGCGACGACCAAAACAGTGAGCGTCGGCAACACCACGCAGTTCAAATACACCGCTACCCCTAGCGATATGACGCCGAAAGCAGATGCCATCGCTTGGACCAGCAGCGATCCTAGCGTGGCAACGGTTGATGCGAAGGGGCAAGTCACCGGGCTCAAAGCCGGCAAAACCACCATCACCGCAGCAGCGGCCAACACCAATGTGAGCGCAAAGGCTGAAGTCACCGTTGCCGCGGCGCGCGCCGAGTACGTGCAAATGCGTCAGCGCTGGCGCGACCGTTTGATCGCCGAAACCCCGGACCTAAGTGACGCGAATGTAAAGGCCTACCTCACCAGTCTGGCGAACCAGAGCCAAACCTTGTGGGAGACAATGGATCGCAGCGCCGACCGCGACCGCGTGTGGGCCTTGAAGCCAGCGGATACCATTTCGGCGGACTACACCACCACCTTTACCAACATCAAGCTCCTGACGCTGGGTTATTACAACCCACTCAGCAAGCAATACCATGATCAGGCAGTTTACGATGCTATTATCGATGCAATCAACTTTATGATCACGGAGAAGCAATATAACGGTACTTATTCCAAGGGCAACTGGTGGGATTGGCAAATCGGCTCTGCGCAGCAGCTCGATGACACGTTGATGCTGCTGTATAACGACTTGAACGCAAAAGATCACGCGACTTTGGTGAAATTCGTCCAGCCCCTGCTGGGTTACTGCAAGGATCCTAACATTCAGTGGCCAAGCTACACCGCCACCGGCGCGAACCTGACAGATATTTCGATTTCCGTGTTGGCTAGTGGCTTGTTGCTGGAAGATGACAGCCGCGTGGCGCTGGTCCAACAAAACCTGCCTAAAGCCATGGGGTTGGTAACCGCTAAAGATGGGATTTATGCTGATGGTTCCTTCGTGCAGCACACCTTCTTCCCATACAACGGCTCCTACGGCAACGAAATGATCAAAGGGATTGCGCGCGTCTCGTCGATTTTGGTTGGCACGCCTTGGACAATTGCCGAAAGCCAGTTTACCAATGTCTTCAACCTGCTGGATAAGGGGTATCTGCAGCTGATGGTCAACGGGCGGATGCCATCGATGGTTTCCGGGCGGAGTATTTCCCGGGCGCCTGGCACTAACCCTGAAACCACTGAGCTGGAAACCGGGAAGGAAACTCTGGCAAACTTGACCTTAATCGCCGACGCAACGCCGGCCCCGCTGAAGGCCAAAATCTATCATGCCGTGGCGACTTGGGTGGCACAAGTGGGCAATCGCTACAACTACTTCAACAATCCCCGCGACTATGCCGCCATCACCGGCCTGAAAACCGCCCTGGCTAACGCCTCCGCGCAGCCAGCCGATGTGGCTTCACTGAATGTCTACGGCTCGATGGACCGCGTTTTGCAAAAAACTGCCGATTATGCCGTTGGGATTGCCATGTACTCCAAGCGCATCGCCAACTTCGAATATGGCAACACCGAAAACGGTAAAGCCTGGCACAGCGCTGACGGCATGGTTTATCTCTACAACAACGACCTAGATCAATTTGGCGAAGGCTACTGGCCAACCGTCGACCCATATCGCTTGCCTGGGACCACGGTGGATACCACTGAATTGACCATCGGTGAAAAGTCCTCTTCGCGTAGTCCACAAGCCTGGGTGGGTGGGGCCACCGATCACCACACCGCCAGCATCGGCATGGCGCTAAACAAGGTGAACGAAGGCCAAAATCTGAAGGCGATGAAGTCTTGGTTCCTGCTTGACGGGCAAATCGTTAACCTCGGTGCTAACATCACCGGCAGCACCAAGGCCGACATCGAAACCATCGTCGACCAGCGGCAATTCGATCCTGCCACCACAAAAATCACAGTTGATGGCCAGCCTTTTGCTAGTCAAAAGACGGTCAGCCAGTGGGCCAACCTCAACGCGGCGGACCCGAAAAACAACGTCGGCTATATCATTGCCCCGCACAATGACCAAGTGGCCATCAGCCAAGCCACGCGCGAAGGCTCGTATAAAGAGATCAACGGGTACTTCCCATCTGATACGGTTTACTCTAAAACCTATCTGACCCTGGCCGCGATGCACGGCCAAAACGTTGACAATGGTAGTTACGAATACGTGACCGTGCCTGGCGCTACCGATGCCAAAATCGCTGCGTTGGCGAAAACGCCAAGCTACAAGGTGCTGGCCAACAGCAACCAACTGCAGGCCATTCAAACCAAGGATGAAATCCTGGCGAATGTTTGGACCAAGGCCGACCAGCTAGCGGACCTCGTTTCAATTGATAACACCGCTGCCGTTGTCATCAAGGACCTGGGGCACAACCGTTATCAATTAACCGCCGCCGAACCGCGGCAAACCGGCGCCACGGTGAACTTCACCTTTAACCATCCGGTGTCAATCGCGACCAAGGCTGCCGGCGCCTTCACGGCAGAAGGCAACCAGTTGCATTTTGACACCACGGGCCTGGCAGGGGCGAGTCAAACCGTCACCGTGCAATTAGCAGTGCCAGTCGACAAAACTGCTCTGCAAAAAGTGATTGCGCAGGCCAAGACGCTGGCCGCGGCCGATTACACGCCAACCAGCTTTGCCAAAGTGCAAACGGCCCTCGATCAGGCAGAAGCACTGGTGGATGACCAGTATGCTGCGCAGTCCGATGTCGATGTTGCGGTGCAAAACCTGACCACTGCCATCGCTGATTTGGTCAAAGTGGCAGGTAAAGAAGCCTTGACCAATGCCTTAGCGGCGGCCGACAAGCTTAAGGAAGCCGACTACACGCCAAGCACCTGGCAAGCTTTGAAGAAAGTGCGGGTCTCTGCCCAAGCCGTTGCGGCTGATCCTGAAGCCACTCAGGCCGCAGTGGATGTCGCCACCAAGGCGCTGAATGAAGCCATCAAAGGTTTGGCTAAAGTCGCGGATACCTCTGCGCTGGAAGCGGCACTGGCAGCAGCAGGTAAGTATGACGAAAAAGCCTACACCAAGGCTAGCTGGGCAGCGTTGCAGGCTGCCATCACTGAGGCCAAAGCCTTGACCAGCGACGCCACGCAAACGGCCGTGGATGCCGCCACGGCTAAGGTGAACGCTGCGATGAAGGCCCTGGTCGCCGTAACGCCAGATCCGGAACCGGCACCAGAACCGGAACCGGAACCAAAGCCAGAACCAGAACCAGCGCCGAATCCAACGCCGGCGCCAAAACCAACGCCGAACGCCAAACCGAACCACGATGCGAAGCCGCAAACCGGCAAGCATCAAAGTCTGCCAAGTACCGGCGAAGTGACCTTTGCCGCGTTAAGCGTGCTTGGGGTTGCGTTGTTAGCCGCAGTGGCGCTGAGCTGGCGCAAGCACCGCGCGTGATTAGTTTAGGACCACAGTGAGTTAAACCGGCACCGTTCCCTGTGAATCGCAGGTGAACGGTGCTTTTTGGTGCCTGCAAAGGGGCAGGTTGTTTGCAGGTCAGGCATCGTTCACTATTGGTATGTACAAAAGTGGTTAGAGGTTGGAAACGGCAAACGCCGGTCTAATAGGGCTGAATCCGGGCTTAAAAACCCAATTCGTGAAAATTGGCGAAATCGATTAGACCATTGCCAAAAAGGTGAAAGGACTCATTTTTTAAAATGTACAGTGGCGCCGATGGTGTGGTTAAAAACGTGAAAATAATGAGTATTGTGGCTCGGTTTAAAAAAGATTTCCGGGTTAATCGTACCTACCAATCGGGCGTTTACCGCCCTAAAAGACCGGTTGATGCAAGCAAATTCGGTCAAATATTCAAAAACCAAAAAAATCGTTCTTAGAAATAAAATATTTGTTGCTAGGTGCAAGCAAGGGGGACAAATTTTTAGCGCGATTGAACCACCCTGGAACCCACTGGATCCGCTTGCGGCCAGTCTTGAAACCGGATACACTCACGGTGGTTGGTACCACTACTGGGGAGTGGGGGTATCAATGTCTGAGATAACCGGCTCACGGGCGAATTACGAGCCAGGCACCAAAAGGAGGAAACTGAGTATGGCACATGGGAAGTCCACCACTTTCAAGTTCAAAGGCCTGCTGTACAGTACGGCAGTGCTTTCGTTCTTAACAGTCTCAGGACTAAGTGGGTATCACGTTCACGCGGCAACGCAGGAACCAGCAGCCAAGGAGGAAGCTGCGGTTCAAGGCACGCAGGCACAAGCTGACCAGCCGCAAACTGATCAAACCGCCGATGCCACAACCGCTACGGGTAAGCAGGTTGAAGCACCGGCCGCAGAGCAAGCAACAGCAGAAGCAGCACCGGCTGGGGAGTCGGCGGCTGCTGCAGACGTTAAGGCGGATCCGGCCCCTGGGGTAGAGCAAGAGGCAAAGCCGGCCGCTGATGCCGCCATTGACCAAACGGCAGACCAAACGGCAGATCAAGCAGCTAAGCAAGCCGCTGACCAACCAGCGGCTGATGACCAAAGCGCAGACGATGCTGTCAGCGATGACACGGTGGCTAATCCAATCACCAACGTCGAGAAGCAAACCAACGTCTACGAAGTCACCTATCAAAACGGGCAAAAGGCGCAGGTCAGTGTGCTCACTGATAAGATGTTCCGCTATTATGTTGATCCAAGCGGTGAGTACGGCGACCCGGCGCAGTCCAAGGAAGGGCTCAACGCCAAGATTTTCCCGCAGGCCTTAGATGACTACGACAAGGCGGCCTTCGACGCCTCGACCTTGACCACCACTGACGCCGGCTGGACCATCGGCACTGATGCGATTCAAATTCAGTTCGCCAAGGCCACTGGGTTGATGTCGGTGCTGCATAACAACAAGATTGTACTGGCAGAAAGCAAGCCTTTGGAAGTGACGGCCGGGGGGTCGACGCAATATCTGAAGGACGCCGCTGGCAGCCAGTACTTCGGCGGCGGCACCCAAAATGGTGAATTCACCATGAAGGGCAAGGAAATCAAGATTCTCAAGACCAACGACTGGGTTGATGGCGGGGTAGCGTCACCTAATCCGTTCTACTGGTCCACTGCGGGTTACGGCGTGGTGCGCAACACCTTCAAGCCAGGGACCTACAATTTTGACACCGCGAATAATGGCGAAATCACCGCCAATCATGAAGAAGATCGCTTTGATGCGGTTTACTTCTTCGATGACACGGCGTACGCCTTGATTCACGATTACCAGACGCTCACCGGCCTGCCGGCTTTGATGCCACATTACGCCTTTTATGAAGCGCATTTGAACGCTTATAACCGCGATATCTGGGTCGAAGTTCCAGAAGGCACGTATGGCGGCATTAAGTTCCCAGATGGCAAGACCTACAAGGAATACGAACCAGACAAGGTGCCTGCTGGCCAAACCGGCACGCTGGAATCCTTGAACGGGGAAAAGGATAACTACCAATTCTCCGCGCGTGAAGTAATCGATGAATACATCGCGCATGACATGCCACTGGGCTGGTTCCTGCCGAATGACGGCTATGGTGCCGGCTACGGCCAAACCGATACCCTGGCTGGCAACATCGAAAACTTGAAGGAATTCATCCAGTACGCCAACGAGCGTGGTATTCAAGTTGGCCTGTGGACCCAGCAAAATCTGAAGCCGGTTGATCCCGATAACCCGACCAATAAGGACCGCGATTTCGCCGCTGAAGTCGCTGCCGGGGTCGTGGCGCTGAAGACCGACGTGGCTTGGGTGGGTCCTGGCTACTCCTTCGGGCTTGATGGCATCGAAACCGCCACCGATATGATGGAACAAGTGAACGGCGACAGTATTCGGCCCTTCATCATCACTTTGAACGGCTGGGCTGGCACCCAGCACTATGCGGGTATCTGGGATGGCGACCAAACTGGCGGCGAATGGGAATACATTCGGTTCCACATTCCAACGTACATCGGCGAAGGCTTATCCGGCCAGCCGAATGTCGGATCTGACTTGGATGGGATTTTCGGCGGTAAGAACCCGATTATCAACATCCGCGACTTCCAGTGGAAGACCTTCACCCCAATCGAACTCAACATGGATGGCTGGGGCAGCAACCCGAAGAATCCATTTGTCTTTGATGAAGCGACCACCAACATCAACCGTGCTTATCTGAAGCAAAAGTCGATGCTGATGCCGTACATCTACACGGCAGCGGCGCAATCGACCTTCGATGGCAAGCCAATGGTGCGCGCGCTGTTCCTCGACTATCCAAATCTGCCAGAAACCTACACGGATTTGGTGAAATACGAGTACATGTGGGGCGACGACTTCCTGGTGGCACCAGTTTACCAGGACACTAACGCCGACGCGCAAGGCAATGACGTGCGCAATGGCATTTACCTGCCAGATGCCAACCAAATCTGGATTGACTACTACACCGGTAAGGAATACCAAGGCGGTCAGGTCATTAATAACTTTGACGCCCCGATTTGGAAGCTGCCAATTTTCGTCAAAGCCGGTGCCATCATCGCCACCACGCCTGCGCATAACACGCCAGACAAAATGGATCTCAGCCAGCGGCAATTCCAAATTTACGCTAACGGTAAGACCACCACGACGAACTACGAGGATGATGGGATTTCCAAGGAGTACCTGAATGGCCAGTCCAGCAAGACCACCATCAGCTCTGACCTGCAAGGCACCAAGCTCACCGTTACCGTTGATCCGATGACCGGCAGTTATGCCAATATGGTCACCGATCGCACGACCGAATTTGATATTCGCAGCAAGACGGCACCAGCCAGCGTCACCGCTACGGTTGGCGGCAAAACCGTCACCCTCACCGCGGTGGATAGCTTAGAAGCCTTCAACGCCGGCACGAACGTGTACTTCTATGACCAGGCTTACCTGATCAATGACTACCTGAAGGGGATTGGCACCGGCATCGAGCAAGCCTTCCTGCGCGTGAAGTTAGGCGCCACCGATGTCACCCAAAATGGCATTGTGCTGACGGTTGACGGCGTTGATACCACCGCCGCCCCAGTCAATGCGCTGCCGGCCCAAGATGATGCCGTGCCAGCCGTCACTAATCTGACCCAGCAAGCCGACACCACCGATGCTCGGCAAATCGGCATGACTTGGGATGCGGCGCCAAACGCCACCGGCTATAACCTGAAGCTTGACGGAGTGCTCCATGCTAACGTGCAAGGCACCAGCTTTATCCTGGATGGCTTGCTGGTGAAGAGTGACCACACCGTGCAAATTCAGGCGATTACGGCTGATGGCACCGGGGCGTGGACCGATGTGCAGACCATGAGCACTGACGATGATCCACTCCAAGACGCCATCAAGGGCATTTCGGTTCGGAGCACGGACTCCAATATCACTGGCACCAATATCTGGCAGGAAGACATGGGCCCAGAATTGCTCTTCGACCTGAGTTTGAACACCACGGCGCATACCAATTGGTTCACCGGACCGGATGAAAAGCAAGACGCTACACCGCTCTCCATTCTGGCAGAACTGGGCAATGTGTACGAATTGGACCATTTCACCTACGTACCGCGCGTGGATGGCGGTAACGGGACCATCAAGGGCCTGGATATCTCAGTTTCCATCGACGGCGTGCACTGGAGCGCTCCGATTCAGGCCCGTGGCTGGGCCGCCAACGGCCAAGAAAAGACCGTTGATCTCAGCGGCTTGAAAGCCTACTTTGTTCGCTTCACCGTGCCAAAAGGGATGTCGGTCGGCCAATTCGTTTCGGGTCAAGAATTCCTGCTGTTCAAGAAGGAAGGCACCAAGCCGCACTGGCCTGGGGACTTGACCAACGACGGCACCTGGACCGATGACGACGAAACCTCTCTGCGGAACTACGCCGGCCTGACGCATGGCAAGGATTCCGACTTTGATGGCTATGTTGAAAATGGTGACATGAACCAAAACGGCACCATCGATGCCTTTGACATCAACTATGTCGAAACCAAGCTCGGCACCGCCGTTACAACTTGGGATGGCCATGTGCCAACGGGGACGTTGACCCTCAAGGCAGATAAGACCAGTTACCAGCCAGGTGATACGATTACCGTGACTTTGCAAGGCCATGATCTGACCGGCGTTAACGCCCTGTCCGTGCACATTCCGTACACCAGCAAGGAACTGACCTTTGGCAACGTTCAAGCTACCGACGCGACGAAGAACATGATCAACTTCTCCAAGCCGCGGCTGCACTCAGACGGCAGCGAAGATCTCTATCTGATCTTCTCGAACAAAGGCGAAGCCGACCGCTTAAGCGGCGACTTGGATCTGGCGACCTTTACTTTAACTGCGAAGAAGCCACTGTCCGGGGATGCGCTGAAGCTGGCACTGACGGATCCCATGCTGGTTAACCAAATCAGCGAGGAAGCCTTGCCAGCCGCCCCAGAGGCTGTTGAATTGACTTACCTCGATCCCGCCAAGGCTGGCTTACGGCAAAGCATCGCCACCGCCAAGGCCCTGAATCCGGAGCATTACACCGCTGCTAGCTGGCAAGCCGTTGCCGATGCCTTGACGCAAGGCCAAACCGTCGTTGACGACAGCGCGGCTGACCAAGCGGCAATCGACATGGCGCAACAAAGCCTGATTGATGCCGTCAAAGGCCTCACCCAGGCCTCGCACATTGACAAAGCTGTTTTGGCCGAGTCATTGAAGCTTGCGCAAGGGGTCGACGTCAGTGTCTACACCGTGGACTCTCAGCAAGCGCTGGCCGATGCCATCAGCAATGCGGCCGCAGTGGTTGGCGATGATGCCGCCACGCAGGACACCATTGATGGTGCCGCGATTCAGCTGACCGCGGCGCTGGCTGGCCTCAAGGCTAAGCCAGTGGTGGTTGATAAGACCGCCTTGCAAGCGGCGATTGCCCAGGGCGAAAAAGCGGCTAAGGATGCGGCTCATTACACCGCCCAAAGCTATGTCGGCGTGGCTGATGCCTTGGCGGCTGCCCAAGCGGTAGCGGCTAATCCAAATGCCACGGCGGCGCAAGTCGATGCGGCCACCACCGCATTGCAAGCCGCGCTGGCCGCCCTTAAGCCTGCAGGTAAGAGTGAACCAACCGGCAAGCATGATCAAGGCACCAAACCTGCGCCAACTGACAACCAAGGTGCTAAGTTGAAACAGGATAAAAAAGCATCCCAGCAACAAAAAGTGGCGGTGATCACCAAAGCCGCCGGCAAGAAGACGCTACCGAAGACTGGCGAGTCGACCACCCCGCTGGCAGCCCTTGGCGTTGCACTACTCAGCTTACTCGGGGGCCTTGGGTTCTCCCGGCGCAAGCAAAACTAACTGACCGTAATGAACAACCGGTAAATATGGCAGAAGCGACCGTCTGGGGGAGACGGTCGCTTTTTTGAGTGGCGCATTGCCCGGGAAATAAATAACAACGCCACTGTGAAATCCGCGGAAAGCAGCGCGTTTCTTGGTATAATAACAACGGAGGACTCGTTATGAAAAAGTTGTTGCATCGCTATTTTCACAGTCGGTTTTATGCCATCCTAACTGCGACTTTCCACCCGCTACTGCCGCTTGTGCTTTTGGGGACCTACGCGCAGGCCCTGCTGGTCGCGGCCTTCTCCCGGAACGGGTTCTTCACCGAAGTATTCGGGCTGAAAAGTTGGCTACCAGGTTACGCTCTGATTCGCCAAGGCCTGGCGATGCTGACGGCGTATACCCTGGGGCTGCTTGGCCTCTTGACGGCGATCTTTGCCGCCCGCGCGGTGGCCCGCCGCAACCCTACGTTGGCCATGTTGGTGGCAGGGATCGGCTTTTTGATCCTCAACACCACCCGGCTGGCGTTGTTAGGGCCGGGTTTAGGGCTGGGTGGTTTGCTACTAGGCCTACTATTCGGCATGCTCGTCGGTTGGCTGCTTAATCTGGCGCGACCACGACTCACAGCCAGTTTCATCATCATTTTGGCGGTGGCGATCCGCCTAGGGTTGAACGCGCTGGCGGTGGGTGAAATCAGCCCGAGTTTTACCGGTATTCCTCACGGCGGCGTGGGCGTCTTGCTCGCCGTCATGGCCAACAGTGTGCTGGCTTGGTTTGGCCTGACGCCACTCATTGATCCGCTGTCGCCGCTGTTGACGGGACCGACCGCGACGGCCAATCTGACTGCTGTGCTGGCCCACAAAACGGTGCCCTACCTGACGACTCTCGGCACGCTTTATCGGCCCTTCGCGCTGTTTGGCGGGGTCGGCGGGACCTTGGGGCTCATCATTGCGATTTTGCTGGTGGATCGGCGGCGCACCAAGCGCCAGCTGGCGAAATGGAGTCTTGGCCCTGGGTTGGTTAACCTCAATCTGCCACTGCTGGTGGGCTATCCGCTACTGCTCAATCCGTTCATGCTGATTCCGTTGACGCTGGCGCCCCTGGCGGCAACGGCGTTGGCGTGGGTCGCGCTGCATCTGCACCTCATGACCGCTGCGGTCTACCATGTCCCGGCCACGACGCCTGGGCCGATGCTGGCCTGGCTGGCCACCAATGGTAACTGGCCGGCGCTGATTGTGGCCTTCGTTTGCCTAGCCGCGTCGGTAGCCATTTACTGGCCATTTGTCAAAATGTTGGAGGAGGTGGCGCCAGATGTCTAAAGCCTTACGCATCACGTTGTTCAGCCTCCTTGGCCTCGCGGTGGCGCTGGGGTTGTTCATTCCGGCCACGCTTTGGATGCGCGGTCAGGTGAAGCAGACGCAGGTGATTCACGATTCCCGCATGGCGCCGGTGATTCTGGTGCCCGGCAGCTCTGCCACGCAGAATCGGTTTAACGGCTTGATCACCACGCTTAATCAACGCACGAGCGGGCACAGTTTGCTCAAGGTGACGGTGAAAACCGACGGCAGCATGACTTCCACCGGGAGCATTGCCGCCCGTGATAACGAACCGTACATCGTGGTGGCTTTTGAGAACAACAAGGATGGCTACAACAACATCAAAAAGCAGGCCCGCTGGTTCAATATCGCCATGAAGAAACTGATGGCGACCTACCATTTCAATCGGTTCAAGGGCATCGGCCACAGTAACGGTGGCTTGATTTGGACCTTGTTTCTGGAAAAGTATTACGCCAGCGCTTCAATGACCCTAAGCGACCTGATGACCATTGGCACGCCGTACAATTTGGAAGAAAGTAACGCCAGCAACCGCACGCAGATGCTGGTGGACCTGATTAAAGCCAAAAAGAAGCTACCGACTAGTCTGACCGTCTACTCGCTGGCGGGGACGGCGACGTATAGCGGCGACGGCACCGTACCACTTTCCAGTGTAGAAAGTGGCAAGTATATCTTCCAAAACCAGGTGAAACACTACACGCAGATCACCGTGTCCGGGGATGATGCCAGCCACTCCGATTTGCCACAAAATCGCCAGATTGAAAGCTACATTCAGCAGTACATCCTGACCAATCCGAACCAGCAAGGGGTGCACGTGCCGGCCAGTGGGCAAGCCCGGCCAGGGGTGGGTAGTGCGCCAGATGAATAGGATAGACTTCGGCTAAGCACTGCTTGCGGGAAATAGCTTCGAAAAATTCCAGAACAAATGTGAGGAGCAACAACTTGAAACAATACACGGCTGATTTCAAAAAAATGATAGTCGAATTTCACCAGCAAGGAAAACGAGTAATTGATTTGGCAAATGACTATGACGTTCCAGTTAAGACGATGGAAAAGTGGTTTACTAAGGCGAATATGGGAATAGAAATAAAGGACAGGGCCAGCAACCTCGATTTGGTGCGAGCCGAGAATTTAAAGCTTAGACAGGAGAACGAAACCCTAGTAAAGGCCTTGGGCATCCTAGCAAAACGAGGCCTGCGCTAGGTTGACATCTTCAGGTTCCACCAATTTAAACAAGATTTGCTATTGCTTTCAATGTTGTTCAAAAGGCTGTCTTTGTAGACAATTATCTTTACCGTAACGGAGGCGAAAATATGAATTCTAATCAAGCTAACCCAATGTGCCATCAAGGCATGACCTGCCACGACGGATGCCGCTGCGCTGGTTCACATGGCCGCTGTCAGTGCCAAATGGTCACGCCAGAGCAGTGTCAGTGCGGCTCGCTGTGCAAAGCCGCGCCGGCGAAATAAGCAAAAGACCGCGCTTCAGCATTTTTCGCTGAGTGCGGTCTTTTTTGACATCAATTGGATGCGGAAATTAGGCGCGGCGTTTGCTTTGCAACGCCGTACCACCCAACAGGCTCAGGAGGCTCAGGCCAAGCAAGGCCAACCCGCTTTGATGCGCATCGCCGGTACTTGGCAAAGCCGAGGCGGCAACTGGTTTAACTTTGGCTAAGTTGACCTGCTTCAGGGCTGCGGCCGGCTTGGCGCCGGTGTGCTTCTGGTGTAGCGCTAACCAGTGTTGCACTGTCGCCAAGTGGGCCTGTGCGGCTTTCAGGGCGCTGGCCGCTGCGGCAGCCGGAGCGAGCGTGGCCTCGTAGGCCGTTTGGGCATCGGTTAATGCGGCCTGCGCCGCTTCATCAGCCGCCTGGGCCAGGGCTAAGTTAGCATCAGCTTGTTGCAAAGCCTCTAGATGATCAGCAGCTGCGGTTTCGGCTGCTTGCGCGGCAGCCAGGGCGACGTGCGCTTCATCAGCGGCGGTTTGCGCCGCTGTGAGCGCGGTCTGCGCGGCGGTGAGGGCGTCGTGCGTGGCGGTGGCGGTTGCCGCGGCAGCGGTGGCTTGCGCCTCTGCAGCTTCGAGGTTAGCGGTTAAGGTCGCCTGATTAGCCGCTGCATTGGCTGCGGCAGTTTGTTGATCGGCAGCGAGCTTGGCTTGCGCCGTGTGCAGGGCCGTGTCGGCGGCGGTCTTAGTCGCTTGCGCCGTTGTCAATGCCGTCGTCGCATCAGCCAATGCCTGTTGCGCCTTGGCCAAGGCGGTGGTGTCCTGGGTGTGGGCAATCGGCGCCGGGGTCGTGGTGTTGTTAAAGAATGGATAGCTGTGGTCGACACCGGTCACCTTCATGAAAGTGAAATAAAGACTGCCGCCGTCGTCAATTTCTACGCCCAAATAGCCGTAGTTCTTGGACCCACCCTGGTCGAGAATGAAATCTGTGAGCCAATCTATCTGGCCACCCAGATCGCCGGTGACTGAGGACCCATCGGCATAAATACTAGTTGCATCGGTGGAGTAGCCAGTTCTGCTCATCAGACTAGCGATTGCGGCAAGAATACCACGTTTGAGATTAGACATTGGGGATGATTTATCACCGAGATTAAAGGTGAAATTCATCACGGCATTGCCAATGGTACCAGCGCCCATAGCTTCGAGCGGTCCTTCGTTCCCTCTGTCATCATATTGGGTACCATAAGGAAGGCCTAAGGTTTGCGCGGCAGCGACTGAAGTTTCCGAGTCAATATCATACCACGAGTTGTCGCCATAGTTGCCACGATACATCTTGCCGCCGAGATTGAGTAGGGCAGCCTGGACCGAGCCATCGGAAACCGAAATTGGGGCGATGCCGAACTGGGCGCGGATATCATTGATTACCGAGGCGGCAAACTCAGACAACTCGCGCGCTTCAGCATTCGTTAATTGCGTCATATCGGGAACGATTTCGGTGTCGTCTGCCGCTGTTGGCTGGTAGTCGATGAGCTGTGTGGCATCCCGAGCTTGGGCCAGCACGTTATTGGCCCAATCTTCGTCAGGGCCACCATAACCGTCGCCGTTGACTTCATGATAGACCTGTAGAAAATCTGGCGTCAGCACCACGCCCCCAACCTCTGAATCAGCGTCAGTCGCGTCATCCACTGCCTGCTGGGCCTGAGTTTGCGCGGCCGTGGCATCAGCCACCGCCGTCCCGGCCTGGTCGGCGGCGGCTTGCGCTTCGTCAACGGCTTGTTGGCTGGCCGTTACTGTCGGGTCGTCTTCGCCGGTCAGGGCGGCTTGAGCAGCAGCCACGGCATCATCGGCGGCGGTTTTAGCGGCTTGCGCCGCCTCATCCGCCGCTGCTTTTGTATCCACATCAGCTTGCGCGTCAGCCACAGTTTGATCCGCGGCGTCGCTGGCAGCTTGGGCGTCGGCGGTGGTTGCCGCTGCGGCGTCGGTATCTGCCTGGGCCTGAGCAATGGCCTCTGGCGTTGCTTCCGCTTTGGTGGCTTCTGCAGCTGCCTTGTCCGCAGCGGTTTGATCTGCCGTGGTTTGCGCGGCGCTCAGATCGGCTTCGGCATCAGCTTTGGCCGCGGCAGTGGTGGTCGCCGCTTGTTGGGCTTGGTCAACAGCAGTTTGCGCCGCTACTTCATCATCATCGGTGGTTTGCACCGTGCTGGTGGCCGGCTTGGTCGCGGCGTGGGTGCTTTGTGGGTTCGCCAGTGCCAAACCAGCAATGGTAGCGGCCGCAGTCAAAGTGAACAGTGGGGTTTTCTTCATAATCTCTCCTCCAATTAAAGAAATTTCTTCCCCAGTGTACTAATTGACCGCGTCATAATATGACATAAAAATAACAATTGAGCCAATCGCCAAATTATTTTATTGATATTTAGCCTGCATCGCCGTTAGCATCGTTTTGATGCGTTTGACCAATAGCGGCGGATCGAGCACCTTGACCCGCGGGCCTTGGCCGAGCAGCCACAGCAGGGCGCCTTCGATGCGGGCGTAGGCTTCAATGACGACGCTGCCGTCCGCGTTGGTGGCGACGACTTTGGAAGTGGGAAAAGCGTCTAGGGCCGTGGTAACAAAACCTTCGTACTCAAAGTGGATGACGGTCGGTTCGCCAAAGTCGATGAAGTAGGTTTGCCGCCAGTGGTCTTGCAGCGAAAAGCGCGTCGCGTAATCGAGTTTTTCGCCTTTGGTGTCACCTAAAATCTCGTCGATGCGATCGAGACGGTAGAGCCAGTAGCCATGATGCTCGTCGGCAAACATCGCCACGTAAAAGTAAAAGCGCTCAAAGAACACCGCCACAGGCTGGGCGTGATGGATTTCGCTGGTTTGTATCAGATTCGAGCGACTACTGCGGTAGCTGAACGTCAGCTTAAGGCGCTGAGCGATCGCGGTATTGACTGTCTGCAACAAAGCCAGCAGCGGTTTGGCGCCAGTGAGCGGCGAAAAACCATGCCGCGCCAAGCGCAAATCCGCGTGCAAGGCGGTGCGACTGGTCGGTGAGAGGGGCTGTTCAATGTAAGCCAAAGCTTCTGCCAGTTCGCCTTGATCAAAAGCGCGACTGCCGGTGACGATGTGACTGATCGCCAAGGCGATGCTATCTTGCCGGTTATCGCTCATTAAACACCAGTGCCGCGGTGGTCCTTCCTGTAGCACTGGCGGTTGGGCGCACTCGTCCGCCAAGGCGGCCCGAATGTCCGCCAAATCGCGCTGAAGGGTGCGCAGGCTGATGCTGTATTCAGCTGTCAGGGTCTCAGCATCAATGGTTTGACCTTGCATTAAAGCCGCAAAAATATGCGCGACGCGGGCGTTGCTTTCCATGGGAGCCACCACCTTTGAATGATCTATCACATATCTTACCAGATGAAGCCGGAAAGAGCGGGTGAAAACTCTCGGCCGATTTTGGCTGTGATGACAGTTTGATGATGGATTCAATAACAATGGCATCATACCTGGTTGTGCCAAGGCGGCGAGCAAAAAAATCCCATCACCGCTCAGAAGAAACGTCTGCGACGATGATGGGATTGCTTTTATTCAATTAGCGTTGCGGCAAACTTAAGCGACAGCGGCTGATTTGAAAATCATCGGTTTCAGCCGTGACCAAATCGCATTGATACCGAAGGCCGAGGCGAAGGAAATGCACCAGGTCAGCACGTACAGAACCAAGATCCCGACCCAGGTGTTGGCGGTGGTCAAGGTCTTGCCGAACAGCAGCCACAGGCATTGTGACCAAAAGACATTCGACAGGTAGGCTTTGTAGGCGAAGTTGGCAAACTTGTGCACGAACTTCGTAAACGGCCGACCGGCTTTGACCTGATACAGGCACAGCGCTGAGAACAGGCCAATGGCGGCTAGATCATACAAGGTCATCGACGGCTTGTAGTAAGGCGCGTTGCCCAGGTTGATCGGGAAGCCGTAGCTGAACAGTTCATGGTTGGTCCACCAGAATGTGGCCAAAAAGACCACCGCGATGGCTGGCCACCATTTCATGATGGCGCGGTCGAAGTGCTCACGGTACTGCCAAGCCAGCGTCCCGAAGACGCCATAGATGAAGAAGCTGATGAACAGCCGATCAAACAGGTACCAATCTTGGGCATGCGGGCCGTTAAAGACCTGGGTGTCATAGAACCACAGCCACAGCGCGGCAATCACGACAGCGGCGCAGGCAGCGATGATGCCACGTTTGGTGTTTTGTCCGCACCAGCGGCCAATCGCCCAAAAGACCGGCATCAAAATGATGAACTGCAGCATCATGGTGTTATACCACAAATGCGGCGCGGCGTTCCCGTTGACGAAATGCCACAGAAACGAACCTAAGTCGTGGTACTGGTTGACCTGCTGCATTTGCGGCATGACCAACAGGTAAATAAACGTCCACCAAATCGTGGGGATGAACAAGGCGTGCCACATGTTTTTGAGGTAGTGGCCGTAAGTCAATTCCCGGTGGTTGATGGTCGTGCGGGTGGTGGTGTAAAGAATGCCAAAAATAAAGGCTGGTGCGGTGTACTTGACCAGGTTATACATAATCCCGATCCAAGTTTGCGCGCCGATGCTAGGGCTGGTCGTCAACGCGTAGCTCATAATGGGCTGCGACATCACGGCAGTGCAGGCGCCTAGCTTTAAGTAGTCGCCGATATCGGCGACTGGTGCGAGCGTCTTCTCACTCATTTGGTTGTCCCACCTTAGTTCGGATTTGTGAGAGGCGATCGGTGGGAGTTGTCGAAGCCAGTGTAACGAGTTGGGCACGCAGTTGCAAGCCTTTAATTTTTCGCGAGCGGCGCCGTTAGACCTTCAGGGCCTGGGCGCGGGCGGCGACAAATAGCGCCACTAATGCGTTTGCGACTTTGCGGGTGCGCACGTCTTCTTTAGGCTGGCCTTCTGTCAAATAAATCGTGCGAAAAGGTGGATCCGGTGTAATGCGGGCCAGATGCAGCTGCTTGCCGGTTTCGGCCCAAGTGACCGAGGGGATGAAGCCGACGCCGATCCCTGAGGCCAGCATCGCGCGGATACTGGCCGGGTCGTCGGATTCGTACTGGAAATTCAGGCGCAGGTTCCGTTGGTCAAAATACTGATCCAAGGTATCGCGCAGCGGCGTGTGATAGCCCAGTGACACGATCGGCTGGCCCACCAACGCATTCGGCGTGATAAAAGTGGAAGCGGCCAGATCGGGATTGGCACTGCCAATCAAGATTTCCTCGTTCAACAGCGGCACTGAACGTCGGTCACGGCGCGGCTGACGAGTGGAAATCGTGAAGTCGAATTCCCGGGTTTCGTTGACGGCGGTAATGCGCTGGGTCAGCTGAATCGGGGCGTTGGGGTAAATGGCGTGGATCGTTTTGATGATGTCTGGAATCAGCGCCGACGCGACTTCCACCAACAGGCGAATCGGCCGCTGCTGCGTGTTGGGTTTAGCGACGGCTTCAATCCCTTCCTCGATTTGATCGAGGCCGGATTCCACATAGTTGAGAAACAAACGGCCGGCATCGTTGATTTGAATGCCGCGGCCCACCCGGTCGAACAGCGCCACACCGAGTTCTTTTTCCAATTCCTGAATCATTTTGGTCATCGCTGGCTGGCTAATAAAGGCCTGGCGCGCGCCTTGAGTGATGCTGCCAGTTTGCGCCGTGTAGACGAAACCTTGAAGCTGAGCGAGGTTCATGCGGTGCCTCCTATTCATAACCGATTGTTATACATATAAGATAAAATCATTATACAACGCTATCTGAAGGGCATAAAGTGGCAATGTGAGAGCGATCGGATCAGATAGAGAGAAGGTCAATCGTGAATTCTTTGTGGATTTTCCCCGGTCAAGGGGGCCAAAACGCTGGTATGCTCCAAAACGTGGACAAGACTTTGCGCGGCCACGTGGAGGACTTGCTGGGTTTGAAGTTGTTGGATACCGATTCGGCGTACCAAGACTCGGTGCAGCTGCAAGTCGGCATCGAATTGTTGCAAGTGGCGCAAGTCAACGCCATGCAAGCCGCCGGTTTGAAGCCGCATTTGGTGGCTGGCCATAGCCTCGGCGTGTTCGCCGCGGCTTATGCCATCGGCAGCTTAGCGCAGGATGATTTGTTCCGGGTGGTCAAACGCCGCGCGGAGCTGATGCAAGGCGCCTATCCCCAAGGTTACGGGATGGGTGTGGTGGTTGGCTTGAGTCGCGCTGAGGTGGAAGCCTTGGTCGCCCAGGTCAACCGGCCGGAGCACCCGGTATATGCTTCCAATCAAAACGCCGAAGACCAAACCGCGTTGTCCGGCGAGCTGGCTGCAATCGATCAGGTCGTGACCCTCGCCAAGGCGAACGGCGCGGTGCTGGCGCGGCGGCTGAAAGTGCCGGTGCCGTCACATTCACCGTTGATGGCGAAAGTCGGCACCCAGCTGGCCGCTGCCATGGCGGATGTGACCCTGCAAAAACCGGCCGGCATTTACCTGACGAATTACTCCGGCCGCGCCGTGCGCCAAGTGGCACCGGTGCGCGAGGATCTCAGCAACAACTTGGCTCATCCCGTGTATTTTGAAGCGATGATGGGCGTGGCACACGATTATGAACCCGATAGCATCGTGAACTTTTCCCCTGGCCGGCCGTTCCGGAAGGTGCTGGGGCAGAAGTTCGGCGATCTGCATCAAGTCAATCTTGATCAGATGAGCGTATCGGATGCCGCATTTTTGTTAACCAAATGGGAAAGAGGGACTTATTAATGAGCGAAGAACGTGATTGGGCAACGCATCGCGAAGCCAAAGCGAACAAGCTCTCAGCAATGAGCAGTACGATCGATGGCAAGTTCGCCAAAACCAGCGATGCCAAAGCCATCTTGGAAGGGCTAATCGCACCAGGGGACAAAGTGGTCCTCGAAGGCGATAACCAAAAGCAAGCGACCTTTTTGTCAAAGACATTGGCTTCAGTTGATCCAGCCAAGGTTCACGACTTGCACATGATTATGAGTAGTATTTCACGGCCGGAACATCTGGACATTTTTGAAGACGGGATTGCCTCCAAAATGGACTTTTCCTTTGCTGGCCCGCAAAGTACCCGGGTTTCACAGATGATTGCTGATGGCACCTTGAAGGTCGGCGATATTCACACTTACCTGGAACTGTATGCCCGCCTGTACATCGACTTAATTCCGAATGTCGTGTTGGTCGCTGCCGATAAGGTTGACCGCGACGGGAACCTGTACACCGGCTATAACACCGAAGAAACGCCAGTGATTGTTGAATCTGCGGCCTTCCATGATGGCATTGTCATTGTGCAGGCCAATGAAGTCGTCGACAAACTGCCTCGCGTGGATATCCCAGCTGACTGGGTCGATGTGATCATCCCAGCGGACGAACCTTATCAGCTTGAACCGCTATTTACCCGCGACCCGCAAAACATCACCGAGTTGCAGATTTTGATGGCGATGATGGCCATCCGCGGCATTTACGAAAAGCACAACGTTCAATCCGTTAACCATGGGGTCGGTTTCAACACCGCCGCTATCGAACTGTTGCTGCCAACTTACGGTGAGCAGCTGGGCCTGAAAGGCAAGATTGTGCCGAACTGGGAAGTTAACCCAACGCCAACCCTGATTCCGGCCATTGAATCCGGCTGGGTCCAGTCGATTCACTCCTTCGGTGGTGAAGTCGGGATGGAAAAGTACATCGCCGCACGCCCAGACGTCTTCTTCGTCGGCAAGGACGGCACGATGCGCTCAAACCGTGCCTTTGGCCAAATGGCGGGCCAGTATGCGCTGGACATGTTCGTCGGCTCGACGCTGCAAATCGACCAATACGGCAACTCTTCAACCGTCACCAACGGCCGGCTCTCCGGCTTCGGTGGCGCGCCAAACATGGGCTCCAACCCAACCGGTCGGCGCCACTCCACGCCAGCATGGCAGAGCTTGCGGCCTGATAACGATCCGCTGGGCAAAGGCCAGAAGTTGGTCGTGCAAATGGTTGAAACCTTTGGCTCCAACAAGCGCCCAGTCTTTGTTGACTCACTCGACGCCGTTGAGGTGCGCAAGGAAGCTAAGCTCCAAAACGTGCCGATCATGATTTACTCCGAAGACACGACCCATATCGTGACTGAAGAAGGGATTGCCTACCTGTACAAGACCTCTTCCATGGCCGAACGCCAGGCCGCCATCGAAGCCATTGCTGGGGTCACCCCAGTTGGCTTGCGCTCTGATCCTGCAGTGGTCAAAGACTTGCGGGCCCGCGGCATTGTGGCCTTCCCTGAAGACCTCGGCGTTAACCGCAACCAGGCGACCCGGTCCTTACTGGCCGCTCAGAACATGGAAGATTTGGTCAAGTGGTCGAAAGGCTTGTACAATCCGCCGGCTAAGTTCCGGAGCTGGAGCTAAGGTCACCTCTGAAAGGAGCACGCAACATTATGGAAAAAATGCACTTTAATTATGCGGCAACCCAGCCAATCGAACGCCCTGTTCACATTGGCGTCGTTGCTTCCGGCGACCTTGAAGTGATCATGAAGCCGACGGACAAAAAAGAATCTGAATTAAACATCGTCACTGGTAGTGATGGGTTCAAAGAAGTTTGGCAAAACGTGCTGAACCGGTTCTTCGACCGCTACCCACTGCTGGCCGATTTTGAGATCAATGATTTCGGCGCCACGCCTGGCGTTGTTAACCTGCGACTCACTCAAGCAATGGAGGCGTTGAAAGATGAGCAATAGTTTTGTTGAATTGCACGCTCGCCAGCGCGCAGAAGCCTTACTTGATGCGGGTAGCACCCGTGAATTGATTGGGCCCTTTGATAACATGATTTCCCCGCACCTCGAGCCCCAAAACATCGTGCCTGAAGCCGATGACGGCATTGTGGTGATGAAAGGGCAATTAAACCAAAAAGACACGGTCATCATCGCCATCGAAGGCGCCTTCCAAGGCGGCGGGATTGGTGAAGTCTCCGGCGCGAAGATTGTCTCCGCCCTGGAGCATGTATTAGCCGACAACAAAGCCGGCCACAAGGAATATCCGATCATCATCTTGGATACCGGTGGCGTGCGCCTGCAGGAAGCCAACTACGGCTTGCTGTCAATTTCCGAAATCCACAACATGGTCATTGCCTTGAAACAGTACGTGCCAGTTATTGGCCTCGTGCCAGGGCGCGTTGGCTCTTTTGGTGGGATGTCCATCACCAACGCCTTGCTGTCTTATGTCATCGGCACCGACAAAGCCCGTATCGGCTTGAACGGTCCTGAAGTCATCGAGCAGGAAGCCGGCGTTAAGGAATGGGATTCTTCCGATAAGAACCTGATCTGGAACACGCTGGGCACTAAGCAGCGCCAGGCCACCGGCATCATCGATGAAGTCGTTGATGATGACGTGAACGCCTTCCGCACTGCCATCACGGCAGCGATTGATGAGAACAAGGATTCGCACCGTGATCAGCGTGGCGATTTCTACCTGAGCTTGCTGGATCAACTCGACCCAAGCCAGCCCCTGGATATCGCCGGTTACGATCAGCTGTTCAAGCAAGTCGTTGCCAAGCCGCATCACCTGGCCCCAGCCACTAGCGGCAGCCAGCCTGGCACCAAGTCTCGTGGCCGCAACTGGTTTGAACTGTTGACCGGCATCAAAAACGCCCACAGTGATGTGCCAACGGTCTTGCACGCCCAAGCCGATGGCCGCGAATATGTTGCCATTGTGCCAGCTGAAGACAATCGCTTCCCACGGGTACGCCATGGTGAAGTGGGCCTGCAAGAAGGCTACACGGTTGCCAGTGTCATCAACGATTTGATCGCCGCTGATGCGGACAAGCCAGCGGCCGAGAAGACGCCAATCGTGATTGTCGTCGATGTGCCGAGTCAGGCTTATGGCTACAAGGAAGAGCTGATTGGGATTCACATGTCGCTGGCTTCCGCTGCCAGTGCCTATGCGCGGGCACGCCAGGCCGGTCACAAGGTGGTTTCCTTCATTCCAGGGGATGCCGTTTCCGGTGGCTTCCTCGCTCAAGGTTTGCAATCCAACCGGCTGGTCGCCTTGGATGACCTCGACATTACCATTCAGGCGATGAGCAAGGCTTCCAGTGCCCGCATTACCCAGCGGACGATTGCTGAATTGGAAGAAGCCACCAAGCATGTCCCAGCGATGGCTTACGACATTGAAAACTATCAAAAGCTTGGCTCTTTGTACAACCTGATCAAAGGCGTCAAAGGCTACGATTCTGATGCCAATGCTGTTGCTACTGTGAAGGCCGCCTTGGACGATGCGTTCAAGAGCCTGGAAGACGCACCTGCTGACCTGTCCTTCCGTTACACCAACGACATTGCCGTGAACGGCGAAGGCGGCGGCCGCAAAGCCACCAACAAAGTTCGCGCCTTGATGGATCAGCAATGGTAAGTTTCACTCCGCATACGCTCGTGCGGCTCAAAGCAGCTGATGCTTTGACGGCAGCGAGCCCACTGCCTGATTGGGCAGTGGCCATGTTAACCGAATCGCCATACGTGATCGTACGGCGGGGCCCCCAGGCCGACCGGATTCCGGTCGGCCTTCGTGGCTATCAAAAGGCGCAGCGCTTTGCAGCCTTCGCGGCCTCTGCTCAGGTGGCGGCGACCGTGACCCCGCAGCAGGCCTTGGCGCTGCTGCCGCAGTTGGACCCGGCGCGGGCGCAATTACCGGCGTTCCAAAAGCTTGCCGCTTTAGAGCCTTTGCTGCAAGGCTTCGATTGGGGTGTCGGCGGCAGCCTGCAATTCGAGCTGGTCACGGGCCTGAAAATGGCGCGGCCAGTCTCAGATGTCGATGTCATCATGACTAGGCCCGCTAAGGCCTTGCCGGTAGCGGCGGCGCAAACGCTGATCCAGCGCCTGCAAGCCATTGCCGGCGCGCATGCGGACATCCAAGTGGTGCACGGCCAAGATGGCTTTTCGCTGGAAGAGTACGCCCAGCACCGCGCTGCCCAGGTGATGATGAAAACCGCCAACGGCCCGCAGTTAACCGCGGATCCGTGGCATTTTGAAGGTGAAGCCTAATGCAAATTGCGGTTCCTGACGCCCAGTTAGCCGTGGCCGTTGAAGGTAGCGGCCGGCCCATCGTGTTCGTCAACGGTTTTGGCAGCTACAAGGAAATCTGGACTGCCCAAGTGGCGGCGTTTAGTCGCCGCGCGCAAACCGTATGCTTTGATTACCGCGGGCAGGGCGAATCCACTGGACCGGTGGCGACCTCGCTAGCGGAACTGGCTGATGACCTAGCGGCGGTGCTTTCGCAACTGCAGCTGCAGCGGCCACTGCTGGTGGGCCATTCGATGGGTGCTAGCGTCATTTGGGCGTTTCGCCAGCGGCATCCTGACGTGCCAGTGAGCGGGGTACTGGTGGTGGATCAGTCGCCGAAGATGCTCAACGATCATCAGTGGCAATTCGGCTTTCGCGGCTTAACGGCCCGCACTGCGCCAGTGCAGTTGCACCGGCCTCGCCAAGGCCACGAAACCTTGCACGGCATGGTGCCGGCGGTGATGGATGCGTTTATTCGCGCCGAAAGCCGCCAGCCCTTCGACCGTGAGCAAGGCGTGGCGCTGCTGGCGGATCATTTCCAAGCGGACTGGCGCGCGCAGATCAGTAGCGAAACGGCCCCGGTGCTGTTCGCCACGGCGGCGCAAACGCCGTATTTCAACAATGGCTACGGCCAGTGGCTGATGCGGCGCAATGCCCAGGTGCGCGAAGTGATGATTCAAAACTGCGGCCACGATGTGATGGCTGAAGTCCCGGAAGCGTTCAATCAAACGCTGCGGCATTTCATGTTGCAAAACAAGTGAAAGGATACGTTATGACGGCATTTACGGCAGAACAACTGGCCAATTTGGCCACGCGGGCCTTGCTCTATGAGGTCAGCGTCAATCCCAAACCCGGCCTGGTGGATCCCGTCAGCAGCGGGCCGCATCCTGATATGACCGTGTTCACGTTCATTAACTCCAGTTTGAGCCTGCAGCCGTATTTGCTGTTTTGTGCCCAAACTGGCCTGGACTGGCAAGACGACTTACCAGCGCTATTTCAGGCGCTGCGGCCAGCAGGGATGAAGGCGGAGCAGGCGATGTTTGCCGCAACCGCCGGGGTGAACACGCATAAAGGCGCCATTTTCTCGCTAGGGATTCTGACTGCCGCCGTGGCCTATCACCAGTCTCGTGATCTGACCGTGCGCCAAGTGGTCCAGCAGATGCTGGTGGGCTTGACCGCTGGAGACTTTGCCGCCACCGCGGCGAAAACCGATGCCGAGCTGACAGCCGGCGAGCGGCTGTACCTTGAGCACGGCTTAACCGGCGTGCGCGGGGAAGCCGAAGCCGGCTATCCCAGCGTGTTCGATCATGGCTTGCCCATGCTGCGGCAGGCGACTGGGACGCTAAACCAACGCCTGCTCGATAGCTTGCTGGCGATTTTGAGCCATTTCACCGATACCAACCTGATTCATCGCGCTGGCACCACCGCTATTTTGCCGGTGGCGCAGCAGCAGGCCCAGGCGATTTTGGCCACTGGCGGCACGCACACCCAAGCGGGGATGCGGCTGCTGGAGCAGATGAATGCTGACTTTTTGAAGCAGAACCTGAGTCTGGGCGGATCGGCAGATATGCTGATTTTGACCATTTTTATGGGCTTTGTGGAAGACCTCATCTGAAGCCCTGTGACAAAAAGAACCGTCTCGCATTTTGTGCGAGGCGGTTCTTTGATTCGCCGGCGCTTAGCAGACGCTGTGTTTCACGTGAAACAAAGACCGGCCTGTTGACGAAAAGTACAGTCAAAATGGTGTCCGGCGTCCAGTGATCGCTAAGCTTTTGGCGCTGGCGTAACGGCGGCCTCCATCAGCCAGTCGTGCTGTGGGTCATCACCGACCACGAAGGCATGCTCGCCGACTTTTTTGAACCCGCGCTTTGTATAGAAGGCTTTTGCCGGTTCATTGTGTTCCCACACCCCCAGGGCAATGGTGGCCTTACCTTGAGCTTGCGCTAATTTTAATGCCTGATTGTAGAGCAGGCTGCCCAAGCCGTGATGCTTATAGGTTGGCAGGATGTAGATGCGTTCCAACTCGAGGGCGTTGGTCGCTTTGACGTCCGCGGTGACGGCGGCGTCCACGTTGAATTTGGCATAGCCGGCAGGGGTACCATCAACCAGCGCGAACCAAAAGGTGGTGCCAGGGGTGTTTAATTCTGCCGTGAGCTTGCTTGGCGCATAAGCCGTGGCCAGAAATTCGGCCATGTCAGCTGGGGCGGTATTTGCGTCGAAGGTATCCGCAAAGGTGATGCGGGCCATGTGAACGAGGGTGGGGATGTCTTGCTCAGTGATTTGACGAATAGTGTTCATTGTCTGTCCTTTCATGATTAAAACTCAGTAGTGGCGCTTGCCGCCGCTTTTGACCAGCTGCCAGTCTTCATCGATGTTCTGCGTCATCTGGTTGAGCAGACGGGTCAGGGTGGCAACCTCCGTTTCGGTCATGCCATCAAGGGCCCGCTGAAGTGAATACTGGTTCTCCCGGTGAATCGGGGCGTAGGCTTTTTTGCCGGCGGCGGTGGCGAAAAGTAAACTTGCTTTCGCGTTATTGGGGTCAGGCTGCTTCACGACCAACCCCTGCCGGCACAGCTTGGCCACGCTGCGCGCCACTGTGGCTCGATCCACTTTGAGCTGGTTGACCAGCTGTTCTTGGATGATACCAGGCTGTTCGACAATGCGCACGAGGTAGAGGTATTGGCCGCGAGTCAGATTTAAGTCGCGGAATTCGATGTTGGAGATGCTGTCCAGTGCGCGTGCCACAACACCGATGGCGCGGAGTGCGTCCATAAACAGGTCACCTGCTTTCTGGGATTAGTATACACGGATGTATTGCAAATGCAATATATAATTGAAAACCGTTTGTCAAATCATATTTGTGTCTGCTCGCTCTGGCCATGTCACCGCAGTCGTTAGGTGACGTTATCACACTGCCGCTGTACACATACCTCTCGTCGGATTTGGTCATACATAATAAATTGATCAAAAAAGGCATCGCTCAGCAACTTTCTACGAGTGATGCCTTGGCTTACTTTTATGCACACCCTTACTTTGGAAGCAGGTGATTGAGATCAAGAAGGAGTTGATTAGTTTTTTGCGTCTGGGCTCAACTCAAAATAACCTTCCGGCACCACTCCACCCCATTCCTGCTCCAACGCGGCAATGGCTTCCACATGTCCAACTCGCGCTGACCGCCGCAGGTACTGCTGCACGGCAGCGTCTTTCTCTGCCGCTGGCGCGGTCACCGCATCCGCAATCAACCACGATCCGGCAGCGAGCCAGGCGCCGGGCGTTTCCTTGGCGACTTGCATCAGCCAGCGCTGACCTTGCACGAAATTCTGGCGCGTCGGTTTGTCCTCGTTTTTCACGACCTGCACCAGCACGTCACCCAATGCATCGAAAAAGTAGGAGATATAGCCGCTCATTGGCGGGTTTTTCTCATACAACCGCTTGCCGTGGTTGATCAAGGCTTGCACCTGATCCACTGGCAGCCAGCTCATCACGGCGTGCACGGCCAAGAGTTCCATGCGATACCAAGCCTTGGCACTCAAGAGCGCCTGCAAAATGGTCAGGGCGGTGGCCCGCATCTGAGCCGGCTCCGCAAGGCCAGGGGCGGTGCTTTGCAGAATGAACTGCTGCATCGCCAGAATTTGCTCAGGTTTAGCGAGTTGCGTCATGAAAGTGTGGTAGTTCTGCTGCGCCTTTGCCGGCTGGTCTTGGAGGTCCGTATAAGTGGCCCACAGGGTGTGCACACCGCTGGGGTGACCTGGCGTGCTTTGAATGAAGGTGAAGGCTTGCGAGGGGAACATCCCAAGCTCGCCCATCAGCGCGGTCAGGGTTGCAAACCCGAGCTGCGTTTCGCCTGCTTCGAAGCGACGCAGGGTCGTTGGGCTCAGCGCTACCGCGACCTCTTCGATGCTCACGCCCATGTATTGGCGCTGGTTTTTGATGAGTTCTGGCAGGGTATGGCTGACGAGCATGGCTTGCGGGTGGTCGATGAGCGGCTGGTGTTGAACCTGCGCGTGCTGCATGCGTGCGAACATGTTGCGAAACCAGTAGGCGTCATCCTTGTTATTCATCACCAAGAGGTCGTCAATGATAGCCTTCACTGCCGCGGCGTTGGCGGCAGTGGGCTGATGCACCCAGCGCGCCGCAGCGACACCGAAGTACCAATTCGAATAGAACTGGGTCACGAGCACTGACGCCTCTGGCCGGGCAAACGTCGGGGTCAGCTGCTGCTGCAGGTCGTCTGCCAAGGCCAGGTCGTGGTCCATCAAGGCGCCGAGCCAGATGATCATCAGGTACATATCGCGCATGACCCATTGTTCATCAATGGCTTCGACTCGCTGGCGCAGCAGCCCCAGCAGTTCATGGCTGGCAGGGCCGACAATTAGCTTCAGGACATCCGTCACCATCGCAGGGTTGTAGCGCATGGCAGCGAGACGGTCGGCAAGAATCTGATTCTGCCCGGCGGTGAAGTGATAGGTTGGCTCTGGCCAATGCGCCATTGCGTCAAATAGCACCCGCGCATAGTCGGTGAGGGCGTTGCGCTGGGGATGTGCCTTCAGGTAGCTGTTGCGCCACTGACTACCTAATGCCGTGTGATAAGACAAGGCGTAGTTCAGAATCGTGAGGGGAAAATAGCGCTGTTTGGCCTGATAGAGATAGTAGAAATCTTCATTTTCAATGCCTAGGCGCGCCATCAAGGTGATGGCTTTATCGGCGCTGAGGTCTTGCCGGCCCCGTTCAAAGCGGGACAAAGAAGCCGCTGACCAATCGCCAGCCGCTTCTTTGAGCGTCACCCCGCGCCCAGTGCGAATATCGTGGAAAAACTGGCCGAGCGCGGCGACTTCGTGGTTATGCGTCATCATCGGTCGCTAGTGCTTCAGCCGGGCGACAACGGCTTCAACGGCCTGCTGCTGGGCTGGCGTGCGGTAAAACTTCCGGCGCAAGTCGCTCGTGCTGATCGTGTGGTCGTCGAAGACCTGGTCAGAGTCGTTGTAATTCGGGTTGCGGATGGCATAGGTAATTGTGAATTGGTTGTAGTGGAAAGGAATCTGCGTGACCGCAGTGCCGCTGCTGACCAGATAAGGATAGCTAGCGGTGTTGTTATCAAAAGTGAGATTCTCATCATTGGCCACGTCGTCACCGCGAAGCATCATAATCATGACCCCAATCGCTTGCGCACTCATCGGCCGGTTTTTGATGGCGGCTTGGGTTTCCGCGCTGGTACTGGTGCTGTCGCTAGCGGTGGTATCACTATCGTTGTTATCGCTGGTGCCGGTACTGTCGCTGGCTTCGGTACTGTCACTGGTGCCGGCGTTATCACTGGCGCTCGCGTTGGCGATTTGGGCAAAACTATTCTTCACCTCAGTGTTGCGCGTTGGCGTCAGAATCGGCCAGCCGTCGCGCGTTTGATCGACCAACGCAATGGGGCTGCCTTCGTGAAACGCGAACACATAGGTGATGTGATTAGGCAGTGGCGGCACTGAGCCGTCATAGTTGTAAATGGCGACGACATTGTAATCGTATTTACCCTCACCAGTGGGGGCCCAGCCAATGGTGCCTGGCGTGGTCTGCTCAATCTTGATGCCTTTCAGCGCGTCAGGATACGTGGTGCCCACAGACGTTTTGAGTGGCGTTTTGCCGTCGTACTCGGTGTAGCTTTGACCCATGGTGGGCGCCCATTGCGCGATAAAATCCTTCAGTTGTTGGTCCTTAGTCGCGTTCCACAAGGTTTGCTTCTGCGAAGAGGAGGCCGCGGTCGTTTTCTTAGCCGTAGTCTTCTTCTTTTTGGCTTTCGTCACTTTGCTGGACTTGGTGGTGCTGTGGCCTGATTTAGCTGGCGTGCCGCAGCCGGCTAACCCCACAAGGGCCAAGGTCGCGCCTAATGCAATCAACGTTGACAACAGATGCTTGGTATTTTTCATTGTGTGTCGCCAGTGGCCTGCCCGATGACCCCGGCGTACTCCTTCCCGGTGCTGCCTGTATTGTATAACGTCAGTCAGTCTCTGCCAAATCAGCGGGCGAGAAACGCCCCAATCAACCCGCCGACAATCCCGCCAGTGACGCCGCGCGTCACGGCGTCGTCAGTCGATTGCTGCTTGGCTTTGGCGGCCATGACCATTTTGTGCGCGCGCTTGCACTCATCGGAATTCTGATAACGGATGGTTTCTTTGTCGCCTTGATAGCGCCATAGCACGGTTTGCGAGCCTTTCATCTGGTGCTGCTGGATTTCCACGGTCCAGTTGCCAGGTAAGGCCTTTTCTAGGCTTGCCAGCTGCATTTCAGCGCCGATGCGGGTTTGGTCGTAGTCGTTGGCTTTGATGGCATCGATGAGGCGCTCCAGCTTGAGATCGTCGGTGGTGATGACGACTTTTTTGGTCAGCGTATTGGCCTTGGCCGTGTAACCGCCTTGGTTGAGCACGTTGGCATCCACGGCATTTCTTACTACCCCAGGCAAGTACAGCAGGCGGTAGGCAAAAAAGATCGCGAGCAGCACAGCAAACGCAGCGGATGCCCAACGCAGGTACCGCTTGCGCGCTGGGCTTTTGGCGGCGCCTTGCAGTTGCTTCAAGCCTTGCTTAGCGCGGGCTGCCGCGGTGGTGGCGGCTACGGTCGCCGCACTTTTGGCTTTGGCGGCTGTTTCAGTGGCGATTTGCTTAGCGGTATCGCCGCCTTCGACCTTGTGGCCACATTTTGGGCAGTAGCTAGCGCCAGGGTCGAGCTTGGCCCCGCAGTTAGAACAGAATTTCATAATGTTTCCCCCTTAATCCTTCTCCGTCAGCCAGTCGCCTTGCGATTGATCGAGGGCGTACTGCGAGGAGCTACCTTCTTCGACTTCCCGCAGTTCCCATTGGCCTTGATTGGTCAGTTGGTAAATCACGTTGTATTCGATGATGGAGGTGGTTGACTTGCCGTAATTCTGGTTGGTCATGCCACCCTCTAAGCGCTTAGCCGCTTCGGTTTCCTTCATTTTGACGTAGGTCTGGATGTGCAGCCGGGTGGGATAAATTCGATCCAGGTTGTCATTATGGTCAAAGGCGATTTCGACATAGGTGGCCTCGTCTGCACCGTTGCTGTCGGGATCGACGTTGATGGAATCGCGATTGAAATACTGCTCCTCCACGGTGTAGCGGGTCTTGAGGTCGCCACTGTCGGCGACGGTGCCGGTGCTGCCCCACAGCGCTTTCAGGTAATCGGAATGACCGGGCAATTCGGCGGCGTTGCGATCATCCACCGCTTGGTAGAACTGCTTCAGATCTTGGAAAGCGTGCTTCGCGAGCACTTTGGCCTCCACCTTGCCAAGGTTGTAAAAGCCTTGGGTCGTGGCGAATAAGTCCGGGGCTAGATTGTACTTGAAGGCTGCGGATTGATCCATGGTAGCATCCTGGGCTTCATGTGCCACATAGAAGGCGTGGCTCTTAATCGTGCCCAGCCAAGGCAACTGGCCGGCCAGGGTGAAATTGCTACGTTCATGCAAGGTGACGACATTCTGCTTGGTCGGTGAGAGATAGGCACCAGTGGCCTTCCCATTTTCGTAGACTTCGAGCCAACTTGGGCCTTGCGGCAGACCGTATTTGGCCTTGGTGCCAAGCTGTTGCTGTCGCTCTTTTTTCGCTTTGGCTGTGCTTTGCCTTTTCGCGCTGGCGCGCTGACTGGCGGTGCTACTCGACTTTTTGGCTGGTGCCTGGTGGCTGGACATGTCGACATTGCCGACGCTGCAACCACCGAGCAATACCGCAAGGCTGAGCAGCGCCAGCGTGATACCCCGTTTATTCATGTTTGACTCGCTCCTTGGCGCCCGGGCCTTTAAGCCTTGGTCCGGACGCCTAAAATTTAACGGCTGACCCCATTTTTCCGTTCTTAGACCAGCCTAGCGCGGCGCTGACGTGAGGCAAAGCAGATTTGCATATCTGCATGGTAAGTTGCGTGCAATTAGTTTTATAAGCCGGGTGGGGATTAAATCACGGTAAGAATCTTGGGGTAGCGCTCTCATTCTTTTGTGCGAAGATGTACAAGGCTGGCGGGTTAACGTAGAATGAATAGATATTGGGGGCGGGAAACATGACAGAGGCACCATATCAAAAACTGACTGGGCGGCTTTTTCTGGAGCTGATTCGCCTGCCAGTCAAGCTCGCCTCGGCGATGCCGTTTGCGCTGGGGGTGTTGTACGCGTGGTACGACCAGCGCGGGTTCAATGGCGTCAACACGCTGATCTATTTTGTCGGCCAGCTGAGCATTGCCTGTTTCGTCACCGGCTTCAATAACGTTCAGGATTATTACAAGTCCAAGGACGAGAACTATCGGCAAAAAGGCAACATCATCGGCACGGATCATTTGAATCCGCGGCGGGTGATGGCCTTGATGCTGGCGCTGCTAGTGGTGGCGGTGCTGGCTGGGCTGATCTTGGTCTGGCGCACGAACTTGGTACTGCTGCTGATTGGTGGGGCGGCGATTGGCATCGCGATTTTCTATACCTTTGGACCGATGCCGATTTCCCGGCTGCCGATTGGTGAGGTGGTATCAGGGGTGACGGAAGGCTTTGGCACCTTTTTCATTGCCTACTTCGTCAATGTGCCCAACCGGCCGCTGGCACTGGATTTGAGTTGGCAAAGCTTCAGCCTTTATGGCAGCGTGCCGGTGCTGGCCAAGCTGGTGCTGGTGGCGGCGCCGATCATCATCTTGGATGGCAATATCATGTTCGCCAATAACATCGGCGACATCCAAGAAGATATCACCAACCACCGCGCGACCATGGCGGTGTACCTCGGCCACGACCGGGCCTTGGCGATTTACCGCTGGGTGCCCGTGGCGGCTTATGCGGCGCTGATCGCCGCGGTGTTTCTGCGGGTGATGCCGCCAGTCACGCTGCTGGTGCTGCTGCTTTGGCCCTTGATTCATCGCAACATCGCCCGCTTCCTGCAAGTGCAGGTGCGGCGTTTGACGTTCAAAACTGCCGTCAACAACCTGCTATTGACCGCTGGCGCCGAGGTGTTGGTGCTGGCCGGCTGGTTGCTGTGGCAACAAGTTTAGGGGGAATTTTTAAGATGAAAAAGACATTATTGGGGCTTTCAGCCCTGCTGGCAGCCACGTTATTGATGGCATGCGCGCCCAAGGAAACGAGCCTGAAGGAATCCGCGGCCAAGTCGAGCAAAACAACGAAAACCGCGACCAAGGACGTGACCCTGAATCTCGGCACGATGTCGGCGCCGGAATCCATTCCGCTCTATGTGGCCAAAGAAAAAGGCTACTTTGAAGATCAGCACCTGAATGTCACCTTGCAAAATTTCAAGTCGCCGAAGGATCGCGACGCGGCGGTGGCGTCTGGCCAGCTCGACGGCGCGGTGTCTGATGTGGTGACCCTGGCGGCGTATGAAAACGGCAAGCTGGGTTGGAAGATTGCCACTGGGCTGAACGGCTCCTTCGGCATTGTGTCCAATCAGCCGGCCATCAAAACCGTGGCGGATTTACGCGGCAAAACAATAGCCACCATGCCGCACCAAACACCTACCTTCTACCTTGATCAAGAGCTGGCCAAGGTGGGCATGAGTGAAAAAGACGTTAAAATCACCGAAGTCGCTCAGGTGCCAGCGCGCATTCAGCTGACCTTGGACCGCAAAATCGACGCCATGATTGTGCCGGATCCGTTCATGGCGATTGCCAAAAGCAAAGGTGCGCATGTCGTGGCGCAAAGTGATCCGGTGGCTTATCAAACGACCATTTTGGCGGTAGCGCCGAAACTGGCCAAGCAAAAAGCAGTCACCAAGCGCTTGCTGGCGGCGTACAACCAGGCGGTCAAGACGCTGAATGCCGGTAAAGCCAGCGATTTCGAAGCGATTTTGACCAAGGATATCGGCTATCCGGCGGCGTTGGTGCCAAAGGTAGAGCTGGTGCATTACACCCAGGCGCATGCCGTAAAAAAGGCCGTCCTGAAGGCGGCGTTTGCCTACGCCAAGGCGGAAGGCGTAACCACCACCACGCTTGATCCAGCCAGTGTGGTGCTGCCATGAAACTAACTGTCGCGGGGCTCACAGCGTTGCGAGGCGACCAGCTGGTGCTGGCTGACCTCAGCTTTGTTGTGCCTGACCGCGGCATTTTGGCGGTGCTGGGGCCGAGTGGCACCGGCAAAACCACCTTGATCGACGCACTGACCCGGCAGCTGCCGAGTACCGGTGATTGCCGGTTAGATGACGCGCCCATCGACCCGCGCCGCCAGCATTTGGCAGTGGTGCCGCAGGATTATGGCCTGCTGCCGTGGCGGACCGTGGCCCAAAACGTGGCGCTGCCGCTGAAAGTCAGTCAGCACCATCGCCTGGATGCAGCGCAACACCAGGCGGTGGCGCAGGTGATGGCAGCGCTGGGCATTGCTGAACTGGCCAAGCGTTATCCCAACCGCTTAAGCGGCGGCCAGCAGCAGCGGGTGGCGCTGGCGCGGGCTTTCGCCCAGGCGCCGGATTTGCTGATGCTGGATGAGGCTTTTTCCGCGCTTGATCCGGTGGTCAAGGCCCGTGCTTATCAGCTGTTTATCAGCCAGTGGCAGGCGCGACCGGTGACGACACTGCTGATCACCCATGATCTAGAAGAAGCGCTGGCGCTGGGGGACGCGCTGTTGATTTTGCATCACGGCCAAGGTCAGGTGCAGGCCAATCCGTTGGCTAAAGTGCCACTGGCCACCCGCCGCGAAGATGCGCGCTACTATCCGGCAGTGGCGGCGCTGCGTCAGGAGGTGGAAGCATCATGGCAAGAGTAACCAAAACCCTGGGCGCGTTATTGGCGCTTAATTTGCTGTGGTGGCTGGCGGCGGTGCTGGTGGGGAAGCCAGTGCTGCCCACGCCGCTAACCGTGTATGCGGCCTTTCCACAACTGCTGACGCATCAAATCGGCTGGCATCTGTACTTTTCGCTGTACCGCCTGGGCTGGAGCTTGGTGTGGTCAGCAGTCATTGGCATTCCGCTGGGGATTTTGATTGTGCGGGCGCCGAGGTTTGGCGCCTGGGTGGATCCCGTGGTGTACCTGACTTATCCGCTCCCGAAAATTGCGCTGTTACCGGTGGTGATGCTACTGGCTGGGCTAGGCGATTCCGCCAAAATCATCATGATTTCCATGATCACGGTGTTTCAGATCATCATTTCGGTGCGCGATGCTGTGCGCCAGGTGCCAGCAGGGGTGTACAAACAGCTGCTCGTGGCCGGCGCCAACCGTTGGGAGTTGTTCCGTGATGCCACTTGGCCCGCGAGCCTTGCCGGGGTGCTCACCGCACTGCGGCTCGCGTTAGGGACTGCGATTGCTACGCTGTTTTTCACTGAAGTCTATGGCACCAGCTACGGGCTGGGGTATTTCATCATGGATGAATGGAACCGGCTGGATTATCCGCTGATGTATGCCGGCATTGTGGTACTGGCGGCAGTGGCCTTTGCCTTGTTTGCGGTGCTGAATGCCTTGGAGCGGCGGGTGCTGCGGTGGCAGCAAGTCTAAGTTAAAACAGCGTTCGCCCGGCCAAGCCTGATGCTTGGCGGGGTGGACGCTGTTTTTGAGCTGTCGGCATGTCCCGGGAAATACGCGGTGGCGTGGTGGTGAAAAAGCCATCATCGGCGGTTATTAAAAGTTTTATACTGAAGGCGTACCTCGTGACAGTCACAGGCAAAGGAGGAAATCACATGGAATACACAACATTGGGCCGCACTGGCCTGAAGGTGAGCCGACTGGTGTTAGGCACGATGAACTTCGGGCCCCGCACCAGCGAAGCCGACGCCGATCACATCATGGACCGGGCGCGCGAGCTGGGCATTAACTTTTTTGACACGGCCAATGTGTATGGCCGCAGTAAAACTAACCCGAAAGGCCACGCCGGCTGGACCGAAGAAATTGTTGGCCGCTGGTTTGCCCAGGGGGACGGCCGCCGGGAAAGCACGGTGCTGGCCACCAAAGTCTATGGCCGCATGGATGACGCGACTTATGGCCCGAACGACCCGGCTGGGATTTCGGCGTACAAAATCAAGCGCAGCCTAAACGATTCACTGCGCCGGCTGCAAACCGACCACATCGACTTGCTGCAGATGCACCACATCGATCATCACATCAATTGGGATGAGATTTTTGGCGCTTATGAAGCGGCCATTGCGCAAGGCAAAGTCGTTTACGCTGGGTCTAGCAACTTTGGCGCTCGGCACCTTGCTTTTGCCGCGGCGCATGCCCATGACCGTCATTTCCTCGGCTTGGTCGCCGAGCAGCATAAGTACAACTTGCTGACCCGACTGCCAGAGCTTGAACTGTTGCCAACGGTGAAAGACTTGGGCATGGGTCTGATTATCTGGAGTCCGCTGGAATCTGGTCAGCTGGCAGAAAACATTTTGCATCCGACTGACCTCACTGGCCGCCGCGCCGAACAAAGCAAGCACCTCAGCGCCGCCCGCCGCGAGCAGCTGACCCGCTTCGAGCAGTTGTGCCAAAACCTCGGCGAAACCCAGTCCACAGTGGCCTTAGCTTGGCTGCTGCACAACCCGGTGGTCACCGCGCCGATCATCGGCCCGCGCACCATCGAACAACTTGAGAGTGCGGTTCACGCACTGGATGTGCATTTGTCGGCTGATGTCTTGGCTGAGCTGGACGCTATTTTCCCACCGGTGGGCGCCGCACCAGAGGCTTATGCTTGGTAGAATAACATGCTAACCCCAATTTTTAGCTAAAATTGGCCCACTCGAATAACACTTCGAGTGGGCCTTTGTTTGGCTTCTGCCGGTGCAACCGGCCTTAACCATGGCTTTTTTACGGGCTATCCTTATGTTAAGCTAATTGAAACATAACATTACATAAAACGAAGGACTGACCATGATGCCCCAAGCCGCCCCGCAAACCAAACCTGAAGCCGCCCCGTTGCCGTTAGCCCCTTGGCAGCGTCAGCTTTATCCCCGCCTCGGCGCCGCCCTGAAACAGTTGCCCCTAGTAGTGCTAGGAGTGCTAGCGTTGATGATGATCTGGACCGCCATTCCGCGCGGCAGTAGTACTGTCAAAGTCGACCCAGCGAACATTTTTGTCTCGGACAACGCGCACCTGCTCAGCCCCAGCACCAAAACTGCCATTCACCAGCTGAATCAGCGCTACAAAACACTGCCGAAAAGGCCGCAGCTAATGGTGATTACGGTGGACCACCTGCCGGCCAATACCTCGATTGAGCAATTTACCATCGCGCAGGCCACCAAGCTAGGCGTCGGGGATGCCGCTGCAGACAGCGGGGTGGTTTACCTCATCGCCAAAGCTGAACACCAGGCGCGGCTGGAAGTGGGCTATGGCATGGAAGACCAGGTGCCAGACGCCATGACCGACGTGGTGACGGATGCCCAGGTAAAAAATGACTACCGCCGCGGCGACTACGATGCCGGGGTACAGCTGGTGACTCAGCGGCTGGATCAGTTGATTCGCACCGGCGACATTCAGGCTAGCCGCATCAAATCGGTGCAACCTGCCGCCGGCTTTCATCCAATCGCGGCCATCTGGGCCTGGCTGAATACCGCCCACAGCTTCTTGACGCTGATGGTGGCGTGCTTTGGCGTCGTACTTGGTCTGTACGGGCTGCGGCGGCTCGGCTGGCACCTGCAAGCGCGCGTCTGGCTGGATGATTTGGTGCAAGGTTACCTCACCGCGATGCGCGGTGTGAGTCCCGATCTCGCTGCGGCGACGGTGCTGGCAGTGCCGGCGCCTGCCACCGCGCAGTCGGCCAAGGGCACCTTGCGCGACCAGCTCCAGCCAGAGCAGGCCCAGGCGGCAGCCAAAACCACGGTGCCCGATTACTTCAGCATGCAGTTCGCCTTTGGTCACACCACGCTGGCGCAATTTTACGCGAATGCGCGCAACCCCGGCAGCGATTTTAGGCAAACCAGCATGTTTCGTCAGCATCACCAGGACTGGTACCATGCTGACAAGACCACGACCAAAAAGCGGCGGTTATGGCCAAAACCTAAGGCTAAGCCGGAGCGTGCGGTGCCGGCCAATGATGTGCGGCCCTACTTGCTGACGCCACTTCTGCAAGCTTGGTGGTGGCTGGTGCGCCTGTTGACCAATGGCTGGGTGCTGATTTTACTGGTGGCGGCGCTGTTTTGGTACACGGGCCACACCTATTCGCTCTGGGCCTTCGAATTACATTATCGCATGCTGGGCTGGGGCCAAGCGGCGCTGCACTTCCTTGAGCGGCTGCTGGCAGACGGCCAATCGCCGCTGCAAGTGCTGAATTCCCTGGTGCTCGGGTTGCTGGTTGGTGGGGTGATCATGGCCGGTTATTTTGCCCTTGATGCGCTGTGCACCCGCGCGAAACGCCACTTGGAGCTTCATCACATGATTCGCGCTTTCCTCGGGGACTTGCGCGTGCGAGTGAAGCAAGACGACACTGATCAGGCCCTGGCCGCGGCTTTGGCTAATGATGATTCGGCCATCCTGCAAGCAAAAACGGCACTTAAAGCCAGCCTGGCCGGCAAGGTTAAAGGTAAAAAAGCGAAAGGTAGTTTGCCGGATTACTATGACATGGCGTTTGCTTTTGGCAAGGTGACCGTCGCTCAATTCTTTGCAGCCGATGAAAGCACCAAGGCTTACAAATCCAGTTCGATGTACGTTAATCACGCCAGCGACTGGTATGCCAGTGGTTCCAGTGATGGTGGCGGAGGCGGCGATTCCTTCGGGGGTGGCGGCTTTGGCGGCGGAGGCGGCACCTCGAGCTGGTAAAGCATGGGTGAGCCATCATTTTTGGCACGCATCTCAGCGTGCCTTTTTGAATCCAGTCGTTTTGACGCAACAAAAAACCGACATCTTTTCAGATGTCGGTTACTAGTCTGGGTGGTCAGGGGATCGAACCCTGGACCCACGGATTAAGAGTCCGTTGCTCTGCCAGCTGAGCTAACCACCCATTGTGACATTGCCATTTGACAACCTAAATATACTAGCATACCGCCACGGGGAGATGCAACCATTTTTTCAGCCGCGCGGCGGTCGAGCGCCTCACTCGGCATAAAATAACGCAGACTGTGATACAATATCGATAATGTTAAAAGCATCACGAATTGGAGGTAGCAAATGAATAGAGCACAACTCAAAGCCCAGGCAAAAGCGCGCTTAAGCGGCAAATGGGGATGGGCGCTGGCTTTGGTGCTGGTGGGCACCATCTTCGCCAGTCTCATCGGCGGCATCACAGTTGGAATTTTGGAATTGATGACTTTGGTGGGGCTTAACTTCTCGTTCTTGCGGCTGATCGACGATGATGATCAAGGTCATGGTCTCTTCAATAACATCTTCAGCGGCTTTACCGGGACCCGGCCCATGGCGGTCTTTCTGAACACTTTGCTGACCAGTATTTTCACTGCGCTTTGGGGGCTCTTGTTCGTGATTCCGGGGGTGGTGAAGGCCCTTGCCTACGCGCAGGTGCCTTATATTCTGGCTGACATGCAGCAGGCCGACGCCGAGATTGGCGCAACAGATGCCATCACGGCTAGTCGTAAGCTGATGCAGGGGCATAAGTGGGAATACTTTGTGTTGCAGCTTAGTTTCGTCGGTTGGGGCCTGCTGGCAGTCCTGACCGCTGGTATTGGCTTCTTGTGGCTGAGTCCCTACATCCAGGCGACCAATGCGGCCTATTACCGGCAGCTAGCTGGCGACCGGTTCTTGAATGATGATGCGGACTTTTCAGATGTCTAAGCACTTTTGCTAAGCCCTAAAATTCCGGCCGCGTGCCGGTTTTTTAATGCCGCAATCGCAAAAAGGCGGTAAGCATTTCTGCTTACCGCCTTTTACTCTGGGTGGTCAGGGGATCGAACCCTGGACCCACGGATTAAGAGTCCGTTGCTCTGCCAGCTGAGCTAACCACCCAAGGCATCTCTATAACGCTTAATACTATATCATGCGGGCCCTACGCGCGCAACGATTTTTTACGAAAAAGGCGGCAGAGACAGGAAAAATTTGCGCCGCCGGAACCGCAAATCGCGTGAGTGAGAGTGAAACCTGTGATCACAACAAAAAAGGCCACCTGCTCAGCTGGCAGGTGGCCGGAATGCTTTAGTTGTCGTGCACTTCGAACAACGGGTGAATCGATTGATTCGTTGAGATCAGCTTGATGGCTTCGCCCAGCATCGGCCCCACGGATAAGGTGACCATGTTTGGCAGATGCTTTTCAGCTGGCACGTTGATGGTGTCGGTGATAACGATTTGCTTCAAGTTGAGCTTACCCAGCGCAGTCGCTGCGCCATGGGACAGCACGGCATGCGTCGCGGCGGCGTAGACATCCAGCGCGCCAGCGTTTTTCAAAGCTTTAGTGGCGTCGATCACGCTGTTGCCGGTATCAATCATGTCATCGATGATGATGGTGTGTTGACCACGGACATGGCCGATGACGCCGACTTCACCGTTATCGGTGCGCTTGTCGACAATCGCAATCGGGGTATTGAGCAGTTCGGCTAAGGCGCGGGCGTGCTTGGTGCCGCTGTGGTCAGGCGCCACGACCACCGTATTTTCCGTGCCAAGGTGCAGGCTCTTGAAGTAAGAGGCAAACAGCGGCATGGTGCGCAGGTGATCGACTGGCAGGTCGAAGAACCCTTGCAGCTGATCGGCGTGCAGGTCAACCGCGACGAAGCGGTCGATGCCATCCATCGTCAGCAGGTTGGCCACCAGTTTGGCCGTAATCGGCTCGCGGGACCGCGCTTTGCGGTCGGCGCGGGCGTAGCCATAGTAAGGCACCACGACGTTGATGACATGGGCGCTGGCGCGGCGCAAGGCGTCGACCATTATCATCAGTTCCATCAGATTTTCGTTGACGGGATCTGAGATGGGTTGGATCACGTAAACATCGGCCCCACGGACACTGTCGTCCAGGTCGATTTGAATCTCACCATCGGCAAAATGCTTCACCGAGGCTGGGGATAGCGGTAAACCAACTTCTTTTGCGATTTTTTCGGCTAGCGGCACGTTGCCGTTCAGCGTGAAAAGTTTAACTCCTGCCATGATTCGCTCCTTTGCTGTGCGTATGCTGACTTAATTATACGCAAGTTTGCTTGACTTGGCTATTTTTAGGCGAGCAACAGCGAAAAAATCGGCCGCGCAAGCACAAACCCGGCCGCTGGAGCGATAATTCACTATAATGAGAACTGGGAGGTGCGGCGGAGATGGAACGATTATTACCCCTTAAAAATGCGGTAAACCTGCGCGAACTTGGCGAGTATCCGGCGGCCGGCGGCGTGATTGCGCCGCACAAGCTCTTGCGGTCAGGCTCCTTGTCGCAGCTAACGGTCAAGGAGGCTGAGTGGCTCCAAGACTATGGCCTGAAAACGGTGATCGACTTGCGCACGGATAATGAAGTCGCTGGCAGCACCGATGTCGTGGCGCCAGGGGTGAACTGGCAACAGTTGTCGGTGTACCCGTTTGCCGACGTGAGTGCGAACCCAGCGTTTAACGCACATTTAGCCGCAATGACTGATCGCCGCATTGACCCGATGGCCGAGGCGTATTTGCGGATGTTAACGGATTCGCATGCCATCAAGGTCTTTCAGCAGGTGTTCGCGCTGCTGCTGGCCAATGATCAACCCGGCGAGTCGGTGCTGTTTCACTGCGCGGCAGGGAAAGACCGTACCGGAATGGCGGCGATGATGATCGAAGGGGCGCTTGGCGTGCCGGAAGCCACCATTCGCCAAGATTACCTGCTCACTAATACCGTCTTTTTCGCTGCTTCTAAGGTGGTGGCAGCGGCTCTGAAGCCTGGTGCTAGCGCGTTGGTGGACAAGCTCAATGCCCATGCGGCTGAAGCGCAGTGCTATGTGGCGGTGCGTGACTTCATCACCAGCGAATACGGCGACTGGCCGCAGTATGTTCAAGCGGTGCTCCAGTTGAGTGCCAGCGACCTGAAGCAATTGCGGAATTTATATGTGAAGCGGCAATAGTTCCTTTTTGACCAGTAATGATGAAAGCGGTTTAGACGGCGACAGGTGGGGCTCAAGGAACCAAAATATGATTAAATAATTTGTCTAGACCGGTTGACTTTTTACCCGCGACGCCTGATAATGGACTAGACCAAAGCAAAGGACGCAGCGTCTGTCATGTGGATCGACGGCGTCATTTTACGAGGAGGAATAGACATGCAAGTAAAAATCGTTAAGGATAAGAACGAAGGCGGCCAGGTCGCTTTTGACTTGATTAAAAAAGGCATCGCAAACGGCGCCAAGGTGTTGGGTCTGGCAACCGGGAGCACTCCAATTCCGCTGTATCAAGATATGATCGCCAGCGACTTGGACTTCAGCAACCTGGTTTCCGTCAACTTGGACGAATATGTGGGCCTGCCAGAAGACAATGAACAAAGCTACCACCAGTTCATGAAGGACAACCTCTTCAACAAGAAGCCATTTGCTCACTCCTACGTGCCAAATGGTAACGCTGCTGACATCGACGAAGCCGCTAAAGAATACGACCAGATCATCGCTGACAACCCAATTGATATCCAAATCCTGGGCATCGGCCGCAACGGTCACATTGGCTTCAACGAACCAGGCTCCGACTTGAACAGCACCACCCACAAGGTGAAGTTGACTGAAAGCACCATCGAAGCCAACAAGCGCTTCTTCGATGATGAAAAAGACGTGCCACGCTATGCCATCTCCATGGGCATCGGCTCCATCATGAAGGGTAAGCAGATCATCTTGATGGCTTACGGCGAAGACAAAGCGGATGCCATCAAGGCCACCATCGAAGGCCCTGTGACTGACCACGTGCCAGCATCCGTCTTGCAAAACCACAAGGATGCTATCATCATCGTGGATGAAGCAGCCGCCAGCAAGTTGAGCAAGTAACCTTATTTTTCACCACCATCGGCCCTTGGCGCAAAGAATGCGACAAGGGCCGATTTTTTAGTCGAAAAAATGCTTAAAAAATGTTATTTTAATAGTATAAAACTCAATTATGTGGGGATAATTCTGAGCGCCATGTCGTTTTACCAAGCGTAAAAAGTGCGCGGCTTGCGGCAGGCTATTTTGGCTAAGGAGGAATATATATGGCCATGACCGACTTATTTTTAAAGCGCACGGCTTTGGCGCAGATCGATCTGCTCCGCACAATTCAGCGTACGACCAAGTGGCAAGTGCCGGTGGCTGAGCAAGTGGCGCAGGCGCGCGAGCGCGCTGACCGCAACACCGATGTGAACTTGAAGTACCTCGCCCAGGTGACCAATGAAAGTTACAGCACGGTTTATAACACGTATAACCGGATGATGACCAATCTGGCGGCGATTGACGGCGAAAAATCCACGGATAAGCTGCTGCAGACGCCTGACGGTCAGCTGCGCGTGCTGCTGGTTCAGCAAAGCCTGGCCTATCAATTTTTACAACATTTGGTGGCCGAAGACATGCCTAACTTTGACGACTTCCTGACCCAGGCGGCGGTGTCGAAGGTCACGGCGCTCCGGTACCTGCGGCCGCTGCGCGATTTTGGCAAACAAATGGGCGTGAAAATCAGTTACGAAAAAATGCAACTGACTGGCTCTGAGCAAGCCATTCGGCTGTTTCTGACCCTGAGCTACTGGCTCGCCACCGATGGCGCGGCGTGGCCGTTTACCGTGGTTAAGCACGCTGACGCCACGGCTGAAGCAACGCGGGTGCTGAAGGCCTACCAGCTGGACATGCACAATCCAGTGACCTTGGAGCTGTTCCACTATTTCACTGCCATCAGCCAAACCCGGCTGCGTCAGCAACACTTGGCGCCAGCGCCGGTGCTGGAGCTGAACGCGGTGCCGAATTTGTATGCCACCAACACCGAACTGAGCGTCTGGCAGCAGGCGAATGAGTCCCAGCAGATGCTGGAAATCTTTTTGATTTTGCCGCTGGCAGTCGGGCCGAATGACCCTGCCGTGGCTGAAATCGACAACGGGCTGGCGCGGTTCAGCCCGGTGATGCGCCAGCTGGTGGATCGCTTCTTGGAAGCCACCCCAAGCTACCGCCGCAGTCCGTTCCGTCGGTTGCTCCAGGTGTCGCTGGCGGCCATTGCTATGAGCGTCGTCAACCTCGGCTTCGACCTGGGGGCAATGCTCGCCCAATTCAATCCGCATATCGGTGGCGCCTGTGCGCATGACGCTGACCGGCCGGAAATCGAAGCGGCGTTGACCCAGGCCATGGCTCGGACCAAGAACCAGGCCGACGCCCCGCTGAACCGGCGCCTCAAGGAAATGGCGCCGCTGCTGGTTGATCGGTTCCATGCCACCTTGTTCCAACTGAGCCGCTTTGCCAAACCAGCCCGCCGGGTCAAAGTCGGCCTGTTGCTGGAGCCGGCAATGCTCGGGTTTGCGGATCTGTTGACCTTCATGAATCAACAAACCAACGTTGAACTCGTATATGATCATTTTGAGGAAGCAGATCTGATTATCCAGGATTCCTCCTTGCCGCTGCATTTTCCAGGCAAGCATCAGCCGCTGCTGTTCCGCTGGGACATTGCTGCTAGCGGTGATCTTTTCGGGGAATTAGCGGCCTTGTTGCGGACATTGCAGCAGGAGTTTAACCAGTAACTTACTCGGCGTGAGGTCAACGCCGCTAATCGTCGCCTCGTTCAAATTTTACTGCTGTCGCAGCAAGGTTTCGGCGGGGCGTTTTTTCGTCGGGTGGGTGCCTATGTTAAACTAGGCTTATTAAGTAAGCAGGAGGCTATTATGACCAAAGCGGTGTGTTTTTTTGATTTAGACGGAACGCTTTTGAACAAAGAAAAGCAGGTGCCGGCGGAGAACCTGGCGGCAATCAAGGCGATGCAGGCCAACGATGTCCTGCCGGTGCTGTGCACTGGCCGCAATCGCTGGGAGCTTGATGAATTGGTGGCCGAAACCGGCATTGATACGCTGATTTTAGGCAACGGCGCGGATGTGTTCTACAAGGGCCAACACCTGTTCCAAAGCCCGGTCGGCGCCCCGCAACTCGCCCGCTTTGCTGGTCAGGCTGCCGCTGATGACCTGGCGATTTCGTTTTACAACGACCGCCATATCGCGGCGACCCAACACAACGATTACATCGAGGCGAACTATGGCCTGGTGCATCAGGCGCTACCGGCAGTTGATCCGGATTTTTACCAAAAAGAAGCCGTGGTCATGATGTTGCTGTTCACGCCGAACACCGAAGCGGGCCGGGAGGTGGGCGCCAAGTATGTTGCTGCCTTCCCGGAACTGAACTTCTTCCGCAACGGCCCTTACGCCCTGGATGTCGTGAACCAAGGCATCACCAAGGCCACCGGCATTGATGTGCTGACAGACCGGCCAGAGTTCAAAGGCGTGCCAACATACGCTTTTGGGGATGGCAACAACGATATCCCGATGCTCAAACGCGCGACCGTGGGTGTGGCGATGGGCAATGCCTTGCCGCAAGTCGCAGCCGTCGCGGATTATCAGACCGATGATTATCTCGCCAACGGGATCCCGAATGCGCTGAAACACTTTGATTTGATCTAAATTGAAGCTAATAAATGACAAAACAAGCAGGCCGAAGAGGCCTGCTTGTTTGATTCTGGCCGTGTTTTTTACGGCTTTTTTTGATGTTAACCTTGAAAAACGTGGCTTAAAACGGCTAATGCCTCTCTGCATAAAATAATTCGTAAAAAGTTTAGAGAAATTTAAATCCAACAAAATGGACTTTTCTTGAAATATCAGATATTGGTTTTTAATTTTTGAGCAATACGTGCATTTTTCACAAAGTCGATGTACACACGGTAAATAAGTGAACGTATTTTGGCGATTATCTAAGCTATATAAACAAATCGCCGAAATTTTAATTATGAAAATGAACATCGGGGTCAAAAATAGAAACGGTATGTTTGGGTATAAAATCGTACCAGCTCACTATCTGATAAAATAATTATACAATAATGCGACAATCCCATTGTTTGACTTTTGGTAGAAAGCGACTAGATTCATGGTATTGCTAGGCATGATGACTAGTAGAATAAAATAATATTGTCATCGGAAATGGTAGTTTGGGGGATCATGATGGAAAAGGGAGAAAAAAAGGTTCATTTTAAGATGTATAAAGCCGGACGGCAATGGCTGGTTGCTGGAATTGCGGCGGTTGGTCTCGGGGCCGGCATGGCAACCTTATTTAGTGGTCAGATTGCTGACACGCAGACCGTTTACGCGGCCACTCAGGGGGAACAGGCAGAAGATACTCAAAGTCAGTCGACAAAGACTGCGGCCGGTGCAACTGTGGCTAACGCCAATCAGAGTGACACAAACAATTCTCAGAGCCTGAATGCAACAGGCACGGCCGCCACAGCTACGGGTGAAGGTGAGGAGCAAGTCAATTCAACGACCGATCAGACCGAACACCCTTCACCGCAGGATGACATTACGCAGACGGTAACTTCCTCTGACGCGGGGACCACTGGCAATGGAGCGTCTGAGACACCCACCTCAGAAACCTCAGATTCTGGCGATTCGAATAACGGTACCTCTGATACTGACACTGCTGATCAGAGCATGGTGGTAACGGTCAATGGTCAGAACCTGGATGATCTTAAAGGCAGTTTCACTTACCACTCCAATCCGGACAACCCGAATGCAGGGATAAAGGATAATGGTCAGGTGATTCTGACGACTGCTGAAAAAAGGCAATCTGGGAACCTGACGCTAAACAACCAGATTGACCTTGATTACGACTTCGATCTAACCGGGACCATTACCATCGGGAACGGTGATGGTGTTTCTTTTGGTTTTCATACTGGTAATACTGATGAGGTGGGTCATAACGGTGGCTCTCTAGGTTTTGCCGGTTTGGAGAATGCTATTGGTTGGAAAGCCGATATGTATCACAACGATAACGGCGGTCAGAACGACAACGACACGGTTGTGATCAATGGGGAAAAAGTACCATATTTCAGTCCCGATCCGGCAGGGTTTAGAAAGTTCGGCGCCTTTGTCTACACTGGCGATAATAGTATTACCATTGAAACAAACGCTAAGTCAGCCCAGTCGATTAGCTCGGCCTATGACACTATTCATGTTCATTATGCCGCGTCAACACACACGTTAACGGTTGAATTCAGCAAATCGTCGCAACCGAATCCGGCCAATACCTTAATATGGTCTGAAGACATCACTGAATATGTTTCGGAGCATCAGCTGGTTTCATTCTTCATTGCCGGATCAACCGGTGACGAATTTTCAAAACAGGGATTTAAACTCGGTACCTTCACGTATAACGCGGTTGGCGTTGTCCATGTGGAGTATCAGGATAAAGATGGAAACCGGCTGTTAACGGGTGATGACATTCACGGCTTAATTGGCAGCACGGTTAAGGTGCTTGGAACTCCAGAATATCAAAAGGCAATTAATTTTTTGAGTACGCCTGAACAGGGTGGTTATGTTCCGGCGAATATTAATAATCAAGGCAATGTCACTTTCCAACGAACCAATCCGCAAACACTGATTATCACCATGAAGAAGGAACACAAGGCCACCATCCATTTTGTTGATGATGCTACGAATACGCAACAGGCGGATCTTGGTACCAAGGAAGTGAGCTGGACTGATGACACCGCCGTTGAGCACATGGATGACATTGAAAATCGAATTGCGGAGCTGGAGCAAAGTGGGTACACGCTGACGACAGATGGGCGGCCGAGTGATGGTCAATATACCATTGATGGTAACTATACTATTCACTTTACGCATCAGACTCGAATCATCGGCAAGCGCACGGTTGACCGCACCATTACGTATCGTGGTTTGCCTGAGCTGAAAACAAAGACGCACCCCAGTTTACAATTCAAGTGCAACACCCTGACGACTAGACCAAAAAGGCCATGAAGACCTATTCTTGTTAGTACTAGCTAAACAAGAAAGCAGGAATCTTCATGACCCACTCTCAGACTAACACCCACAAGCATTACCAACAACTCA
>NZ_RHOK01000008.1 GCF_003946175.1 Lacticaseibacillus suibinensis | reverse complement strand
TTCAAGCAGTCCAATCCGCACTGAACCATCGTCCCAGACGTATTCTGAACTATCTTCGCCCATGCGATTACTACCGATGCATGGCGTAACAGACTAGACCACTATCAAGAATTCGTTATCATCGTTGCACTTGACTTGAAAATTGAGGTGAGAAGAACGGCTCTTAATTTGATTGAAATCAGTTCTTTGCAGGCTTACTGGTTGAGAGCTAAGTGCGGCCACGCTCCGCAGCCTTTTCTAGCTAGCGGCGCCAAAGTTAATCACACCAGATAAAGCTTGCCAGTAGGAGGCGAGGACCATGGCGGCGGCGACAGGGTCGTTGCCGGCCGCGCCGCCACCGCCGCCGTGACCGCCGTGGCCAGTGCCGCCAAGGCTGAACGGGGTGTAAACCATTGGTCGGTCGCGCTGGGCGTCGGTGCTGGTTTCAGTGCGCGTCTTGACGGCTTTGCCAGTTGGTTGCGGAATTGCTTCAGCAATCAAGCTCGGGAGCGGCCGAGAAAAATCATGCGGTGCCGGTTTCTTTACAGCAATGGTCAGGTTTTCTGACTGCTTCGGGAACTCGGTTAGGTCAGCGGTGGCATCATCAGTCACCTGATAGCCTTGCTGAAGGTAAGGCAGCGTGAATTCGTGGCGGTTGAAGGCAATCGGGCTGCCAGCCTCACCGGTGATGGCAATGGCCGTCAAGGGCTGCTTGGTGGTTTCATCCACGATGGTGACCGTGATTTGCGGCTGGCGCTGTTTGGTGAGGTTGACAACAAACTGATTCATGCCAGCGGTGAGGCGATAGTGGTAGACATTGCTGCTGAGCACGTAACCTTCCGGCGCAACCAACACCCGGCTACCCGCTTCACCGACGCTGCCGATAAAGGAATCGACTTTGAGCACGCGACCCTGGTAGAGGTAAGTGATGGCCGCCGGAACGGTAGCGGTGGTTTTGGTGAGCTGCACTGTGAATGCATTCATGCCCGCCCTGAGCGTGTACGTAAAGGCGTTCGCTTGGCCGCTGGCGAGGTGATAGCCATTCGGCACTGCGACGGAGTAGCGGCCGGTTTCGCCCACCGCGCCGACAAACTGAGCGGTTTTAACGATTTGGCCATCGTACAAATAAGTAATCGTCGCTGGCACCTGCGCAAGGGCAGGTTTAGCTAGCTGCACCACGAACTGGTTGGTGCCGGCCTGTAAGGTATAGGCAAGAGTGGCGGGTTGGCCAGCAGCCAGTTGATAGCCGGTTGGCAGGGCCACTTGGTAGCTGCCGCTGGCGCCAACCAGGCCCTTGAATTGGTCAGTTTTGACGATTTGGCCATTGTAAAGATAGGTCACCGTCGCCGGGACCGTTGCTGGGGTGGGGTCAGTTGGTGTGGTAGCACCAGTTGCTTCAACCCGAACACGATACAGCGTTTCTGCATGTTGGACGTTGTAAGTCAATGTCGCCTGCTGGCCGGCTGCCAAAGTGTAGCCTGCAGGTAAAGTATACGCGCGCGTGCCATGATCGCCGATGTGGGCGGTGAAAGTTTCAGCGCTAATCTTCGTGGTATCTGTCCAGTACTCGATGGTGACCGTGGCGGCGGTAGCGTCAGTTGACGTGGCAGCTAACACCGGGTGCGCCGGCTGGTTGCCATGCGCCAAAAACGCCCCGGCCATGGCACTGGCTAGTAGCAGCGGTAAAGCGAGATAACGATCATTTTTCGGTTGAGTCATCAGCAGACTCCTTTCCGGCAAGGTCAAAAGGATCAGGAACTGATTCCGGTATCGCTACCATTTTAGCCTGTTTGATCTGAATTGTCAGCTCTGCTAATTCTTGCCAGTCCGTCGAGGTTGGCGGATTGGCCCAGGTGACTTGCGCGATGTTCAAATGATCATCGTGAAAGTCTGATAAATAAACATCTGTGTTGCGCGACAGGCGCGATTCAATCACGATAAACGCGTTGTCAAAACTGCGCAAGGTGCGGGCAATGTAGTCACTGTAAATCTGCCCTTGTGCGAAGTCGACACAGACATAGACGCGGTCGCGCACAATCGCGGCGGGCAGGTAATTAATCAACGTGAACATGTAGCTGAAGTACAGATTAACCGCCATCGTGTGATTGAGCTGCGGCGTCGGCGTGGCCCGCAGGCGGGCGATAAAGGTCAAAATTAAATGGTCAAAAGCCGGATAGAGATTGCGGAAAAAGCTGATTTGATCATCATCAATAAAAGTCGTCGGCGCCAGATAGAAGGTCGTAATCTGAACATGCAGGCCTTGCAACGCCGCTTCAATCGCGGCGTTGTCGTGGGTCGGTTCATCCAGCAGGTGATAATCAGCAATCAGCTGCAAAAAGTCCTTGGTCAAATGGTCAGCGACTGGGAGCTGGGCGCCAGCCAGAGCCGCTTTTTCCTCGGTAGCGGGTAAATAATGCCAGGTGACTAAGAAGGCATACAAATAATCCAACTCGTGGTCATCGAGGCCAAAATTGGCCGGCAGAATGCGGTGCATGCCATTCAGTTGCTCGGGATGACTGGCGATGGTTTGGCTACCTGGCAGCGCCTTGCCTGTGTGCTGACCATTGAGCATCCGCAGCAGCCAGATTTTGAGGAAAAACTGCAGCTTGGTTACTTGCGTTGGCATCAAGGTGTGAAGGAATTGCGATTCCAGCAGGCGCGTGATTTGCGCCACGGTGCCTTCTAACTCCGCAAACGGACTGGCGACGCCGTTATACGCCACAAAATACAGCTGAAACAGCGCCAGCCGCGTCGCGAACTCTTCGTCTTCGGCCGGGTGCGGCGGCAAAAACTCCTCTTGCTTCAAAAGGTGTTTGAGATGTTCAGCCGTTTCGTAGAACTTGGCGTTACTGATGTAGTGATCCCGCATGTAGGCGGTTTTGGGGTAGCGATTAGAGAAAAAGTATTGGTATTCAAACACCGTAAATAAATAGGACCGCTGCAGGTACAGTAAGCGGAGCCGCTGCATGACCACTTTGGTCAGATGATGCCCACGCCAATGGCCCTTGTCGAGGTCATCCAAGTAGCTCGGGGTATCATCAGAGACCTCCACTAGATCCGCGTTCAAGGTGTCAAACATTTTATTCAGCTTGTATTTCGTCTGGCCAAATTCGGCTTGAATGCGCTCGGTTGCCATCAGAAGCGAGGGCTGAGCGCTTAACTTTTGTAGAACCCGAAAATTGGTCGCATCTTCCTGATTAAAAAGTGCGGCTTCATCCACTTTGCTTCACCCTATCTATCCAATTCCCCTTCGTTACCACAAGTATACAGCAAGTTATCAAAAAATATGGTATTCGTAGGAATAAATATATTGGTGAACGTGTTATTTTTTTGGAACATGACAGCAAAAAAGTGCGGGCCAAGGCTCGCACTTTCGCGGTTCACAAGTGAATTAAGCATTTGCGTGATGCATTTTCTTTTCAAAATGCTTCAGCACCTTGGACAGGCTGTAGGTCATGATGAAGTACAGCACCATCGCAATAGTAATCGGGAGCACCCCGCGGTAGGTATCGGCTTGCACAATCCGCAGTTGGTAAATGAGGTCCGCCACCCCAATGATGGAGACAATGGAGGTTTCCTTGATCAGGGAAATGAACTCATTGCCCAGCGCCGGCCAAATGGCGGTTAAAGCCTGTGGGAACACGACATAGCGCATGGTGTCCTTTTGTGATAGGCCCAGCGAGCGCGCCGCTTCGCTTTGGCCAGGGGCGATGGCTTCAATCCCGCCGCGGAAGATTTCGCTGACGTAAGCGGCAGAGTTCAGGCCCACCGCCAGCGTCCCGGCAACGATGGCGGAGATGTTATAGAACATCCCGAGACCAAAGTAGATGAACATCACTTGCACCATTAAAGGCGTGCCCCGCACAAAGGCGACATAGGCATTCGCCAGCGTCTTGAGCCAGATGATTGAACCTAGCCGCACGAAGGCTAGCAGTGCCCCCAGCAGCGCCCCAACAATCAAAGCGACGAAGGAAATGCCAATGGTGTAGCCGACCCCTTTGGCAAAATAAGTCCAGTAATGCCACATGGAGTGGGTTTCAGCGCCGGTGCTGATGTACTTGGCGGCGGCGGGGAGGAACTGTTGGTTGATCAGATCTTTTTGTTTGATTTTCGCGATGCTCTTGTTAATGGCGGCTTGGAGCGCAGTGCTGCCTTTGGGCAAGGCAATCGCATTCCCGGACTCGCTGCCAGAAACGGTGAAGTGCCCATCAATCGCAGCGAGGCTGGTGTCGGCATTGGCGTAAGCTACGGCTGAAGCGGAGTCTTTGACGATGCCGTCGATTTTGTGCGCCTTGAGGGCTAACACCAAGTCGGAAGCATTTTGCATGCCGACCGGGGTGGCACCAGGCATTTGCTGCTTGATGAGATCGTAGGCAATACTCCCGACGACGGCGCCGACCTTCTTGTTATTGAAGGAGGTGCGGCTTTGGTAATAGCCCTTGTCGGTTTTCAACACGATGATGTCCTGCTTGGCGGTGTAGTAAGTGTCAGAGAAGTCGACGTGTTGCTTGCGTTCGGCGGTGGGGGAGAAGCCAGACAAAATCATGTCGACTTTCCCTGTTTCCAAGGCGACCAGCAGGGAATCGAAGTCCATTTTCTTGACCACCAGTTTGACGCCGAGATCCTTGGCAATTTGTTTGCCGATTTCGATGTCCATACCGACAATTTTCTCTTTACCATTCACGTTGGTGGTGAATTCATAAGGCGGGTAGTTCGGCGAGTTACCCATAATCAGGGTGCCTTTTTGCTGAATGCGTGTCAGCGAGTCGTCAGTGGCGGCTTGCGGCTGCTGAGGCTGGGTGAGACTGAGAATCATCAACGCGCTGAAGATAGCGGCAAAGACGAGCGATAGTTTTTTCATGGGCAGGCTCCTTACATAACGATGTCAGGGGCTTATTTTACACATATATTCATAAATATGCAATTAAAATTCAATATTCATTCACAATCACTTCGTTGTTTGAATCACCAGCGCCGTTTTTCGCGCAAAAAAAGCCGCCTCGCAAGAGACGACCATTTTTGGTAAAAGGTTAAGCTTACAGTTCTTCAGGAACCAGCTTAACTGGCTTGGTGCCCATCCAGCCGCTGATTTCCTTGAAGGTATCAGTGATGGCCTTGGTCCCAGGAGCCAGCAACTTACGAGGGTCATAGCCCTTGCCTTGTTGGTCCTTACCAGCTTCGATGTATTCGCGAGTTGCCTTAGCAAAGGCCAACTGGCATTCGGTGTTGATGTTGAGCTTAGCAATCCCCATGGAGATGGCCTTTTCAACTTGTTCCTGAGGGATGCCTGAGCCGCCATGAAGAACCAGTGGTTGAGGAACCGCTTCAGCGATTTCTTGCAGACGGTCGAAGTGCAGACCCTTCCAGTTGTCTGGGTATTGGCCATGAATGTTACCAATCCCAGCAGCCAAGAAGTCGATGCCGGTGTCGGAGAAGGCCTTAGCATCTGCAACAGAAGCTAATTCGCCTTCACCGATAACGCCGTCTTCTTCACCGCCAATTGAGCCAACTTCAGCTTCAACGGAGATACCCTTGGAGTGAGCCAACTTAACGATTTCCTTGGTCTTGGCCAAGTTTTCGTCAACTGGCAGATCGTGGCCATCAAACATAACGGAGTTGTAACCAGCTGCGATGGCAGCCTTGGCAGCCTCGAAGTCACCGTGGTCCAAGTGAATAACAACTGGCACAGTGATGTCCATTGCCTTAACCAGAGATTCGATCAGCTTTTGGCAAACTTCGTAGCCGCCCATGTACTTAGCAGCGCCCATGGAAGTTTGGATCAGGATAGGCACATTGAGATCTTGTGCACCCTGCAAAAGTGCGCGAGTCCATTCCAGGTTGTTGGTGTTGAACGCACCAATCGCGTAGTGGCCCTTACGAGCAGCCTTAAACAATTCAGTGCCGTTAACTAATGGCATAAGTGAATTTCCTCCTATTGGAAAACAAATTTTTAACTTCATCATTTTAGCATAGATTTTCAGAATATGCGAAGGCAGATTATGCCTCTTTTCATTTTGCCAAAACCGGCCGACTGGGGCCGCGCGTTCGTGGCTTAACGCAACCGAGCTTAAAGGCGATGAGTTTTCAGCATTTAATCAAAAAATTATTGTTGACAAATGTAGACGAACCTTTTATAGTTTACAAATGTAGACAGGAGGAACGAACATGACCCCAAAAATCGATGATATTAGCCCAGCTGAATGGGAAGTTATGCGTATCGTCTGGACCAAAGGCGAGGTATCGAGCCATGACCTGATCAGCTTGTTGCAACAAAAGCGCGACTGGAGCGATTCCACCATTAAAACCCTGATTGGGCGGCTGGTGAAAAAAGCGCTGCTGCAGACGACCAAAGATGGCAGGCGGTTCCTTTATTCCGCCACAGTGGCAGAAGGCATCGCGATGGATAGTAACGTTCAGGCGATGTTCGCCAATCTTTGTGCCATGAAGCGGGGGCAAACCCTGGTTAACTTGATCAAAGAACTGCCGCTGGCGCAGGCCGACATCACCGCGCTGCAAGCGGTCCTGGCAGACAAGGCGAAGACGGCGCCGGAAATGGTGCCTTGCGATTGTCTGCCGGACGAAACTCAATGCGAAACTTGCGAGGTGAACGACCATGAATAACGAAGAACATCAGGCGTCCAGCATGGGTGCTGACAAGGCGATGGATCATGAGATGATGAATCACGACATGGGTGAGATGAACCACATGGATCATATGGACATGAACCACGAAATGGACCACATGAACATGGATCATATGGATATGGACCATATGGACATGGACCATATGGACATGGACCATGGCGATCACATGGGGCACATGGATATGGGCGGCTTTAAGCAAAAATTCTGGTGGTCATTGATTGCCGCGATTCCAGTGTTCATTTTATCCCCGTTCATGGGTCTGCACTTACCGTTTCAAACCAGCTTTCCCGGCTCGGATTGGGTAGTGCTGGTGCTGGCGACGTTCCTGTTCTTCTACGGTGGCCAGCCGTTTTTGAAAGGCGCGCAAAGCGAACTGAAAGCCAAGACGCCCGCAATGATGACCTTGATTGCGATGGGGATCAGCGTTGCTTACTTATATAGTCTTTATGCCTTCGTGATGAACCAGTTCATTGACCCCAACGGCATGGTGATGGATTTCTTCTGGGAACTGGCCAGCTTGATCGTGATCATGCTGCTGGGTCACTGGATTGAAATGAATGCCGTGATGAATGCCGGCAATGTGACCCAGAAAATGGCGGCGTTGCTGCCAGGCGAGGCCCATGTGCTAGAGGCCAACGGCAAAGTCACCGATTTGCCGTTGGCGCAGCTGCAGGCCGGCCAGCAGGTGATTGTCCAGGCCGGGGAAAAGATTCCCGCCGATGGGCTGGTGATTGCCGGCAGTAGTGCGGTGAATGAAGCCCTGGTCACCGGGGAAGCCAAAGCGGTCGCCAAGCAAGCCGGTGACCAAGTGATTGGCGGCGCGGTCAACGGCGATGGGTCTTTGACGGTGAAAGTCACCGGCACTGGTGAGTCTGGCTATCTGGCCCAGGTCACCAAGTTGGTCAGCGATGCCCAGGCTGACAAGTCCAAAGCGGAAACCCTCGCTGATCAAGTGTCGCGCTGGCTGTTTTACGCCGCAGTGTTGGTCGGGCTGATTACCTTTTTCGTCTGGACCGGGATCAGCGGGCTGTCAACTGGGCTTGAGCGCTTGGTGACCGTGCTGGTCATTGCTTGCCCGCATGCCCTGGGGTTAGCGATTCCATTAGTGGTCGCCCGTAGCACCAGCTTGGCGGCGGCCCATGGTCTGCTGGTTCGTGACCGGCAGGCGCTGGAAACAGCCGGAAAAATTGATACGGTGTTGATGGATAAAACCGGGACCTTGACGCAAGGGACCTTCAAGGTCAACCAGGTGCAGGCTTTGCAGCCTGACTTGAGTGACGATGACGTGCTGGCCCTTTTCGCCGCCCTGGAAGCACACTCTAGTCATCCGCTGGCCACTGGGATTTTGGCGGCGGCCAAGGCGAAATCGCTCGCCGTGGCTGCGGCTAGTGACGTGCAGACGGTGCAAGGTGTTGGGCTGACTGGCCATGTTGACGGCCAAGCCTATGCCATTGTGACCGCTAGTTACCTACGTGAGCAGAAAGTGGCCTATGATGAAGCGCAATACCAGAGCCTGGCTGCCGCGGGAAATTCAATCAGCTTTTTACTGCAAGATCAAACTGTTTTAGGCTTGGTGGCGCAAGGCGATGAAATCAAACCCGATGCGCTGACCTTGATAAAGGCGCTGCGAGCCCAAGGCATTGAACCAGTGATGCTGACTGGGGATAATCAGGCGGCGGCTGAGGCCGTGGCGACTAAATTGGGCAACATCAAAGTGCATGCCGAGTTGAAGCCTGAAGACAAGGCCAAAATCGTCCGGGATTATCAGAACCAAGGGCATCAAGTGGCGATGGTCGGGGATGGCGTCAATGACGCGCCAGCCTTGGCCCGGGCGGCGATTGGGATTGCCATCGGGGCCGGGACAGATGTTGCCATTGATTCCGCTGATGTGGTGCTGGTTAAGAGCGCACCGCAAGACATTCTGACGTTCCTCAATCTGGGCCGGGCCACAACCCGCAAAATGATTCAGAATCTCTGGTGGGGCGCTGGCTATAACATTCTGGCCATTCCACTGGCCGCAGGCGTGTTAGCCGGCGTTGGCATTATTCTCAGCCCGGCAGTTGGGGCTTTGATCATGTCGGCTTCGACCATCATTGTGGCGCTGAATGCGATGAGTTTGAAGCTGTAGCCTGAGCCTGTTGAACCCAGTACTGGAATTGATAAAAATGCAGGCCTTGGATCAGCAAAAAGGCTTGCATTTTTGCTTACGGAAAGATAGTCTAAACCTTGTGACCGGTTACAAAAGGTCAGTAGAATTGAAGGGAGGGAATACCAATGCGGCCGTTAAAAATTGGCGTTTTGAATGTGATGCATGATAAACAAGCCACCAATGAACGCCTGACCCGTGTGCTCACGCACAGCGGCCAGCCAGTTGAGCTGCATTTCTATTACCCGACGATGCACTACCCGCAAGGCGCCCCGGCAGCGGTTGCGGCGATTTTATCCCCACTCTCGATTACTGAAGCGCAAACGATGGATGCCTTCATCGTCACTGGCGCGCCGCTTGAGGCGTTGCCTTTTTCAGCAATCACTTATATCGATGAAGTTAATCAACTGTTTGATGCGCTAGCAGCGGCGCATGTCGTCCAACTGCATTTATGTTGGGGCGGCATGGCCGCGCTGGCCCATTTTTATGGCATCGAGAAGCATCTGTTGCCGCACAAGCTGTTTGGCGTTTATCCCCACAAGATTGTGGCCGAAACACCGCTGCTTGCTGGGTTGCAAGATGGCTTCAAGGCGCCCCATGCGCGGTATGCCGAGATGGATCTGGCCCAGATCCGCCAGCATCCTCAGCTGACGCTCGAAGCGTTGACCGAGGCTGGCGATCTACTGCTGGTGGAAAACCATCATGCCGAGCAAGCCTTCATGTTTGCGCATCTTGAATATGGCAGAAAGGGTCTGCTGCACGAGTACGAACGGGAAATCAGCACCTATCCAGACCGTCACTACCGCCAGCCGGAAAACTATTTCGCTGATCCCGTGCACTTAGCAGATCCACAGTTTGATTGGGCGGACACCCAGAACGTCTTTTTTGACCAATGGGTGGCCCATGTTGCTGAAGTCGTGAAAAATAAGGGAGATAAATAATATGATTGCAAATAACATTACTGAATTGATTGGCCACACCCCGATGGTGAAGTTGAACCGCGTCGTCCCAGAAGACGCCGCTGATGTGCTCGTGAAGTTGGAATTCTTCAATCCCGCTGGTTCTGTTAAAGACCGGATTGGCTTGGCGATGATTGAAGCCGCGGAGCAAAGTGGCGCCTTGAAGCCAGGTGGCACCATTGTGGAGCCAACGTCTGGGAACACCGGGATCGGCCTAGCCTCAGTAGCTGCGGCTAAGGGCTATCATCTGATTGTGATGATGCCTGAAACCATGAGTGTGGAGCGGCGGGCCTTGATGCAGGGCTACGGCGCCGAACTCGTGCTCACGCCAGGGGCTGAAGGGATGCCTGGCGCGATTGCCAAGGCGGAAGCGCTGGCCAAGGAAAAAGGCTACTTCCTGCCGATGCAATTTGAAAACCCGGCCAACCCTGATATTCACGAACGTACCACTGGGGAGGAAATCATTGCTGATTTAGATGGCACCCCAGATGCTTTCGTGGCCGGCGTCGGCACTGGTGGCACCTTGACCGGTGTTGGGCGCGCGCTACGCAAGGCCAACCCGGACGTGAAGATTTATGCGCTCGAAGCCGCTGAATCTCCAATGCTAAAGGATGGCCACGGCGGCAAACATCAGATTCAAGGCATTTCCGCCGGCTTCATTCCGAAGGTACTGGATGTCGATTTGTACAATGACATCATCGAAGTCACCTCGGAGCAAGCACTGAACATGGCCCGCGAAGTTGGTCACAAGGAAGGCTTTTTGCCAGGCATTTCTGCCGGCGCCAATATCTTTGGCGCAATTGAGCTGGCCAAGCAGCTGGGCCGGGGCAAGACCGTGGTCACCGTGGCGCCTGATAATGGCGACCGGTACCTGTCCACTGCCTTGTTTAAATATTAATTACAACTAAAAACGCGCCAGCGCTGGGCAAAAACCAGCACTGGCGCTATTTTTGTGGTCGTTTACAGTAAACTGCAGGCCGCCTCGTCGGCAATGAGCACAAAGCCTGGGTGCAACGTGAGCAGCGTGGCCGGCACGTTGGCGTCGAGTTTGCCTGCCATCAGCGTTTTCACGATTTCCTGTTTGCGCGTGCCGGTGGCAATCATCAAGATATTTTTGGCGGCCATGACACTGCGCGGGCCCATGGTGACAAAATAGTCCGGCACATCAGCGAGATCGCCACTAGGAAATTCTGCCACCACCTGCTCGCGGGCCGCTTGGTTCAGCTCAACGCGAGCAGTCCAGCTATTGAAGGTGGTGGTGCCAGGCATGTTGCCACAGTAATGGCCATCGCTGCCAACCCCAATCAGCATCAGATCTAGTCCGCCATCCCGGCGAATACGGTCGTCTTGCTCAAGGTAATTATGCTGGTCAAGCCGGTGCACATTCTCTGCGGCGATGCCGGCCGGCTCAAGAAAAACGCGCCTGAGTTCAGAGATGGTGACACCTTCCTGGTCCTCACTGGCATAAGGGACTTCATCGAAGTTGTAGAAGTGCACATTACTGAAACCGGCTTGACCCTTCACCTGCGGGATCAGGGCTTTGTAGACTTCCTTCGGCGAGGTGCCGCCGGTGATGGCCATGTTCACGCGGTGGGGCTGCATCATCATGCCAATCATGTAACTAGCAGTGAGGGTGCCAAGCGCTTCTTCAGTTGCAACTTTATACAGTCTCATGGTAGGGCCTCCTTGGCAAAACGTGATTGAGATAAGTTTCTCCTATTTCAATCATATCAAAACCAAAGCGAACATGACCAAAATGAAACATTGCCAACTGATAAAGAGCACCAAAGTAATGGTTGGGACGCTTTAGCGGTTGTGAATTGCGTAAAGAAACCGCTCACTTTAATGGCAGCCGCTGGTATGATAGAGGGGAATGTTGACGGCAAACTAAGGATCTTGGGTAGGCGAGGATTCTGCTTAGTGGTGGAGGCAAAAATGAGTGAACAAATGATGCGCCGAAGGTTTTATCGATTAGCGCAGATCTGGAGCAAAAATTTTTATCTCAAGGCTGATTCTATTGTGCTAGAGGACCTTGAATCCTCACTTCAGGTACTCAGGGTTGCGCTACCGCAAAATTTGGCGGCATGGTTGGAACAGCACCATTTAACTGTCGATGTGATGCGAGATGCTCAGGCGTTAAGTTATCAGCTTAATCGGGGTCAGGACTGGCAAGTGTACGCGGTTCTTGCCCAGTTAAAGTGCCTGGAATTACGTGACTGGGCACAATTGCTGAGCGTGAATGATGAACAAAATGTTAAGTGGTTCGCTATGCTTTTTTCGGTATATCAGGCTACCTATCAGTTAAGCCCTGACGAACAAGCTGATGCAATTAATCTGCATGAAACAACAGGCTTACGGCTAACGAGCCATGTTTCTAATGCAAATCAACGGCCTAAGTACCAACGCCCTGAAACAGTGCAAACCTTGCTGCTTAACAATCAAGGTGATGCGATACTCACTGCGGGTAAGGAGCATACTCCTGTGGCCAGATTTGTGAAGACGCGACAGGAGCAAGGACGCCTATCATTGCCTCAGTTCACTGCGCTGGTCAATTTACTCTACCATCACGTGAAAAACTTTCCTGATATGATCACCACAGATGAGTCGAGTACTTGGCAGCTCGAGTTCATCATGATTGATCGAACTGTCATCACCATTAGGGGGCAAATTGGTCAGGATGTCTTTCTAGACCGTGTGACGAGATTGCTGCAAAAATATCTAGGCATAACCGATTTTTGGGGGTTCACAGGGCCAAAGCTTGATCGATTGGTCATCATGGAGATGCGCCTCAACCGGCAACCTTGCTCGTCTTTTCAAAATCAGGAGGAGTTGGTTTCAATCAACCGGGTGACCGGTCAGCTGCGAGGCCTCAATCAAAGCGGCAACGGTGTGCAGTCCTCAGAAATTGTCGTGCAATTGAACGATATTGATTTTCTTTTGGATCGGATTACTCCTGATGCGTGGACGGACCTTCAGTGGCGAATTCACCATAAAAACAGAATCGATAACGAAGGCCCGTTTCGTTTCACCTTGAAAGTGTTGACTGAGCAAAGGGGACTAATGGTGCTAACTGACTCTTTTGAGCCCGGTGCAGTACCAAGGCTATGGGTGGAGATTGTACCTTTCATAGAGGGACCGTTAAATCGCGGTCAAGCAATGATTCTTTTTGACCGCGACCGGTTGAAGATTAGGAGGCGAAGGTGATGAGTGTCCAACTGATTGCGGCAAAATGGCGGGTATTTTTTGAGCAAACCTGGCACCCTCAGCTTGCTGATTTAGCTAAATGCGAGAAGGAATTACGGCAACAAGGTACGGGCAAGCGGTTGACCAGTTTCACGCCTCCAGTACGTCTGGCCTTTTTTTCGGTTCCTGAGTTGATGGGTTTAATTGATGAGTTGACCGCAAATGATGTTGAGTGGTTTGAGCGATTCATTGTTACCAAACTCAGCTATTTGCAATACTGGCCGAAGCGAACTGTAACCACTGGTGAGCGAGAGTGGTTGATTGTTGCGTTGAATGCAGCATCCGGATTGTTTGGCCCATTGCCACTAGGAAAAGCTGGAACCATTCTTAAAGTGGCCATAACCGCTTCATCCGCGGGTGATGAAGACACCCGGGTGGTGAATTCACTTGTGCTTGATGAAGGACATGGTCAATTTGAGCAACGAAACTTCGAGGAAGATGGGAGCTATCAGATTGACGGCAAAAAGCTCTCGACAGAGTCGGCAAAAATACTTTTTTCACAGATTAGTCGTCTATTTGCGACTTGGACCCCTCGGCCAGTTCGTACTGGTCGTCTGGCGGGCCAAAACAATTGGCTTGTTGAGATCACATATGATGATGGGCATGTGCGGGCCGTGCAGGGCCAAGTTTTTGAACAAGTCGAAGCACCCTTGGTTTCACTTAGCAATCAGATTCGTAAGGTGCTGGCCAGCCCAAATCTGACATGGTTTGATTCGCCAACTGATGAACCTATAGTGGCCTTAAACTTGGCATTAAATACGCAGAAGCCAGATTATTTAGGCCGCTTCCTTGCGTATTCCGAACAGATCACCCTCGATTATCTGAACGAGCGTGCCGCTTTCACTCAGTGGGAAGCATACGGGGAGGTGGCACACGCTGAGACTGATTTCATTCCGGGCAAGGATACTATGGCTCCTTCCCCCTTAGCCTGGTGGAATTTACCAGCTGAGAAGCCAGCCTTTAGTGGCGACCAGCCTAGCCCAATTAGCCTCAACATAACAACGTATAATCGGGTGATACAGCGCTGGTTAATTCCGGACAATCCTCCAGCGGGTTGGTGGCAGTTCGCTCAATCTTTAAAGAGTTTGTTCGGAGATCATATCTTGACTTCTAACAACTTATTACCTCTCTGGTTCGGAGTCGAAATAGATGATGACAAAATCTCAGATGAAATTGATGCTGAAGGACGTATCTTAGTTGTGTCAGTGGTTTTCCGACCAGGGGGTAAAAGATACGATTATTCAGCCGACTCATTCCACCCCAAAATCGGCAGTCGAGTGCTGGTGCCAGTTGGTCAAGACGACGAAGAAAAATGGGTTACCGTGGTCGACCTTCAGCGAAAAACTCCGGCCGAAATCAGTCGGGATTTTCCTAGCTTGAAAAGTATCTTGGATGTTGAGGTCTAATGACTGAATATTTTCCAATTGTTTCAGTACTTGACCCTTAGCACCGCTGCAAGCGGTGTTAAGGGTCGTTAGTCGATTAGCCCAGATAACTGGCCAAAAACACTTGCAACGCTGGGAACACATCACTCAGATACCCTTTGGCATGCCGGCTGCCTGGCAGGGTCTGCAGAGTGAAGGGGATGCCGTGTTGCCCCAGTGCGGCCCCCATTTGAAACAGGCCACTGGTGGGCACGAACTCGTTAAGTGAATTGGCCAGATACATCGGGCCGGTGGTGCTGGTGACTTGCGGGGCGACGGATGCGGCATTGTAATCGGTGGCGGGGATATAGTTGGTGATGAACCACTTGTAAAACGGGTCATTGGCGCCGTCTTGATTGATAGTGGCGCTGGCTTGCTGATTGAAGTGGCTGGTGTCGCCTTCTGCTGCCACCACAGCTTCGTGCTGACTGAGCCAATCGCCAATGTCCAAAATCCCAGATAACGCAATGGTCGGCAAGCCATGGTTAATGCCCAGCATGGCGGCCATGTTCCCACCAGCCGAGGAGCCCACTGCCGCCAGCTTGGTCAGCGGAAAGGGTAAATCGGCCTGCTGGAGCCATTGATACAAAGTTTCCATGTCGTCCTGGGCGGCAGGGAAATGAGCCGCTGGCGCGATGCGGTAATTGGGCACGATGACAAAGTAGCCGAGTTCGGCCCACTGTTCGGCCCAGTCGGCATCTTTGCTTTTATCCCCGCGGAACCAACCGCCGCCGTGAATTTGAATGATGCCGGCGTGGGGTTTTGCTGGGGCGTATAAGTCGGCTGTGAGCTGGTGCGCTGGATCGTAAACAACGTCTTGTGTGATTTGAGTCAAAATCATCACCTCCAGCGTCACCTTAGTGGTTTTGGCCGCCAACTGCAATTAATCGGCCTTGAACCAAGCCGGCGTCCTTTTCTGACTGGTTTCTGGTACAATAAGCCCGAGATACTGGAGGTGGGCGGATGCAAAATGAAACGATCGCAGTGATGGCAGATGTGCACGGTAATGCGGGGGCATTACGCGCGGTTTTGGCTGATGCCAAGCAACATGCCGCAACGCGGTATTGGTTTTTGGGCGATTTATTTTTACCAGGGCCAAGTACCATCACGCTGATGAAGCTGCTGGCAGGCGTACAGCCTGAAGTCTGGCTGAATGGCAACTGGGAATTGGATATGTATGCCATTATGGCGGGGCACTTCAGCTTAGATCACCCTAGTGCGGTGTACGTGGCGCGACTAACTGAGTACGCGCGGCAGTTCATCTCGGCAGCACAGTGGGACCAGTTAAAAGCCCATCCGATTGCCACCACGTTGACCGTCAATGGCTTAACCATTGGCTTATCGCACAACGACCGCAAGCGGCCAGGCGGGCGCGATTTGTACCCCGCGCAGCCGCAAGCTAATTTTGATCGGTTTGTGACCTCAGACCAGGACTTAGCGGTGTATGGTCATACCCATCAACAGCTGATGCGGCCGACGACTTCCGGCCAGCTGGTGATCAATCCTGGTGCGGTGGGCCAGCCGTACAGTCCATGGCAGCCGTTTTTTGATGATCAGCGGGCGCATTATGCCTTGCTCCACATCGACACCGCCGGCCGGCTTGACGTTGAATTCCGCAAGGTTGAATACGACATTGAAGCGGAAAAACAATTGGCCGCGGAAAAAGGCGTACCGTATCTGGACCTGTATCGTTACCTGCGCGACACCGGCAACACGATTACGCATAATTTGCCGCTACTCACCAAAGTGAACCGAGAAGCAGGCTACCTGCAGGATGTTGCGGCGTATTACCACAAACCGCTGCCAAAGTAGCCTGGGGGTAAAAGGTCTTTAAGTGGTGCCCCTTGATACGGCCACAATAAAGGCGTTCATTCGCTGCGAATGAACGCCTTTTGCATGCCAACAGCGTTATTCCATTTCCTGGGCGGCCGCGCGTTGACGTTGTTGGACCGCGTAAACGGTGAGCCCTAACGCCAGACCAATCAAGGCCGGCACTAGCCACCCTAGGCCAACGGTGGCAAATGGCAGGTAGTCGCGCAATTGCGTCACCGCCAGCCCGAACGTGCTTTTGCTGATCACAGCTGGGAAGGCCGCGACCATATCCATGAGGGCGGGAACGACCGTGAAAGCCACGACAAAGCCGTATACCACCGGCGCCCGGTGGAACCAGGCAGAAGTGGTTGACAGGCCAATTAAAACCATGGCCAGCGGGTAAAGGAACATCAGCATTGGCGTGGACCATTGGATGATGGTTTCGAGGCCGAAGTTGGCCGTCAGGAATGAAGCAAAGCTCATCATCGCGAGCCAGGCTGTGTAGCTGACTTGGGGAAAATGCTTGTGAAAATCCTGGGCGAAGGCGGCCACTAAGCCTACCGCGGTGGTCAGGCAGGTGACCGTCAGCATGGTGGCCAAAAGTGCATGCCCCGCGGCACCGAAGTAGTAGGTGATGATCTGGTTAAACGCAGTGCCGCCTTCAGCGCTGGCGGTGAAATGATTAGTCGACATCGCTCCGAGTAAAATCAGCAGCACATAAACTAGACCGATTGCCGCGGTGGCGAGCACCCCAGCCTTGGCGGTCACCGCCGAAACGCTGCGATCCCGCTTTAAGCCTAAGCCGCGCACCGCCGTGACCACGGTGACGCCAAAGGCTAAGCCAGCCAAGGCATCCATGGTGTTGTAGCCTTGTAAGAAGCCGTTCAGCAGGCCGGCTTGCTGGTAATCAGCGGTGATTGGTGCGCTACTTGGCGCACCGAAGGGATGCAGGAAGCCAACGAAGAATACCACCGCCAGCAGTAGGAGGAAGGTTGGGTTCAGCACCTTGCCAATGGCACTGGTGATTTTGCGTTCTTTGTATGAAAGTAGGAACGCCGTCAGGAAAAACAAGGCAGAGAACACGAGCAAACCGGCGCTACTCCATTGTTTCGGCAACATCGGGGCAATCCCGGTGGTGAAGGCGACTGTGGCGGTGCGCGGCGTGCCAAACAGCGGCCCAATGGTGGCGTGAATCAGCACCATGAAGGTCAAGGCAAACCATTTGCCCAGCGGCCGGCCGATATCGTAAACCCCTTCGGCATGAGTGGCACTGATTGCCAGCACGGACAGTAGCGGTAGTACCACCGCCGTAACCAAAAAGCCGAGGGTCGCTGGCAACCAGTTGGCCCCGGCGATTTGGCCTAAGTGCAGGGGGAAAATCAAGTTGCCGGCCCCGAAAAATAAGCCGAATAACATGGACGCCACCACGACATAATCGCGGGGTTTTAATTGGGGTTCGTCTAGTTGCATAAGTTTTCCTCCTAAATGGTTTGCAATTGCGGTATCAAAAAACGCACCCTTAGTTCCGAAATGTCGGAATTAAGGGTGCGCTGCACGTTACCACCTTAAATCGTTGACCCGTCGCCGAGCCAACCTCTATCTGTACGGCCCAAAAGGCGATACATGACCACAATAATGGGTGGTTCCCATGGCACGTTACTGGATTCGGTGCCCCGCTCGAAAGGGATATTCGCCGCTACCTTTGTGCTTCCTCTCACCTCGCGAAGCTCGCTGACCAAAGAAAGGCGGCTACTGATCTTTCTCATTGCAATTTGATTTGTTAGCGGTGAGTATACGCTGAGAAAACGGGGCGGTCAAGTCTGGTGATGAATTTTTCTGATGACGCCTCTGATTCAGTCGTTGGGCTGATTCCACCGCTCATGAGTTCCGGTATAATTAAACTAATCAAGACGAATCTGCTAAAGGAGATTACCATGAAAATTCGCTATTTCGGTTTCGCGCTCGTAATATTGCTGGTGAGCGGACTCGGCGCGTGTGGCGTCCATGAAGCCACTCCCACCAAAACGACCCCTAGCACCGCCACCACCGAAATGCGCACCAAGCAACCGGCCGACTATCTCGCCGGGGTGAGAAGCCGCGGCTTGTCCATTAAGGGGCAAGCTGACGTCGATGTGACCAATCAACCCCAGGCTGTTCAGGCAGAAAGTGGCGTATCGTTTAGCACCGCTAGCAATGTGTCGTTTACCCTGCTGCAGTTCAAGTCGCAGGCGTTGGCCAACCAAGCTCGTAGTTACTATGCCCGCCAAGGCAATCGGGTCTACAGCAATCGCGGGTTGCTTCTGACCGCCAGTCGGGGCATGGCCAAAGGTTGGTTTGAAAAATACCAACGGGCGATTTTCCGGCAGTAAAGCCGCTGCCGCTTGACAGCGCCAAACCCGCTCGCTAAAGTCAAGACAGAAGCTTTGACATCACCATTTAGGAGGCAATCATGGCGACACAAGACGAACTCAAGCAACAAGCAGCAACGCAGGCCGCAGCAATGGTGCAGCCAGGCACAGTCCTCGGTGTAGGGACCGGCTCCACCGTGGCGTTTTTCATCGATGCGCTGGGTGAACGCAACCGGCAGCAGTCGCTGAACCTGAAAGCCATTGTCACCACATCGAACCGTAGTCGCCAGCAGCTTGAAGCCAATGGTTTTACGGTGAGTGAGCTGGCGGCCGTCGACCACGTGGATCTGTGCATCGATGGCGCCGATCGGGTTGACCATGACCTCAACGGCATCAAAGGCGGTGGCGGGGCGCTGACGCTTGAGAAAAATGTGGCCATCAACGCCACGCACAATGTCTGGATTGTCGATCAAAGTAAAGTGGTGGATCGCCTCGGTGGCTTTCCGCTGCCTGTAGAAGTCCTGCCTGTATCCTGCGAGCAGAACTTCCGCCGCTTTGACCAGCTGGCACTGCAGCCGCAGTATCGCTTGAACGAGGATGGTTCGCGTTACGTCACGCATTACGGCAACTACATCATTGACTTGGCCGTCGATCCGCTGCCAATTCCGGCTGGGCTCGCTGCCTTACTCGATCAGACGGTTGGGGTCGTGGAACACGGGCTGTTTTTGAACATGACTGATGAAGTGCTGATTGCCACGCCAGAAAAAATTGAACACTGGACGCGCCAGTAAGCGCCGAATCAAAATCACCCTGAGTTTTAGACTCAGGGTGATTTTTGCGTTTAGGCTTGGTGTTCACTGCTTAGGCCATAGATGGCCTGTACCGCGGTTTGGGCTTGCGCGTTCGGCACCGCCAGCATCAAACTGATTCGCGATGCGCCTTGGTTGATCACGGCGGGGGTGACACCAGCGTCAGCCAACGCCACCATGATCCGTGGCACTAGGTCGATACTGGCGTAAAGGCCTTCACCGACAACCATCACAATCGCAAGGTCATCCAACCACTCCAAGGTGTCAGGCTGAATTTGGGCCTGGACTTCTTCGGTGATGGCTTGCTGCTTGGCGGCGGTTAGTTCGTGTTTGTCGATGATGACAGTGAGGTCGTCGATCCCACTAGGCATGTGTTCATAGGGCACGCCGTAGTTGGACAAGATCTGGAGCAGCTTCAAGGTGAAGCCGACTTGGGCGTTGATCAAGTAGCGGTGCAAGTATAGCGCGGTGAAATCCTTCTTGGCGGCAACCCCGGTGATGTGATGATGATGCTTCACGTTTTTCGTGGGTGAAATTAGCGTGCCCGGGGCAGTGGGGTCGTTAGTGTTTTTGATATTGACGCAAATGTTGGCTTCAATCACGGGAATCAAGGCTTCGTCATTGAACACGGAAAAGCCGGCATACGCCAGTTCCCGCATTTCTCGGTAAGTCACGGTGTTGATGGCCCGGGGCCCCTTGACCAAGTGTGGATCTGCGGCGTAAACCCAGGAGACATCGGTGAAGTTCTCGTATAAGTCGGCGTGCAAACCGCGGGCGAGAATTGAGCCCGTGATGTCCGAACCACCCCGCGGGAAAGTCACGATGCGCTGCTCTGCATCGAACGCATAAAACCCTGGTACCACGATGTAAGCATCGGGGAAAGTGAATTGGGCCAGATTGCGATAGGTTTGCGGATCGATTTGCACATGGCCTGGCTGGCCCGCGAGCACAATTCCCAGCGCTTGGGGACTGACAAAGCGGGCAGGCAAGCCCTGGGCCGTTAGCACCGCGGCCACGAGCTGGGCATTCATGTGTTCGCCTTGGGCCATGAACGCATCACGCAGGTAGGCCGCGCTGCTGTATGTTTGCTGAGTCAGGCTAATCAGGTGCGCCCGCAATTTAGCCACCACGTCTTCAGTTAAGGCAAAGTGGGTTTGAATTTCACTGTACCGGGCCAAAATCACGTCAATCAGCGGCAAGGGGTCCTGCCTGCTGAGCACGGCATCGGCCAGTTCTTTCAGCAAATCAGTCACCTTGGTGTCGCCACCGTGGCGTTTGCCTGGGGCGGAGACCACGATCACGCGGCGCTGCGCATCGGCTTGAATAATGCGACTGACTTTTTCCAGCTGGGCGCCGGTGGCCAAAGAGGAGCCCCCAAACTTAATGACTTTCATAATTTTCTCGCTCTTTTCTCATCAATTGGCTTAAAATTAGCGAAGCCTTCGGATTTTGTCAAGGGTTGACGGTACTTGGTTATAATTGTATTCTAAGCTTAATCAAATAACTGATAGAGGTTGCGGTCGCCAAGAGTACCTTATCCAAGCCCTGACACGGGCAGTGCGGATAAGCGAAAGGGAACACCGCCGAAATCCGCTGGCGGGTGTTGCCACTGGCGGGTTGGGCTACTGGAGAAGATCCGGTGGACTGTCGCAGTCATGCGGGGCGCTATCGTTAATCAATGGTCATTTAACGTCCATCTGGTGAGCGAAACTGCGCTCCAGATGGACGTTTTTAATCTAGGAGGAAACTTTATGCCAGCCCCATTTAATGCCGAACAAATCATTGATTACATCGCCAATGCCCCAAAAACCACGCCGCTGCATGTCACGCTGGCTGGTGACATAGCTAAGTTGACGCCAGTACCAACAGGCGTGCAGGCCTTTTTTGAGACCAAAACCGGTCAGTTGTATGGGGATGCTGAGGTCATCAAGCCTTGGTTGGCCGCTAACCAGGCGCCATTGACCACGGTGCGGGTCGAAGCACTTGGCCGTAACACTGGGGTCCCGATGCTCGACATCAGTACCGTGAACGCGCGGATTGAACCAGGCGCCATTATTCGCGAACATGTCACGATTGATGATCATGCGGTGATCATGATGGGCGCCATCATCAATATCGGGTCCAAAATCGGGGCCGGGACCATGATCGACATGGGTGCTGTGTTGGGCGGCCGCGCCACGGTCGGCCAGCATTGCCACATCGGGGCCGGCGCGGTGCTGGCCGGGGTGGTGGAACCCGCGAGCGCGACGCCAGTCATCATCGAAGACGATGTGCTGGTTGGCGCCAACGCCGTGGTGATTGAAGGCGTGCATGTCGGCCAAGGCGCTGTGGTAGCCGCCGGCGCGATTGTGATTGACGATGTACCGGCCGGCGCCGTTGTGGCCGGAGTCCCGGCCAAAATCATCAAAATGAAGGATGATAAAACCGCCAGCGAAACGGGTTTGATTGACGCTTTACGGCAACTGTAGGCTGCTCACCAGGCTGCGGAGCTGGGCGCTCCCAGCCCGACAGGTAACCTAGCTGATGGCATTGCCGCCGTTTTTTGGCGGCGAGGGCACAAGCGTAGCTAGCTGCTCGGGCGATGCCCAGCGCAGCGCAACTCAACAGGCTGCGGAGCTGGGCGTCCTTAGCCCGACAGATAACCATAGCTTATGGCATTGCCGCCGTTTCGTGCTTCACTGCTCATCATCATTTTTCCTAAGAAAGGCCGCTTATGTCAGCATTCACCGAATCCGAACTGATCCAAATCCGCCGCCACCTCCATCAAATACCGGAGCTGGCGCTACATGAAACCCAAACCCAGGCCTACCTGGAGCAAGTCATCAATGATTTGAATTGCTCGTGGCTGACCTTCAAGCATGTGCCTGCAGTGCCAACTGCGCTGTTGGTCCGCCTGCAAGGCACCGCGCCAAACCGGACGATGGGTTACCGCACCGATATTGACGCGCTGCCGGTCACAGAAGAGACCGGTTTGCCGTTTGCCTCTCAGCATGCCGGCGTGATGCACGCCTGCGGCCATGATATTCATATGACTGTGGCGCTGGGCGTACTGGCTCATTTCGCTAGTGTTCAGCCGCGCGACAATCTGCTGTTTTTCTTCCAGCCGGCGGAAGAAGCGGAGTATGGCGGCAAACGGGTCTTCGATGCCGGCGCGTTTACCGGCGACTGGCGGCCTGATGAATTTTACGGGTTGCATGATGATCCCCAGCTGCCGGCCGGGCAAATTGCCACGCGCATGGGCACCTTGTTTGCCGGCACCACGGAAATCCACGTCACGTTCACTGGCAAAAGCGGCCACGCTGCTTTTCCCCAAAAGGCCAATGATGCGATTGTGGCAGCAGCGGCGTTCGTGATGCAGGTACAAACCATCGTTGCGCGCAATGTGGACCCGGTCCGTGGTGGGGTGGTCACGCTGGGCACTTTCCATGCCGGGACCATCGGCAATGTCATCGCCGGCAGTGCCCATTTGGATGGCACCATCCGCGCCTTTCGCCAAAGCGATATTGAAATGATGCAGCAGCGCGTCCGCCGCATTGCTGAAGGCGTCGGGGCGACTTACGATGTGCAGGTCACTTTGAAGCTGATTCAAGGCGGGTACATGCCTGTAGAAAATGCACCGGCGCAAACCCAGGCTTTGATCGATTACATGACCCAAGCCCCAGAGGTGGATTTTGCCACCGTTCCGCCGGCGATGACCGGCGAGGACTTCGGCTTTTTGCTCCAGCAGTTCCCGGGCACCATGGTGTGGTTGGGCGTGGGCGATCCGGCGCACAGCCTGCACTCAGCCCAGCTTAATCCGGATGAAGCGGCACTGATGCCAGGCGTGACCGCCTGGGTGGGCTTTTTGACAGCACGAATGGAGGCAACTCATGTTTGAAAATGATGCGATTATCACTGCCATCATCACCCCGTTTACCGATGATGACCAAATCGACTATCCGGCGCTGGATGCGCTGATTGAGCGGCTGCTGAGTGAAGGCAGTACCGGTTTTGTGGTCGGGGCGACTACCGGGGAGAGTCCCAATCTGAGTCACGAAGAAAAAATTGCTTTGTTTACCCATTTCAGCGCGCAATTGCGCGGCCGGGGCCGGTTGATTGCCAATGTCGGCTCTAACAGCACCCGCCAATCCGTGGCGCTGGCGCAGGAAGTATCCCAGCTGGCTGGCGTTGATGCCGTGCTTGCCGTGGTGCCGTATTACAACAAGCCGAGCCAAGCGGGCATGGTGGCGCATTTCACCGCGATTGCTGAAGCCAGCGCCAAGCCGGTGATGATTTACAATATTCCCGGCCGTAGCGTCGTGCAGCTGAGCAACGTCACCTTGGCCGAGTTGGCCCAGCATCCCAACATTCAAGCCGTCAAGCAATGCACCACGATTGAGGACTTGGCCTGGCTGGTTCAACACACGCCGACGGATTTTGCCGTGTATACCGGAGACGATGATCAGTTCCTCGATGCGCTGCGCGTCGGGGCGAATGGCGTGATTTCGGTGGCCGCGCATTTGTACGGACCGCAAATGGCCGCAGTCGCGGCGCAGCAGCGTGGCCAGCGCGCTGAAGCTGAGGCGCAAATGGCTTGGCTGGTGCCCCGGATGCATGCGCTGTTTGCCTTTCCATCACCAGCGCCAGTGAAAATGATGCTGGCTCGGCGGGGGGAAATCAAAAACAATTTACGGCTGCCGCTGCTGAAGCTGAATGACAGCGAAACCGCGCAGGTGCTGGCAGTGTTAGAGGGGGATGCAAAATGACCGAAGTATTCATTGGCGGTGTGCTAGGTAAAATGGGCCGTCAGGTGACAGCCATGATGGCGGAAACACCAGACCTGACCGTGGTGGGGGGACTGGCGCCAGCAGCTGCAGCGCCCACCGCCTTTCCGGTGTTTGTCCAGCTGGATCAAATTGATGTCACCGCTGATGTCTGGGTGGACTTCACGATTCCAACGGCGGCCAGGGAGAATGCTGAATATGCGTTGACGCATGGCATGGATGTCGTGATTGGCACCAGCGGTTTGACCCAGGCCGATGAGGCCGCCCTAGGCCAGTTGGCCCAGGCCAAAGGCAAACATGCGCTGATTGTGCCGAATTTTGCCATTTCGGCAGTGCTGATGATGCAGTTCGCCGCCAAAGCAGCCAAGTATTTCCCTGACGCCGAGGTAGTTGAGGCCCATCATTCAGACAAACTCGATGCCCCTTCCGGCACTGCCCGGGCCACGGCCAAACTGATCAGCCAGGCCCGGCAGCACAAACCACTAGCCCCGCATCAGGACGCGCCGGCGCGCGGCGAGTGGCTCGATGACGTGCCAGTCCACGCCTTGCGGTTGCCAGGCTATGTCGCTCAGGAAGAAGTGCTGTTTGGTGCGACCGGCGAAAGCCTGAGTATCAAGCAGGTCTCTTTTGACCGTTCCAGTTTCATGGCTGGGGTCGCGCTGGCAGTGCGCCAGGTGGCTAAATTGCCCGCGGCGTTGACCATTGGCCTCGATTCACTGCTTTAAGAAAGGAAGCCCCTCATGCCAGCATTAAAAAACGGGCTCGCGGTGGGTAATCGGCGCGTGGCCGCCATTCCCCCTTCTGCGATTCGCGCCGTAGACAACCAAATCTCAAAAATTCCCGGCATCATCAAATTGACGCTCGGTGAGCCGGACTTTCCGGTGCCTGACCATATCAAGGCGGCGACCAAAGCTGCGATTGATGGCGATTACTCGCATTACGCCCCGTCGTTTGGCTATCTGCCGCTACGAGAAAAAATCGCCGGCTATCTGGCCCAGCGCTTCGATGCCCATTATGATCCGGCGACCGAGGTGGTGGTCACAGTCGGGGCGACTGAGGCGATTCACGCGGCGATTGCCGGCTTATTCAATCCCGGTGATACCATCATTATTCCCACGCCGACGTTTCCCCTGTATGAAGCCGTGGCTCATTTGGCCGCGTTGAATGTCGTGTTGGTGAACACGGCCCCAGACTTTCTCTTCACGGCAGCCAAACTCCAAGCCACGCTCGCGGCTCATCCTGAAGCCAAGGGGTTGGTGCTGAATTATCCCAGCAATCCTACTGGCGTGACCTACTCGCCGGCTGAAATACAAGCCCTGGCCCAGGTGGTCAAGGCCAGCAACTTGGTGGTTTTGGCTGATGAAATCTATGCGGAGCTCACCTATGACACCAAGCACCTGAGTATGGGGGCGTTGGCGCCTGAGCAAACGTTGCTGATTTCCGGCTTTTCCAAGTCGCACGCGATGACCGGCTACCGCGTGGGCTACTTTGCCGGCCCGGCCGCGTTGGTGGCGTTAGTGGGCAAAATGCATCAGTTTATGGTCACTTGCGGCGCGAGTCCGATGATGATGGCGGCGCAAGAAGCGCTGGCGACCAACTTCGATGATGCCAGCGAGATGAAAGCCATTTATCAACAGCGGCGCGATTTGATGTTGAAGGCGCTTACGGCGGCGGGCTTCACGGCGCCGCGGCCAGCCGGGGCGTTTTACATTTTTGCCAAACTACCGGCTAACCAAGTGGACGATGTCGCGTTTGTTTACGACTTGGCAGCCAAAGCTAAGGTGGGCGTGGTGCCAGGGTCGGTGTTTGGGCCAGGCGGCGAAGGGTACGTGCGGTTGTCTTATGCCACTGCCACCGCCGATTTGATTGAAGCCGGCGAGCGCATTCAGCGTTATGTCGCCACAAAGGAGTAGTCAGTATGCAAACAAAAGGTTATGTTGTCGCCATTCTTGGCGCCACCGGGGCAGTCGGCACCCGGATGATTGAACAGCTGGCCGAATCAACCATTCCAGTGCGTGAGCTGCGGTTATTAGCCTCACCGCGTTCCGCCGGCAAAGCGCTGACCTTCAAAGGCCAGCACATTGCGGTCACCGTGGCCACGCCGGATTCGTTTAACGGCGTTGATCTCGTGCTGGCCTCGGCCGGCGGCGCGGTTTCAGCCAAGCTGTTGCCAGAGGCGGTGAAGCGCGGTGCCGTGTGTGTGGATAATACGTCGCATTTTCGCATGGATGACAACGTGCCGCTAGTGGTGCCGGAAGTGAATCCTGACGCCTTGAACGACCATCATGGCATTATCGCGGATCCGAACTGCTCCACCATTCAAATGATGATGGCGCTCGAACCAGTGCGGCGGGCATTTGGGCTACGCCGGATCATCGTGTCGACGTATCAAGCGGCCTCTGGAGCTGGTCAGTCCGCGATTGAAGAACTAAAAACCGAGGCGCAAGCGTACCTTGCCGATGAACCCATGACCGCCAACGTCCTGCCGGTCAAAGGCGCTGCCAAGCACTATCCACTCGCGTTTAACCTGTTGCCGCAAATCGACGTGTTCGAGGACGACGGCTACACGCATGAAGAGTGGAAAATGATTCACGAAACCAAGAAAATCATGCTTGGCGACAAAAACGCCCCTGACATCAAAGTCACCGCCACTTGTGTCCGGGTACCAGTGCCGATTGCTCACGGTGAATCCGTTTGGTTTGAAGTAGCGGAAGGGCAAACGCCGACTGCCGCTGCACTGCGGGCAGAAATGGCGAAATTCCCCGGCCTGGTCGTTCAAGACGACCCCGCCCAGCAACTCTACCCGCAACCACAAACCGCTGCCGGCAGTCGTGACACTTTCGTTGGCCGCATCCGGCCTGATCAAGAAACCCCTGGCGCCTACAACTTGTGGGTCGTCGCCGATAACCTGCTGAAAGGGGCCGCTTGGAACGCCGTGCAAATCGCGGAAGCACTCGTCGCCAGAGACCTCGTGCGTGTCCCAGCTGGTAGTGCAGAATTATTTGAATAAACAATGAAGCCGCAGTCATGCGGCTGTTTTTGACTCACGCAAAAGTGATCCTTGACCCATAGTTGAGCAACAGCAAGTCACCCCTCAAGCGACTGTTGAGTGATGGGCATTGATTAGCGTAGAAACACCACCGTAGGGCCGGTCAACCGGAGCAGGCAGGGGCTCAGTGGTGAAATTGTGCTTAGTCAGCGGATTTAGCTGACTTAGAACAAGCCACGACTTTGAGCCTCGCAGCGCGAGGCTCAAAGCGCTGGCCACCACGTTCCAGCCCCTGCCTGCGGAGGCTGACCGGCCCGGCCCTCGCCAAAATCACCAAGCCAGCTTGTCTGAACCTGATTGGCCGCGCCTTGATTCTCATCAATTATTCAGATACGCTTATCTAACTAAGCATTTTAAGGAGAACCATATGAAAGTACTCATACCGTATCTGAAACGTTACTGGGTCAACGCAACGGTGGCGACAGTGGCGGTGCTGGTGCTCGTCTTCGCGACGCTGTGGCAGCCGCGGCTGCTGCAAACCGTGATGGAAGCCATCATGGCTAACGATAAAAGCACCGTGTGGCAAGATGGCTTGTGGCTGATTGCCTTGGCCGTGATTGGCATCATTGCCGGGATCATCAACACCGTCTATTCGGCCAAGTTGGCACTAGGCGTGGCCACGGATTTGCGGGCCGATATCTACCAGCACGTGCAAAAATTTGCCTATGCCGACATCGAAACTTTTTCCGCCTCGAATTTGGTCGTGCGGATGACCAACGATATCCAGCAGGTACAAGGGGTCGTGATGGCCACCTTCCAGCAGGTGACGCGGATTCCGTTTCTGTTTTTAGGTGGTCTGATTTTGGCCTTAATCACCATGCCGCAGCAGTGGTGGGTGATTTTGATCATGCTGGTGATTATTGTGGCGGTGGCGATTGTCGCCTTCAAGCAGTTGAGCCGGTTATTTGGCCGCACCCAGCAATTGATTGAAAATGTGAACACTGTGGCGCGGGAAAACCTGATGGGCATTCGCGTGGTCAAATCCTTTGTCCAAGAAGACAACCAGATTGCCACCTTCGCTAAGCCCTCTGACGAGCTGCGTGACGTTACCACGCGCATCGGGGAGGTCTTTGCCGTGCTGATGCCGGCGTTCTTCCTGACGGCCAATATCGCCATTGCGGTGGCGGTTTATTTGGTCGGGCAAGAAGCCACCCTGCATCCGACCTACATTGCCGCGATCAGCAGTTTCACCTCCTACCTCAGCCAAATCCTGTTCGCAGTGATTAACGGCAGTTTCATGATGACTTTTGCCACCCGTGCGTTTATCTCACTGAAGCGGATCAACGAAGTGCTGGATCATGCGCCAAGCATGACCTTCGCGGAAGGGCCGGAGCGTGAAGTAGCAGGCGACATTACCTTCGATCATGTCACCTTCACCTATCCCGGCGACGACAAGCCGACGCTGCAGGATGTGTCCTTTACCATTGCTGCCGGGGAGATGCTGGGCATTGTCGGCGCCACCGGCTCTGGGAAAACGACCCTCGCCCAACTGATTCCGCGGCTCTTTGACCCTGATTCTGGTCGGGTGCTCATCGGCGGGGTCGATGTGCGCGACTTGCCGGAAAAAACGATTCGCGACGCGGTGGCCTTTGTGCTGCAACGGTCGACATTGTTCTCAGGCACCATCGCTGACAACCTTAAGCAGGTGCAGCCTGAAGCCACCAGCGCCACCATGCGCCGGGCGGCCGAAATCGCGCAAGCCGCCGAGTTCATTGAACGGCTGCCAGAAGCGTATAACGCACCAGTGGAAGAGCGGTCAGCGAACTTCTCAGGGGGGCAAAAGCAGCGCCTGGCGATTACCCGCGGCGTCATTGCGAATCCAGAAATTTTGATCTTGGATGATGCCACCTCAGCGCTTGATGCTGAATCGGAAAAGCTGGTGCAAGAAGCGCTGGACCGCGATTTGAAACATACAACCACCGTGGTGATTGCGGAAAAAATCTCCTCGATCATCCGCGCTGATCAGATTTTGGTCATGGATGAAGGCCGCGTCGTTGGCGCCGGTACCCACCACGAGCTGGTGGCGAACAACACGATTTATCAAGAAATCTATCAAACCCAAAAGGCCAAGGAAGGGAGGTTGCCAGCATGAAAGATTTGAAAATCGCCGGGCGTTACTACTGGCATTACCTGAAACCTTATGGCTGGGGCTTCCTGTTCACCGCCATTTTGATTGGCATCAGTACCGCCTGTGTGGTGATCGCACCGACCTACCTGGGCCGTGCGATCAGCGAATTGACAGAGTACCTGAAATTGTGGTCGAATCCGGCCACCCGCGGCGGCGCTAATTTGGCTGATTTCCACGGTACCTTGATCGCCTATGTGTTATTTTATTTTGGCGATGCCAGCTCGCTTTTGATTGCCAGCTGGTTGTTGGCCAAGATTACCGCATACTCCACCGGCACCATGCGGATTGGCTTGTTTCGGAAAATGCAGCGCATGCGCGTGCAGTATTTTGACCAGCACAGCGACGGTGATATTCTCGCCCGTTACACCTCGGATTTGGATAACATCTTCAATGCGCTGAACCAGGCGTTAATTGACGTCTTCTTGGCCATTGCTCAGCTGATTGGGATTTTGATCATGATGTTCAATCAAAATGTCACCTTGGCTTGGATTACCATGGCCACGACGCCAGTAGCATTGGGTTTGGCGGCGTTCGTCATGCATAAGGCCGCGGCCGCCGTGGATCAGCAGCAAACCGACGTCGGGGCGCTGAACGGTTACATCAACGAACAAGTCACCGGCCAAAAGGTAATCATCACCAATGGCCTGCAAAAAGACTCGGTGGCGGGCTTTCAAGTCCACAACCAAACCGTGCGTAAAACCGCGGAACGCGGCCAAATCTGGTCCGGGATTCTCAGTCCCTTACTTTCCGGCCTGTCCTTGCTCAACACCGCCATCGTCATTTTTGCCGGCTCCTGGCTGGCCCTCAATGGTCAGATGAGCACAGGCGCGGCCCTGGCTTTGGTCGTCGTGTTCGTCAATTACGCCCAGCAGTACTACCAGCCGATTATCACGCTGACGAGTTTGTATGGCATGATCCAGCTGGCCATTACTGGCGCTCGGCGGATCGATGAAGTGCGCAGCCAGCCCGATGAAGTGCGACCGGTTAACGGCAAAGCCATCAACGGTATTAAGTCGGAATTGAAAATCGACAACGTGCGCTTCAGTTACCTGCCAGGTAAGGAAATTCTGCATGGCGTGACCATTGATGTCCAGAAAGGCGAAATGGTGGCGCTGGTTGGGCCGACGGGTTCCGGGAAGACCACGGTGATGAATCTGCTGAATCGCTTCTATGACGTCGATTCCGGACAAATCACCATTGATGGGGTGGATCTACGTGATTTGGATCTCACCCAGCTGCGGCAAACCGTGGGTATTGTGCTGCAAGATCCGCAGCTGTTTACCGGCACGATTGCCGATAACATTCGCTTCGGCGAGCCGACCGCGGCGATGGACCGGGTGATTGATGCGGCCAAGCAGGCCAACATCCACGACTTCATCATCAGCTTGCCTGATGGCTATGACACGAAGGTTTCCGATGAGCAGAACATTTTCTCGGCGGGCCAGAAGCAGCTGATGTCGATTGCGCGCACGATTTTAACCGATCCGCGGCTGTTGATCTTGGATGAAGCCACGTCGAACGTGGACACAGTGACCGAAGCCAAGATTCAAAAGGCCATGGATAACGTGATTCAAGGGCGCACTAGCTTTGTCATTGCGCACCGACTCAAGACGATTTTGAATGCCGACCGGATTGTGGTGCTGCAACATGGTCGTATCATCGAACAAGGCAGCCATCAGGAACTACTGGATGAGCATGGGTTCTATGCGAAACTGTACCGCAATCAAATGGTGTTCGATTGATTTTCTGAAAACCAACGTCAAAAAGCCATCGGCAAGTTGCCGGTGGCCTTTTGCATGACATGGTGTTATTTAATGCGAATTAGGCAAAGTAATTCTTGGCGAAAGTTTCGTAAATGTCGATGGCCGCTTCGTAGCGCTTGATCGACACGAATTCATTCAGCTGGTGCGCCTTTTCCGGGCCGTCGCTGGTTGGGCCATACCACACAATATCGAACTTGGTCGGGCTCTTAACGAATTCAGAGGCATCGGTGGCGCCATTGGTGAATTCGCGCGTCAACTTCACGCCGCGGACGGCTTCGATGGCGGCGTCCAAATCATTGACCGCCTTGCTATCAGGGTTGTCGTTAACTGGGATAAAGCTGTGAATCAGCTTGAACTCCAAGGTGCCAGGGCGGCCGTCATTCGACAACTTTTCAGCTAAGCCTTGCAGGCGCTTGGTGACCTCGTCGTTTAAGAACACTGGCGTTGGGCGGGCGTTCCCACGTAATTCAGCGTAATCAGGAATGGTGTTGATCTGTTTGCCGCCGTTGATGATGGTGATGGTGTGGACAAACGGGCCGAGGGCCGGGTATTCCGGTGCGTCGTCAAACAAGTGGCGTTCTTCGGTGATGAAGTCGGCCAGCTTTTGGATGGCGTTAATGCCTTTACTTGGCTGGGAGCTGTGAACTGACTTGCCATGGCTGATAATCCGATAGTTGTAGGAGCCGCCATGCCCAGTCTTGATAGTCTTGTCGCCGCCTTCCCCTACCAGCAACGCACTGAGATCATCGGCATAGCCCTCTTCAGTCAGTTGCTTGGCGCCATACGCGCCATATTCTTCGCCGACAGTCGCCAGCAAACGCACGTGATGCGGGAAGCCAGCCTTTTTCAGCCGAATCAACGCCAGTACCAAGCCCGCTAAGCCGGATTTCATATCCGCAGTGCCGCGGCCGTATAACTTGTCGCCGTCTTCATACGGCTCGAAGGGATCATGGTCCCACTTGGCGGGATCGCCAGGGTTGACCACGTCTTCATGACCGGTGAAGCCCAAAATTGGACCTGGGGCATCGGGGTTCAGATCTGCCACCAAAGAATCACGGCCTGGGGCATAGTTCACCAGTTTGCTATCAATGCCATTTTCCGCCAATTTGGCTTGAATCACCTTGGCGACGCTGGTTTCGTTGCCGTTGGCAGTGGATGAATCAATGCGAATCAAGGCTTTCAAAAAATCTAAATCTTCACTCATTTCTTTCACGCTCCTTTTGGCTAACAGCTAAACACCAAAAAAATTAAAATGCAAGGGTTGACATTAAATTTTTGCGAGGCTATACTCATGCTAATTTCATAAATGCATCACGTGATCGAGTGAGTAGATTTCCCAAGACTGTACAGAAAACCTGGCAAAGCTGAGAGCAGGGTAGCAAGGGCAATCGAACATGGCTCGAAGATGATCGTTCAGCTGAGCAAATGCAAAGTTGGACTGGCCGGCTCCCATTACTGAGCACCCGGATGTTTGTCCGGATGAGGTCGCTAGTTTTAGCGACGAATTAGAATGGTACCGTGGGCCCGCTCACTTCTAACTTGGTTAGAAGTGGGCGTTTTTTTGTGGCATGTGCAGCGCACACATGCCGCCGATCACGGGGTGCAAGCATGAATCGCGATGCCAAAAAGCGCATCGCGCAATCACACGAGGAGGAACTCACATGAAAAAAGTGTTGAAGACATTAGCATTGGTTGGCGTATTTAGTTTAGGACTGGTCCTGGCGGCTTGCGGTAGCAACAAGTCTGCCGATACCACGAAGACCACCACCGTCAAAATTGGGGTCGTTGGTTCAGATAACCGGGTGTGGAAGCACATCCAGCCAAAGCTGAAAAAAGAAGGCATTAACCTCAAAATCGTTGAATTTTCTGACTATTCCCAGCCCAACAGTGCTTTGGCCGATGGCGACGTTGATCTGAACGCCTTCCAGCACCAGTTCTTCCTGGATGACTGGAACAAGAAGCACAACCAAAACCTGACCACCATTGGGAAGACTATCATTGCGCCAATGGCCATTTTCTCCAAGAAAATCACCAAACTGTCGCAGCTGAAGAAAGGCGACTCCGTTTCTATTCCTAACGACGCCACCAACGAAGCGCGCGCTTTGGAACTGCTGAAGACCAACGGCTTTATCACCTTCAAGAAAGGCACCGGCAACCTGCCAACGCCAAATGATATCAAGACCAACAAGTTGGACTTAGACATCAAGGTGCTGGATGCGGCGCAGCTGCCATCTTCCTTGCAGGACGTGACTGCTTCTGTCATCAACTCTGGGGTCGCTTTGAATGCCAAGCTCGACTTTAACAAGGCACTGGATATTGAAAAAGTCACCAAGGCTTCCATTCCGTGGATCAACATCATCGTGGCCAAGAAGAAGGACGTCAACAACAAGACCTACAAGAAGATTGTGAAGGCCTTCCAGACCAACGATACCAAGAAGTATATCAAGAAGATTTACGGCAAGACTGAACTGCCAGCTTGGGACTACAAGTTCTAAGCCTCTATAATAGAAGAAAGCCAGCTTTGGTTCGCTGTTGAACGCGCGATAATTGCGGTTTGACGCCATTCCTAGCTGGCAACGCATATCCCTTAGTCTGACTCGATGACCGGTCTGCATCATCCGGTTAGGACTGAGGGATATTTGTTTGTTCAGCTTGAGCTTTTCCCGCCAGCCTTTCACCGCTATAATATGCCTGACTGGAATAGAGCGGGAGGTTTTGCTGATGGACACGCAGAAACTGCGGACTTTTGTGACGGTGGCGGCAACATTGAACTATACCGAGGCGGCAGCTAGGTTGTATACCACCCAAGCCACGGTCTCTAAACAAATTCTGGCGCTGGAGAAGCAGTGGCAGGTGACCCTATTTTCCCGCGCCCATCGCCAAGTCCAGCTGACAGCGGCGGGGCAAGCCTTGCTGCCTAAAGCACAGGCGGTGGTGGCCGCCGCTAACGCCTTACAAGCCGCAGCAGCCGTGGTGCAAACCGGGGCCGGTAGTCGGCTACGCATCAAAACGATTCCTTCGATTGCCAATTATCGAGCTTTTAACCAGATTGCGGCGTTTCACCGCGCCCATCCGGAAATTCAGTTGCAGCTGACGGAAGGCGAAACCGAGGCCGTGGCTGAGGCATTAACCGCTGGCGAAGCGGACATCATTTTTACGCGCCTGTTTGATCAACCTGATGCGGCCACGGAAAGCGTGATTGGTGAAAGCGATGCGCTTCAGGTCCTAGTGCCTAAAACCTCGCCGCTGGCCCGCCGCCCGGCTTTGACTGTGCAAGATTTGGCTAGTGAGGATTTACTGCTGCTAGGTGAAAGTACCGCTCTGATGCAGCCGGTGAGGCGGCTGTTTGCGGCGCAAGGACTGACGCCGCATTTGACTTACCAAGGCCAGCGCATTGATTTGATTCTGGGGATGGTCAGCCGCGGGTTAGGCATTTCCATCATGATGCAAAAAACGGTGGCATTGACTGATTATCCAGCCTTAACCTTGGTGCCACTGACGCCAACCGTGACGTCACAGCTGGCCTTTGTGCGCCGCCACGGCAAGCATCACCCAGCCAGTGATGCGTTTTGGGCCTTTATTCAGCGGGGCTAATTTGGCCTTGCCTTATCTATTCCATATTGGCATAGATACACGCTGGCAATGAATTGTTCGCCTCGCGGCTTGCCTCCATAATGAAGTTATTAACTCACGGAGGGATGCAAAATGGCAGAAAAATATGACTTGCGCAAAGTGTTGGCCGAAATCCAGGCCGTGCCTGGCCAGTACCACGAAACTGATAAGGAAATCGATCCTGATGCTGACTTGGCCGGAGTGTACCGGTACATCGGCGCCGGCGGCACGGTTCAGCGGCCTACGCAAGAAGGCCCAACGATGATGTTTAACAACGTCAAAGGCTTCCCCAATTCGCGGGTTTTAATTGGGCTGCAGGCCTCACGCCAGCGCGTCGGCCTGATTTTGCATCATGATTATCACACTTTGGGGCAGATGCTTAATGATGCGGTTTCCCAGCCAGTAAAGCCGGTCACTGTCACTAAAGCGGAGGCCCCGGCCCAGGAAGTCGTTCATTTGGCCACTGATGCGGACTTTGATATTCGCCAATTACTCGCCGCGCCAACGAATACGCCAGTGGATGCTGGCCCTTATATCACCATGGGGGTCGTTTATGGTCACAGCCCCAATGGTGAGCAAGAGGATGTCACCATTCATCGGATGGTGCTTGAAGACAAAGACACCATCGGTATGTACATCATGCCAGGTGGCCGGCATATTGGCGCCTTTTTGAAAGAATATGAAGCGCAAAACAAACCGATGCCGATCACGATCAATATCGGCCTCGATCCGGCCATCACGATTGGGGCGACCTTCGAGCCACCGACCACGCCACTTGGCTACAATGAACTGCAAGTGGCGGGAGCACTGCGCAATCAACCGGTTGAAGTGGTCCAAGGCGTGGCGGTCGATGCCAAGGCCATCGCCCGGGCCGAATGGGTGATTGAAGCGGAAATTCTCCCTAATACTAAGATGCAAGAAGATATCAACACGAATACGGGCTTTGCGATGCCTGAATTCCCAGGCTACAATGGGACGGCTAATCCGGCGGTTAATGTGGTCAAAATCAAAGCGGTCACGCACCGTCAAGACCGGCCAATTGTCCAAACCACGATTGGCCCGTCTGAAGAACACGTTTCGATGGCCGGCATTCCCACCGAAGCTTCCATTCTCAGCTTGGTTGATCGAGCCATTCCTGGCAAGGTCAAGAATGTTTACAACGCCCCAGCTGGTGGCGGGAAGCTGATGACCATCATGCAGATTCACAAAGAGGATGAAGCGGACGAAGGCATTCAACGGCAAGCCGCCTTGCTGGCCTTTTCCGCCTTCAAGGAACTCAAAACCGTGATTTTGGTCGATGACGATGTGGATATCTTCGATTGGAACGATGTGATGTGGACGATCAACACCAGGTTCCAAGCCGATCGTGACATCATGGTGCTGGAAGGCATGCGCAATCATCCGCTGGATCCTTCCGAACTACCAGAATATGACCCGGCCCGCATTCGCGTCCGAGGCATGTCGTCAAAGCTGGTGCTGGACGGCACCGTACCGTTTACGATGAAGGATAGTTTTAAGCGGGCAAGTTTCAAGGAAATGAAGAACTGGGCTGATTACTTGAAGTAACCCGCCAGCGCGCAAGGAGGCATGCACCATGACCAAAAAGATTGTTGTCGCGATTACTGGCGCTTCTGGGACCATTTATGGGCTGCGCTTGTTAGAAGCGCTGGTGGCTGACCCCACGGTGGAAACCCATTTGGTCATGAGTGCTTGGGCCAAAGAGAATTTGGCCGTTGAAGCCACCGGCTACACGGAACAGGCGGTCCGCGCCTTGGCTGATGTGGTTTACGCTGACCGCGACCTTGGGGCCAGCATTGCCAGCGGCAGTTTTCAACATGATGGCATGGTGATCGTCCCCGCCAGCATGAAAACGGTGGCGGCAATCGCCACTGGCTTGGCTGATAATTTGATTGCCCGGGCCGCGGATGTGACGCTGAAAGAACGGCGGCCCCTGCTGGTCGTACCGCGGGAATCGCCGTTCAATCAAATTCATCTTGAGAATATGCTGAAGCTGGCCCGCATGGGGGTCGAAATTATTCCCCCAATTCCGGCGTTTTACAATCAGCCCAAGACCATTGATGATTTGATCGATCACAACACGATGAAACTGCTGGATCATTTGCACTTAAGCAATGATTATAGTCAGCGCTGGCAAGGCTTAGCCGCCGCCAAACAAGCCGCGCGTCAGGAGGCCCCGCATGCCTGAGCACACCTTTACCGTCACCCGCAGTGGCTATACGATGCAAGCAAAGCTGCGGCGCGAAAATCAAGACGTGTTGATTGAACTCATTGGTGGCGATGTGCCGCATTATGGCGTGGTCACGGCGGTGAGTCCGCACCAGCGGCTGCAAACCATTGCCTTACCGAGTCGACCGGGTCATCACCATCAAGAAGGGGTGTTGACCGAGCGGGTGGCAACGGTGATTGCGCCGGCACTGCAAAGCAACGCCTTTATCGTCGGCGGGCTGCATGTGAACCGCATCAGCAAGCAACAGCTGGCAGTGGCTGGGGCCATGGCGCAAGCGCTGGGTGAGCAAATTCGCGACTATTTGGCCGCGCATCCGCGCCCCAAAATCGAAGAAGAATTTTCCTAAAGCACGTCAAAAAACCGATCGCCAAACCAAACTTGTAGTTTGATTTGGGGATCGGTTTTTGGTTTCATCAAGGCTTTGCGCCGCGGTTAGTTGGCTGCGTAGGCGTCGGCGGCCAGCAGCAGACCGCCCATGACACCAGCTTCGTCATTGAGGCCGATGCGCACGATGTAGTCATCAAGCGGCGGGGTGTCAATGTAGCCTTGGACATAGTCGCGGAACTTTTCGCGAATCATGGGGAGGAGTTGTTCCTGGTGCATAATGCCCCCGCCAAAAATAATGATATCAGGGGACAAAATCATGGCGGCATCTAGGCAAGCTTGCGCCAGATAGCCAGCTTCCAATTCCCAGGCCGGATCATCTGGCTTCAGCTCAGTGCCTTTTTTCCCGGCCCGTTCTTCAACGGCGGGACCAGCGGCTAGGCCTTCCAGGCATTGGTTGCCATGGAACGGGCAGCGGCCTTTGTAGGTATCGCTGGGGTCGCGCTGGAGGAAAATGTGACCCATTTCAGGATTGGAATAGCCTTGTAGCAGCTTGCCCTCGTGAATGTAGCCAGCGCCAATACCGGTGCCAACGGTCCAGTACAGGACATTCTTATGGCCTTTGCCAGCGCCAGCCTTCCACTCGGCATAGCCCGCTTCATTGACATCAGTGGTGAAGGCGTAAGGCACATCAATTGCCGCCTGCATGGTGCCGAGAAAATCGTAATCACGCCAGCCGGGCTTCGGCGTGGAGGTGATGTAGCCATACCGTGACGATTCTGGATCAATGTCGGCCGGGCCAAAAGTGCCAATACCAATGGCCGACACGGGATTAGCCTTAAAAAAGGCAATCACTTGCGGAATCGTTTCTTCCGGGGTCGTGGTCGGAATCCGTGTTTGCGCAATCACCGTACCATCCGCCGTCCCTGTGGCGCAGACAAATTTTGTGCCACCCGCTTCAATTGAACCAAAAATCATTTTTTCACGTCCTTAGTAATCGTTTTCACTATAGAATAGCGCTGTTTTGCCCCCGATGCTAGACCAATTTTGAAAATTGGTCCTATTTAATGTACATATTTACTGGACAGATGTTTTTACATCGTGTACAATCGCTACTATTAACTTAGAAGGAGCGATTGCCATGTTTGCAAAATATCGATCGGTATCATTGATTGTTAGAATTTTAATTGGCCTCGTCATTGGGGCATTGTTAGCGGTGATCGTACCCTCATGGAGCGGGATTGGGCTGTTAGGCGAATTGTTCGTCGGTGCCTTAAAGGGGATTGCCCCAGTGATGGTGTTCTTCCTAATTATGTCGGCGGTGTCTGGCTACAAGTCCGGCGGTGAAAATCATTTTGGCACTGTGATTGTGCTTTACTTGAGTGCAACCTTGCTCTCGGCATTTGCCGCCGTGGGTGCTTCTTATCTGTTCCCCGTGAAGCTGGTCCTGCCAAAAGCGGCAGCCGTGGCCGCGGCGCCGAAGAGTTTAAGTAAAGTGTTGTCGGATTTGTTAACCAATGCGGTGGGCAATCCGCTAAATGCGATTGTGAATGCTAATTACCTGTCCATTTTGTTCTGGGCCTTGATGATTGGTTTTGCCTTGCGGTTGACCTCGAAAGAAACGCGCAAGGTGATCACTGAAATCTCTGGTGCCATCACCCATGTGGCGCAGCTCGTGATTGAGCTGGCGCCATTTGGGATTGCCGGGTTGGTTTACACCACCATCAGCGAAACCGGCTTTGCCGGCATCGCCCAGTATGGGAAGCTGGTGGTGCTGCTCGTGGGCACGATGACTTTTGTCTATTTGGTGGTCTACCCCCTGATGACGTTCGCCTACACGCGGCAAAATCCATTTCCGCTGACCTTCTGGACGCTGAAGCGGTCCGGAATTCCGGCCTTCTTCACGCGCAGTTCTGCCGTTAATATTCCGATTAACTTGCAGGCCTGCGAAGACCTAGGTTTGAATAAGGAATCTTATTCCGTGTCGATTCCGCTGGGCGGTTCGGCCAATAGTGGCGGGGCGGCGATTACGGTGTCTGTCATGACCTTGGCGGCGTGTGCAACGCTGGGCATTCAAGTGTCCTTCCCGCTGGCGTTCATTCTCTGCGTGCTGACGGCCCTCGCCGCCACCGGCGCTTCTGGCATTGCTGGGGGTTCGCTGTTGATTATTCCGATGGCCGCGAGCTTGTTCGGGATTTCTAACGATGTGGCCATGCAGGTCGTCGGCGTCGGTTTCGTGATTGGGGTCATTCAGGATTCTGTCGAAACTGCCGTTAACTCAGCTTCTGATTTGTTGTTCACTGCTACGGCCGAATACGCCGATGCTCGCAAGAAGGGCCATCCAGTCGATATCAGCGCCGCCATCCGTCGCGCAGAAGGCAAGGCGGATCCGGCGGTGGCCGCAAAACGTCCTGCTTGATCTGGTTAAGTCGGTTATCAGGTGGGAACGCATCCTTTGATGTATCCGGCATGTCAGAAAAAACACGAACAAATAAAACGGATGAAAGCAGAAATACTGTGCTTCGTCCGTTTTTTAATCTGATAAAGCAAATAAATCGCCGGCCTCATCCGGTTTTGTGCTAATATGAAACAAATTGAAAAAAGGATAGGTGACACTATGAGTGAAGCAGCAGCCTATATTGCCCAGGTCAAGGCGCAATTGATGAAGCGAGATCCGAACCAGCCGGAGTTTCAAGAAGCCGTGGCGAATTTCTTAAACACCATTACGCCAGTCTTTGCGGCACATCCGGAATATCAACAGGCCGCGATTTTGGAACGGTTGATCGAGCCAGAGCGCGCCCTGCAGTTTCAGGTGGCTTGGCAAGATGATCAGGGCCATATGCAGGTCAATCGCGGGTTCCGGGTGCAGTTCAATTCCGCTATTGGACCGTACAAAGGCGGGCTGCGGTTCCATCCGAGCGTCAACTTGTCCATTGTCAAATTCTTAGGCTTCGAGCAGATTTTCAAAAACTCGCTGACAGGCTTGCCGATTGGCGGCGCCAAGGGGGGATCGGACTTTGACCCGAAAGGCAAATCTGATGCTGAAATCATGCGCTTTTGCCAAAGCTTCATGCTGGAATTGAGTAAGTATATTGGGCCGGATCTGGATGTGCCGGCAGGGGATATCGGCGTTGGGGGCCGTGAAATCGGCTACCTGTATGGTATGTATAAGCGTCTGCGCGGCAGCGAGCGCGGCGTTTTGACCGGCAAAGGCTTGAGCTATGGCGGTTCGTTGGCCCGCACCGAAGCCACTGGGTATGGTTTGATTTATTACCTCGACGAAATGCTGAAGCACAACGACCAAAGCCTCGCCGGGAAAAAGATTTTGGCCTCCGGGGCCGGCAACGTGGCGATTTATGCCATCAAGAAGGCCCAAGAATTGGGCGCCACGGTGATCTCCGCTAGTGATTCCAATGGCTATGTCTTGCAAGCAGATGGCATCGATCTGGCGAAGCTGCAGGAAATCAAAGAGGTGAAACGTGGCCGGATGAGTGACTATGCCGCTGCGGAGGCAGCTGCCGAGTATCACGCAGGCTCGCTGTGGGACGCCGAGGTGGCTTACGACATTGCGCTGCCTTGCGCGACGCAAAACGAAATCGATGGTGTTCAGGCCGAACGTTTGGTCAAGGCTGGCGTCATCGCCGTGGCCGAAGGGGCGAACATGCCAAGCACCCCAGAAGCCATCAAGGCTTACCAGGCAGCGGGCTTGTTGTACGGGCCGGCCAAAGCGGTTAATGCCGGTGGGGTTGCCGTATCGGCACTCGAAATGAGTCAAAACTCGCGGCGCACCAGTGACAGCTTTGCGGAAGTGGATGCTGAATTAAAGCAAATTATGATTCATTTGTTCCAAGCCAGCGTTGACGCCGCCAAGACTTATGGCACACCAGAAGATTATCTGGCGGGGGCTAACATCGCCGGCTTTATCAAAGTGGCTGACGCCATGCTGGCGCAAGGCTGGTAAACGGACTCAAAAAAAGCTGCTCGCGCCGCTGCAATTTTGCAGAGGACGAACAGCTTTTTGCTTGGTCTAATGCTCACCTAAATCGCGCCAGATGCCAGTTTTGCGATCTAGGGTGTTGGCAATTTGGACTAAGGCAGCATGTTCAGCATCGCTGATTAAATTGATGTCGATGGTGTAGTTCGCATCAAATTCCCGACTGATTTGCTTCATTAACGCGTTGCGACGCTGGCGCGGCGGATTTTGCACTTTCAAGATCAGGGTGGAATGAATCACCTCCATGCCGCGGATGTTGGCCCAAGGGAGAAAGTTGCTTTTCAGCGTGAAGACATTGCTGTTGTCGCGAATGCCGTCATGATCAAAGATCAAACTAGGCTGCTTGGCCTTGCGAATGCCTTGGACGACTAAAAACAAGACGGTTAACGCCAGGCCGAAAATTCCTAATGTGATTAATATCGCGCCGAACGTGGCGTTATTGGCCCCCAGTTGTAAGCGGCCTTGCTGTAGAATAATCACGCAGGCCGCCACAGCGAAGGCGCCGCCGAACAGCAACTGGAAGATGAGATGAAACAGGCTAGGGCGGATGGTTAACGGTGAAATGTCTTGCATGGTGATCCTCTTTCTATCTAATAGTAACCTTAAAATACCATAGACGCCGGGGTTCTGCACGGGGGGATGGGGAAATAACGGAGGGTTAGGCCACACCTCCCGCCAAGCGCCCGTCGCTGCCTGGAGTTGCGCTCAGGTCGGCCAACGCCGGAGTGGCTAGCCTAGCTTAAGGCCTCGCCGTCAGCTAGGCTACCCATCCGGCTAGGAGCGACCACCCTTCGCTGCCTGATAAAAAAATAGTTTTTCCCTGCTGGCTGTGGTACACTGAACCTAGTAATTGATGAACTGAAACAATTGTGTTCTTGCATAATGGATTTCCTTTCAGCGATTACCAGTTGTTTTTGTCACTATAGGTTTTTAATGAAGGAGATTCACTCATTATGCAACAAGGTACTGTTAAATGGTTCAACGCTGACAAAGGTTACGGCTTCATCACTGGTGAAGACGGCAAAGACGTTTTCGTTCACTTCTCCGCTATCCAAGGCGACGGCTACAAGACGCTTGACGAAGGCCAAGCTGTTAGCTTCGAAGTAGAACAAAGCGACCGCGGCCCTCAGGCTGCCAACGTTACCAAGCTGTAATATCAGCGTGGGAAGCACCTTCTCGTCATTGCGACGGGAGGGTGTTTTTTTGTTCAGCACACCGAATGCAGCAATCCCCTCAGAAAGTGTGGCGAATAAAATGGAGTATGTTGACAAGGTGCAATTATCTCCTGAAGAAAATCGGCAATTGGCTCATATAAATATTAATCTGTTGGTTCAAACCAACGCTCTTTTTGAAGGCATTGTAGTTTCGTTATCACAAACTCAGGCCATTATGCGGGGGCTTGGTGTCAATGGCGTCTCCCTTGACGACAGCAATACCATTGTTCAGATCAAACGCGGTTGGGACTATATCACGCAAGAGAATGCTGCCATCTCGCTTCAGATTGAGCAGAATATCAATTTAATCGTGGCTAAATACGATGCCTTGATTCCTGGTGAGCTCCGTAGCGGTCAGGGAGCAGTCGACATTGGCGATGAAAACGATTGGGTGCCGCCGATGATTGATGAACAAGCCGAAGAAAAATGGTTGACTGATCTCATGGCGTCAGATAAATCCACCACAGAAAAGGCCATGCGACTCATGTATCACGACATGCGCCAGCAGATTTTCTGGGACGGCAATAAACGGTCGGCCACTCTAGCTGCTAATAAAGTGATGATTGATGGGGGAGCCGGTTTAATAAATGTCCCGCTCACCATCTGGAGTGAGTGGAATGAATTAATTGCCGTTTATGACAAGAATGGTGAAGTGAGGCCTTTGCTTGATTGGACTTACGCCCATGCTGTGCAAGGCGTGAAACTGTAACACGCTTATCCAAACGAACAGCGCCATGAATCCAGCCTCGGATTCATGGCGCTGTTTGTTTAGGCGGTAATTTTTTCAAAAAAGGCGATGTAGCGTTCGACGATCAGACTGAAGAAATCGACGGTGTCAGGCTTGAAGTGCGGCTTGCCGCCATCCTCACTCAGGTGGGCGTTCACGCTGCCGATATAGGCCTCGGGTTGCTGGAGGGTTGGCATGTCCAGGAAAGTCAGCGTCTGGCGAATGCTGTTGTTAGCGGCGTACCCGCCAATTGCCCCAGGCGAAGCTGTGACCACCAGCGCCGGTTTGCCGGCAAAGACATTCTGGCCCCGCGGCCGGGAGCCGACATCGAAGGCGTTTTTCAACACCGCCGGGACACCGCGATTATATTCAGGACTGAAGATCAGAATACCAGCCACGCCTTGGGCCGTTTGCCGAAAATCGGTCCAAGCCACTGGCGGCTGGGTGGTGTCCAAGTCTTCATTGTAAAAGGGTAAATGTGCGATGGCGATTTCCGTCACGTCATACTGGCTGGGGATCAGCGAGCGAAAAGTGTCGGCGACGATGCGGTTATACGAATTTTGTCGCAAGCTACCGACTAGAATACCAAGCGTTTGAGTCATACTGCGCCTCCTTTAAGCGTTCTAATCACGCGCTTATTATACGAGGCACATGGCCCGGGCCGCTAATGATTTGCTTGCTGCATGCCGGCGCTGCGCGTGATGACTTGGGCGATTTGGGCTGGCGTTTGCTGAGCGCCGGTTTGCAGCCAGCGGGTGATCACGCGCACCGCGCCGCTGAGGAAGAATTCGAAATAGTAGGCCAAAACCGCCGGGTCGTGTTCATTAAACCGCGCAGCATAATCTTTCAGCGACGCGGCTTTGATTGGCAGGAGCAGGGCTTGCAGCACCGGGCTTTCGGTGAGTTCACTGATGATAATGGCGGTGGCGGTTTCGTTTTGCTTGAGTAAAGTCAGAATTTGAGTGAGCCAAGCCTCGGGGCGGGCATCTTGCTGGTCGATGAGCGCAGTGACCCTCGCGACGAGGTCGGTTTCGATCACCGCAAATAAATCAGCCGGATCGCGGTAGTGGGTATAGAACGTGCCGCGGTTCACATCGGCCACCTGGCAGATTTCCGTCACGGTGATATGGGCAAGTGGTTTGGTTTGGAGGAGCTGCAGCAACGCGGCTTGCAACTGCTGTTTGGTCGCTTGCGCGCGGCGATTATTTTTAGTGCCAACCATAGTTTTTCCTTCTTTCCAACAGTTAACGAGGAGATGTTGATTTAATGACACATGGGCGGTGATTGGCGGTTGCACCTGCCGCCTGAACCTTGCATAATAATCTTATTATACCAACAGTGTGTTGAAAAGATGGAGGCTGGTCATGGCATATATCGAAGTTCGCAATGAAACCAAGCAGTATCAAATGGGCGAAACCAAAATTCTCGCCAACAATGATGTGTCGTTCAACTGCGAGGAAGGCCAGCTGACGGTGATTCTGGGCCCCAGTGGTGCCGGCAAGTCGACGGTGCTGAACATTTTAGGCGGGATGGACGTTCCCACCAGTGGCCAAGTCGTGGTGGATGGCGTCGATATTGCCCGCTTCAACGATAAGCAACTCACTGCGTACCGGCGTGATAGTGTCGGCTTCGTCTTCCAGTTTTACAACCTGATTCCCAACCTCACCACCAAAGAAAACGTTGAACTGGCGAATTCTATCGTGCCAGATGCCTTGGATGCCGAGGCCACCCTCAAGGCGGTAGGGCTGGGTGATCGCATTGACAATTTTCCGTCGCAGCTCTCCGGCGGTGAGCAGCAACGCGTCGCAATTGCCCGCGCCTTGGCCAAAAATCCGAAGCTTCTGCTGTGCGATGAACCAACCGGCGCTTTGGATTACGAAACCGGTAAGCAGGTCCTCCAGCTGTTGCAAGATGCTTCCCGCCGCGATGGTAAAACCGTGCTGATCATCAGCCACAATGCCGCTTTGGCTAAAATGGCGGATCGGGTGATTCGCATTAATGACGGTAGCGTCCGGTCAGTGGTGGATAATCCGCATCCTACGCCTGTCGCCGAGATTGAATGGTAAGGGGGCGGCGTTCATGACACCCATGCATCGCAATATGTGGCGTGAAATTGGGGCCAATAAAGGCCGCTTTATCGCCATTGTTTTGATTATTTTGCTCGGTACGTTGACTTTCGTTGGCATTCAAGGCGCCGGCCCGGGTCTGACCGATTCGATGGATCAAACGGTGAAAAACGAGCACCTCAGTGATGTGCAGCTGTTTTCGTCGACCGGCTTCACGGCGGCTGATGTTCGTACTGCCGAAAAAGTCAGTGGGGCAAAAGCCGAACTGGCCAAGTTTAAGTATGTTACTGGCGGCAAAGACGACTGGGCGATTGCGCTTTACGGCTACCAAAAAACCGCCAAGCAAAACCACCTGGTGCTGCGCAGTGGCCACTTGCCCAGGCAAGCCAACCAAATCGTGTTGGATCAGCGCGCCAAGGCCGATTACGGGTACAAACTAGGCCAAACCTTGACCTTTAGCAACGATGCCAAGCTCAAACGGCGCACCTACAAGATTGTTGGCTTTGCCGATTCGCCGCAGTATGTCGACAACAACGAGCGCGGCGCCGCCAATGTCGGGGATGGCAAAGTCCGCTTTTTTGCCTACATTCCTGTCCAGCAAATGAATTTGACCGTGGCTACGCAGCTTAATGTTCGTTTTGCTAGTTTGCAAAACAAGAACAGCTACGCGGCAAGCTACCAAAGCGCAGTGGCGAAGAAAAAGGCGGCGTTGAAACGGGTGTTCAAAACGCGGGCCAAAACCCGCAGTGCCGCCTTGTATGCGCAAGCCCTCGCGCCCATCACAGCGCAGGAAGCCAAGCTCCAAGCGGCGCAAAGTCAGCTGGACGCCGGGTTGGCGCAAGTTAAAGCCGCGTCCGGCGGCCAGGTGACCACCACGCCTGAGCTCACGGCGCAGCAGGCCCAGCTCACTGCGGCCACTAAGAAGCTGGCCGCTGCGAAGCGCGAGGCCAAAACGGCGACCCAAACGACATACACCTGGCAAACCCGCGAAGATCTCCCTGGCTTTTCCGCGTTTGGGGACAGTGCGGACCGAATTGCCGCAATTGCCAATGTCTTTCCAGTGTTCTTCTTCCTGATTGCGGCTTTGATTACTTTCACCACCATCACCCGGATGGTGGAAGAAGCGCGCGGACAAATTGGCACCTTTAAGGCATTGGGCTTTGGCCGCTTGGCGATTGCTCGCAACTACCTCGTTTATGCCCTGATGGCAGGCCTCCTCGGCGGCGTCATTGGCGGCGTGGCCGGCAACCTCACTTTGCCCCGGTTCATTGTGTCGCTTTATGATGCAGTCATTCCCATGACCGCCACCATTCCGGTGATGACCGGCAGTCTTGTGATTGCGGTGGTCTTTTCGCTGGTAGCGACGGTCGGCGCGGCGGCACTGGTCACGCACCGTGAACTGGCAGAACGGCCGGCCGAGTTGATGCGGCCGCGGGCCCCGAAGTCGGCGAAACGGATTTTGCTTGAGCGCATTCGCCCGTTGTGGCGGCACTTGAGCTTTAACGAAAAAGTCTCTTATCGCAACTTGTTCCGCTACAAGAGTCGGATGATCATGACGATTGTCGGCATCGCTGGCGGCACTGGTTTGATTTTGACCGGCTTTGGCCTGCGTGATTCGATTAGCGCCACCGGTAGTCAGCAATACGGCCAAGTGTTCCACTACGATGCCACGGTGGCGCTGGCGGCGGCGAATAAACAAGCCACCGCGATTGACCTGATTAAAGCCAGCGGCAAGTATCAAAGTAGTTTGCCAATTAACCAAACCAGCGGCAAGGCGCAGGCTAACGGTGAACAGATCAACGATATCAACTTGTTTACGCCGCGCGCCGCACACTTTAGCCGCTACGTGACCTTGGCCAATCAAGGCAAAACATATGCTCTGCCCGCCAAAGGCCTAGTCATCAGCCAAAAAATCGCCAACAAGTTGCAGGTGACAACTGGCGACACCCTGACCTTTACCCGGGCGGGCAAAAAAGCGGTCAAGGTCAAGGTAAGCGGCGTCACCACGAACTACATCGGGGTGTTTGCCTACATGAGTCCCGCGGCGTATGCCAAAGCCTTTGGCCAGACGCCAACCACCAATGCGTTGCTGGTCAAGCTGGCCAAAATGTCCGATCAACAGCGCCAACAGCTCGCGCACCGTTTGCTCAAGGATGAGGCGGCGCTGGGGACTAGCTTTAAGGCTGATGCCACCCAAAGCATCAGCAACATGGGGACTTCACTTAATCCCATTGTCTTCATTTTCATCTTGCTGTCTGGGATATTGTCCTTCGTCGTGTTGTACAACCTGACCAACATCAACGTGTCCGAGCGCATTCGCGAACTGTCCACCATCAAGGTCCTAGGGTTCTACGACCGCGAAGTGACCATGTATATTGTGCGGGAAAACATCGTGATGACGCTGGTTGGGATTGGCTTTGGTTATGGGGTCGGGTATGCCTTGCTGCGGTACATTTTGCATCAGGCGGAAACCACCCAGGTCATTTTCCCAGTGTTGCTGCACGCGATGAGTTATGTCTGGGCCACGCTACTGATGCTTGCGTTCACCGGCATTGTGATGCTGGTGACACATAAACGGCTCCAGCGGATCGACATGGTCGGCGCGTTGAAATCTAACGAATAAGGGTAAACCAAAGGCCACCGGCGACAGTCGGTGGCCTTTTGCGCAGGCAAGTGCTTATTCACCTAGGTTGGCATCGTCAGTGAACTGATCCACCAGCTGGAAGGAGACATTTTCGTTGTCCTTCAGCAGCTTGGCTACCGGACATTCATCCAGCGCCGTGGCAATCAGGCGTTGGGCGGCAGCTTCATCATGCTGCGGCATTTGAATCTGGGCCGCCACCAAAAACTGATACCCAGGTTGGTCGCGCGTGATGTCGATGCGCACCCGGACCTTGGAGTCTTCAGGTGTATGTTCGCGCGCCTCAATTAAGCGAATGGTAGCGTTGAAACAGGTGGCCAAGGCAAACCCGATGAACTGCTCGGGATTGGTGCCCGGCGCGGCAATCAGCGAGCTGGACACGCCGAGCGCTAGGCCTTCATCGCCTTCAACGAAGCTGGTACCGGTTAGGCCATTGTGATTTTGAACGAAGGTATGATACAGCGACACATTACTCATGCTAATTCCCTCCTTATGTTGTTGCCTTGAGGGTAGCACAATGCCAGCCGTTCGTCTGGTTTGAACCCTTATGCTTGCGCGGGTTCGAGGGTCACAATTTTAGTGGCGACGTGGTCAATGAAGGCCTGGTCATGCTCGATAAAAAGGAGGGTCGGTTGGTTGGCCTGCAGGCTTTGGGCCAGCTGATCTTGATTGTACAGGTCGAGGTAGTTCAAGGGCTCATCCCACACCAGCAAATTGGCTGGCGTGACCAATGAGCGCGCCAGCTCGACTTTTTTCTGCTGGCCCATGCTGAGTTGCTCAATGGGGGTGGTGAAGGCGCTGCGCTCCAGCCCCAGTTTCTTGAGGTTATTGAGCAGGCTTTCGTAGTCCAAATGATGCGTGGCGGCGAAATCCTTCAGCAAGCCGCGGTTGTCGGGGACCTGACGCATCAAGCTCAACTTCAGCTGCGGCTGGGTGATGGTGCCGGTAACGGTGCCCGTGAACTGACCGAGCACGGCGCGCAGCAGTGAGGACTTGCCAATGCCATTGGGGCCGACCAGGGCCACGCGTTCGCCAGGGCGGACATCGAAAGACACGGGTTTGAATAGCGGCTGCTCGTAGCCGACAGTTAAATCAACGACATGCAGGTACGGGTCATGGTGGTCGGGGAGGGTGTTGATGGTGAGGGCAGGGACGTCCTCGATATTTTTGAGGAGCTTCGACTTAGCATCGATTTCTTTGTCCATTCGGTGCTCGAGGTTGAGGCGCTTTTTCATTTCCCGCGCGGCCATGTGGCTGATCCGACCGCGGTCTTTGTGCGCACTGTTGAATTCATGGCGGCTGCCGTTGATGTCCTTTTCGCGGCTGTCGGCCCATTGCCCTTTGGCCCGCGCGCTTTGCTGCAGGCGGCCAATTTCGTGCTTGAGTTTGCTGTTTTCGGCTTGTTCGAAAGCGTTTTGGCGGTCGCGCGCTTCGGCGTAGACGTCATAGTTGCCTTGGTACAACGTGATATCGGCTTTATCGATGGCCAAGGTGTGATCAGTGGTCGCATTCAAAAAGGCGCGGTCATGGCTAATCAAAATGAAGCCCGATTTTTGCTGGAGATATTGCGCCACCAACGCGCGGCTGGCTTGGTCGAGATGGTTGGTGGGCTCGTCAATCAGCGCAAAGCCGCTCGCTTGGGTGAACAGCAAAGCGAGCCGGACTTTGGTTTGCTCACCGCCTGATAGCGCCTGGTAGGGCCGCCACAGAATGTCGGGATCCACGTGCATCAGATTGAGTTCGCGTTCCAGCTGCCACTTCTCGGCGTCGCTGACGGCCTGCATGGCGTACAGCGTGAGCTGGCTTTCATCCGCAATCGGTTGAGGGAAGTAGTTGAACGTGAGCGGCGTGGTGATTTGGCCGCGATACTCATGCTGATGCTGCAACAATTCCAACAGAGTCGTTTTGCCCCGGCCGTTGCGCCCGACCAAACCAAGGTGCCAGCGAGTATCAAAGTTGAACGAGACATGGGAGAACAATTCCGGTTGGCCCGGATAGCCAAAAGATAAATCAGTTAATTCAATGGTCGCCATGAGGCAGCACATCCTTTCTAAAGGACGCGCCTGAAACGGGGGACACCAGCTTGGCAGCACACAAAAAGGACCACGCCGAAACGTCGCCCTCTGAAAATTCAGTGAGCCGTTTCGGTAAGCCAAGCCAAAAGTGCCGAGATTCCTCCCCAGATTTCAGGGCTTCGACAAATTCGGTATTGGCTTACTTCAACGGCTTCACTTCCGATCGATTTAATAATGAGATTATGCACGCTTGCTAAGAAAAAAGCAACTGCGCGCCTAAAATAACGGGTTACCCGGTGCTTCGCGGTTAGAACGCCTGCGCAATCGGCACGGTGCCGCTCGCAATTTTAATCGTCTCGCGATGCAGTTCCGAGGTAACGGCTTCCACCAACACAGTCGCGACATCTTGGCGGCTGATGGTGCCATTGGCTGCCGGTTGTAGCGTAATTTTGCCGGTGCCAGCTTCGTTGGTCAGTGCCACCGGCTGGACAATCACCCAATCGAGCATGGTGCGGGTCCGCAACCATTCATCGGCATAGAACTTGGCGATGTAGTAGTCATGCAGCACATCCGGCCACTTGTCCCGCAGCTCAGCGTTAATCGTGCTGAGCTGGATAAAGCGCGTCACACCGGCTTGTTGCGCTGCCGCCATGGTTTTGACCGCCCCGTCCAAATCGATGGCCAGCAAGGATTTGCCAGCGGAACCGGCAGCAAAAATCACGGCATCGGCGCCGGTCATTGCGGCCGCTAATTCATCAATCGGTTGGTTGAGATCAAATGCCACCGGCGTGAAGGCACTGGAGGCCGCCGGCGCTTGACTAGCGGGATCACGGTAGCCGCCCATGACTTCGCAGTCATTGGTGAGCAGCGTTTCGACAATTAATTGGCCCACTTGACCATGGGCGCCAACAACAAAGACTTTCATCTGGATAACCTCCTTGGGTTAGAGCGATTGCAAAGCAACTTTAGCCGTCGGTGCCGGGAAGGCGGCATCGATGATCGCTTCATCAGCGGGCGTTAAGGTTGCGGCCAGCGCCTCAAGATTAGCGGCCATGTGAGCGGGGTTACTGGTTTTGACCAGCGGCAAAACATCGGCGCGGCCGGCCCAGGCCAGCAGTAGTTGATGCGCACTCAGATGTTTGGCTTCAGCTAGGGCCTGGATGCTGGCCGGTAGCTGGATCTGGTGCCCGTCACCCGAGCCAAATGGTGAGTAGCCGAGCATCGGTAGCTGATGGCGCCGTTGGTACGGCAGCAAATCATATTCAATGCCGCGGGCGGTCGGGTTGTAAAGCACCTCATTGGCAGCGAGGTTCGCACCCTTGGCAAATGCGCGGACCGCTTCCAAATCGGCAACATCAAAATTGGAAACCCCGTAAGCGCGAATCAAGCCTTCTTTTTGCAGCGCCGCCAGGCCGGCCATGGTCTCGGCGATGGGCGTGGTGCCAGGCCAGTGCAGCAGGTACAAGTCGAGGTAGTCGGTGTGGAGCCGGTGCAAACTGGCCAGTAGCGACTGGCGCATCAGCTTGGCCGTGGCATGCCATGGATAAAACTTGGACACCAGGAACAACTGCTCACGTGCGTAATCGGGCAGCACCTGCCCAATCAGCGTTTCCGCTCGGCCTTCGCCGTACATTTCGGCGGTATCAATCAAGGTCAGACCGGCATCCAGGCCAGCGCGCAAGGCCGCTTGCTCCTGCTGGGATTGGGCGGCATTGCCTTCACCGACATGCCAGGTGCCGATGCCTAAAGCCGGCACGGTTTGCCCGGCGATGGTCATTGTTTTCATCACTTGCACCTCCTGACTCGATGATAGCACGCGCCTAGCGTGATGTAACGAAATTCTTATCAATAGTAAGTGAAAACGTGGTCGCGCCGCCACCGGCTTTGCGCTACACTGCAAGTACCATCAAGATTGGAGGAGAGAAGATATGGAGTATGAACTGAAAGGTGAAAGCCCGTTTCCGCTGGCGTTAATTCACTTGGACCGCGGCGATAGCGTGCAAATTGAAGCCGGGGCGATGCTGTATCACAATGGCAAAATCACCTTAGAAGGCCACATGAACAGTAATGGCAAATCTGGCTTGGGCGGCTTGATGAGTGCGATTGGCCGGAAGATGACCTCAGGCGAGTCCTTTTTCATCACAACCGCCACCGGCAATGAGGCAGGCGGCATGCTGGCCATTGCGCCTGGCAACCCGGGGCCAATTACCGAGCTGGCAGTAGATGACAGTCATCAATGGCGGCTGAACACCGGCGCTTTTTTGGCCACCGACACCTCAGCGGGCTACGCGATGGTACGGCAAAAAGTGGACGCGGCCGTGTTCGGGGGCACTGGTGGGTTGTATGTCATGGAAACCCACGGCACTGGTAAAATGCTGATTTCCGCTTATGGCGATCTGCTGCCAATCGACCTTGACGGCGAGGATTACGTCATCGACAACAACCATGTCGTGGCTTGGGACCGCAATTTGGAGTATCACATCGAAGCCGCCAGCGGCAGCTTTGGTTATACCACCGGCGAAGGCCTGGTGAATCGCTTTTCTGGTCGTGGTCGGGTTTACATCCAAACGCGCAATGTTGAAGCCTTGGCTAACCTGGTCAAGCCGTTCATTCCCACCAGTTCGGATTAACCTGGTATAAATTTGTGGTGGCGTTTACACGTCATCGCGAGTACGCTGGAGGTAACAGTTGCTTATTCAAGCAACCAGCGAAGGGGGACTGGACATGACAACCACTTTAGGCACCAGATTGCCACTCATCCAAGGCGCACTGGCCGGCATTTCAAAGGCATCGCTAGTCAGCGCGGTTAGCCGCGCCGGGGGGTTAGGGGTATTGACCACCGCCAATCGGAGCGTGGAGCGGCTCAGTGAAAGTATCGCCGCGGTGCGCGCTGCCACCGATCAGCCGTTTGCAGTCAACTTGATGCTCCAACAACCGAACATGGCTGAGGTGGTGCCTTACCTGATTGCCCATCCAGTGCCGGTAGTCACCACCAGTGCTGGCACGCCGAAACGTTTCATCGCGGCGCTCCAAGCGGCTGGCACCAAAGTCGTCGCGGTGATTCCGTCAGTCAAAGTCGCCGAGAAAATGGCCGCGTTAGGCGCTGATGCCATTGTGGCAGAAGGTATGGAATCTGGCGGCCATATCGGCACGGAAACGACTTTTAGTCTGGTACGGCAAGTGACCGCCGCCGTGGATCTGCCGGTTTATGCCGCTGGGGGCATTGCCGATGCCGCTGGCGTTAAGGCAGCTGAAGCCTTAGGTGCAGTGGGCGTCCAAGTGGGCACCGCCTTTATGGTCGCCCATGAAACCTCCATCAGTGCGGCCTACAAAGCCGCGATTGTGGCCGCCAATGATACCGCTACCGTGGTCACCGGCCACGCCTTGGGGGATGCAGTGCGTTGCTTGAAGAATCCATTGACCGACGCCTACTTCAAAGCGGAAGCCGCTGGCGCTAGTGCCGACGAGCTGCACGCGCTGCTGGACGGCAGTTTGGAGCGGGCTATTGCCGGGGATTTGGAACATGGCACCTTAATGGCGGGGCAAATTGCTGGGATGATCCAAGGGACGGCTCCAGCGGCGACGATTGTGCATCGGTTGTATCCAGAGTAAAGCGCTCGCTGCTGTGGTTTGATATTACGAATTAGGAATTCAAAAGGCGCTGCCTCCCTCGTCCGGGAAGCAGCGCCTTTGCTTTAGTGAAACAATTGCCCTGGCCGCGCCTCGGCCAGTCGTTTATACCCGTTGTTGATGGCTTGCACATAGATCATGTAGAACACCCCAATGGCCACCATGAAAAGCAGCAAGACGGCGCCGAGATTATCGGCAATGATGATGGCGGGAATAATCGAGCAAATGCAGCAGGTGATGCCAGCCACTAGGCCAATCATGCGTGGCCGCTGGTAAGCTTCGAGCCGGCGGGCAGCGAAGCGGTTGATGCTGCTGGTTACGGCATATTGCCGCAAGCCGCGAGCGATGCGGCGGCGATGCGTCGTGGCAAAGATAATCGAGGCCACGCCTCCGGCCACTGCGAGTAAAAAGCTGATGGCACTAAGAGCGTCCGAGTCTGGATTGCCATCGAACAACACCGCTAAGGCGACACTGGCGATGCAAAGCGCCACGCCTAGGCCTAGACCAGCGGCGTAGTGGAGTGTGGCTTGCCAGTAAGTTTGCACATCTTCAGTTGTTAGGGCTTCCGGCGCTTGGGTGGCCTCGCTGGTCTTTGGATGAACATCCAGCGCTGCAAGCACCTCATCAATCGACCCTACCGAGCCGATGACTTCGCCTAACGCTTCACTGGCGCTGAGGCCCCGCGCTAAGGCGTCATGGTAATGATCCTCCATCGCCGCCAGCAGATCAGCTTTGGCTTGCCGCACCGCTGAGGAAGGTGGGACATCTTTGAATAACCCGTCGAGATACACTTGTAAACTTTCCATTGTTACTCCTCCAAAAAATGGGTGACGACGCCTTGGACCTGGTGCCACTCTTGCTTTTTCGCTGCTAAAATCGTGCGGCCAATTCCGGTGAGATGGTAGTAAGTGCGCGGCCGGCCATACGAGAGTTCACCGGCATAGGCGTTCAGGGCGCCACTTTTGACCAGACGCGTTAGCGTTGAATACAACGTGGTTTCGCGCAAGGTGTAGGCGTCATTGGTGCCAGCGGTGATGGCTTTGCTGATCTCGAACCCGTACGAATCGCCGCGCGCGAGCACGGCCAAAATGATGGCATCGTTGTAGCCGCGCATGCTATCGCTTGAAATCACTGCCCTCACCTCCGATTACTCCACCTGATGAAGTAATCATAGCACGAACTGCCTGCTAGCGCTCTCGTGCTTGAGACCGATTCTGATTTGCAAGTGTCGATCAAACGGGGTAGGGTAAAAACATGTTTCGAGGAGGGATACCATGTTCAGTTATGCGGTTGATGATGAGATTGAATTGGCAATACCACGACCAGCGCTAGATGCACCAGCCTTGTTCAAGTTGCTCGAGGCTGACCGCTCAGTGCTTAGCCGGTATCTGCCTTGGGTCAGTCAGACCAAAACGGCGGCGGATGAGGAGCAAGCGCTCCGGCTATTCAATACGCATTTTGGCACTGGCCAATCGCTTATTTTAGTGGTGATGGTGGCCGGTGAGGTGGCGGGTATGATTAGCTTTAACGGTTTTGCGGCTAATCAAAGTGCCGACGTGGGTTACTGGCTTGGCGTTGCCTTCCGCGGCCGTAATGTGATGCATCGTGCAGTGGCGGGCTTGTGCGAGTTGGGCTTCGGCCAGTATGGGCTGAACAAGATTATCATCCGGGCCGCCGTCGATAATGCGGCTAGCAATGCCGTAGCGCGCAAGGCCGGCTTTCATTTAGATGGGACTTTGCGCGATGGCGAGCCGTAGCGGATGGCTTTCACGATGAAAACGAGTGGTCGCTGCTCAAACGGGAATGGGTAAGCGGGAATTAAGTCCATCAGTTGCCCTAACCAAAATGACCCGAATCACGTCAGCGTGATTTGGGTCATTTTTAGTTGGTTTAAGCCTCGACGAATTTGATGAAGTTGGTCATGCACGTATCGAGAAATTCAATATCCTTTTGGTCAGTTAACACGCCGTTAGCATCGAAGGCGTTCATCGCGTGGGCGAGCAGGAATTCATTGCCGGGCATGACGTGGGCGGCGATGCTCATTGAATCTAAGATTTGGCGCAGATGGCCTTGGGCGCGGACCGTCCCTAGTGGGCCTAACGCAGCGCCGACAATCATGACCTTTTTACCAGCCAAGGGATGTTCTACCCGCGAGCACCAATCGAGGGCATTTTTCAAAACCGCGGGAATACTGTGGTTATGCTCAGGGGTCGCGATAATGACCGCATCGGCCGCAGCGATCGCGGCGCGAAAGTCGACCACCGCTTGGGTGGGATGGTCTTCGTCATCCTGATTGAACATTGGTAGTTGCTTGGTTTCCAGCAAGGTCAGGTCGACCTGACTGGCGTAGCGCTGCTGCATGAACTTGAGCAACATCCGATTATGCGAACCTGAGTAATTATTTCCGACAATGCCAACTAACTTCACGCTAGTCACACTCCATTCTTTGCGTTGAATAGGTTATTATTCACGCAAAAATGGCAAAAGTGCAACCTTGAAGCTCGACTGGCTTATTTCTGCGGTAAGTCCTCATCCGCAATTGCGGCTAAGGTGTCCTTGGACGGAATGAAGAACACTTCACCACTGATCGGCGTCGAGAAGTCGAGCAAGCGGTCGGATTGGCTGAACATGTTATTCAGCATGCGCTTGGTGACGCTCCAGTGGCGGGCGTAACCGATGAAGTAGGTGCCTTTAACGTCCTTCGCCGCATCGGCAAACGGGACGTTCATGCGCACAATTTTGTGCTCGATGCCACCTTCGTTATCCTGCGAGGCGAGGTTGTGCGCATTCTTGAGCTTGTCTTCGTCGGCCAGTTCAATATCAGTGAACTTCTTGCGGCCAATTGCGGCTTCCTGCTGCTCGACCTTGAGCCGGTCCCAGGCTTTCATGTCATGCAGGTACTTCTGGGCAAAGGCGTAGGAACCATTGATGAAAGTTGGGTCCTCGTCGCCAATCACGGCGTATTCTGGGGTGTCCAAGGCACTAGGATTTTCAGTACCATCCACAAAGCCAATGATGGCGCGGCCTTCAAAATACCGGAAGCCGTGGGTTTCATCCAAGGTCTCAGTGGTATCACCGATAATGGTCATGATTTCTGACAGCAGTTCGTAAGGCACCGCTGAATTGCGCGCCCGCAGGTGGAAAAAGAGATCTGCTGGGGTGGCCGGGGCGGTGTGCTTAGGGCCTTCAATCGGGGCAAATTCCTCCAGCTCGGCTGGCACTTGGGCGGTCGGGAATAGGTAGTCCCAGGCCTGGCGCGAGAAGCCGAAAGCCACGGCGAGCCCGCTATCAGGATAGCGAATGGCCATGCTGTTGTTGAAGGCTGGCAGATGCTCGGCCAGATCCGTGATGGACGCCAGTTCTGCGGCGTGGTCTTGGTGCTTGAGGTTCATGGTGGCGAAGATGATGTTGTCCCCGGCGTCTTTATAAACATCTTGGACTTTGCGTAAATCGATTGGCATAACTTATCCCTCCAAATTAGAATCATTCTATTAATAATTTACCATAGATGGTGCGAATTTTGGGCGAATTTGCTCAAATAAGTTTTGCACAACATAAAATAACGGCCGCCTGCCAATCCCCGCGGCGTGGCTTGTTTACTGGCCGCGCTTTTGGTATCATGATTCGAATGCATATAGTAGAAAACAACAGTAAAGTGAGGTAGCGCAGTGCTTACAGTTTCCAACGTTTCCATGACGTTCTCGGATCGGACCTTGTATACCGATGTTAATTTGAAATTCACGCCGGGCAATTGCTACGGCATCATTGGCGCAAATGGCGCCGGGAAGTCAACGTTCCTGAAGATTTTGGAAGGGCGCCTCAAGCCGACTACTGGCAGCGTGAGCCTCGATCCGAACGAACGGATGAGCAGCTTGAAGCAGGACCATTTTGCCTTCGATGATCAGACGGTGATGAACACCGTGCTGCAGGGGTACACCCGGCTGTACGAAGTCATGACGGAAAAAGATGCACTTTACGCGAAATCTGACTTCTCCGAAGCTGATGGCAACCGCGCGGCGGCGCTGGAAGGCGAGTTCGCCGAAATGGACGGTTGGAACGCGGAAAGCGACGCCAGCCAGTTGCTCCAATCCCTGGGCATTGGCGAAGCAATGCACCAAACCTTGATGGCTGAGTTGCCAGAAGGTGAAAAAGTCAAAGTCCTCTTGGCGCAGGCGCTGTTTGGCAAGCCTGATGTCTTGCTGCTGGACGAACCGACGAACGGGCTGGATCCGCAGACCATCGACTGGCTGGAAGACTTTTTGGCCGACTATCAAAATACCGTGCTCGTCGTCAGCCATGACCGCCACTTCCTGAACGCGGTGTGCACGATGATGTGCGACGTGGACTTCGGCAAAATTGAGCTGTTCGTCGGCAACTACGACTTCTGGCTGGAAAGCTCCAAGCTGGCCCAACAACTGCGGAGCCAGCAAAACGCCAAGAAGGAAGAACAGATCAAGCAGCTGCAAGAATTTATCGCGCGCTTCTCGGCGAACGCGTCCAAGTCCAAGCAAGCGACCTCCCGGAAAAAGCAGCTGGACAAAATTACGCTGGATGACATCAAGCCGTCCTCGCGTAAGTACCCTTATATCAAGTTTGAACCGGAACGCGCCTTGGGCAATGACTTGCTGCGGGTGGAGAATGTCTCTAAGACCATCGATGGCGAAACCATTTTGTCCAATGTCTCCTTTATCCTGCGCCCTGGCGACAAGACCGCGTTCATTTCCCGTTCAGATGTGACGGCCAGTGTGCTGATGCAGATTTTGGCCGGCACGATGCAGCCAGATAGTGGTACCGTCACTTGGGGCGTGACCACTGCTCGCGCCAGCATGCCGCGTGACTTGAACCCAGAATTTGCCGACGACCGCTTGGACATTCTTGAATGGCTGCGGCAATTCGCCAGCAAGGAAGAAAGCGACAACACCTTCCTGCGCGGGTTCCTGGGCCAGATGCTGTTCCGTGGGGATGACGTGCTTAAGCAAACGCCTGTCATGTCAGGGGGCGAGAAGGTCCGGGCCTATCTGGCCAAAATGATGCTCAGCAAGGCCAATGTGCTGCTGCTGGATGATCCGACGAACCACCTGGATTTGGAAAGCATCACGGCCTTGAACGATGCGTTGATTGACTTCAAGGGGTCGCTCCTCTTCACCAGTCATGACCACCAGTTCATCCAGACCATTGCCAACCACATTATCGAAGTGGGACCAAAAGGCATCGTCGATCGCGCCGACACCACTTACGATGAGTTTATGGAGCATGACGTGGCGCAGGCTCAGGTTAACGACATTTATTAGCAAAAAATCACCCGTGATTCGTTGAGAATCACGGGTGATTTTGTCGAGATTTACAATTCAAACTGCGGGCCACTGCCGTAGATGACTTCCTCCAGCGGGCCAAAGTCGGTCTGAGTCTGCCTGTGATAGCCCGTTGCATGAAACCCTTGCCGCTTATAGAAGCGCCGCGCCGGCAGATTGTTTGTCTGCACGACTAAGTAAATCGAACTGAAGTCAGGTTCAAGCCGGGCCAGTGCACCTTGCAATAGCAGTTGCCCAATACCTTGGTGTTGCTGGGCCGGATGCACATAAATCGAGTACAACTCACCGGCGCCGGCAAAGTCCGCATCCCGCGCCGGTCCGAACGCGCAAACTCCAGCTAGCCGGTTATCGGCCAGTGCCAGTAGCGTCTTGTTTTCCCGCTTTTCTGGTTGCCACGTCGCCGGCGTCAGCTGGTCAAGATAGCCAGCAGGCACCAGATCGCGATACGCCACTTGCCAGGTGTCATAGTATAACTGGGCCACCGCGGCAAAGTCAGTGGCCGCGGTAGCAGGAACGATTTTGATCAATCTGATGCCTCTTTTCTGTTGCTTTAGCCGATTGTATCTTCAACACCTCTAGTAGCTGGTGACGAAAAATCTTCGTCCGACTCAAGGGGTTATTTTTGAATTAGGTCAAGGAAATACGTTCTTTCAAGAATGTGATGAATTGACCTATTTTTGTGTCGCATGGACTCTGCGTATAGTATCGCATAATGTGCTATAGATAGCGTCATGAAGGACACTATAAGGCATACATATGGCAGAGTCTCTGTCTACAATCAAAATTACCACATCTTTTGGGAGACTAAATACAGTAAGTGGGATTTGAAAGGAAATGTCGAGGTTGCGCTCGAGTGAATGATGTATGAAATCGCAGAGCAATGTGGTTTTAAAATCGACCACATGGAAATTGGTAAGGATGAACATATTCACTTGCTGGTGAGGGAACTACCAAAAACATCAGTAACCAAAATTGTGTGCAGGCCAAAAGCAATTTCACCACACCGCCGATTCGCGCAAGGTTCGGCACTACAAAAAAGTTGTTGGTGAGGAGGGGGATGTCCCATATGACCACGTAATTGTCATATAGCCAGCAATGAAAAGATGGGTCAGACAACAGCGGCCAGAGCAATCCATTGATGGCCAACGTTGAAGGTGGTGAAGATTAATGACGATGAAGACTTTTAAGCTGCGTATCTATCCAAATGTCACTCAACGGATTCAATTTGAGCGTAATTTTGGCATGTGCCGGTTCGTTTGGAATGAATTACTCAATATGCAGACCAAACGTCATGAAAATGGCGGTACGTACCTCAATGAATTTAAGATGAACTATTTACTCAAGCCACTCAAGCAGGAATATCCATGGCTAAAGGAAGCTGACTCAACCAGTCTTTTGGGTGTTAGCCACAATCTGCATCTAGCCTTTCAAAAGCTGTTCAAGGAACATGCCGGCTACCCTAGGTTCAAATCCAAGCGCTTTGCGCGCCACGCTTACCGGTCAAACGCTGTCAATGGAAATATTGCCGTTGTGGATGATACCCATATTCGGCTACCAAAGACCGGCGTGATTAGATTCCGAGCGGGGCAATTACCCGTTGGTAAGATTAAGACCGCTACGGTTATTCGGAGTAACGTGGGCAAGTATTACGTGTTGGTGGTCGCCGATGTTGAAAATGCCTCTTGGCATAAAACTGATGCGATGGTGGGCATTGACATGGGGATTACCGACCTTGCAATCACAAGTGACGGCATGAAGTACGCGACTAAGCGTTTCGACAAAGCAATGGCCAAGAAAAGCCACTACTGGGAGAAACGTCTCGCTCGTCGTCGCCGTCAGGCCGAACAAGAGATTGCTTGGGATAAGCATCTCAAGGTTCAAGCGCCACGTCAGTTATCCGACTTTAAGAACTACTTGAAGGCTAAGACAATGGTGGCAAAGTACAGCGAGAAAGTCGCTAACCAACGCCGCGATTACCTGCAGAAAATTAGCACTGAACTGGTGACTCAGTACGACGTGATTAAGCTAGAAGACCTGAAAATCAAGGGGCTTCTGCGTAATCATAACTTAGCGCGGGCAATCGCTAATCAAGCTTGGCGTGAATTAAGGCAAATGCTGGAATACAAGGCTGACTGGTACGATAAGAAAGTCATCGCCGTGTCACCAAACAAAACATCGCAGAGATGCTCGGTATGTGGATATGATGATGGCAAACACGAACTAGCTGTTCGAGAGTGGACGTGCCCACAATGCCATACTCACCATGACCGTGACATCAACGCGGCTAAAAATATTCTAGTGTCCTAGAAGCAAGCAATCAGGTCCGTTAGAATTTCTGGCACGGGACGTGCCTTGGTCAATAGCCGTAACCTCTGCACTGAAAGCTCGGTGCTGGATGTGTAAGTCAGCGGTGTTCCCAGAAGCCCGGTCATTTATGGCCGAGTAGTTCACTTCGCGAATTCTTAGCCTGAAGGCTTAAAGCAGTTGCTTCAGGTCCGCCGGGATTTGAAGGCGCGCGGCAATGGGGTCAAATTCAGGGCCGGGCTGAGGCGTGGTCCAGGTGGCCAGGGCGAAGGCGACCTTGGCATCATGCGCTGCCTGAGCATCGGTGGCGGTATCGCCAACGTAGACCGTATCCGCAACATCGCCACCCACGCGCTGCATGGCCAGCAAAATCGGATCCCCAAATGGTTTGTTGCGCTTGGCCTCACCAGCGCCCACAATGGTATCGAAGTAGTGACTGAACCCAAAACGCTGATCATCAATGCTGTATTGATCGCGATTTTTGGAGGTCACAATGCCAGTTTTGGCGCCAGTTGCGCGCAAAGCGACCAAGGTATCCTTCATGCCGGGGAACCAATCCACGTCATCGACAAAATCCAGCGAGTCTTGGGTCCATTCCTTGACCGCTGGGGCCACCGCGTCGCCTTCAAAACCAAGCCGGCCCATCGTGACGGTGGAAGGAATGCCATTGGAAAAGCGCAGCTCATCTAGGGTGAATTCTTGGCCATGCCGCCGCATCGTTTTTTGCAGGCCTAATAAGTACATCGTCACCGAATCTAGCAAGGTGCCATCGATATCAAAAATAAAAGTTTTCATTGTCACGCCCCCATTCCTTACTAGTATACTCGAAACCGCTGTCATCTAAAACGACAAGCCGTTGACAGTGGTAGGAACGAGTGTTTGGATTATAGGTAAAGGCTGTGGAGTGAGGCCGGTTTTAGTCGGATGAATAGCCTAGTTTGCCGCATTGAGGCTGCACTTTGGCCTCGAGGTGGTAAACGTAGCTATTCACTCCGACGTTGGCCTCACGCAACGCGACTATGAAGGCTGCGGAGCTGGGCGCACTTAGCCCGACTGGTAGCCTAGCTTGTGGCATTATCGCCGGTTTTTGGCGATGAGGCCGCAAGCGTAGCTAACTGCTCGGGCGTTGCCGAGGGGCGCAACTGCAGGCTGGGGCGTGGAACATTTCGCAGTCGCAACCGGACTTTTCCATCATTCATTCTTCAGGAGGTTTCTTATGCGGATCATGCATACCGCCGATTGGCATATCGGCAAACGACTTAACGCGTTCGACTTACAAGACGATCAAGAGGCGGTGTTCGAGCGCCTAGTGAAGGTCGCGCAGGATCAGCAGGTGGACGCCATCATGATTGCCGGCGACTTGTACGACCGGGCACTGCCGAACGAAACAGCGGTCACCATGGTCAATGGCATGTTGCACCGGCTCAACCGCGAACTGGGGTATCCGCTCTTAGTGATTTCGGGGAACCATGATTCGGCGGTGCGGCTAGGCACTGGGCGGGAATGGTATGATGCCACGCAGCTTTATTTGAACACGGAACTGGCTCAAGCCTTTACGCCAGTCGAATTGGGGGATGTGCAGTTCTTCCTGCTGCCGTATTTTGAACCGGTGGCGGCGCGGCTGTATTTTCATGATGATAGTTTGACCAATATCAACAAGGCCATGCACAGGGTGGCGGCTGCGCTGGAAGAAAAATTCGATCCAGCGAAAAAACATGTGCTGATTGCCCACTTTTTTGCGGCCGGGAGTAAGCATTCCGAATCCGAGACCCTCGTCAACGTGGGCGGCCTAGATGCGGTGAGTGTCGACGACCTGCAAGCCTTTGACTATGTGGCACTGGGCCATTTGCACAATCGCAAGGCCCTGAATGAGCCCAAAGTGCAATACAGCGGCTCGCTGCTCAAGTATTCCGTGTCGGAAGTGACCCAGGAGAAAGGGGTCTACATTCTTGATACCGACACGATGAATCGGCAGTTTGTCAGTTTGGCGCCGCTTCATGAACTTCAGCAGCTCACAGGTAGCTTCAAGGAATTCTCCGATCCCGATCATTTTTCTGCCGCCGAGCGTGATGCATACACCGCCATCAGCTTGACGGATGTTGAGGTGATTCCCAATGTCATGGCCAGCCTGCGCCAGGTCTTTCCGCGCATCATTGAGTTGAAAAGGGAGCAGCATGTCCAACTGGAAACAGCCACGCAAACCAATGTCAAACTTGGGCCGATGCCGCTACTGGCGGATTTTTATCAGCAAGTCACTGGTAGCGACCTCACGCCCGAACAGGAAACTTGGGCCAAGGCGGCGTTAGCTGAAGCCAGTCGCAGTGAGTTGGGCCAAGAATAGGAGGCGCCGTGATGCAACTACTTGATTTACACATGCAGTATTTTGGCCCATATCGCGATGAAACCGTCGACTTTGCCAGCTTCGCCCAGACGCCGCTGTTTTTGATCAGTGGCAAAACCGGCAGCGGCAAAACCACGATTTTTGATGCGCTGGTGTTTGCGTTGTATGGTGATACCTCGGGGGACGATCGCACCGGGGATGAAATGCGGGCCAATTTTGCCAGCGCCGACGAGAAAACCCGGGTGACCTTACGCTTCACGCATGGCGGCAAGACTTACGAAATCTGGCGTGAGCCGGCGCAAGAGCTGGCGAAAAAGCGCGGCAACGGCACCACCACCACGACCATGAATGTGTGCCTGACGGTGTTCGAGGACGGCAAAGAAACCGCTCTGTGGACCAAAAAGCGCGATGTGGCGCCGCGGATTGCTGACCTGCTGCATCTGGATGCCGATCAGTTCCGCCAAATCGTGATTCTCCCGCAAGGTAAGTTTCGGCAGTTCCTTGATGCTAACAGTGATGATAAAGGCGCGCTGTTGCAGCATCTGTTCGGCACCAGCTTGTACGCCCGCTGGCAAACCACGTTGAAAACTAAGGCCAAGCAAAAGCAAACTGCGGTGGCCAAACAGACGGCGCGCCTGCAAACCTTAGCGTCGCAGTTTCAATTTGAAGACCCAGCGCCGGCGCCAGAAACGCCGCTGCCGGAGCAAATTAAGGCCATGACGGCAACGATTGATGCTTTAACGGTCAAATACACTGCCGCGGCCGCAGCGTTAAAAACGGCAAAGGCGGCCTACGAAACCGCCAACCAGGCGTACCAGAAGGGGGTCAGTTTGCAACAGGCCTTTCAGCAGCAAACCACCGCACAGGCAGCCCTAGCCGCACTGGACGCGCAGGCCCCGGCACTGGCTGAGCAGCAAAAGCAGCGAACCAAGCTGCAATGGGTGCAGACGCATCGCAGCGATTATGACCACTTGCAACAGGCCCAGGCCGATCTGACTCGGTTGAATGAGCGCATTAAGCAAACCCTGGCGGCGCAAACGCAGGCCAATGCCGCATTGGCCGCCGCCACCGCCACTGCGGACCAGCTGGCCAGCCAGCAAGCAACCATGACCGCCCAGCAAAAGCGGGCCGATCAGCTGGCTACGCTGCAACCGCAGCTTGAACAGGTGGCAACGCTGCAGGCCGCTGAGGTTAAAGCCAAGGCGGCCGATCAGCTGGCCCAAACTAAGCTGCAACAGGCCAGCACCCAGGTGACTGCCACCAATGAGGCGTTGACCGCGACGCAAGTAGCCTTGAACGCCCTCGTCAGCGATGATCAGCAGCCAGCCCTCCAAGCCGCCAGCGAGCGCCTAGCTGCCCAAACGCCGGTTTACCAGCAGTGGCAAAGCACCAACCAAGAGCTGGCGCAAACCCAAACCCAGCTGGTAGCGGCCACGACGCAGGCCCAAACGACCAAGCACGCGGCTGAGGCGGCCAGTGCCCATTACACGGCGCTTCATGACGCCCAGCTCAACAATCAGATTGCGGCCCTAGCGGCGCAGCTTTCCCCTGATGCGCCGTGTCCGGTTTGCGGGAGCACGACGCACCCTCATCCTGCCACCACTGCCGTCGCGGTGGTCACGGCAGAAGCCGTTGATGCTGCTGATCAAAAGCGCCAGCAGGCTCAAAAGCAAGCCACCGCGGCGCAGGCCGAAGCAACGCAATTAGCCGCGCAAGTGACCAAGTTGACGGCGCAGCAGGCGGAGTTGGCTGCGCAGCTTAGCGCAGACGGTGCAGTCGAAGCCGCCTACCAACAGCTCACGAGCCAAGTGGCCACCCTCAAGCAAGCAGTGGCGACCGCGACGGCCAAGCGCAATCAGTTGGAGCAGCAACAAGCCACCCAGGCGCAGGCCTTGACGGCGGCGCAAGCCTCTCAAACCGCAGCGCAGACTCAAGCCCATCAGGCGGAAACCGCGGCAGCGAGCGCGCAGGCGGCTTTGACCACGGCGCAAGCGGCACTGCCCGCCAATGCCCCAGCCTTGGCGGATTTGAAGCAAGAACACCAAACAATCACGGCTGAACTTGACCGGTATGCCCAAGCCCAAAAGGATAATCAGGCCGCCCTGAGCACCGCCAAAGAAGCTGCAGCTGAGCATAAAGCCACGCTGGCCAGCCAGCAAAGCCAGCGGCAGCAGGAACAAACGACCGCCGCCCAGGCGCAATTGGCTTTTGCTGAGACCAAAACGGCAGCCTTGGGCGCGGAGCGCCCATTTTCCGACTGGTTGAAGCAATTGCCGGATCTAGTTCAGCTGGAGAATGCCCTTGCCACCGCCAAAACGCAGCGTGACCAGCAAACCGCCCTCCTGGAACAAGCAGCGCGCGTCATCAACGGCCAAGCCCAGCCTGACATGGAGGCCTTACAAACTGCCCGGCAAGCCGCGGCAACTGCCCAAGACCAGGCGCAAACGACGGCCTTCACGCTTGATCAAAAACTGATACGAGATCAGGAATTGCATGGCACCATCAGCAAGGATTTTGCCAGCAATCAAACCGCGTTGGACGAGGCAGTGGCCTGGGACAATTTGGCGCAGGTGTTGTCCGGCACCAACTCGCGGAAGTTAAGCCTCGAACGCTTCGTGCTGCGGGCGTACCTGGCCGAGGTGCTGAAGGTGGCCAATGTCCGGCTGGCCAAGTTAACAGCTGGCCGCTATCAATTCGTGCTCCACGACGAACCAGGGAGCTATCGCAATGACTCAGGCCTTGAAATCGATGTGTATGATGACCAGGTCGGCCAAACCCGGTCGGTGCACACGCTATCCGGCGGTGAAAGCTTCATTGCGGCCCTGAGCCTTGCCCTGGCACTAGGCGAAGTCATTCAACAAGAGGCTGGCGGCGTCTCCATTGATGCGTTATTCGTCGATGAAGGCTTCGGCTCTTTGGATATGGGCAGTCTGAATGTGGCGATGGAAGCCTTGGAAAGTATTGAAGGCCAGGCGCGCATGATTGGCATCATCAGTCACGTCGCTGAGCTTCAAGAAACCGTGCCTGATCAGCTGCAAGTCACCGCCGATGGCAATGGCCAGAGTCATCTGAAAGCCGTGCACGCGGACCGCTAATGCTTAGCACTTGAAATCGTAATGTGCTAACGCCGGCAAAAAGTGTTATCATATGTCTGTCGAGAGATGAAATGCCCTCAACTCTATTTCAAAGAAAAAGAGGCGAGAATGATGGCAGGAAAACTCAGTAAGCAGGAACGCAAGGCGTTGATCCAAGAAGCAGAGAAGAAACGCGCTGAGCACCCGGCAAAGAAGACCGAGTCAGGGTTTGCCACAATCGACAAAGAAGCCGAGAAGCTTGAGAATGAACACTAGTTTCTTCATTCGCACTGACTCTGTTCAAAACCAAAAAACCGCCCCGCAGCTTGGCTGTAGCGCGGTCCGATCCCAGCAAGCTTAGGCTTGGTGGGATTTTTTATGTCTAGTTGAACATCTCTGGTTCAATCCGGTGGTCCTTGAAATAGAATTCGCGGTCGTGGTCATTGACCGGCCGGGCTACTTTGCACGGATTACCATACGCCACCACGTCGCTGGGCAGGTCGTGGGTGACCACGCTACCGGCGCCGATCACGACGCGATCGCCAATCGTGATGCCGGGCAGGACAATCACACCGGCGCCCAGCCAGCAGTTTTCGCCGATATGGACTGGCGCGTTGTATTGCAAACCACGAGCGCGCAGCTCTGGCAAAATCGGGTGGCCAGCGGTGGCAATGGTGACATTAGGGCCGAACATGGTGCGACTGCCGACATAAATATGGGTATCATCGACCAGCGTCAGGTTAAAGTTGGCATAAACGCGCTCGCCGAAGTGGACGTGATGCCCGCCGAAGTTAGCATGGAATGGGGGTTCTAGGTAGCAGCCTTCACCGATGTCGGCGAACAGTGCTTTTAACAAAGCGGCGCGCTTGGCGATTTCGGTGGGCCGCGTTTGGTTATAGTCGTAGAGCTTGTCTAAGTAAGTCAGCTGTTGTGCTGAGATCTCAGCGTCGCTGGGATCGTAAAGCGATTCGTCGTGCATTTTTTTAGATTCAGTCATGATTTGCTCCTTTGCGGATAAATGATGGTCAGTAGCGTGCCCAACGCGATGACAGCCAGCGCGCCCGCCATCCAGCTTAAGGCATTGATTGTTAGTGCCCCCAGGCCGAGGTGGCTGAGGCTATTCCATAATGGCGGGGCCAGGAAGGCACTGACGATAGTGGCAATGGTCAAGCTGCTGGCGGCTAGGTCAATCTGGTCTGGCGCCAGGCCAAGGTTGGTGCGATACACCAAGTATGGCCCTGTGTGGGAATAAATCCAGTTAAAAAAGATGGCAGCCGCGATGATTCCGGTTGGGCGTTGCCAAGCGAGCAAGGCCCACACGCTCAGCGCCGCCCCGAGGTAGCCAAGGGCTAGCAGATAAGGGCCAAGCCGGGCATGCAAACGGCCGAAAGTGAGCCCTGCTAATAGCCCGCCTAAGTTCATACCGGCGAGGGTCCAGTTGGCGACAGCGGCATCAAGCTGATGCTCAGCCAATAACACCGGGAGTTTCAACTGCACGCCCCAAATCAACACGTAGGTCGCCAAGGCTAAGAGGCACAGGGCCCATTTACTTACGGGTAGCGTGGCCCTTTTGGCTGCAGCTGGCCGATTTGGTTCCGTGCGGATCGGCCCAGGTAGGACTTGGGCGGCTAGGCCAGCGAGGGGCAACAGCAGTAAGTACAGCCCAAACACTCTGCGCCAGCCCAGCGTAACGACCAGGCCCGCCAGCGCCATGAGCAGTGCGTTACCTAAGGCGGAGACGCCGGTTTGGTAACCGAGTAATCGCGCGCGCAACTCGCCATGATAAACCTGGGCAATCAGGCCAAGGGCATGCGGCGAGAACAGGCCCACGCCGAGACCAAGGCCGATGCGCGTCATCATGAGCGTTGAGTAAGCCATGGGCAGCAGTGGCAAACTGCCACAGCCGCCTGCAATCAGCAAGCCCCAGCACACCACGCGCCGACTGCCCAAGCGGCGCGTGAGCCAAGGATTGGCCAGGAGCGTCACCAGCGCGGCGAGGTTCGCCACGGTTACCAGCCATTCAATACCAGCGGCGGATTGAGTGGGGTAGGTTTGCTGCAAATGCGGAATCAAGCCCGTGATCAAACTGCTGCAGCCGCCGACCAAAGACAAGCTAAGAATGCTGGCTAGGCGCCAAGGTTTGCTTTGTCGCATCGAAAAAGGCCTCGCTTTCTAGCGAGTACCTTATCATGGCAAACTTTACGTGACGCGACAGTATTCAAGGCAAGTGAGGACATAATCGCGAGCGGCTAAACGAGGTAATACCACACACCGCCGATAAGGCCCGCAATCAAAATCGAAAATATCGGATTGAGGTGCCATTTGGCGTCCATGAGCAGGACAATCACGAGCACCAGCAGGTTCGCCCAGTTGAGCTGAGCCTGCCCGATTTGGCCGAGCGTGTCCACGCCGCCAATGGTCGTCAGCGCTAGTGAGACCGCAACCGCCAGCACTAACCCGGCACTGGCCGGCTTAATGCCACGCAAAATGGCGCTGAGCCCCCAGTTGTTTTTGATGCGATGTTCGAAATGCAGATAGAGCGGCACAATCACCAGGGAAGGCACACACACGGTTAAGGTGGCCGCTAACGCGCCGGAAAAGCCGTCGGTGAGTTGGCCAATGTAGGTCGCGGAATTGATGGCGATTGGGCCGGGAATTAGGCCATCCAAGGCGTTGAGGTCGGCGAACTGCGCGGCACTCAAGCCCAGATGCGCGGATTCGGCATAAATCAGCGAGAGCATGGCATAACCGCCACCGAAGCCAAGAAAACCGATTTTCAAAAAGGCTAAAATCAACGTAATGATCATGACTGCTCCTTCCGCGGCCGGGCACTGATCAGGCCAATGACCCCAGCCAAAATGATCAGTGTGGGCGCGCTCAGCAGGTTAAATAAGGTCGCCAGTAGGCACCCCGCCGCAATCGCTAAGCTGAGTGGGTCTTTCAGGTTATAGCGAGCCAAACCATACGCCGCCGAAAATAGGAACGCTGCCGAGGCCGCCCGAATGGCGCTCATGATGCTTAGGAACACGCCACTTTGCGGCACGTGCTGATAGCCGATGGTCGCCGCCAGCATCAACACAAAGGCCGGCAAAATGGCACCCAGGCCGGCTGCCAGCATGCCGCTTTTGCCGTTGACCTTTTCGCCGACGAAGCAGGCGTTGGTCAGGGCAATCACACCGGGAAAAGTCTGCGAAAGCGTGGTGTATTCGTATAATTCGTCGCGCGGCAGCAGGTGCCGTTTTTGGCACAATTCACGTTCAATCACTGGGAGCATCGCCATGCCGCCGGAGAAGGTGAAGGTGCCGGCAATGAGGTACACCTTGAAGAGTTGCCAATCTTTGTTCATCGTTAAAACCTCCGCTTCCAGCATAGCAAGTTGCGGGTATAATTGAAAATATATAAAGTAAGCATCAAGTATACTGAATTGGTTATAGGAGGCAACATGAATCAACGACAACTCCGGATTTTCTTGGCGGTGTGTGACCAGGGCACCACGGCGGAAGCGGCTAAGCAGCTCTATCTCTCTCAGCCGGCAGTTTCCAAAGCCTTGCGCGACTTGGAAACAAGCATCGGCGTGGCACTATTCGACCGTCAAGGTAACCGCCTGCGCCTCAATCAAAAAGGCGCGACTTTTCGCATTCAAGCCACGGCGTTGTTGCGGGATTATGAGCAGCTCGCGCAATTTGGGGCGCGCAGCCGCCAGCAGTTGCCATTGCGGGTGGGGATGAGTTTGACTTTTGGCCAAGCGACCATGCCCGCCGCCATTGCTCGCTTTCAGCAGGCCCAGCCGCGAGTGCCGCTGCAACTCTTCGCAGAGAATGTCGCTCAGATTCAGGCACGTTTGCGACGTGGTGAGATCGATCTGGCGTTCGTCGAAGGGACCATGGGCGAAGCGGCCTATACTTCCCAGCGGCTTTCTACCTATGAACTTTGGGCGGTTGGCGCGCCAACCGGACCTAGCAGATTGAAGCTGGCGAGCCTGGCTAAGCAGCACTGGCTGCTCCGCGAGGTGGGCAGCACCTTGCGCGATCGCTTTGAGGCGGCGCTGCATCGGCAAGGCCTGCAGGTGCAGCCTTGGCTTGAAAGTACAAATACCACGGTGCTGACTAATGCTGCCGCGGCTGGTCTTGGGCTGACGATTTTGCCGGCGCCCCTGGCCTCGCCACTGCTTAAAGCTGGCCAACTCGTGAAGCTCACGCTGCCTAAAGCGCTGAGCATGCGCACGGAGAATTATGCAATCATGCGCCAAGATGGCGTTCAGGATATGCGGCAAGTGATGATTCAGTGTTTTCAAGCGGCTGAATCAGCCTCAGCTTTGTAGCTAGGCCCTGGCCGCGGCGCCCAGAAATTGCTGTGTTAACCAGGCGGGCACAATTGCCGCTATTTTGCGCTAGTGCTCCCCGTTAAACCTCGCTAAACTAGGGCTATACGAAGGGGGCAAAAGTATGCTGATTGGTAATCAATTATTCGCCGCTCGGAAACGCAGTGGCTTATCGCAGGAGCAAGTTGCGGCTAAGCTTGGCGTGAGCCGGCAGACGGTATCGAAGTGGGAAACGGATGAGTCGCTGCCTGATATTTACCAGGCTAAGTGGCTCGCCACCCTGTATCATTTGACGCTCGATGAGTTGACTACTTTCGACGCTGACGTGGATGCGTTGGAAGAAGCCATCACCCATACACCGGCTTCCACCGTGGCCAAGGTCGACTGGACGGCACTGTGGGCGAAACAATATCCCGTCTTGGCCAGTTACCCCGCGGAGGTGGCGACAGCCAAGTACACGGCCGCGTTAGAAGGTTTGCTGCGTGATTTACAAAGCACCTACCATTATTCTGATCAGGATGCTGGTTTGGTGCTGAAAGATATCTTGGGCAAACTCATCGTGCCTGAAGCATAACCCGAAAAGGCTCATCGCGGATTAGTCCGGCGATGAACCTTTTTTGATTAAAGCGCAAATTTACGAATGGCTTGGGCCAGCCCGTCGTCATCGTTGGCGGCGGTGACGTAATCGGCATGCGCCTTGGCTTCAGCAGTACCATTACCCATGCTGACGGCGACCCCGGCGAAGTCAAACATCGGTAGGTCATTACCTTCATCACCCACCGCCATCACATTATCGGCCGTCAAATTGAGCTGTTTGGCCAAGTCGCTCAGGGCCTGGCCTTTGTTGACGATGGGGTCCATCAGTTCAATGAAGTTGCGGCCGGCGCGCACCACATAGAAGCGGTCTTGGAACGCGGCTTTCACGGCGGCTTCGTGGGCATCCAGCAAGCTTTCCAGCCCAACGAAGGCCCCTTTGGCAATGGCAAAATCAGCTGGGAGCTCATCAGGTTGGCGAATGAACAGCCCGGCCTCGTTTTCCGCGGCCTGCTCGACAATCCACCAATCCACGTCGCGGTTGGCAGTGTAAATGTTGCTGTGGGCGTCGAGCACATTAGTGGGCAACTGGTGCGCCTGACCATACGCGGTGATTTCACGGTAAGCGGCGTTGTCCAGCAGATGCTTGGCCATGACCTGGCCCGAAACAGTTTCTGTCACCGCGCCATTATAGGTGATGACATACTGATCATCACCTTCGATGCCCAGTTCATCGAGAAAAGGTTTTGCGCCAGCCAGCGGGCGACCGGTACACAGCACGACTTTGATGCCTTGAGCTAACGCGTCCTGCACCGCCTGTTTGGTCGTGGGCAGAATGTGGCGTTGTGAGGTCAGCAGGGTGTCGTCGATATCGAGCGCAATCAATTTAATCATCGTATGCCTCCTGAAGTTGATACCTGAATCATAGCATAGTCGCTGAAGCCTTGTGCAAGCTGGCTGGCTTTTCCGTATAATGAGAGGCGAGGTGAACTTGCTTTGGAAAAATTAGATTGGCCACCAGCTAAAATCATTGCCTTCCGCCAGGCGCTGCTCAACTGGTACGACACTGAGAAGCGCGACCTGCCGTGGCGGCGTGACCATGATCCCTATCATATTCTGATCAGCGAAACGATGCTGCAGCAAACTCAAGTGGCAACCGTGATTCCCTACTATGAACGCTTTTTGACTCAGTTTCCCACGGTTGAGGCGCTGGCTTCCGCCCCAGAAGCGGCGGTGATGAAGGCCTGGGAAGGGTTGGGCTATTATTCTCGCGCGCGCCGGCTGCAGCAGGCGGCCCAGCAAGTCGTCCGCGATTATGGCGGTCAGTGGCCGAGCACCGCGGCGGAGCTGCAGGCCCTCAGTGGGATTGGACCTTACACAGCCGGCGCCATTGCCAGCATTGCCTTTAACGAGGCGGTGCCAGCCATTGACGGCAATGCCTTTCGTGTGTTTGCGCGGCTGTTTTGCATTGAAGACGACATCGCGAAGCCCCAAACTCGCGGCGGCTTTGAACAGCTGATTGGCCAGTTGATTGACCCTGAGCGGCCCGGAGACTTTAACCAGGCAGTGATGGATTTGGGCTCGTCGTACATGCGCGCGAAAGACCCTGATCCCGCCCATTCGCCGTTGGTGGCTTTTGATCAAAGTTATCAAACCAATCGGGTCTTGGATTTTCCGGTCAAAACCAAAAAGCCGCGGCCCAAAGTGGTGCCCTATTTCGCCTTGGCCATTCACAGCCCCGCTGGCTGGTTGCTGGAGCAGCGGCCAAACTCGGGCATGTTAGCGGATCTATGGATGTTTCCGCTGGTGGCGCGAGCAGAACTCGAAGGTGACATGGACGCGCAAATCGCCCAGGCGGCGGCACATTTTGCGGCTGACGCCGGCATCACCGTTGAGCTGCAACCGGCTGACGCTAAATTAGTCAAACATACCTTTACCCATCAGCAGTGGCAGTTGACTTTGTTAACCGCGGAGGCGCCCGCCTTTGATCTGGCGGTGCTGCCAGCGCGCTGGGTGCCAGTCGCTGACCTGGCCGCCGTGGCATTACCCACGGTGCAAAAGAAGTTGTTTAGGGCCTTGAACGGAGGCAAGTAAGATGAAAACATTGGTGATTGTGAGTCATCCGGAATTGAGCAACTCCCCGACCCAACAATTCCTCAAAGCCAGCGCGGCGCCTTTAACCGACGTGCTTTGGCACCATTTGGACGCAGCGCAACCTTTTGCTGTGACCAAAGAGCAAGCGCAACTGCTGAAGGCCGACCGAATTGTGCTCGAGTTTCCGCTTTATTGGTATGCCGCACCGGCCAGTCTACATCAATGGCTAGCCGATGTGTGGACCGATGAGTTTGCGGTCCGACCCCAGCAACTGCGCGGTAAGAGCCTGGGGTTGGTGGTGAATTTCAGCCAGCCCGAAAAAGCCTATCAACTCGGCGGGGCGGAAGGCGTTTCAATCAGTGAATTACTGGCGCCATACGCGGCTTTGGCGCATAAAACCGGCCTGAAGCTGCTGGCGCCGCTGACGATTGCCCAGTTTAGTTACCAAACTGAGGCGCAACGCGCGGCACTGTTGGTGCAATATCAGCAGTATCTCACCGTTGACCAGCCGCAGCATTTTGACGCGCAGGCGGCTTGGTGGTTGCAGCAGCTGGCGACGAGCACCGATCCGGCGCTTACCATTTTGGCCGATACGTTGCAGCAGCGGCAAGACCGCTTAGAATCGTTGCAGCAAACGCTGGCGGAATTGAAGCAGGGGGACTGACCATGGACGAGACAACGGCGTGGTTGTTACAGACGGCCCAGGCGCAAGCCAAGGAAGCTAAAAGCTATGAAGAAGCCGCTTTTTTCATGGCGCTGCAGACCTTCATTCAGACCCAGGCGAAGCGGCTCGAACAGGCGGAAAGCGAAGTTGATGGCCGGACCTGGGACCATGAACGCTGGTAAATCATGCTTGCGCCCGAGGAAGGGGCTGCTGGTCAGTGTTACACTGAGCCATAGAAAGGCGTGATCGGATTGAAAAATGCCATTGATAAACTAACGCGTTATGCATGGCTCAAAGCGCTCTTGCTAGCGCTTGTGGGCGTGTGGTTTTTGCTGGCGCCATACAGTGTCTACCATGTGGTGAAGTATGTGTTGATTGGCGGGGTGCTGCTCATGGCAGCCGGCGCCTTTATCGACGCGTTTCGCGACCAAGGGCAACGACAGCTGGCGTTGTGGCGCGGTAGCGGGCTGCTCATCGGGGCGTTGGTCTTGAGCGTGCTCCTGCGGCCGGCTTTGTCGATGCTGCCGATGATTGTCGGGATTATTCTGGTGATTTATGGGATTACCCGCATCACCACCGCTCGGGATCGCCAGCAGTATGTGAATGTGTCACCATTCCCCACGATTATTTATGGTTTGGTCGTGGCCATCACAGGGATTGTGCTATTGTTTAATCCTTTCGGCTCGATTTTGGCCTTGCTGCAAGTGCTTGGGGTAATTTTGATTGTGATGGGCGTCGCAGAATTGATCGATATTCTGCGTGGCCGTCGGTAAAGCTGATGGAATGGCAAACGAGCCCTTCAACGCGTGTCTCCGCGCTGAAGGGCTCGTTTGTGAGTGATTAGCGTTAATCGTCTGAAGAGGCAGTGAAACTCGGCTGCACGATGGCGTTGGCCCAGTGGTTGATGGGTCCAAACTTGTGGCCAACGGGAATTTCATTGGCAATGGCCGTGTCGACAAAATGCTTGGCCAGCCGAATCGCGTCTTCCAAATCGGTGCCTTTACCCAGTTCCGCAGTGATGACAGCACTGAGGGTGTCGCCGGTACCGTTTTTGCGGGTGGTGGGGAAATAAGGACCCGTGAGCCAGAAATGCTTACCATTTTCGAGCAGCACATAATCGCGGACCTGCGTTTGCTCGTCGCTATCATGGCGGCCTTTGAGGACCACGTTCTTGGCCCCCATGGCATGGATTTGGTCCGCGGCTTGGATGATTGCAGCGTCATCGTCAAGCTTGAGGCCAGTCAGGTGCTCAGCTTCATAGAAGTTAGGCGTGATCACCGTGGCCATCGGGATGAGCACCTTTTTCAAGGTGTCGAAGGCACTGGTTTCCAGCAGCATGTTGCCATGCTTCGTGGAAATCACGGGGTCAAGCACCAGTGGGCCGAAGTCATATTTTTTCAAATTTTTCGCGACCGCTTCAATCATTGCCGAGTCAGCAAGCATGCCAGTTTTGGCGGCGCGGATGTGTAGGTCGGCAGCTAGCGCGTCGAATTGGTGATCAATAAAGTCCAGTGGCATCAAGGTGCTATCTTGGATGCCGTAAGAGTTGCCAGCGACCGCGGCAGTTAAAATCAAGGCGCCGTAAGTGCCACGCATGAAGAAACTGTGCAGATCCGCTTGGGCGCCTGCACTGCCATCGCTGTCAACACCAGCGATGGTCACGACTTGTGGTAATTCGTTTGCCATTTCTTCTCTTCCTTTCGCAATCCCAGCGCACGCACCGCCGGGTCTTCGTGGCTCTAATCATAACCGGAAAAGGGCGTCTTGACAACTAAAGACGTCAGGCTGCGGAGTGAGGCCGGTTTTAGCCGGATGAGTAGCCTAGACAGATGGTTTGCCACCGCATTTTGGTGGCGGGCCAGCTGGCGTAGCTAATCACGCCGGCGTTGGCCTCACGTAGCGCAACTAAAGCCGGCTCCACGCAGCGCAACTAGTCCGCGGCGCCGGCCGGTGAGGCTCCGGGGCTGCGGCGGTCCGGCTGCGGGGTCGGCTGGAGCCAAAAGGCGGTCTCCAGCCTCAACGGCAAGCCAGCATCGCTGACGCTCAACGCTGTCTTGCCGTTGCCCCCAGTGAGCCCAGGAGCAGCCTGCTGCGCAGTCTCCTCGTGGGCTCACTGTTTCGCGGCTGGACCACCGCGCCCCTCCGCCTCACCGGTCGGCACCGCTAGTTAACAGTAAGGTATTTACCTTGAGTTACCTCACGTCATCGAAATAAGAATGCTGTTTTCGATAAGGCGATTTTTTCGAAAAAGATGACAGGTTGAAGAACCACTGGCCCAACGCTCCGAAAAAGAGGAGCCCTGTGCCCACTGCGATGCGGGTCAGCACATTTTCGTTGTACGGCGGGAGGAGTGGAATCAGCGCACCTAGCGTCACCAGCAGCGCGGCGGCGCGGGGTTGCTTCAGCTTACGACCGGTGTCAAAGAACAGCAGCAGCCCCACGCCGATGCCAATCAGCAAAAGTAAGAGCATCCACCATTCGCGAATGGACCCGAGGTTGCCCCGGAGGCGCACGAGGCCATATTCGCGAATCTTATGTTTAGTCAGATATGAATCAAGCGGGTAATATTCAAGCTCGTAAAGTCGGAGCTTGAAAAACAAGCCCATGCTGAGGCTATACAGTAATAGGTAAAGCAGGGCAGCATATTTGTGAAAGAAAACTAAACGGCGATATTGTTGACTTAGAAGCACCGTCATCACCCTCTAATCAATACTTAACTCCACTCTCATATAGCGATATCATGCCCGCTGAGGCCAATGATGTCAAGCAAAACAAAACCCCACCATCGTGATGACGGCGGGGTTAGGGTTAGGTAGAGATCAGTTAAACGCGCGGCGCTGTGGGAGAACGGATTTGAGCCATTCACCAATGAACGGGTACTGGTTGTCCAGCTCGATCAACTGTACGGTCTTTTCCGGATAACTCAGCGCCAGTTGGTTGCGGGCCGGGTCCATGGTGACCGTCAGCACATTGTGGTTCGGCAGGTCAACGGCGTATTGGCCGCGATTGCTGCCTTGGCGCATCAAGATGGCGTTAGTTGACGCAATGACGAACAGTTCATCCAGCGCTGGTGAGCTTTGACTGGCCTGAACTTGAACGCGTAGGCGTAAGCGCTGGCCGACCAGTTCGTCTGGAATCGTGGTGGAAGCCCAGGTGAAGGTGTCGTCTTGGACATCAGACGTGCCGAGGTCTTTCCAGTCGTGTTTATTGTCATCAAGGACGCTGTAATCGACCACGTTATTGTGATCCAGCGGCAAAGAGAGCTTCACGTTGCCGGAAGACTTGATTTCTGCCATGGTGGCCAAAGGCTGGCCGTTGTCGAACTTGGTGGTAAAGGCCAAACCGTCGACTGGCTGAAGCACCGTTTCGTCAATGGTGCGGAACCGTAAGCCAGCAGTGTAGAAGACTTTGATCATTTGGCTCATGGCCCGCACTTCGTCATCGGGATAGCCGAGGTCGGGGTCTTTGGCAGTGATTTGGAGCAGCGTTGGCAGGTTCTTGGCAATCAAGTGGCCGTCTTCAGTTAAGCCGCCATCGATCACTAACAGCTCCTGGTTTTTGTCCGGGCTGGCTAGGTAGATGGTGATGGTGCTGCGATCGCCATCGCCAACCGCGGGCTGGAACCAAAGCCGTTCCACGAAGGTGGCGGCAATGCTGCCGCCTAGCCGGAGTGCTTCCAGTAGTTTGTCGGCCAACAGCGCGGTGTAGCTGAGCGTGGTGGCCTGAATGGCAGGTAGATTGCCTTGCCACAGGGGGTCATTGCGCAAAAAATCGGTGCGCTTGGCATAGGCCGCGGTGACTTGGCGACGGGCATCAGCGGCATTTAAAGCCGTGGTGGTAATTTGTTGAATTTGTTGATCGTGAAAATTAAGCATTCGTTTGCTCCTCCTTTAGCTCCAAGGCGCGCATGAAGTCCTTTGGTAAGTTCGCCAGGATATTCTTGAACTGTTCAAGCGAGCTGAAGGTGGTGGTGACGGCTTGGTATTCGTACCGGGTGATGGCAGCGGAAACTTGGAGCTGCCGTTTTTGCGTGTCGAAGGTTTCATCAGCAGTGGCTTTGGCTGCATCGAACCGAGCCTTCAATTGCACCTGGTCAGTGGTTGGGGCTTTCCGGCTCGGTTGAGCGGGCTGGTCCGCATCAGGGTCCACGAAGCTCTTCAAAAAGCCGCGGACCCGAGAACTGCCAGAATCAGGATTGGCTTTGGGTGCAGTGACCGCTTCCGCTTCCGCGTTTTCTAGCTGCTGATGGAGCCGGTCGACTTCTTGGTAGGTCGCTTTGCGCATGGCTTCGACTTGGTTGTCGAGATAGTTGCTTTCATCCTGGGCGAAGGCTTCCAATTGCGGCATGATGGCCACTTCACTGTCCGTGCGCTGAACGATGGTGCGCGCAAAGACATCGATGGTCCCGAATTGGCGGCGGTGATACCAATCGCCAAAGAAGACCTCGCCTTGGTCGCTGACTTCAAAGAATGGCACGTGTTCGCGCAGGAAGCCAATGAAATCCTGACGCAGGTAGTCGTGCAGCTCACGTTCCGCTTGCTTGTCGTAAGCCAAAATGTACCCCGGGGTTTCGGATAACGCTAACCGCAAATTCTCGGCGGTGTTATCAATGCCTTGATATAAACGATAACTTGAACGGTCGGCCCAAGCAGCGGCGAAATTTTTGAAAAAGGTTGTTTGATAATTAAGACTGGTTTCTACTGTCATATCGATTCCTCTCGCATTCTTAGCTGATACCTTCAGTTTACCGCAACCGCATGGGTTTCGGAACCGCTCGCAACTATTTCTCAAGGAATAACTCTCTGTAATATTTTCAATTTAGTAAAATGAGAAACTGCCCATTTTCGCAGACAGGGGTGGGCTTTTTCGCTAGAATGAGGTGTTAACTGCGCAAGCTAGACGTTGATTGAGGGGGAGAGTGTTGATGGCACGCAAGGAATTAACGTTAAAGTGGCTGTTTTTAGGATCGCTGATTACCAATACTGGAATCAGCTTCATTTGGCCGCTGACGACGATTTACATGCACGAATATCTCGGCGAACCTTTAACCACGTCGGGCATCGTGTTGTTTTTTAATTCCGTGGCCATGATGATTGGTAATGTGGTCGGCGGGCGGCTGTTTGATCGCTGGTCGCCTTACCGCACGATTTTGACCGGGATTGCCTTGGATGTCCTCACGGCGGGCGCGCTGATTATGTGGCATGGCTGGCCAGCCTATCCACTGTATCTCGTGATCATGGGCTTTGGGAGTGGCATGGTGAACACCGCGCTGAATTCTTATGCGACCTTGTCCACCAGCCGCCGCTCGAGTTATGTGTTCAATGTCTTGTACTTCATGTCCAACCTCGGGCTGGTCATCGGCACTTTGATTGTCGGGTATGTCTTACCCCTGGGGATTAGTTACATCTTCGCCTTGGCTTTTGCGTTGTTCACGTTATTCTTCATTGTCGCCCTCCTTCATTTCAATGTGCCGTCGCGCAAAATCGAAAAGCAAGTCAAAGCTGCCGGTGCGCGACGAGATAATCCGCATCAGGTGCCAATCATTTTGCTGCTGATCACGCTGTTTTTAACCTGGGTGGCGTATGAGCAATGGCAAAGCAACATTTCGACTTTCATGCTCGGTTTGGGGATGAAGGTGCGGGATTATTCCTTCCTTTGGACCTTCAATGCCGTGCTGATTGTCCTGGGTCAGCCGATTTTAACCGCTTTTGACGACTGGCTGACCAAGCATATTCGCTTGCGCCTAGGCGTGGGCTTCACCTTGTTCGGTTGTGCCTTTCTGATTTTGATTGGGGCCAAATCCTACTGGCTATTCATGCTCGCGATGGGCGTTTTGACCTTGGGTGAAATCCTCGCGTTGCCTTCTGTGTCGACTTACGTGGATATGTATACTGAGGCCGCCGAGAAAGGCCGATTCCAAGGCTATGTGCAGATGTTTGCCTCGGCGGGGCGCGCGGTGGGTCCACTCATTGGGGCCTTGGTGATCGAGGCCATCGGCTACCATCCCTTGTTCTTGATGCTGGCGCTGATCCTGTTTGCTTCGATTGGGATCTTCAGCTGGCGAGCTGCTCGTTTACATGGATAACTTATGCAATTCATAAATTAAATCCTAAAAATTCACAATTTCTTCACAACTTATCGTTATGATAAGAACATAGAAATGAGCAATGCCATTTCTACCCCAACCCTATTTTTCATTTTTACTCCTCCAAAGTAGAAATCGTCACGCGCCTACCCATCGCGTGACCAAGCAAAAGGTCGCTTGCCCGCGGCCTTTTTGCTTGGGCGCGATTAGCCGCGCGAGGGAGGCGGAATTTTGCTTTACACGATGCGGTTCTATGCTACAATGTTAATTGTGTTTTGGGTCCGTAGCTCAGCTGGGAGAGCGCTGCCTTCGCATGGCAGAGGTCGAGAGTTCGAATCTCTTCGGATCCAGATTATAGTTATCATTAGCTGTCAAACGTTGTCAAATTAGGCTTTATAGCAACGCTTCCGGACTAACGATGTTCACTGATTAGCGTTACTTTTCAAAAAAAGAATGCCCCAAGGAATGCCCCGGACATTCTCTGCTAGGTAGGCGGTGGCCACCTCTTTATGAGGTGGCTTTTTTAATTTTCAGAAAGCCTGAACTCTGCTATACTTTTTTTCGTAACATAAAATTTGGAGGCATTCAAAATGATTAAAGAATTTAGAGATTTCATTATGCGTGGCAATGTTCTAGATCTTGCTGTCGGCGTCATTATTGGCGGCGCGTTCACCGCGGTTGTTACTTCCCTTACCAAAAACTTGATCAACCCAATTATTTCTATGTTTGTAGGCAAGGCTGATTTAAGCAAGCTGTATTTCACAATTCTGAACGCAAAATTTACGTATGGCAGTTTTCTTAATGACGTCATTAACTTCTTGATCACTGCTTTTGTTGTCTTTCTTATCGTCAAGGCGGTAAACAAAATTATGCCACCAAAGAAGTCCGATTTGCCTGTTGTGTCAAAAGAGGAACTTTTGCTCACTCAAATTCGCGACTTGTTACGTGAACAGCATTAGTCCGGGCGGCTGGTCTGATGCGGCTGAGGTTTTTTTCTTTTGTTTTTTTCATTGAACCTGTACACTTATAATTAGTAACATAGTCTATCTTTTATAGGAGGGATTTATATGCACTTCATTTGGTCACTAATTGTTGGCGCAATAATCGGCGCTATTGCAGGTGCGATTACAAGCAAGGGCAAGTCTATGGGCTGGATTGCAAATATTGTTGCTGGCCTTGTTGGTTCCTCTTTAGGGGAAGCACTCCTTGGGCACTGGGGTCCTCAGTTGGCCGGAATGGCCATAATTCCATCGATAGTCGGAGCAGTTATTATTGTCGCTGTTGTATCTTTCTTTGTTGGCAGATCTAAAGACTGACGGGAGGTCGGACTATGGACGCATTAAAATCGGTTTTTAAGTTCATGGTAGCAAGCACTTTTCTTGTTGGTGGTGTCTTGGTAGCTGGTACAATTTGGGCAGCTAAGGGGATCGACAAGGCTGGAGATAAATTGCAAGATTCGATTCACGATTGATAGGTGTTCTGGCCGTCCATCATGGACGGCTATTTTTGTGCCAGTAACTGGTTCTGATATTCGTTGTCTAGTGCAGCCACGACCGTGCCTCAAGGAACAGTCGTTGAAATTGTGTCAGAACGCGTCTGTCAGCACAAAAAAACGGGCATCTCTGCCCGCTAGATGAAAACGACAAGTCATGTAATCAGTTTCCCAAGCAGAACGATCTGCTAAACAAGAAACTGGCTATTTTTATGACCAAAGAGGTTAGTGTAATGATGATACTGTACTGCCTGGATTTCAGCGAGGCAAAAAGTAACCTGGTCTATAAAATGCGCCACCGGTTAGCTATGCCGTGCGTCGGTTAAAACGGATCTACCCGCTTATCGCCTAGGACTGTCTTAATTATATCATAATCTATTGGTTATCGATACTATACGTCTGCTGCGAACAAGCCACGTAGCTGCTGGATCATGCTGACCACTGAATAGGGTGGTTCTTGACTAGCTGTACTGACCTCACCCCGGTTTTGATACCAGAATTCGGTCATCATCGCCACGGCGACGTCGAACTGTGAGTATTTTTCCATCTTGGCAATGTCTGCGGTGCTGTCTACCGCATTGTGGACGTAGTCTTGAGCGGCTGTAATGTAGTTTTGAATGAGTGTGTCGTCAGTATCAGTCTGCACACGCAGGCTATTTTTAATGACATCAGTAGTGACAGTCATGTGCTCATCTCCTATATAAAAATAGGGCGTACCCCAAGGTACACCCCAGACTGTTTCATTAAGCTGCTGGCTTGGTTACCGGTGTGATGTCAACAATTCGAGCAGCGTCTGGATCAACCACTTCATAGTCGTTGCGAATGACCACGGCCAGCCCTTGGCTGTAGCTGTCGAACCGTTCCCACTGGGTGTTGACCTCGTTCTTCTGGGCTAAGAAAATTGCTTGAGAAAAGTCTCCGATGATGATCCGATAGGTGCCCGCCTTATCAGTCGGCAATACTTTGTTAGCAATCACGATCACCGGTGCACCGAACAGCTGCTTGCCAGATGGTGCCGTGATAGAGGGTTGAAGCAGGTAGCGACCTTCGCTGTCCTTGAGGGTGTCAAGGTAGTTGTAGGCGTCCTGATTAACGATCACAGACAGGGACAGCGCCGGGTCCAGTTCGATGTTGAACGTCTGCTTGATGTCGTCTAAGCCGGTACCGGTGATGTGCTTGAAGTTATCGTTGGTGCCCGTCTTGCCAGTCAGAACGCTGATAATGTTGCTATTGTCCGTGTTTTGTACCAGCTTCTTGAGTTGATTCTTAACCTCGGCAACAATATCAACTTCACTGTCTTCTACCAGTTCATTAGACAGATAGATCTTGCCAGCACGGGTAGCAACCTTATAGTCAACACCACGGAATAGGGTTGCACCGATCTCTGGCACGTCGGCGAGTTCTTCCTTGGTGGCCAGTACGCCGTTGTTGGTGAGGGCAATTGGGTAGGTGCCGACTGGGGTACCAACTTGCTTTACCGTCACGTATTTAGCCAAGTCATAGTCGGATTCCTTGAGGTTCCAGACGTCTTCGATGACTTCTTTAGGAACGACAGCCCCGGCAGTGGTCGTGGTCAGGCCGTCACGTTGTTCGCCCATGCTACGGATGTAATCTTCATACGCGCGGGAATCGGTGTGTTCTTTGTTGTCGATAATTGTTTTTTCAGTCATGGTTTTATCTCCCTTTTCTGGTTGTTCAGTATTAGTTTTCAGCCACTCGGTGTAGCTGCGTTTGTCCACTTGGACGTTGGTATCGTCATACGCTGGAATAGCTACCAGTGAGACGTCAAACAGGCTCTTTACTTGCGTGATGGTACGAATCACTTGGCCACTGTCGTCCTTAGTGAACGTGTCACCGTCTGGCGCAGCATTGAAAGTAAAACTCATAGCTGACAGATTACCAGCTTGGACGTTGTTATAAGCATCATTGGCTGTGGTCGTATCGGGTAAGGTTGCTTCAAACTGCAAGCCTTTATCGTCCACGTTTAAGGTCAAGGTGCCGGCTTTAGTGCTGGCGAGGACCTTGCTAAAATCGTGATCAGATACCATATAGACGTCTGATAGATCCACATTGTCGAATGCGTGCGGATCAACGACTTCTTTAAAACCACCGAGATCCTTACTTGGGCTATTGAAAACTACGGCATAGCCGGTGAGCTTCTTTGGCCCGCTTGTGGTGTCGTCCTGTTGCTGTGTGTCTGGATTGTCTTGGTCTTGACTGTCGTCTGCTGTGGTAGGTTCGGCGGCGGTCAGATCAGCGTCAGGGTTCAGGCGCTTTTCTACGTCATCATTGTTCATTTGACGCACTTCCTTTCTGTTTATCTTGATAAGTGACAAGGTTGCTTAGCGGCGTATAGTTCAGGCTGGCCATGATCTCATCACCACCGGGAATTGGGGGTAAGTTTAACTTAGCGCGTGCTTCATTGGTGGTCAGCAGTCCGCCTTGCAGCCCCTTAACTGCTAGTTCTTGCATCGTTGATGGGTCTGCACTGAACAGCTTGTCAGTGTTGAAACTAAACCGGTTGTCACCCGTTGACAGCTTGGCGTCCATCTCACTAGTGAAGCAGGTGAAGTATTGCACCAGCGTGTTTTGCAGATAGACTAGGTTTGATTGCACGGCGTTAGAGTGCTCGCTCTCAATACCTAATCGATCTAGTGGTAAGCCGAACGCTTTGGCAATCTGTTTCGTTGTCCAATCGCTAGAATTGACTAGATTCAGCACGTCAGTATTAACTTCGAGTTGCTTGTAGTCCATATCATTGTCGAGAATGATGGTCTTGAGGGCATTATCACCACTGTTGGCAGCTTCAAACTTTGATCGGATATTCTCCTTGGCCTTGGCATCGAGCTGGGACTTGTTCACCTTGAGTAGGCCAGTCCCTTGGACACCGGTATCGAAGAAGCCTTTGAGTAGCTTGTGTCCCGCATGTTGCACCCGAACTTCATCATGTAAGCTGTAAAGAGGCGATAGGCCCTTGTATCCGTCTTGCGTGAAGCACTTGAAGTGCAATACCTCGCTGGCGCTTAAACGCTGTGAGCGACCATTCTGGGGCGTATACGTGTAGCTGATAATGCTGGTCGTATCGTCTTGCTTGACCACCATTTGGCTGTTTGGAACAAACTCGAAGCCGGTGACTTGTCCGCTAGGGTTCTTAGTAACGCGTGCGAAGCTATTACCATTCAGTAGCATGTTGGCCACTAGGGCAAACTTGAACGACCATGCTGTCATGTGATTGTTAGGGGCCTTGTTGAGTAACCCGCTGATACGCTTGTCATTGTATTCAATCGGGTTAGTCGCGAGGTCGCTGGCAATCACGCGCACCGCCGTAAATACGTCCGAGTTTCGCAAAGCATGAACGCCCACATAAACGCCGCTGTCGTTGCTCGTCATGCTGACAAGGGCATCTAGGAACGGTTCGCTGTTGTCATCGCGAGGTTGTGTTGTGTCATTCGTGAAAAAGCTCATTGTTTCACCTCCCTTTGTTGAAGTTGATGATGACTGCGATGGAGATCAGGGCTGCGCCGATTGCTACCATGCCAACGCCACACCCGAACAGCCACCAGATACCAGTGACGATACAGATCAGGCCTAGCAGTAATAGCACGGTCTGTGCGTTAAAAGCTGAAGTCATCGCCCGAATAAAAGTCATTGTCCGCTACCTCGCTTTCTTTGTTTTGGTCCATGGCAATGGTGTAAGCATTCATCAAAGCCGCTATGGGATCGATCCGTGTCGCATTGTGCGCCTTGTCGATGATCGGGTTGTTGTTGGCGTCATACTTTAGAATGGCGTTGTTCACCGCATAGGCTAGTAGTTGGTTGTCGGCATGCTTGAGTAGGCCGTTAAAGAGATCATCACGGAACCGCACAGTCGGTATTGACAATGTGCGCTGGCCTTGGCGTACCTCAACCATTGGTAAGTCTCGTTTCTCAAACTCTGGCAGTAGGTAGCCGAACGACCACGGATCGTAACAGATGGCGCGCACATTCCAGTGGTTCCGCTCGATCATGTCGAGAATGAAGCGTAGCACCTCGTCATAGTCGATCATGCCGCTGTCGAGTTTGGTAATGCTACACTCGCCGCGACTGGCGCCACTGATGTAATCGAACCCGTCACGTTTGATTTTCTCTTCCAGTCCGTACTTCGTCCCCACGAATGAATGGCTGTCAGCATACAGGTAGCCATCTTCTGGAACTAGCCATGAGATGCTGGTAAGGTCGCTAGACTTGGAAAGGTCCAGCCCGATATACACGTCTTTTCCTTTGGTGTCTGGCGGCTCGATAGTAGCTTTCTCCCAGTCGTCCAGACTGATGTAGCTGTCTGCTCTAGCTGATTGCCACATGTTGAAGTTCTTGACGAGGATCGGTCGCAATGTTCCTTGCTTGGCTGACAGGTCCACGTCCGCTTGCAAGCTAGGCCGCATTGTCTTCGCTCTTTCAGCATTAGCCAGTAGCGGATTGGACTTCTCCCAAGTCTCTGGCGCAAAGGCTTCGTCTTTGCTATCCTGCTCAAAAATGGCAATAAAATACCGATCAGCTTGTTCGCGACCGGTTAGGACTTTGGAAACGAATTTGTATTCCTTATACATTGGGCCGTTCATGTCTGGCCCCGTCGTTGAGATGACGGCTAGTAAACTGTTATCACTGTTGATCTGGCCAGATTTGAGTGTTCGTAGAATCTCATCGGTACGAGCTAAGGCGAACTCATCAATAATAGCCAAGTCACTTTGATAGCCATCTAGGCTGTGCAGATCAGACGCAAGCGGCACGGCTCGGCTGTTGCTCGGCAAGTCGATGATCTCGTTGCGGTTGATCTTCAAACGTTCTCTCACAGAGGTAGAAACTTTCCAAACTTGACGTAAGCCGCTAGACAACATATCGAATGCTAAGTGTGCTTGAGCGTTGCTGTTGGCTGTATAGACGATCTCTCGGTTCATGGCTGGCTTGTTCTCCATGAGGAGATACAACGCACCTAGATCAGCCATCAGGAAGCTCTTACCATTCTTGCGTGCCATGCTAATGTAGGCTCGATCATACCGGCGGTTGCCAGTTTCCTTATCACGCCAGCCGAACAGCTCTGAAATCAACCACTTCTGAAACAGCTCTAACTTGAGTGGTGACCCATCACGTGCCGGCATCAGTTCGATGAATTCAATGGCTTTGTTGGCAAAGTCCTCATCGAAGTAATACGGCCATGGGTTCTTCTTGCGCTTGCTGGCTTTCAGGTCCCGCCGATAACGTCTTGCAGCTTGCTTGATTTTCTTGCCAGCCACGATGTCGCCGCTTATTACCTTGTCAGTATATTCAGTCGCATAGTTCATTGGGCTATCAACTCCGCGAATGGGTCGTCAGGCTTCTTCTTAGTCTCGCTCTTAACGGCTAACTTAGCTCGGCTGTAGACTGACAAGCCGAGCAAGTCATCAATACGGATCATCTGATTGGTGGCGTCCAGTTTCATCTTCACGGCCGGATTGGCTTTCACGCTATCAGTGGTTTCAACCGTCATGCCTTGCTCTTTTACAAGCTCGGCCGCTTTCTGAATGTCAGAATAGGCTTGGCAGTGACTGGCAATCAGGGCAGCGTCCAGTTCGCTCACTGGAATGTCTTTCTTGAGTAACGGCACAATACGTTGCCACTCGGTCACGGCATAGTCATCAAGCCATGCAGGGGGCTGCTCAACTAATTCTTGATAGGTAAATAATGATTCTTCCATGTCGCGCCGATCGGCGAGCTTCTTCTTGCTCATCGTGCCACGCATTTGGGTAATGGATTTAAGCGGTGCGCCCATTGCTATCGCGTCCTTTCTTTATAGTTTAGATTAGACTTATCTAATCTAATTATAACATGAATTTTCTAGTTTACATAATTAATTACGGTAATCACTGATTTTCAATAGTTAATCTGGGATGCTTGGTCCCCGTGATTACATGACCTAGCCCCCATAACTAGATGGGGATAGTGTGCGGCGTCTTCGACTTTCGTCTTCACGCCATGGCAAGCATTACACAGACTTTGTAAGTTGCTCTCGTCCAGTCTGCGGTTCCAGTCCACACGTATCGGCACAATATGATCTACCACGTCAGCTTGCACGTATAAGCCGTTGGCCTTGCATCGTTCACACAGCGGATGTGCTAGGCGATAGGAATACGACAGCTTGCGCCATGACTTGGACTTGTAGAATTGGAAGTAGCGACCACCGATCTCTTTGCGGTGTGCATAGCGTTCGTTGTCGGACGCTCGCGGTTCTGGCTGGTGCTTGTCACAGTACCGTTGATTGAACGGCACCATGGTGTTGCACCCGGCGTGGTTACATAGCTTCATGATCATGCCAATACGCCTACCGTTTCTGGGTTGTGCTTATTGTCTCGATATAGGATCTGGACAGTCAGCATGTCATCAGGTGCGTTATAGACAACGAAGCGCTCTATATCGTGCTTGTGTAGCAGCATAAATATTGCCACTGCATGATTGACCGTTGTACTGATACCGGTGTATTCAAATTCTTTCATAGTTCTAAGCTCCTTTGGTTGTCTTCTTGAGCGTCACAATATCAAACGCGTTCGGATCATCGTCATAGGCAATAGACTTAATTGTGTACAGTGTGCTGTTCAGCTTTATCATCATGCTGTCGTCTAGCGCGTCAGTGTGACGTACCACGATGGCGATGGTGTCCTCTAAGTCTGTGCCAGTGATCTGGTAGGTCTGTGTAACGGTGCGGTTATATGATCCATAGAACAGGGTGCCAGTCGGCTCAAATGTAGAGATGTTAATACCTGCGCCAGTCCTGTGATTAACTGTCTTACCGATTTCAGCCACCTTGTTCAGACGGGAAATTGAATAGTTCTTCATGCTATTCCTCCTTGTCGAGTTCGCCCAATACCGTAACCACCCATTCATTGTTGAGGTACTGAACACTAACATGTGTTGCGTGATATGGCGTTGGCATATCTTGATGTGCCTGATCAACGATTTCTTTTAAACTCTGTCCATGAAATACTTCCCATACTGTGTCCATAATTTTTCTTCCTTTCGTGTTCCAGATTTTCTGGAACAGTGTTCCAAGTTTGTTCCAGAAAATTATTGCTGTATCCCTTGTTGCTCTAGTGTTGTTCCAGATGTTCCAGAAAATAATCGATTTTCTGAGATTTATTTTTCTAGAGGTCTATTCTTTGATACAAACCTCCAGTGTTTTAAATTAAGAAAAAGCGCAAAATTTCTGGAACTTCTGGAACAAGGGCTTCTTATCCGCGCCGCTAAGGCATTTGTGTGTTCCAAAAACGATTTATTTTCTGGAACAGTGTTCCAAAAAAACTGGAACAATGGCCGACTACTCGTTAAATTGGTCATTTATAAGCGAGCCCGTTAGACGCAAGCCAATGAATCGCTGAACATTTCCACCGTCGTTGTTATAGCCTCTTCGACTCCGATCTTTATAAACATTGTAAGTAGCAAGTTTTTTCACGATGGCTTGTGTGCTCGTTTTATCAGTGTAGTTGTTCATTTGACAAAAGCGCTTATATTCAGCTGTTACAACAGTGGTTGCTTCACCGCGATCATCTTTTGTATCGATAGTGGCGTATTCGTCTAGGAACTCTTTGAAGTGGTCGTTTGCGTCCAGCCACTCTTGGCTTGCGTTTACTACCGAATCAGGTTTTGTCAGGCCACCGCTTTTAAGCGCCTTGGCAAACATGTGCATGCACTTCATGGCAAAACGTGGTGTCTCTTCGTCCATTTTGGTGTCGTCGAACTGATCCCACCAGTGTGTGTGCCGGGTGTCGCCGTTGATCATCTTGATAACGATGACACGATCAGCGAACCCGGTGCTGTGGTCGCTGAATGCTGGCATCTCGTTAGCGCTGAATAGTAGCTTGGCGTAGTTCATAAACTTAAAGTTCTGAATGCCTTTGAACTCGGCCGGTATATAGTCGCCACCAGTTAGGGACTTGATCGCGGCTGTACTCTTGAGGTAGTCTGTGCCAACGTCGGCCACGATGTTTGCTTCTTTGCCGTATAGATTGGCTGTTTCAAAACGACGGTCACCATTGGCAAGGTCTGCTGGTTTTGAGGCTGATACGTTGTCACGCCCGATGAGGTTGGTAATACGACGAATGAGAGTGCTTTTACCTTCGCCGCCAGTCCCATATAGCCACAAGAACTCTTGGAATGGGTGATATGACCGGTAGAACATATAACCGATGAATTCTTCAAAGGTGACGGCGGCATCGCCCATCATAGCTGCAAGCAGTCGTTCAGTCTCTGGACAATCGTCCCTATCTGGATCGACCGCGTACTCATGGGCGTTCAGCATGTAATTGTCAGCACTACTTTCCTGCATCTTATTGGTCAGTATGCTATATGTGCCATTGGCGAACGCAACCAGTTCTGGATGTGGGTTCTCATCAAATGGTGATCGCTTACCATAGTCCTCGTTGTAGCTGATGCGTTGCAAGAATCGTCTGGCGCCTGTAATATCACTCTCACGATACAGCCCCCATTTGAGCATCTCTTTAGTGGTTCTGCTCTCGGTGGTCTTAGTGAACTCACCCTTGCCAAATGTGCGCCACGTCCCTTTGCTAGGCTCATATATCGCACCCTCGCTCAACCCGGGGAAACTCTCTACTCGTGTTTTATCCATGAAGTGGTAGCCGTAGGTGAGAAAGTCCACCTTGATATTCCGATGAATGGTTACGTTTTGGGGATCGTCTTCATCGCGCTGCTCGGCTTGAAACCAAACTCTTAACCAGTTCGGTAACTTGGCAGCAAGCTGTTTGTTATATGCCCGAATACCTTTCTCGGTCTTATCTTGAGGCTCTGGATACTTGTTCACGTCAAATGGTTCTAATGAGCTTTTAGAGATCACCTTGAGCCGGGTAAACTCTGGCGACTTGTTTAGTTCTTCCTTTAAGCTGTCCGTATGCTTCACCCCCTAACTGCGGCGCGCAATTTCGCGCTTACTAATTGACTTGATGATCTTAACTAGCTCGCCATTAGGCAAGGGAGGGCGAACATAGCGCTGGTTGATAGTTTGAACTAGATCCGCGCAGCTATCAGGGTCAGCGCCCGACCGAAAGACTGAACCGGCAATGCTGGCCAACCACTGATTTCGGTTTCCTTCGTCTGAACCATCTACAAGTCGATTGATGAAGTTGCCAAACCATGAATCCGGATCAGTGCGGTATGATCCGACAACGGGTCCTCTATATCGGTTAATCTCGTCTAGTAGCCACTGTGGAGCAGGGGCAACCGTGGTCAGCTTGTGGCCTTTTAGTGGTTTATACATGCCGCTGTCTCGCATGCTAGGATAGACGGGCACGCCCAGCGCCGTGTAATCGAGACCGGTTTTCTCTCCAGACTTGGAGAACAGATCAGCCCGACTAGTTAGCTTGATATTCTTGGGATAGGTGAAGAACATATGAAGCCCACCGTTTGGGGTAGTCTCAATATAGGTAGACGGTATCTGGCCAGCGCGCCCATCAGCGCTTAGTTTTGCCAGCGATTCATTGCCATCAGCGGCACTCTTGTGGCCCATGTCAATGTCGAATACCAGCATGCCGTCAAGTCCTAGGCCGATATTGTAGTCAGGGTGTTCACCCCACCATGCCTCGGCTTGCTTAGGGTCCGTGGTAGCGTCCTTATACCCGTGTGAGCCTTTGAGCGGCGTTCTGGTGCCTGGTGCTAGGGGATAGACGGCAAAGCCGTGTTGCTGGTATGAGAGGGCCATCTCAAGCATTGTCGGCATCGGGATCACCACCTTGCTTCATACCAGCTTCTAGCAACCGACGGCTGTCGATGATCTTATCCATCATGCAGCTAAGCAAAGCTTCATACGTACCACTTGAACGCGTCACTTCGAAGAGCACGATTCCTTCATCTTTCTTGTTAATACCGCGACTTGATAAATCATACAGAGCCTGAATTTTGTCAGATAGTGCTAAGCCAATGTTGCTTGCGTCTGTTAGAATTGCGTTAACTTCTCCCAAATCATTAATATCCATCATAAATTGCCTCCATTTTTCTTGACAAAAGCATCTAACTAGAGGCAAGCTAGAAAGGAATATAGATCTTTCCGCTTGTCTTTTTCTCGCCTTGAGCTGCAACTCTTGGCGATTTTTTTGTGGCTTCAATCAGTGAGCGCTTTTCGGCTTTTTGCGCTTGCCAGTACCGATCACACTCGGCATCGGCTTGCACGTAGTCTCGCCATTGCCAGCCATATTTTGTGCTAACCATTTTCGGCATGACGATCGTCCTCCGAGAATTGAACGTAAGCACCGCAGACGGCCCCGATCAGGAACGCCATGCAGAGTGCCGGGACGGTGAGCGGGTGGCTTAGTAGCCACGCAATGATATTAATCATCAGCGTCCTCCTCGTTTTCATACAGCTTTAGGATCTCCGATACCCGCAGCAGCTCTTTTGCAGCCGTGATTGCCAGCTCGCTGTTGGGGACATACTTACCGCCAACCGTGACATTGCTGTCTTCTGTAATGGCCAGAATGTTGAGGTTAATGTCGTCCATCAAGTCTCCGAGTTCGCGGTCTAGTGCCATCTCTTCTTTACTGAATAGCTTCATGATGTTGTGCCTTTCTGACGCTATGCGCCTGTCATAAGTTGCTTACATGCCCGCCTGCCAGCTGGTTACTTGCCGTTGTTCTTCATGTAGTTGTCGATGTCTACGGTATTGATCCGCTTAACGCCACCAACCACTTGCATCGGCAAACCTTTTCTAGTCCAAGACAACAGTGTGTTACGAGACACACCGGCATAAACTGCTGCTTGTCCGATGTTCAACTTTTTGGATTCTTCATGCCGTGGTGCAAGCTCGCTAACCGCTTGGATCACTTCCTGATGAATACGATCTTGTAGCTGCTTGTCGAAATCTTCTGGTAATACTAGTTCTGCTTTCATTGAAGCCATATTTGTACGCCTTCCTTCCGATTAGGCAAAAATGTTCAGACATTTGAACAAACCAAGTATATCACGTGTGCTTGATATTGCAATCAAAATTAGCTAAATGTTCAAGATTTGTTCAGAGTGTTGTACAATGAATTCAAATAGGGAGGAATACTATGTTAATGTCAAATTTGGCCATATTGCTTGCTGAACGAAAATTGAGAATATCTCGCACTGCAACAGATACCGGCATTTCGAGAACAACGCTAACAGCTTTGAGTCAAAACGATTTTAAGGGGATACAGGTTGATACAATGAACACTTTGTGCCAGTATTTGGCTGTAACCCCTGGAGAGATTTTCGATTTTGTGCCTTTTGATTTGACTTTTTCTATTGCTCAAGAGGGCATTAGATCCTCAGGATTGGAAGAAGAGGGTGATAGTATAGACAAAGTGATCATACAAAAGGCCGACATGGATGCTTTTTTAAAAAGAAGCTCGATAAATGAAGCTGTAGGAAGAAATGAAAAAACATTTGATCTGACCGTAAGAATAACTGATGATGTAACAATACCCACAAAGGGAGGATCTACGTTTGATAGCTCCGTTACAGATAATGGGCCGGTTAATATACCGATTGAAGTCCTCTTGGGACATTCTGATGACACCAAAACTTTTGAGAGTGAGCATGATGAATTTAATAAAATGTGGATGGATGAGCTCACGCCAGCATTTAGAGCACAAATTTCTAACTCCATATGCCGAATCATTAAAAACACTATTTCTACTAACATTCGTGAATTCTTCTCTACGTCCATTTCAGTGAATTTCTACAATCCAGATTGGGATAGATTGAAATACGTGTTTAGTGTGTCCTTTAATGACGCATACACAAAAGAAAAGAATGGAGATCTTTCTCTTAAAATTAAGGTAGACAAACTTCCGTTCTAACGTTGAAAAAAATACAGCTCTAAATATTTGAAGGCCGAATTCTAGGCCACCACTTTTTACTCGAATTTGAGTAAAACTCTCCAATCTAACACCGCCTGCCAGCGTGACGGATAGGAGAAAAATATGAGTAGTATATCTAAGTACACGACCCCAAAAGGTAAACAACTTTGGCGGGTTTCAGTCTATGCGGGGGTGGATCCTCGCACTGGCAAGAAAAAGTATGTTGGTAAGAAGGGACTTGATAGTAGACAAAAGGCCACCCTAGTAGCTGCAAGACTTGAAGTCGCAGTTGCTGAAGGTGACCTTGATAAGCCTAAAGATAAGGTGATGACGTTCAAAGAAGTTGCTGATGAGTGGTTCGCAGATTATGAGACGACCGTGCGTGAATCGACGCTGGTTGTGACGTCAGCATTCTTCCGCAACCATATTATACCTGAATTCGGTACTTACCGAATTGCCACCATCACCACCAGAGATATTCAAAATGCGGTAAAGAAATGGGCTGGAATATCACAGAAGGCCTATAAGCGGTGGTTCAGCTTCACCCATCTCATCTTCAAGTATGCGCTTGAGCGTGGCTATATCCATGATGATCCAGCTAGATTTATCAAGTTGCCGAAAGCGGTAGAGGACACCATCAGCGATGAGGATAAGTTCTGGTCTAAAGAGGAAATAGATGCGTTTCTCCAGTGTATAGATCCAAGCACTGATCTCGAAAAATACGTGATGTTTAGGCTGTATTGCTTGAGTGGCTTGCGCCGGGCTGAATTACTTGCCCTACACTTTTCAGATTGTGACTTCAAAGAGAACACAATTAGTGTCGTCAGAACGCTCTCACAAGCAGAACACGGCCGAGCAATCATACAACCACCCAAGACGCGTGCCTCAAACCGCACCATACCACTTGATAAGACGACCATGCAGTGGCTCAAAAGGTGGCAAGTCACACTATACCAGAAGCAAATGCTACACGGGGTTAATTCAATGCAAGGTGAGGGCATCATCTTCCCAAGCACAAAGGGCGGCTATAAGTCGTTGAATACACCCCGAGCTTGGCTGGTAAAGATCATTAAGGATAACCACTTGAAACCAATCAGCTTGCACAAGTTGCGGCATAGTTATATCAGCAATATGTTAATGAGCGGCGCTCCAGTCTCGGCAGTCCAGAAACTTGTGGGGCACAGTGATCCCTCATTAACACTTCGAATCTATTCTCATGTTAATCTTGATGAAAAGAAGAAGGCTGCCGCTGGCCTAGCAAAATACCTAGATTTATAGTGAAATGCTCGCAAAGAATGCCCGAAGGAATGCCCCTAAATTTTTTGAACCCGAATAAACAGCTATAAGCCGCGTGGTTGAGGCACTCTTGGAAAAATGAGTTGCATCCTCTTCGGATCCACTGGCAAAGGCCACCGAGTTTTCATATGAAAATTCAGCGGCCTTTTTTGCTACGACGAATTGGAGGACAAAAGCATGGAAATGAAATACGGACGAGATTCATTCTTTGATGGTTCACTCTTGTCGCTAGTGGGATGGACGCTGCTAGGCGGCATCATCACAGCCATCACCTTTGGCATTTGCTATCCCTGGGCGCTGTGCATGATCTACGGCTGGAAAATCAACCACACCGTGATTGAAGGCCACCGGATGCAGTTTTCCGGCAGTGCCGTGGGGCTGTTCGGCAATTGGCTCAAGTGGTTCTTCCTGACGCTGATCACCCTGGGCGTCTACGGTTTCTGGGTGAGCATCAAGCTTGAAGACTGGAAGGCTAAGAACACGTCTTTCCTGAATTAACCCTTTGCCTACTTGGCGGCTGTGATTGGCTTAAATCATGGTCGCCTTTCTGATTCTGGGAGATAAAGCGGGGTCTTGCGTAAGGTTAGCGTGGGCTGATACTGCCCCTCGGTTTCAAAGATGACAATCTCATTTTCGCCGGCTTTGAGAAAACCATGAGCGATATAAAGTGAGAGCGTTGGCCCAACCTGCCAGAAGCGGCCAAGATTGACGCCGTTCACGAACAAGCAACCCTTACCAAACCCGGATAAATCGGCGAAAGTATCTTGCGGATCGGCGCAGTTGAATCGGTATTGGTAAAAAGCCGGCTGATGAGGGGCCCAGGCCTGATTGAAATCGAGCTGCTCAATGTTCTCAAGTGGCAGCGGATATTGCTGCCAATTCAGCACAAAATGCAGGTCCGCCATGACGCCAGTGCGAATGCCCTTGTGCTGTGTGGCCGCTAGGAACTTATGACCATATTGCACGCGGCCCATGTTTTCAACCAAAATGGCCAACTGGTTGGTCGGCTGCGGCAAGGGGATGGTGATATCCTCGCCGATGGCTGCAGGTTCCTGGGTTTCAATGAGCTGTTGATTGACGAAGACTTGCGCGCGGTCACTCACGTCAATGAGGCGCAGGCGCTGGGTGGCGCTGTCGCTTGGCAGGTTGGTGAGGTAGAGCAGGTAGCCCGTATTTTGACCTAAGGCTTCCATCGTTTGCGGATACTGTGAAGGCTGCATTTGGGCGAGCTGCGGTAATGCGTTGAACAAACTGACCTTGGCTGCCAAAGGAATGGCGGTTACCGCCATCGTAGGTTTCACCCGCGGCGCTAATTGCTTGACGTTCGGTAGCACGCTTTTGACCACTTGTTGCAACGCCTTGTATTTGGCCGTGGGATTACCTTGCTCATTCAAAGGGGCATCGTAATCATACGAGGTGATTTGCGGCAAATCGCGCTGACCGCGGGCCGAGGCGCCATTCATGAAGCCAAAGTTGGTGCCACCATGAAACATGTATAAGTTGAGACTACCGCGCTGCAACACGCCTTTCACTTCGGTGGCGAATTCAGCGGCGTCGCGGCGGACAATTGGTTCGTGCCAGCGATTAAACCAACCGGTCCAAAATTCCATACACATCAACGGCCAGTCTTTGCCATGCTGCCGCAGAAAAGTTTGCAACGCGGCCATGTTGTCAGCGGCATGACTGCCGAAATTGCCCGTGGCGAGCACGTCGTCATCAATCAAACTCCCAGCGCGCAGTGCCGCCTGCCAGGGGCCATCAGAGGTGAAGAACGGCTGCGTGAGTCCATGTGCTGTCATCATCTGCTTCAAGGCGCGGAGATAGGCTTTGTCTTCGCTGTAGGAGCCGTATTCATTTTCAATCTGAAACATCAAAATATTGCCGCCTTGATCGAGCTGAAGCGGTGCTAAATGCGGCATCAGCTGATCGTAGTACGCATTGACTTTTCGCAGGTAGGCTGGGTCAGCAGAGCGAATGCGCATGGGTTGGTTGAGCAACCAAGCTGGTGTGCCGCCGAACTCCCATTCCCCGCAAATGTAAGGTGACGGCCGGACAATGGCGTACAAGCCAAGATGCTGGGCGGTCCGGAGAAAGGCGGCCAGGTCATGGCCACCGCTAAAATCAAATTGGCCTTCATGGGGTTCGTGGACATTCCAGGGCACGATGGTTTCGACGGTATTGAAGCCCAGGGCCTTGAGGTTGTACAGCGAATGTTCCCAATCACTGGGGTGAATGCGAAAGTAGTGAATGGCGCCTGACAAAATCTTAAAGGGCTGACCATCCAATAAAAAGTCATGTTCAATTTTGAATTGAGTCATCACGGTCTCCTTAGATAGACAATATTTGGCTTACGGGTTTACCATAGACGAAAATAGTCCTGCTAAGAATAGGCAATCGAACCAGTTCATGGACAATAATCTCAGGAGGCTGTGATGAGAACGCGGGAAGCTAACTTTGATGATGACACGCAGCTGGTGTTTCCGATAAAAAATGATTCCGCTGCGCTGGCGCATCCACTGATTGCAGGGACTGCTCCAGTCGAGCTGGGCCATTATGCAGTGGCGCGCCACCATTGCCAAATCCGCCCCCAAGGCCAAGCCGAATGGTTATTGCTACACTGCCTAGCAGGCGAAGGGGAGGTGGTGGTGGCGGGCCAGCGCCGGCTATTGCGGGCCAATGAGCTGATTTGCATTCCACCCCAGACCCCGCATGAGTATGCGGCTTCGCTCACGGCCCCGTGGACCTTGGTGTGGTGCCACTTTCGGTTGGGCCCTGCGGCTTCAGGTTTGGTGACGCCAGCCATTCAGCGGCTCCGGTCACCAGCCCGCCAGCAGCAGGTGTTAGCGCATTGGAGTGAGCTGTTCGCAGTGTGCGCGGCCCAGTACACCTTGGCCAATGCCGTGTGTGCGAGCCAACTCTTAAGCGTGATTTTGGCAGAAAGCTACTGGCTGGCCGATGATCAGCCCCAGGCGGCAGGCAACGAACATCTGACCCAGGCCATTTCGCATATGCAGCGGCATCTTGGCGTGCATCAGAGCTTGGCCGACCTGGCACAAGTCCTGGCGCTACCGAAAAGCACATTATCGCGGCTCTTTCATCAAGCATATCAAATGGGCCCGCTGGATTATTGGACTCGCCTGCGGATGGAAAAAGCATGTCAACAGCTACGGCTGAGCCGAATCCCAGTTAAAACCATCGCCGCCCAACTGGGTTATGCCGATCCGCTGTATTTTTCCCGTCAGTTTAAGCGCGTCATCGGGTTGGCGCCGAGTCAATACCGAGCGCGGTAGCCAAAAAGCCCCGACGCAATTTTTGCGCCGGGGCTTGTGTTTGAGGCTTATTGATTGGATTCGTGAGCTTGTTCTTGCTTCAGCAGCATCCGGTCGTACTTGCGAATGAATGGATACCATACCAGGAAGGCAACCAAGGCGCAGATAATGGAGAGTACTGCCCCTTGCCAGCTGGCGGTGGCGATGAACCCACTCAGGCCTACTGGGGTTGGCCATGGTTGCTGCAGAATGATCTTCGGTACCAAGCCGCTAGACACGCCGAGGTAGCCGACAATCCCAGCGGCCAGTGGGGCACCGATAAATGGAATTAAAAGTTGTACGTTATACACGATTGGCAGCCCGAACAAAATCGGTTCGTTGATGTTGAACAGGGCAGGGACAATTTCAACTTTCCCAATTTCTTTCAGCTGTACGGACTTTGCTCGGAACGCAAGCCAGATGGCCACGCCCAAGGTCGCGCCAGCCCCACCAATGATAACGAAGGCATTCATTGGATCGCCGGCGAAGAAGTTGTTTTGCCCGCCAACGTTAGCGGCCAAGTTGGCCAGCACGATTGGGGTGTAGAAGGAGCTCATAATCGTGGAGCCGTGAACCCCGAACCACCAGAGGAAGTGAATCAGGAAGATGATGATCAAGAAGCCCCACCAGGTGTTGGCGATGTTGCTGATGAAGGAAAATGGAATGTAGAGAATTTTGAAAATGTCGGTGCCGGCCAAAACCAGTACCATGTTCAGCACGGTGACCACAGCGGCCACACAGGCGCCAGGAATCAAAGCGCTAAAGGAGTTGGACACACCAGGCGGCACGGAAGCTGGCATTTTAATCTGCCAGTTGTGCTTGATGGTAAAGCGGTAGATCTGCACGGTCAGCCAACCAACGACTAACCCGGTAAAGATCCCGACGGAGCCAATTCGGGTAATCCCGCCGGCGGAAACCGCATACCCGCCGCCGATGATGTTGTCTTTGTCCAAAGAGGTGACAAAATTCATCATGCCACCTTTCCAGATCAACTGCGGCACGGTGATGAACATGCCCATCATGAACATCCACAAGCCGTTCAGTGGATTAAGCGACAGGTGTTCTTCCTCCCGATAAATCTCGGTGTAGGTGTAGGTGAAGGTCCCAGCAAAGACCAGCGCTAAAATCCCCATGGTGGCGTTGAACACCACTTGGAACAGGACTGCAAAGCGGCCCACGGTGCTGGCATACCATTCAGCAAACCCGGGAATGGGGAAAGCTTGCGGCAGCACCGTCAGAATCAAGAACATCGCCCCAATAATGGAGAATGCAATCACGCTGTAACCTGCCTGCATGATTGCCCGCACGAATCTTGACCCAGAGAATTTGCCCGCCCAAGCGGCGAACGAATCGCGAAAAGAACTAGATGTGTCAGCCATATCATATACCTGCTAGCCGGAAGCGATGGTTAGAGCAATTTCGGTCTAGCTATCCTTTCGTTAGAATAATTTGATTGAAAAAACAGAATAAGATCATGTCACAGATCGCAGAACCGAAGACCACCACCGCGAAATGCCTTGTCTTCGGGTATGCAAGAGAAACGACTCACAATGGTGAATTTTGTGTAAGCGCTTCCCTATATTTCCACTATAACTGTCTTGACCCGGGTGATGCAAGTGGTATACCTAGTGAATTGAGGATTTTTTGACCGCTTAGCTAAATTTCACGGGGGCCGTGCTTTAGGGCTTGTCAGCGCTGTCTTTTTCCGGTAATCTATCTTTATCGAAGGGGTCCTTAGCTCAGCTGGGAGAGCGCTTGCATGGCATGCAAGAGGTCGACGGTTCGAACCCGTTAGGATCCAGCGCAAACAAAAAGCCGTGATTTGCCACATAACTCGTGGTGCATCACGGCTTTTTCATTTGTGGACCTCAAACCTGTGGTCAGGCGTTACTTCTTAATATAGGTGACGTAAGCCCAGTAAAGCGCCGCGATAATCGCTAACAGCAGAGCGAGCTTGATAATCATGCTAATGATTCCGGCCACGAATGGCAACAGGAACAAGCCAAGCACGATAATCACAATGAGGACCAGGATTTGTTTAAGTTGGTCTTTTTGCATCATATACCTCCAGATGATTGTGGCTTCATGCCACAACTCGACATGCTTAATTATAGCAAATTTTATGAACGCCAAAACCCGTTGAGGCCAGAATCGGGCTAAGGTATGAGTCGGGACGCGCTTTCAGCCTATCTTCGTAGTGAAAGATTAAATAGCATACAATACAATATCTAGCTATTTTGACGAAAAAATTCAATCTATATACTACATCTTGTGTCAGTGTGATAGACTAGCTATATTCAGTTCTAAGCGAACAAGACAGAGGAGCGAATAGCCGATGATCGATTTGAAAGTACAAATCAGTGTTAAAAAACGAGACGGCCGCATTGTGGCGTTTGATCAAAGCAAAATCACGCGGGCGATTACCAAGGCTGCCAAGGCAGTGAATGGGGAACTGGCCCCAGCTGACTACACCTTGATTGAACAGATCGCCGATGATGCCGTGGCCACCATCACTGAACGTTTCAAATCGGACGTCCGCATTCCCGAAGTGCAAAGCATCGTGGAGCAGGCTTTGTTTGATGCGCACCAGTATGACTGGGGCGAGGCCTACACCAAGTATCGCGTGCAGCGTGACATCGAGCGTAGCAAGAAAGCCGACGTGAATTACAACGTTCAAAAGCTGCTGGACCGCGATTCCACCGTGGTCCACGAAAATGCCAACAAAGACTCGCGGGTGTTCTCCACCCAGCGCGACCTGACGGCCGGCGCGGTGGCCAAAGCGATTGGGCTGAAGATGTTGCCGCCGGCTGTGGCCAATGCGCATTTGCGCGGCGATATCCACTGGCATGACCTGGACTACACCCCTTACATGGCTGAAACCAACTGCTGTTTGATTGACTTCAAAGAGATGCTGACCAACGGTTTCTGCATCGGCAATGCTGAAGTCGAAGCGGCCCACTCCATTCAGGTCGCAGTGACGCAAATGACCCAGATTATCGCCAACGTTGCTTCCAGCCAGTATGGCGGCTGCTCCTCTGACCGCACCGACGAGGTTCTAGCGCCGTTTGCTGAGAAGAATTACCAAAAGCACTTGGCAGAAGCCACCGAGTTAACGCAAGATCCTGACACTGCTGAAGCTTATGCTAAGCGGCGGACCAAAAAGGATATCTATGATGCCTTGCAGACGTTGGAATATCAAGTTAACACCTTGTATTCAACGCAAGGCCAGACGCCTTTTGTGACCGTTGGCTTTGGTCTAGGGACTAACTGGATTGAACGCGAAATTCAAAAGGACATTCTTAAGATTCGCATTGCCGGCTTGGGCAAGGAAAAGCGCACCGCGATTTTTCCAAAGTTAGTCTTCACGCTGAAAAAAGGCCTGAACATGGCGCCAGAAGATCCTAACTACGATGTTAAGCAGTTGGCTTTGGAATGCGCCACTAAGCGCATGTACCCAGATGTGCTGTCCTATGACATGATCAAAAAACTCACTGGCTCCTTCAAAGCGCCGATGGGCTGCCGCTCCTTCCTGCAAGGCTGGACCGACCCTGACACCGGCAAAGAAGTCAACGCTGGCCGCATGAACTTGGGCGTCATCACGTTGAACCTGCCGCGGATCGCGATGGAATCTAAAGGCGACAAGGATAAGTTCTGGTCCTTGTTGGAACAACGCTTGGATATCTGCAAGCAGGGCCTGGTCTACAAGGTTGAACGCGCCAAGCAGGCGACGCCAGAATCTGCCCCGATTTTGTACAAGTATGGGGCCTTTGGTAAGCGTCTGAATGACGACCAGAAAGTCGATGAGCTCTTCAAGAACTCCCGCGCGACGGTTTCCTTGGGCTACATTGGCCTGTACGAAGTTGGCACCGTCTTTTATGGCCATGCCTGGGAGAAGGATCCGGAAGCCAAGGCCTTCAGCATTCAAGTGGTCAAGGATTTGTATGATCACTGCGAAGCCTGGGAAAAAGAATACGGATACCACTTCTCAGTTTATGGCACGCCGTCAGAATCGTTGACGGATACCTTTGCCCGGTTGGACAAAAAGCGCTTTGGGGTGGTCAAAGACATCACCGACAAGGACTACTACACCAACTCCTTCCACTATGACGTCCGCAAGACGCCAACACCGTTTGAGAAGCTCGATTTTGAAAAGGACTACCCGCAGTATTGCTCTGGTGGTTTCATTCACTACTGCGAATATCCGAATCTGAAGCAAAACCCGAAGGCCTTGGAAGCCGTTTGGGACTATGCCTACGATAAAATCGGGTATCTCGGCACCAACACGCCAATCGACCAATGCTTCGAATGCGGCTTCAAAGGCGAGTTCAAGGCGACTGCCAAAGGCTATCAATGCCCGCAATGCGGCAACCACAACCCTGACACCTGCGACGTGGTTAAGCGTCTTTGCGGCTACCTCGGTAACCCGAACAAGCGCCCAATGGTTCACGGCCGCCAGGAAGAAATCATTCACCGCAAGAAGCACATGGTGATTGGAAATGACGATTTGGCAGGTCAAGCCTAGGCAGCGGCCACCCAGAGCGCACCTTGAGTGAAAGATGAAAGACACCCAAAAAATGGCACCGCCTCACATCCGAGGCGGTGCCATTTTTGTCGAGCGGAACTAGGCTTTTACCAGATTCTCTGGCCGGTTGAGCAACTGCTGCTGCGCGATGATCCCAGCAAACGTTGCCGTGATCAAAATCAGTACCGCGCCAGCACCGAGGAAAATTTGCGCAGCAGGCACGTGATCAAACAACCCACCGAAGAACACCACGCCGATGGGGGACAGCAAGGTGCTGATGGCCATGTCCAAGGCAAAGACCCGGCCTTGCATTTTGTGGGGGATGATTTGCTGCATGAAGGTGTTCAGTGGCGTGTTGACGAATACGATCACGGCGCCGTTAAGCAAACTTTGCGTGAAATAAATCACCGTCATGACCGGTTTGGAGAAGCCGAGCAGCGGCGGCAGCCCCGTCGTCATAAAGATGACTGAGAGCAGCGCAATGTTCAGAAATGAGACCGTTACTGGGTGGCGCTTGAGTTTGACCGCCGCGAGCAAAAGACCACCGAGGAACATGCCGACCGCAAAGCCTGAGTCGATGAAGCCGTACTGCCGATCAGACAGTTTCAGCGTCTGAATCAGCAGATAGGGCAAGCCAACATTAATGGCAGCGAACACCAGATTAATGACAGCGCCAGAAGTAGTGAGTACCAGCAGGAGCTTTTGATGGAGCAGGAACTGAAAGCCGCCTTTGAAGTTGGTCCACAGCGAGGTTTTGGTTTGTTCGGCTTCTTCGGCCTGCGCGGCGGTGGAGAACTTTAAGCCGATAATGGCGACTAGTGCCACTAGTTCAAAACCGATTTCAATGTAGGCAAAAACGTTAATTGGCACGAGTGTGTAGACGAAGGCGCCGAGCAGGGGGGCGAGGAAGGTCGCTAGCGAGGTGATGGACTGGTTCAGGGAGTTGACGCGCTGCAGTTCATCGCCTTCAAAGAGTTGAACTAGGCTGGCGGTCAACGTGGTGCTCAGAAAGTTGTCGGTAATCTGTAAAATGATGATGAGGACGATCAGTTCAGGATAGTACGCCTGGGGCCAGAGCTGAAAACTGAGGCCGAACAGCAGCAGCCCGATACTGGTGGCAATTTGGGCCAAAATCATGACCCGGCGGTGAGCAAAGGTGTCCACCACGTAGCCGACGAAGGGCATCATCACCAGCGCTACGAGGGGACCGGAAATCATGCTGACGCCCATGCTCAGCGCTGAGCCGGTGCGATGGAGAATATACAGGCCAATGGCAAAGGACAGCATGCCACTGCCAAAAGTACCGGCAAATTTAAGCACCAACATGTCAATGAGTTGAGGGGAACGAGTTTTGGCCATGATTGGCCTCCTTCATTAGATGTAGTGAACCGTGACGTCGCCGACATGGAAGTTGCCAGTTAACAAAACCTCTGGCCCTGATGGCACCGGCGTTTCGCCTTTTTCGGCGTAATCGACGGCAAAAGTCGGGAGCTTAGGTTGGAGATTCCATTCTTTTGGAATATACAGATCAACATCGCCAATTTGCCCCAGCAATTCAATCGTCGCGGGTTCGGTGGTAATTTGCGCCTTGTCGAAGTAGACTTTGACTTCGCCCATATTGACGCGAATGCGAGCGTGGCGGAAGTCGGTGGTATTGACGTAACGGACGGCGCTGCCCATGCGGACACTAACCTCTAAGTTGGTGGGGGAATCATCTTCCTGATACGTTTTCTTGATTTCCTTGTTGGCCTTGTGCCAGTCGCCAAGCGAGTAGCTGGTATCGTTAACGACCAAGGTGCCGTGATGTTCATGCTTGGCTTTGACCGGGCGAAAAATCAGCTCTAGCCCGATGCTGATCAAAGCCGCCGCCCCAAGCAAAGTCCAAGGCACAAGCCGCTCAATCCCCAGCGGCTGGGCAAAGAGAATGCCTAGAAAACTCAGGCTAAACGCCATGCCGATGAAGCTAAGGCTGGCGAGACTTTTGAGGAAAGCCGCAACCAGAATGAGGCCCCATACTAGCGGCCAAAATGAAATATTGATGGTGAACATGCCTAGCTGCGTCGTGACCAGCACGCCGGCGCAGACGAGGAAGAACAAGCCCCAGAACCAGTTATGCCAATTATATTTTTTCATGTTAAAGTCCTCTCATTTCATCTAAACGTTCCGTTAACTGTTTGTAGTAGCGCCGCGAGGCATAAATCTGTTTGTGCGTGCCGCCAAAACTGACCAAACAGTTGGACAGTGAACGGTTCAAGGCGCTGACCGCTAATAAATTGATAATCGTGGATTTGCTGACTTGTAAAAAGATGCCGGGTAAGCGGGCGGCTAAGGTGTAAAGCCGCTCTTTGCTGAGGTAGAGATCATCTTTGGTATGGACTTGCAGCTGGCGGTCCTCGGTTTCAATAAAGATAATCGCGGATAATGGCAAGTAGCTTTCCTTGGCCCCTTGATACACCGCCAAGGTCGCCTCTGTTGCATCGAGCTGGGCCTTGAGTTTAGCGGCGAGCTTTGGATCATTGCTGCGAATAATGACTTCTGGTTCTACCCAGCGCGGATCTTGTTCGAATTTAATTTTCATGTTGTCCGCGCTCCTTTCTGATGACAAGGTTTATTAGACCATTAAAATTCGCTAAGGAAAACACTTTGGCCGTAAGTGGTCAAATATTCGCCTCAACCGGTCGTCTTATAGTGTATGGCAGGCGGCAGTCGGCAGCAATCAACCACCGCTTGAGTCACCCTGACAGCGTGTCTCTCATCAAACCATGAGAATTAGAAGAAAATATTCGATTACGAAAAGTAAGTCGTGTATAATAGGCGGTACTGATTTTCAGAAACGGGGGAGAACAATATGAAAAAATGGTTACTTGCTTTGACCAGTCTGGTGCTCTTGGGGGCCCTGGCCGCATGCGGGAGCAAACCAGCCAGCAAGGATGCAGGTAGTGACATTAAGCTCGTCACCCCGAAGACCTTAACCATCGGTCTGGAAGGCACCTACCAGCCTTACAGCTACCATGAAAATGGTAAGCTCACCGGTTTTGAAGTGGAACTGGGCAAAAAGATTGCCGCCGAACTCAATTTGAAGCCGAAATTCGTTGAAACCAAGTGGGATTCCCTGATTGCTGGGCTCGACGTGAACAAGTACGATCTGATTTTGAACAACGTCGCTAAGACGCCAGAACGCGCGGCGAAGTACCGCTTCACTGCGCCTTATACTTCAGGCAAATCGCAGCTGGCGGTCAAAAAAGACAACACCACGATTAAGTCGATTACCGATATCAAAGGTAAGAAAATGGCCCAAAGTGTGACTTCGAACAATGCCGCGAACGTCAAGAAAATGGGCGGCGTGATCGTGCCGGTTGAAGGCTTCGCCCAATCCGTGACCCTGATTGAACAAGGCCGCGCAGAAGGCACGGTGAACGAGGCCGCTGCCTTTTATTCCTACTTGAAGCAGAAGCCGGATGCTGATATCAAATTAATCAGCGTCGGCGATGCCTTCAAGGCTAACCCAGCGCGCGGCTTGCTGCGTAAGGATGAAGCAACGCTACAGAAAAAGGTGACCCAGGCCATCGAAAAGCTGCGCAAGAACGGCCAGTTAGGCCAATTATCTAAGAAATATTTCGGTAGTGATATTACCAAATAATTAGAACGCGGAACCAAGGAGGCTATTTATGAGTGCATGGCAAATTGTGACCAAATCACTACCCGATTTACTGGTGGCGATGTTGAAATACACAATCCCGATTACCCTGATTTCCTTTGTGTTAGGGCTGATTCTGGCTGTGCTCGTCGCCTTGGTGCGGATTTCGCCATCACGTAAACCACTGATGCAAGGCCTGAAGGGGCTAAGCTGGTTTTACGTGTGGATTTTCCGGGGCACGCCGCTGCTGGTGCAACTGTTCCTGATCTTCTTCGGCTTGCCTTACCTCAAGGTCAATGGCGCGCCCATCGTTGAATTGAACGCCTGGACGGCCGGTATTTTGACATTTGCGCTGAACACTGGCGCTTATGCTTCGGAAACCATCCGCGCCGCCATTTTGTCAGTGCCAGATACGCAGTGGGAAGCGGCACGGGCATTAGGGATGAAAAAATCTTTGATTTTACGCCTCGTCGTTTTTCCGCAGGCGCTCCGCATTGCGCTGCCGCCACTGTCTAACAGCTTTATTAGCTTGATCAAAGATACGAGTTTGGCGAGCGGCATTACCATCATCGAAATGTTCCAAGTCAGCCAGCAATTCGCCGCGCTGTACTACAATCCGCTGGTGTCCTACAGCCTGGTTGCCTTCCTGTATTTGATGCTGACCACGGTGCTGACAGGCGTCCAAGCCTGGCTTGAGAAACGCACCAGCCGGTATCTCATTCAGCCGGCTTAGGCCAAATCGACATTTTTCGCTGACCGCGCCATTAAAAAGCAGCGCCGAGAGTTTGCATTGCAAGCTCTCGGCGCTGCTTTTTGGCCAAAAAAATGGCCGCCGCTGGGTGGGCGACGGTCAAGTAAGGATTGACCCACCGGCTGGGCGGCCGGTGAGTGATTTTTACTTTGGAGGAGTAAAAATGAAAAAGTTGGGTATGGGTATGGAAATGAGTGGGTAGCTCATTTCTATGGTTCCTAATGTAATCCTTGAATGTGAAGAAAGTATGACGAAATGGGCCGATAATTTGAAAAAATACTTAAGCCTTACAAAAGTGGTTCAAAGCACATCGATTGCACTTTGGCGGCAAAACGACTACCTTGTGAACGGAGGTGAGAACATGGAAATTCAATTTGATGAAGCTTCGCAGGCCAAGCTCAAGGGCCACCTAGGACCGGATAAGAAATTGCTGCTAACCTTCGAAGATGGGGTGGGGCAATACTCGCAGCACGCCATGATTCACATGATGGTGCAGTTTACGATTAACGTGGTGGCAAAGGCGGCGCCGACTGAGGGCTACAATACCACCATCGAGTCGAACCTGGGGCCGATTTTGATCAAGGACTACTCGACTGAAGATTTGGATCCGCATATGACGGTCCGCTTTAATCCTACGCTCAATACCATGAGCCTGAACGGGGATGGCGGGGTCATCGACAGCGCCCTGGGGTTTATCGACTTCACGGCCCGCGCGTAATTCACGCCTAAAAAAGCGCTTGTGTTCAATTCCCATTGCGTTAAAATCATTCTGGTAACTACATTCGGGGGTTGGACTTGTGAATTATACGTTTGAATCGGCACTGACCATTCATGAAATTAAAGCACTTTATGGCGCAGTGGGCATGACGCATTACCTCAAAGATGCCGCGGAAACGGCGCGGGGGATTGCGAACTCCACTTTGCTCACTGCCCGTGATGGGGACAAGCTGGTGGGGCTGATCCGCGGGGTCTCTGATATGCACACCATTGTTTTTATTCAGGATTTGTTGGTACTGCCAGACTATCAGCATCAAGGCATCGGCCGCGAATTGCTGAGCGAATTCGATGATTACTTCAAGCAAGTTGATCGCATTGTGGTGGTCACCGATAACGCAGCCTTAAGTGCCTTTTACACGGCTGCCGGGTTTATTCCTGGCGACCAGTCGCAGGCGACCACCTTCGTGCGGCCGCGGCGGCTGCTGGAACCCAAGTATTAATTGCGGTTGAAGGAGGTCAACTCATGGAGCCAACGGAAAGTGTCCTGCGCACGCAAAAAGCGGAAGGCGCGGATCTCATTATGGAAAAAGGCTACGTCACCGAACGCGATGAGCCGATGATGATGGACGCCGCCTGGTGTCATGAGTTGCTCGCCCAAATCAACGATGAGCTGCGGCTGCGCACGCTGAAAGAGCGGGCGGTGCTCAAGCTGTTCAATTACTACATGGGGCCAGGAAGCATCATCTATGATCCCCAACGCCTGACGGCCGATCAGGCCAAGGCCACACTGCAGAAAGCACTGGGCTTTACTAAATAGAGCGTTAAAGGGCCACATCAACTTCACCGTTGATGTGGCCCTTTTCGTCTACCTGCTAAGCTTCAAACGCACCGGTAAGCACAATCTTGCCGACTTGATGCCCTGAGGTGAGCTGCATCAGTCCTTGCTTCAACGTCGCCACGGCAATGGGTTGCAAGGTCGTGGTGACGCTAGCGTCAAGCAGGTTGGCCGCGGCTAAGGCGGCCAGCTGTGATAGGATGTGGCCCTGACTGGCAGGATTGAAATCATAGTCAGTTTTGGCAAACATGTATTCAAAGTCCAAACTGGCGGCTTTGCCTTTCAGCGCCGTGACGTCCAGAGGCCCTTGCGGCGTGACCAAGGCGCCGACATGACCAAAGGGCGCAATCACTTGGCTGGCCAAGGCCAGATAGGGTTCAGTGGCGTACAAAATTGCCACGCCATCAAACGCGGGCTCGCCGGCAAGCTGGGCCGTCAAATCCTGATGATAGTCTAGCGGTTGATCCACGCCGTGCTGCCGTAGCCAGTCAAAGTTTTGCGGACTGGCGGTGGCACTGACCGTCAAGCCGGCCCAATGTGCCAGTTGGCTGAGCATCGAGCCGACCCCGCCGGCCCCATTGATGATCAGCAGGCGCTTGCCTTGATTGGCTAAGGCCTCGGCTTGAAACTCCATTTTCTCAAACAATAACTCCCAAGCGGTCAGCCCCACCAGCGGTAAGGCGGCGGCCGTTTGATCAGACAGTGCGGCGGGCACGGCGGCAATCAGTGCCGCTGCGACCGCCTGATACTGCTGCCAGCTGCCGGGGCGCTTGGTCGTGCCGGCGTACATGACCCGCTGGCCCACTGCAAACTCGGTGACGGCGGTGCCGCACGCCACAATTTCACCAGTGGCATCATAACCGAAAATTCGCGGCTGCGTTTGTTTAGGCAGACTGGCACGCATTTTTTCATCCACTGGGTTCAAGGAAATCGCCTGCACCTTGACGATCACGTCAGTCGGCGCTGGCGTTGGCATGGGCAAGGCCAGCGCCACGAGGCTCTCAGCCTCGGCCAGCGGGCGGCCTTCATAGGTAGCAAAAGCAAGATTATTGGACATCGAATCGACCTTTCTATCGCGTGACCGCCAAACATTCCCGGCCACATTCTTGACTCACTATGTCTATGGTAACTGTTTTCTGCTAAAATGGAAAAAACGAGAAAGAAGGCTTCTTGATGCCAGGCAAGCACGAAAGTACAGAAAAAAAGCATACCACGTGGTGGGTCAACGGTATCTTGCTGGTGTTCGGCGCGCTGTTCACGGGGTTTGCTTGGTACGCCACTAATCCCAAAACCTTGGTGGCTCAAGTCAGCACCGTCAGTTTCGGCTTTGGCTTGGTGGTCCTGATTGGCCTCTTGGCCTATCTTGATGATCGGCCCTTTACCCGCCTTGGCCGCTTTGCGGTGGATCTGTTGGTGGGCCTGGCGATTGTGGCCTTGATGTACGTCTTCATGATTGGCATCACGGTGTATTGGCAAGTGATGGCCATTGCCGGTGGCATTGTGTTGCTGCTGGCGGCGCTGTTCGCCATTCGCAAGCCGGTTAAAGCCAAACCCCATCGCCTGACCCGGGATCTTGATGAACCCGAAGATGAAAACCCAGCTGAATAAGCCAAAAAATTCCGAGTCAACCGACTCGGAATTTTTTATTATAGAGGCTTTAGCCGGGCTCGCGCGGGGACGCGCGAGGCTCAAAACCACCCGCTATGCGGGTGGAGTCAAACTGGTTATACGAAAAACTCTCCTTGTCGATTAGAATATGGATGTTCAAGGCCATACTACTTAATCGAA
>NZ_RHOK01000007.1 GCF_003946175.1 Lacticaseibacillus suibinensis | reverse complement strand
GTACATCGTATTGATAGTAAGCATTTTGCGGGGTGTAAATCGTGTCGCCGGTGACCGCATTGGTGACGGTCTTATAGGTAATGGTCTGGGTCACTGGATCACGGAGCACGTTACCTTCAGCGTCAACGAAATGAATCGTCCGGGTGCTGTTAGCCGTGCCGTAGGTCATCTTTGGTGTGTAGGTGACGGTGACGTCGGTATCATTTGCGACAGCGGTGCCAGGCTTAACGGTTTCCTGCGCAATCTGGTTGTTATCAACATTGTACCCAGCGATGGCTGGCACATCGTATTGATAGTAAGCATTTTGCGGGGTGTAAATCGTTTCCCCGGTGACCGCATTGGTGACCGTCTTGTAGGCGATGGTTTGGGTCACTGGATCACGGAGCACGTTACCGTCAGCATCGACGAAATGAATCGTCCGTGTGCTAGTGGCCGTGCCGTAGGTCATCTTTGGTGTGTAGGTGACGGTTACTTCGGTATTTTCTGGGGTCATGTCGGTTGCGCCCACGGCTTGTTGGGCAATCGTGGTCTTGTCAGCCGAGTAACCAGCCTGTGCTGGCACGTCGTATTGATAGTAGGCACCTTGTGGGGTGTAAATCGTTTCGCCAGTTTGATCGTTCTTTACCGTCTTGTAGGTAATGGTTTGAACAACCGGATCTTTTGCCGTTGTGCCATCAGCGTTGACAAAGTTGATGGTCCTTGTAGATGTGACATCCTTGTCGCCATAGGAGTATGAGACTAACGAAGCCGTACTTAAAGTATCCTCTTCAGACCACGTACTCATATCATAGTTATATGACCCAAACGTGCCCACACCGGCCGTCGCGAGTTCGGCTTTCGTGCCTGTGTAAACCATCGGCAAGTTGACGGTGTAGTAGGTGCCTGCTGCAACGGGTCCATCAATCGTGATGGACTGCAATTGGTCCCAGGTAAAATCTGGGAACGCCGCCATGAGCTCCGAATAGGTCTTATAGTTACCATCGTCGCCGTCCTTAGAATATGTGACTGTGACGCCAGGCAAGGCGTCTTCAAAGGTTGCTTCAGTCACTTTGCTTGCGTCCAAAACCCATTTGCTATTATTGTCGTTGAAGAGCGGGAGTAAAATAATGGGATGAATGCTGATTGTGGTGCTGGTTGGATTGCCAACGGTGAAGCTGGCGTTTAGATTGTTAACATCGGAATAATTAACCTGCGTCTGGGCATATTTAACATTATCGCTGGCCCCTGCTGTGGTGTATTGAGTGGTAGCTTGATTACCAGTAGCACCGATGCTAGTAGTAACACTCCCCATGCCAGGCAAGACCGGGACCGGGGTTGGCAAATACACGCTATAAGAGGCGGTTGGGGTATCGCCAGGCGTGGTGCTGTCTTGGATGGCAAACTGGCTGACATTATAAGGGCTGGTGGCTGAGGTGTCGACATTATTCATGGTCAAATCAATCACGACATCGTATTTAGCGCCTGCCGCTAAAGTCCCGATTGAGTACCAAATGCGGCTCAGTTGCTGGAGATTATATGTGGCAACGAAGTGATCGGCATCATACCAGTGACCGGGCCAAATCACATTGCCTTGGTCACTGTAGTTGCTCGTGTAACCGGCGGCATGAATTTGGGCTTCAATATCGTCAATGCTGGTATTAATCGTGAAGGTTGGGCCATTAGCGGCGCCATTGGGGGTGTTTTGCCCAGTTGGCGGCAGGTATAGTTGCGCGGAAACATTCGTAATGTCACTGCCAGTGGTGTTGCTGATTTCGTAATGAACCTGCACGTTTTTGGCCGTGCTGGAAATTTGGTTTTTTCCCTGGCTGGCATTGTAGCCGGTTGTTGAGGTGGTACCGTCATCGTTTTCGGCTGACATCCAAGCATTGACGGTGACGCCGGTATTGGCTGTGATGGCACCGTTGCTTGGATCAACTGACGGCTGGACCACGCCGGCACCATCAGTTTGCTGAATGGCTGGGTCTGATGCTGGGGCAGCTAAAGCAGTTTTGGCGGTTACCTTAGGGGTCGCCGTGGTGGCAGCCGCAGTTGGCGTCGTTGTCGGCGTCTCAGTCGTGGCTGCCGCTGGTGCGGCCGTCGGGGTTTCATCTGTGGTTGGTGTTGTGTCTTTAGCGGTCGTGTTGGTTGGCACCGACTCCGTGCTGGTGGCCGCATTGTCTGTCGTATTCGCAGACGCCGCATCCGCTGTGGTCGGAGCTGTTTCAGCAGCAGTGGTCCCACTGGTACTATCTGTGGTGGCGGCGTTGACGCCTTGACCATTAGCCAGCGTGGTACCAACACTAAAAGCCGCAACGGCAGCTGCTGCAACTAGCCAGCGCCGTCCGGCCTTATACATTTTGAAACGTATTTTAATTGACTTGTCCATAGTGTCCTCCAATCCGCGAAAGTTCCCCCTAGCAACCATTGTAGGCCGGTGCCAAGGGAAAAACAACATCAGTTATCTTATAAACCGTTTGTTATTTTTGAATAATAAAAAAGTACAATGCTTGTATGCGGTGGAACTTGCGAGATAGCGTTTTCGATGATTAAAAAGCGTGCTTTGGATTCGATGCTACTTTCAACCTATCGCTGGGTAATGAACAATGCGCTAAAATGAGGGTAAACCAAGCGGAGGATGAGCGATGACGAATACATACGATGAGGCCAAATTCTTTGCCGCCTATGCCAAGATGCCGCGGAGTCAGCATGGGCTTGATGCCGCCGGCGAGTGGCCGGATTTTCAGGCGCTGCTACCGGACCTCAAAGGGAAACGGGTGCTAGATTTGGGCTGCGGGTACGGCTGGCATTGCCAGTACGCCGCCGAGCATGGGGCCAAAGCGGTGCTGGGCATTGACAGCTCAGCGCGCATGTTGGCCGAGGCCGAGGCGCACCACCGCCATCCCGCCATCACTTATCAGCAAGGGGACCTGGCAACGTATACCGCTGCGCCAAGCAGTTTTGACGTGGTGCTCAGTTCGCTAGCGCTGCATTACGTGGCCGACCTATCAGCCGTGATGCACCACATTGCAACGATGCTGGCGCCAGGCGGGGTGCTGCTGTTCACGATTGAACACCCGTTGTTCACCGCAGAAGGCAGCGAGCAGTGGGTAACCACTGCGGCCGGGCAGCGGGTGTGGCCAGTGGCTCACTACTTCGATGAAGGCGCGCGGGCGACGCAATTTCTGGGGCAAACGGTCACCAAGTATCATCACACCTTAAGCACGATTGTTAACAGTGTGCTGGGCAGTGGCCTGCAACTGAATGCTGTGGCGGAACCGCGAGGCAGTGCCGCCGACATTGAGGCCAAGGCAGACTGGACTCGGGCCCCGATGATGCTGATTGTCCGCGCGGAAAAAGCGCGCGTCGTAGTTTGATGATTCGCGCCCAAGGGCCTGATAGACCGCTTCGTTGTCCTGTTTCACGTGAAACAATAGCCGCTTTGTGATGAGCTATGAATCAAAAACCGATCAGCGCTTACTGATCGGTTTTTTCGTGCTTCGCGTTAGCCCAAGGCCAGTCGAAATGCGGTCGTTGCGGTTTGGGCAGGGTGGGTAAAATTGCCCCGCGCAGGGCTACAATCAGCTGGCCGATGGCGAACAGCCACTGCTGGCGGGCCATGGGGTCACCATGACGCAGACCACTAAAAATGGCTTGGGCATTATGCGGCCAGTCGGCTTTCAGTTCGGCAAAGGAACTGGCATCTGTTTGCGTGATGAGCGCGTAAGCAGCGTTGAGACACGCCTCTTTGGTTGCCTCATCCAAGCTAGCGGTCCAGGTGGCAATCGTGGTTTGCGCGAGTTGCGACAGCTGGTCGGTTTTGGGCAGAAACACGAAATCCTGATCCGCCACTTCCCAGCTAAACGGGTCATGCTGTCCAAAGCCATGGGCGTCGCTTTTGACTACTGAAAAACTAGCGGTGGGGTCAAACAAGGTGCCAATCAAGCTGGTTTGCGGTACGAGCTTGTGCAAGCGGCTCATCAGCGCCTCTGGCAAGGCTTCACCCAGGCCGGGGCCATCGGCGTTGAAAGTGGCAGTAATGCGCGTTTGCAGGTGTTTAGGCGCCTTGACGAAGGCGTAGGTCGCGAGCGTCCCACCTTTGGAATGCCCGCCCAGGATGAGCGGGCCGGGATAAGCGGCCGCAATGGTTTTGAGATAGGCCAAGGCCGCTTTTTGGGAAGGGATGGTCTGCATGTAGGCCATGTTGAAATCTTCCTTCCAGTCGACAAACGCCGCGCGCGTGCCACGGAAAGCGAGATACTGCTGCTGGTTCGGCAGGCTGAAGGTAATGGCGGAAAATTGCTTTTGGGCATCGAGATCCAGTTGTTGCACCTGGTCGTGCCAAATAATGTGCTGATACCGCGGCGCTGTGGCCAGCGTGTGGAGCAGCTGGGCATTGGCTTCTGGCCGCCAGGTGTCCTGGGTCAAAAGCGTGATTTGCTTGGGCTTAGTCAACCCGCCCAGCATGCCGCTAGCAGTCGGCAACTGATCGAAGGCAAAATACGCGAGCTGCGCCAAAATCACGCCATCCACTGGCGTCAGGGGTAGCTCGTTGAACGAAACCTCGGCATGCGCTTGCGCGAAATCTAGCATCGACTGCATAAAATCACCTCGCTGTTATTATGCCATAAAAGTAAAAGGCAGCGAAGCGAGGCTGGTCTTAGCCTGACGAGTAGCCTAGGTTCGGGCACTGAAGCCGCGCTTTGGCTTCGGTGTTCGAGCCGTAGCTAATCGCTCAGGCGTTAGCCTCGGGTAGCGCAACTAAACAGGCAGCGAAGCGACGCCGCATTTAGTCGGATGAGCAGCCTATCCTTTAAAATAGCGCGCTGTCACTAACGCACATGCAGAACGGCCATGGTGTCACCATTATCGTTCATATCAGGCACCACAATAAAACCGTGTTTGGCATAAAACGTTGCGGCTATTCGGTTGGTTGGATTGTAGCTTAGTACAATATCTTTCACTGGCCATTGCTCGACGATGTATTTGCAGATAAGGGGCAAAAAACGGTTGCCTAGGCCCTGGTGTTGCAGCCGACTATCAATCATAAACCGATCTAACCAGATATAGCCTGCTTCAGCGTTATAGGCGCCAATCATGGCAAACCCCACCACGACGTTAGCACGAAGGAGAGCCAAGGGGTGCCAATCGAATTGCGGAGTGTCTTGTACCTCAGTAAGTGATTCGGCATTAGATTCGATGAAAGTAGTTTGACTAGGCGTGACTTGCAACGCGATGACCGCTCGCCGGTTTTCATCAGTCACTGGGGAAATGGTGAGTACAGACATAAAGGAATGCTCCAGTTTCGTTTTCTGTTGTCTATTTCTGATACGCCATCCACAATCCCATCAGCGCGTCTAAAAGCATAATGATTGCCATTAACCACATGGCCCACATACTATTGGTGGCAACGAGGTAAATTAACAGCAAATTGAGGATGACCATGATCCAAGCTTTGAGTTTTGACACAATATCGTCTCCTTCTTGTTTAGAACGATTCTATCTTACACCTTTCAAGACAGCCGGTGTAGGTGTTAAAATCAAGGCGTATGAAAGGGGAGATTTGAATGGCAACGGTCTACAAGGACTACTTTTTCGACGAACCAGCATACAACACACACGATGGCGGCTATATCCCGCTTGAGGTCGCAGACGCGCCGGCACAGCCACTCGCCATTCCGGCGCTGGTGCAGCCGGATTCCGAAACCGACACGGATGCTTACTACACCTTGACGGCGCAGAAAGGGGAAACCCAGCTACTGCCAGGAGCAAAGACCAAGACTTGGGGTTATAACGCCCCGCTGTTGGGCACGACCTTTGCGTTCAAAGTGGGCAAGCATATCCACATCACCTTGAAAAACGAACTCGATGAGCTCACCACTTTCCACTGGCATGGGCTCGCGGTTTCCGGTCCTTACGTGGATGGGGGCTGCCATGCGCCAGTTTATCCAGGCGAAAGCAAACAAATCGATTTCACCTTGGATCAGCCGGCGGCGACGACTTGGTTGCACGCGCATCCTTGTCCTTCTACGGCGGAGCAAGTGTGGCATGGCTTGGCCGCAATGGTGATTGTGCATGATGACCATGAGTTGAACCTGCCGATTCCGCATGACTATGGCGTGGATGACATTCCGCTCGTGCTGCAGGATCGCCGCTTCCACGAAGATAACCAATGGGATTATCACGCGGATTATGATCCAGATGGCGTGCAAGGTCCTACTGCAATGATCAACGGGACCATTAACCCATACTTCGATGTTACGCGGCAAAAAATCCGCTTCCGCATTCTCGATGGCGCGAACCGGCGCGAGTGGCGGCTGCATTTTTCCGACGACCTTGAATTCACGCAAATCGCTAGCGACTCCAGCTTGCTGCCAGAACCCGTGCAGCTGACCCATTTAATGCTGACCTGCGCGGAGCGGGCCGAAATCATTGTTGACTTCAAAGGCCACAAACCAGGCGATACGGTGACTCTGTATTCGGATGATGTGCCGATTGTGACCTTTAAGATTCATGAATTTGCCGCCGATGATCGCGTTTTACCTGACCACCTACTTGAGATTCATGCGCCGAAGGTCTTGCCAACCACGCCGGTGCGTAAAGTCGTGATGAGTGGCATGGATGAGGCCGTGGCGCTGGATGGTAAGAAGTTCAATATGCAACGCATTGATGCCACGCAGCCGATTGGGCTCGCGCAGTACTGGGATATCTCCAATACCAATACGATGCATGGCGGCATGGTGCACCCGTTCCATGTGCATGGCACCCAGTTCCTGGTGATTTCCCGCAATGGCGGCGCCCCTTACCCGAATGAGCATGGTTACAAAGATACGGTCGGCGTGAACCCCGGCGAAACGGTGCGCATTCTGGTGCGGTTTGACCTACCTGGCGTCTACATGTATCATTGCCACATCATCGAACACGAAGACGGCGGCATGATGGCCCAGATTCAGTCCTACGACCCGAATCGGCCAATGCCTAAGTACAAGTTGATGGATATGGATACCCTGACTAAGGCCTTTGCCGAAGAACGCGGCGTCGATCCCAAGACGATGTGGATGGCAGGGATGGATTCTTATATGAAAATGGGCATGAAGATGTAGCCCAACTTAACGAAACCGAGGATAACCCGATGGCATATACTGTGGATTTTAAAACCGTCAGCGAAGTGGGCTTGACCAGCTCGCCAGTCGCACCGGCCCTGGCTGGTTTGCGCGCAAATGAGGCGCGCTACTTCTGGAACAAATATAAGGTGCCTTTCACCACTGAACCAGCGGCAGAGCGGCCAGAGCTTGTGGCCTATGTGGCGACGATTTTGAAAGAAAAAGCGGTCGTGATCGCCGCCAAGCCGCTTGAAGTGGCTCAGCTAGAGGTCGAAGGCGTGCGCTGGACCTATGTGTTCTACGAAGACGGCCTCGCCATCAACGTGCTCTACACGCTAGCTGATGGTGGCAAGCGCGCCGTTGGGTTCAAACTCTCAGATGGCATGGCTGTGCCGGCAGAGCTGGCTGACAAGTTCAAGTTTGCTCGGCAAAAGTCGAAGCTCGCCGGCACCATTCGCGGCAGCTATTTTGTCATTAAAGGGGCATACTAAGCAACCGCCTGAATGCAAACTCGCTCAAGCCAACGTTGGCTTGAGCGAGTTTTGTATGGGGTGATATTGCCCGGGAAATACCCGGCTTAGCGGAGCTGATTTTCCACCTTCTGTGACCAGGGCTGCGCATGCAGCATCCAGGTCACGCCATAGCGGTCCGTGAACTGGCCCATTTTGCCGCCCCAAAACTGCTCGGCATAAGGCATGGTCACCGTCACGGCTCGTTTCGCCTCGAGCCGCGCCCACAGTGCATCGGCGGCGGCCGCACTGGCGGGGTCCTCTGAGTTAATATCCAGCTCCAAGGTGATTTGTTGCTGGGCTGGGGCGCTGGCGCCATTAAAAGCGTCGGCACATTGAATCTCGGCCCCCAAAATGGTGAAGCCGCCGTGCATGGTCAGCTCGTTCAGGTCAGCGTCGGCCGGGATGCCGAACTGACTGGCCTGGTCTGGCGTCGGGCTTAAGCGGTAGGTGTTCGTGGCGCCGAATGCCTCCTCATAATAAGTGATAGCTGCCTTAGCGTTGGGATAAGCAATATAAGGAAATAATTTGGTTTGCATGGAGCAGGCCTCCTCTGATTTTGCGCCTAGTATGCGCGCCTTGGCGGCCTAATGCCACCATTTTGTTATCCGACAAGCCTCGGTCCGCCTGCAGCAGGAGGCGCAAACAACCACCGCGCGTTATACTTAGAGCGATGGAGGACACTCAATGAAATCATTACGCTACATAAATTCGCTGATGCGAGAATTTTTCTCCCGCTGGGGCAGTTATCTTTTACTGGTTGAACTGGTGGCTGCGGCGACTGCCGGGGTCGCCGTACCGCTGATGCGGTGGGCCACTGCCGGCATCTTGCGCCAAGCCGGAATTCCCTACCTTGGCGTGGATAACTTTACTTTCGTCCTGCTGCATCACCCAGGTGCTACGGCGTTACTGCTGATGCTGCTAGTGTTGCTGTTGGTGTTGGTGTATCTGCAGTTCGCGGTGCTGCTGGGCGGCATTGCCAGCATTCAGCAGCGTGAAGGGCTAGGCGTGCGGGGCATTGTCCGCGAAGGCCTGGCAGATCTGCGCCACCTGCGGCCATCGAGTTTCGGCTTTTTTGTGATTTATCTCTTATTAATTGTTCCTTTCGCTGGGGTGGTCGTGCAGTCGGCCTTGCTGAATAAGGTGAAGATTCCAGCGTTTGTGCTGGATTGGCTGGGCACGAAGCCGCTTTTCGCCATTCTGGTGGCGGTTTTCTATGGGGCGGCGGCTTACCTTGGGCTGCGGTGGGTGCGAGTGCTGCCGAACACAATTTTGCGGGACCAGCCGCTCCTCACCGCGGCGCGGCAGTCCTGGCACCAGACCCGTGGTAAGTTTTGGCGCTATTCTTGGCGGCTGTTGTTGCTGACGGTAGGGGCGACGTTGGTGGGCTGGGTGTGGTCTAGCGGCCTGATCGGACTGCAGACGCTGCTTGATCGGACGGCCATCGCCTTTCCCGCCGCAGTCGTGTTACTCACGCTGCTGCTGGCGGGGCAGACACTGTTAGGCGGGGCGTCCAGCGTTTTATACTTGCTGTTTCTCGTGGCGCCTGATGAGCTTCGGCCTGCCATCCGCCCGATTCCGAATAAGCACCATTGGCTGCGCCGGATCATCGTGCTGGTGTCCGGCGGCGCTGTGGTGGTGATTATGGCTGCGTTTGGGGCCTTTTATATGACTGGTGCCTTGGCCGAGCACCCGCTGACCATTTCCCACCGCGGGGTTGATGCAGGCAACGGGGTACAAAACACCATTCCAGCGCTACGCAAAACCGCAGCGGAGAGGCCTGATTTTGTTGAAATGGATCTGCATGAAACCAAAGACGGTCAGTTCATTGTGCTGCACGATGAAAATTTAAAGGCGTTGGCTGGCATCAACCGTACGCCGCACCAGCTGACGCTCGCTCAGCTAAAGCAAATCACCGTGCGCGAAAACGGTCACGCCGCCAAGCTCGCCAGTTTCGATGACTACTTAACCGCGGCTGAAAGGCTCAATCAAAAACTGATTGTTGAGTTGAAACCGGCGCCAGGTGACAGCCCCCAGATGCTGGATCATTTTATCAGCCGCTATGCCAAACGGCTGGTGGCTGATCATGACCGGATACATTCGTTGAGCTACAAACTGATGACTGAGCTACATCAGCGCGTGCCTAAGCTCTATGCCGGTTTTATCATGCCGTTCAGTCTGGTGGCGCCGCAGACCGACCTGTCTGGCTACACCGTTGAGGAGACCACGCTGGATTCAGAGCTGGTCGATACCGTGCATGCCCAGCATCAAAGCGTCTGGGCCTGGACCGTCAATGATCCCGACACCATGGCGCAGATGCTGTTTGAAGATGTCGACGGCATTATCACCGACAATCTGAGCGAGCTCAAGCAAGTGATTGCCGAGCAAAGTAACCATCCCAGTTACGCCCAGCGGCTGCGTTTGTTCGCCACAACGTTGGATGACTTTGGAGATCCGGTGATTGGCAACTCGTACTGATGAACACGGACCCCCTGCGGCTTACGAGGGACTAAAAAGGCTCACCTGACAGCGGTCGGGTGAGCCTATTTTGGTTGGTTAGATTGGTTGAGTAGTAGTGGCCAGAGTTTATCGCCAGAGCCCTGCGTCAAGGGTATTATCGGTCTTCATCATCAGACCCAGGGAAGGGCCGGTTAAACCGCGGGTCGCCCCAACCATGATGAGGGCGATGGCCGCGGCCACCACGATGAGGGCCAAAGGGGCCAAGCTGTTTGAAATAGTCATCTGCGGCGCCATCAGCATCATTAGCTTCCAGGCTGGTGACGAGTTTGCGGAGTAGCGTGGTTAACTGGGCCTGTTCATCAGCCGCTAAGCCGGCGAACAGTGTATCGGCCAATTTATCTTTTTCTCCTCGTGCTGAGGCGATAAAGGCTTGACCATCATCAGTCAGACTGATGAGCATGACGCGGCCGTCAGCGGCGGATGGCTCGCGTTTGACGAGGCCGCTGGCTTCGAGTTTGGCGACCAAAGCACTGGCGGAGCTGGGGCGAATGTCCAGCGCCTCAACGATTTCAGAATTGGTCAATTGTTGACGTTCGGCGATGAGCCGGAGCAGGCGCAGCTGCCCGCGTTCCTCGTTATCTTGATTAGCGGTGCGTAAATTCCAGACGGCGCTTTGCACGAAACCACGCTGGCGGAAGAGCCGACCAAACAAGCGCAGTAACTCTTGATTGTCTTGGGTCATCTATAAACACCTTCCTTATATTATTTAGTTAGCAAATGGTTGTAGCTAACTAACGAAATGAAGTCTACTCACTTTGTTAGTTTTTGTCAACCAAAACGAAATAATATTTTGAACCAACTTGACGGCGGTCAATTCGCTTTATTCCCCCAGGCGCTAAGCTGTACTTGTCAAATAAGGGGTGAACAAAATGAAATTTCAATTATGGATTGAAAAGCACACTACCCAGATTACGGCCATCACCGCAGTGTTGATTGCGGCTGGGTATGCCAGTAAATATCTGCTCCAACTGCCTGTTGCCTACGCGCTTTTGCTCGCGGTGGCTTCCATCATCGCCGTTGTGCCCATCGCCTTACACGCGATTTCTGCGCTGCGGGTGAAGGTCATCAGCATCGAACTGCTCGTGACCATCGCCGTGATCGGCGCGTTCGTCATCGGCGAATACAACGAAAGCGCCGTGGTCACCTTCCTGTTCTTGTTCGGGAACTTCCTGGAACAAAAAACGTTGGCGAAAACGCGGGCTTCCATCAAGTCGCTCACGGCGATGGCGCCAACCACTGCCGAGCTGGTCAATGATGACGGCAGCGTTGAAACCGTCGACGTTGACGATGTTGAAGAAGGCGACGTGGTGTTGGTCAAAACCGGTGGCGCCATTCCCGTCGATGGTACGGTCATTGAAGGGCAAGGGTACACCGATGAGGCCGCTGTGACTGGCGAATCCCGCGCCGTCACCAAGAATACCGGCGACAGTGTCTTCTCTGGCACGCTGCTAAGTGATGGCTACGTCAAAATCAAAGCCACCAAGGTCGGGGAAGACACGACCTTTGGGAAAATTATCGAACTAGTCGAAGATGCACAGGATACCAAGTCGCACGCCGAGAAATTTATCGACCGCTTCGCCCAGTACTACACGCCGGCTGTTCTGATTATTGCCCTGGCCGTCTTTTTGGTCAGCCGCGACTTCAAGCTGGCGATTACCGTGCTGGTGCTAGGGTGCCCTGGCGCATTGGTCATCGGCGCCCCGGTATCCAATGTGGCCGGCATCGGCAATGGCGCCAAGCGCGGCATTCTGGTCAAAGGCGGCGAGGCGATGGATACCTTTGCCAAAGTTGATACCTTCGTTTTCGATAAAACTGGGACGCTGACCGAAGGCAAAACCGCGCTGGCCGACGCCAAAGTCTACGGCGCCGACGCGGCACAAATCCTCACCCAAACTGCGGCGGTGGAAGCATTGTCGGATCATCCGCTGGGCAAAGCGATTTTGAACGCCGCTGATGCGCAAGGGCTGGATTACACCAAGCTCAGCATCTCCGCGAGTCAAACCCTCAAAGGCCAAGGCATCACCGCGACGGTCGATGGGCAAGAAATCTGCGCCGGTAATCAAAAACTGCTGGCGGCCCATCACGTGACCTTAAATGAGCAGCAACAAGCCGATTTGGCCGCGCTGCAAGCCACCGGCAGTTCCGTAGTGATTGTGGCAGTGGCAGGCCAGGTGGCGGCAATTTACGCGATTGCCGATACCATTCGGCCGGAACTGGCGGATCAGCTCGCCGCCTTGCGTCAGGCCGGCGCCAAGCACCTAGTGATGCTGACTGGGGATAACGCGCAAACCGCGAATTACGTGGCCGAGCAGCTCGGGATTGATGAAGTCCACGCCGAACTGCTGCCAGACGAAAAGGTGACCTACGTGAAGGCCTTCAAGGATGAAGGGCGCACGGTGGCTTTTGTCGGCGACGGCATCAATGACAGCCCGTCCTTGGCGACGGCGGATATCGGGATCGCGATGGGTTCAGGGACCGACGTGGCGATTGAAACGTCAGATATTGTCCTCATGCAGTCGAGTTTTGCCGCCTTGGTTCACGCCTACAAGTTGGCGAAGAAGACCGTCATGAACACCCGGGAAAATGTGGCGATCGCTATCGGTGTGGTGGCGTTCCTCCTGCTGGGCCTGATTGCTGGGTTCATCTACATGGCCAGTGGCATGTTCGTGCACGAAGCCAGCATCCTGGTCGTGATTTTTAACGCGATGCGCCTGATCAACTTCGGCGGCCGCGAAAAAGAAGCAAAAAAAGTGCCGAACTTGACCGCGGTCAAGTAAGCCTGCCGCCGAACCGACTAAACTATAACTGTAATCAAGCGAAAGGAAGTTATCAGCATGAATAAAAAAATCAGTTTACAGCTCGATGAATTGACCTGCCCATCTTGCTTAACCAAGATCGAAGGGGCCGTGAAACAAGAACCTGGCGTTGAGAATGTGAAGGTTTTGTTCAACGCGGGTAAGGTGAAGGCAGATTTCGATGATACGCAAAACAGCGCCGATAACCTCGCCAATGTGGTGACAAAGTTAGGATATGAAGTCAAAAAAGTGCGCGTGAAGGATCTCTAGGGGGAATGAACATGACGATTGAAGACCAGTACCAAGCCGAGTTAAAGCAAGCCGACATCGACCACCACAAGCCCACTGCCGGCGCGATGACCGGCCACATTCTCGCCAATCTGTGGTACCTGGATGTGAAGCTGCACCAAATCGCCTGGTATGTGAAAGGTGACAGCGCCTTTGCGGTTGCAGCTTACTACCAGGATTTGATTGCAGAAAACCGCAAACAAATCGATGAGCTCGGTGAACTATTGCTGGATGAAAACCAAATCGCGCCTTCAACGGTGGCAGAGTTCACGCAGTACACTAAGATCCCTGAAACTGGTGCCTTGAAGTATCACACTGCCAGCGATATGGTCGACGCCACCGCGCATGACTACACCACCGCGAACATGTTCATCGACCGCGCGATCAAGCTCGCCGAACGCGAAAACCGCCCCGCCATGGCCAACTTCCTGACCAACATGCGCGGCTACAATAACCAAGTCATTCGCAAGCTCCAGTCCTTCCTGGGTAAAACCGCCTGGGAAGGCCTCGTCGAAGAAGACGACGATGACGATGATGATTAAAGCGTGAATCAAATTAGCCCCAGTCATTGGCAATGCGCTCAGTGACTGGGGCTATTTTTGCGGAATGCCTTAACCACGGCGATAAATAGCGGAAAAAACGCGTTTTCTTTGGCTGCAGGCCGCTATTGCTTCATGATTTGACGCCGTTAAGGCTAATTATCAGCTAAACGCCGTTACGTCAGTGCTTATCCGCTTAAAAAACGCGTTTTAGTGGGTGGAGAGGTTGCGGCGTGTTTTTGCATCAATCCCGGCATAACGGGCCGCAACGTTGATAAAAACGCACTAAGCGTCGACAGCGTAATAATCGACAATTGTTTGGAGGGCGGCCGCGGCTTCTTCGCTGCCAGTCAGCTTCGTGTAATAGGCAGTGAATCGTGGATCTGCGACATACATCGCGGCTAAACCGCGGTGCATTGCTGGTGTCAGCTGCGGGGTGGTCGTCAGTAGCCACGCGCGATGGGCGTGATACGCGGCCGCGGCGTCAGCGCCTGGCAATGCCGGGGCGGCGAGATACGCCAACAGGGCCGTTTTTAACTGGGCTTCGGCTGCAGTCATGGCGGTGTATTGGGCCTCAGTCAAGGCGGCAAAACGCGTGTCTGCTTCTGCCTTGGCGGCTTTGCCATACTTGGCAATGACTTCGGCGCCATACGCTTCATCATTGGCTTTGATTTGGGCCTGCTTGAACGCGGCGAATTTTTCGGCATCAGGCATGTTTGATGCTCCTTTCTGGTTAGTGAGGGTGGCGTCAAGTTGGGCCAGTTGTTGATTGACCAGGCGGCGGTTAGCAAGCAATTTTTCGCGTTGCTGGGCCAGCGCCTGCACCCGCTGAACTGGCGGCTGGTCAAGTAGCGCCTGAATGTCGGCTAAGGCAAAGCCCAAGGCACGATAGGTCAAAATCAGCTGCAGGCGATCCACTTCTGCCAGGCCGTATTGGCGGTAGCCGTTGGCGGCCAGTGGCGGCGTGAGGAGGCCGATTTGATCGTAATAACGCAAGGTGCGGGCCGATACGCCACTGAGGGTTGCGAGTTGTTTGGTGCTGTACATGATGTCACCTCCAAAAACCATGGTAAAGGCTGACGCCGCGTCAGGGTCAAGCCTGATTGCGCAAAAAAAACCAGCTTCTGCGCAGGAAGCTGGTTTTAAGCTTAATAGTCGAGATGGTCGGCGGTCAAGTCTTCGCCGTTGGTGGCGATGACTTGCTTGTACCAAGCAAACGACTTCTTCTTGCTCCGGGCGAGGGTGCCGTGGCCTTCATCGTCTAAATCAACGTAGATGAAGCCATAGCGCTTGCTCATTTCGCCAGTGGAGGCACTGACCAAGTCAATGCAGCCCCATGGTGTGTAACCCATCACCGGCACGCCGTCAGCGATGGCGCCGCGAATGGCTTCCACGTGGGAGCGCAGGTAGTCAATGCGGTAGTCGTCGTAGATTTTACCGTCGGCTTCCACTGTATCCTTAGCACCAAGGCCATTTTCCACGATGAACAGCGGCACCTGGTAGCGGTCATGCAGCTGGTTGAGGCCAATGCGCAGGCCAGTTGGGTCGATTTGCCAGCCCCATTCGCTTTCCTTCAAGAACGGATTCTTCACGCCGCCTAGCATGTTGCCTTGCGTTTTCTCGTCGACTTTGCCGGTGACATCGGTGACGCCGGACATGTAGTAGGAGAAGGAGAGAAAATCGACGTGATACTGCTTGAGTAAGGCGAGCTCTTCTGGCGTGCGGTCGAGGTCGGCGCCGGTGAAGCCGTACATTTCGTACAGCGATTCGCTATAAGCCGGGTATTCACCGCGGACTTGCACGTCGGCACAGTAGAAGTTGAAGCCTTGGTTGAACTTCAAGGCCGCCAGCTGGTTCTTCGGATCAGAGTCAAAGGCGTAGTTGGTGGCAAAAATAATCATGTTGCCGACTTGGCTAGCCGGATTCTTGGCATGGGCCGCTTGCACGGCATAGGCACTCGCCACGAACTGATTATGCCAAGCTTGGAAGACATTCTTTTTGTCGTCAGCGCCGGTTTTGCTGATCATGCCTTGGCTCATGAACGGGAAGCCCGCCGCGGAGTTGATTTCGTTGAAGGTCAGCCAGTACTTAACCTTATCGCCAAAGCGGTCGATCACCGTTTCAGCATAGTGCTTGAAGAAGCCAATCAAATCCTTGTTCTTCCAGCCGCCGTAAGCTTCTGCCAGGTGCAGCGGCAGTTCATAGTGGGACAGGGTGATGACCGGCTCGATGTCATACTTCAAGCATTCATCGATGACGGCACCGTAGAACGCGAGGCCTTTTTCATTCGGCTCGGTTTCGTCGCCTTGCGGGAAAATCCGGCTCCAGGCAATGGAGAAGCGATAGGTCTTGAAGCCCATTTCGGCAAACAAGCCAATATCTTCCTTGTAGTGATGGTAAAAATCGATGCCTTCGTGGTTCGGGTACGTGTACTTGGCATTCGGCGTCCAATCGAAGTCGGGACTTTGAACGATTTTCATGCGATCTTTGCCGCCAGGAATTACATCATCGATCGACAGGCCGCGCCCGTCAACGTCATACGCGCCTTCTAGTTGGTTCGCCGCTGTGGCGCCGCCCCAGAGAAAGTCTTTTGGAAATTCAGTCATTCATCATGCCTTCTTTCGGTTTTATTATGCGGTGAAACCGCATCCAATCTTTATTATACAGGGTTAAGGGGATTTAGTCGTGTTTCACGTGGAACAGAATGAACCGGTGCCAGTTATTTGGCCAGTTGGGTGATCTGATCCGTCCAGTAGGCAAGTTGTGCGGTGGCCTGATCGGCTGATAATTGCGGCTGGTAGTTGCTATCAGCGGTACTTTGAATGCCTTGATTGCCTAGGCCATTCAGCGCCGCACCGACGCCGCTGAGCTCCTCAATCGGTGACGGTAACACTGGTTGCTGCGCCAAATCACTGAGCCGTTGCATGAGATAGCCATTCTTGATCATGCCGCCATCGACATGGATGCCTGGAATCAAATCAGCAAAATTGGTCTGAAGGAGCTTGATGATGTCAGTAATCTGGTAATCGACGGCATCAAGGCCAGCACGAATGATTTCGTTGCGACCAGTCAGCATCGTCATGCCCACCAGCGCGGCTTTGAGGGTAGGGTGACTGTATGGCACCGCCAGTCCGCTGAAGGCCGGAATGAGCAATGTCGTATCATCAGGTTGGGCTGCTTGTGCCATGGCACTGGTGGCGGCGGGGTCGGCAATCAGCTGAAGATTATTTTGCAGCCAAGAGATAATGGCGCCAGAATAATTGACGTTACCTTCCAACGCATAAGTGGTGCGGCCATTGCGGCGCCAAGCAATCGAAGTGTTGAGCAGTGGGGTTTGAATCAGCTCCTCGCCCGTGTTTAACATCACTGAAGAACCCGTGCCGAACGTGACCTTGAAACGGCCTGGAGTGAGACAGTTTTCGGCAAATAAAGCCGCCTGTGAGTCCCCCAAGACACTGATAATCGGTACTGCCTCAGGGAGTAGGCCGAACAAATCCGTGATGCCAAATTGACCATTCGAGTCGATGATGGTGGGGAGCCACTGGGCTTTGATGCCAAACAAGGCGCACATGGTTTCGTCCCACTGACCGGTGCGCAAGTTCATCAACTGGGTCCGGCAGGCGTTGCTCGGCTCGGTGAGGAAGTTACCACTCAGGAGGGCAACCAACCACGCATCAATGGTGCCAAAACAGAGATTATCCGTCGCGGCGGCGGTTTGCACCGCCTGATCATGGCGCAACAACCAGGCAAATTTCGCCCCAGAGAAATATGGAGAGAGGCCGAGACCAGTGATGGCCTGAACCTGCGCGCTGCCTGGCTGCTTGGCGAGTTGGGCCGTTAGGGCTGTGGAGCGGTTGTCTTGCCAGACGATGGCGTTGGTCAGGGGTTGGCCGGTGTCTTTGGCCCATGCGGCGGCGGTTTCGCGTTGATTGGAGATGGCAACGCCACTAATGGGTTGCGAGCCGGCATGTTGCACCGCCTTTTGAAGTAAGGCTTTGAGATTAGTTGTAATTTCGTTTAAATCATGGCTGATCCAGCCTTGGGCACTGATGATTTGACGATGCGGTTGCGTGACTTTGTCGGCCAAGGAACCATCTGGGTTGACCAAAAGGACTTTGGTGCCCTGAGTGCTTTGATCGATTGCGAGGGTTAATGCCAAAGTCATTCACCTACTTTTCTAACCAGGTTTTGACTTGCTGCGCCACGGCTGGCGCATCCATCTGATAAAAATGAAAGACTTCATCTTGAGTCCCAGCGATGACCGGCGCGTCAGGGAAACCAATGATATTCAGCTTGGTGTCACCGCGCGGGGCGATAATTTCCGCCACCGCAGCGCCAAGGCCGCCGATGCGACTATGTTCCTCAAGGGTGACGAGGTGATGGGTTTGATCGGCCACTTGGTTGATGAGGGCCTGGTCCAGGGGTTTGATTGAGACCGGATCGACGACTTGGGCGTGGATGCCAGTCTGCTCAAGTTGCCGGGCGGCATCAAGCGCGATATGCAGGGTTTCACCAGCAGTAATGATGGTGACGTCGTGGCCTAGGTCGAGCACTACCTGGCCGTGTCCTGGCTGCTGGAACGCCGTCTCGTCATCGCTGTACACGTCAGGCAAAGCGACTTTACCAATGCGCACATAGGCCGGGTGATTGGAAGTGGTGAGGTACTGCATCAAGGCGCGCGCCTGGTGCTGATCGGCTGGCATGTAGACTTCCAAATTAGGAATGGCGCGAGTGATGGCCAAATCCTGCAAGGAATGGTGGGTGGCGCCGAGATAGCTGTAAGAATTACCTCCAGAAATCCCAATTAATTTGACGTTGGTGTTGGAGTAAGCGACATCGACTTTGACTTGTTCGATACTCCGCATGGTTAAAAAGGCCGCCGGAGCAAAGGTAAAGGGACGTTTACCAGAGTGCGCAAGGCCAGCCGAAACCGTGACTGAGTTTTGTTCCGCAATCCCCATTTCGACGATATTTTCCGGCCACTTCGCCGCAAAGGGATTGAGCGCCGCTGAACCGCGAGAATCGCTGGTGACGGCGAGCACATTGCGATCTTTCGCCACGGCGCCAATCATTTCTTGGCAGATGACGTCACCAATTTTTGCAGATGCCATTATTGAAGACCTCCAATCACTGCTTCTAATTCTGCAACCCCGGCCGCATATTCTTCTGGGGTGGGGATGCGATGATGCCAACCAGCCTGATTTTCGGCAAAACTGATGCCTTTGCCTTTGATGGTGTCGGCCAAAATCAATTGCGGCTTGCCGGTTTCATTAGGCGCTTGTAAGGCGGCTACCAGAGCGGCCATGTCATTGCCGTTAACTTCAACGACATTAAACCCGAAGGCGGCGTATTTTTGCGCCAGCGGTTCACTGTTCATGACTTGCTCTGTTGGTCCGGTAATCTGCAGCCGGTTGTGATCGATGATGGCAGTCAGATTATCTAGTTTGTAATTGCCCGCGGCCATGGCGGCTTCCCACACAGAGCCTTCTGCTTGCTCACCATCACCCATCAAGGTATAGACATGGTAATCGCGCTGATCGAGTTTTCCGGCTAGGGCAATCCCAGTGGCCAGGCCCAAGCCATGGCCTAAAGAGCCGGTGTTCAGCTCAATCCCATTGATGTGATTGGTCGGATGACCAATGAAGTCGGAGTTGAATTGCGAGTAAGTCGCTAACGCCTCTTTTGGGAAATAGCCCCGGTCAGCGAGGACGCTGTAGAGAATTTCGACGGCATGCCCTTTCGATTGAATGTAGCGGTCACGGTTAGGATCCGTGAAAGTCGCTGGCGTTTGCTTCAGGGCGCTGTAATACAAGGCGACCAGAATGTCAGCGCAGGACAAATCGGAACCGGTGTGGCCGTTTTTAGCCCGGTAAATCATTTGCCAAGTGGCCAGGCGCATTTGGGCGGCTTTTAATTCAAGTGCTTTAATTTCCACAATCTCGCCTCCTAGTGGCGCGGCGCGCGGGCAACCGAATCTAAGTCGCCGCGTAGATAAGCTTGGACGTCTTCTTCGATTGGATCGTAGAAGTCCGGCTTTACGTTAAGATACTTGCAGGCTTCATAGAGAATCGGCACCACGTCGGCACGAACTGCTGCCATATGGTGAATATACGGGCCGTAAACAAGCTTGGTTTCAAAGCGGTTGAGGTTGGCAAATTGCAACCACAGATAGGTGCCTTGTTCATAGGGCCCTTCGCAGGTGGTGGCGTTACCCATCAACATGGAATATTCACCATGGTCGCCATCAAAACGGCACAAGGTGTAATCCCCGTCTTTGGCTTGGAACCCAACGGAGCCAGGGAAGTCGAAGACAAAGTGAGAGGGCGGCAATTGTGGCTTGTTTTTGGCCGTCGAGAAAGGAAAGACGCCCAGATGCTGGAGCAACTCGCCATTGGGGTTTTCAGGATGGCGGCAGTTGACATCGGCAAAAATGGCCTTTTCATCCCCCATAGTAGCGGCTTCGACCAGCAATTCAGAAATAACCCCGTGAATATCGGTTTCGCAGGTGACTGGGGTGCCTTCATCTTGGAGCAGCGATTCAGAGGCATAAGGTAAAATTCCAATTTCGTCTTGCAAGGCGGTCCAGCACTGAATGGCGCCGGCGTTGCAGCCGTATTCGGTCATTTTGTTGGTCAAGGCGACTTTGAGTGCCGCCACCATGGCTAAATCGTGATCACTGATGGCGACATCGGCGAGCTGGCGGTATTTGGTCATCACGGCTGCCACGCCAGGCTGGTCGTCTGCTTGAACCCGGCGAATTTCCGCTACGATTTCCTCAAGGGGAATTGGCGATAAGGAGATGTTGAACTTCTCCAGCAACTCGCCTTCATTGACCATCGTGGACCAAAAATCAAACGGCCGCGGGCCCACTTGTAAAATCCGGGTGTTCTTGAAAGTCTTCACCACGTTGCAGACCTTGATGAAGTCCCGCACGCCGCGCTCAAACTCAGGGTCATCGATATCGACATTGACGAGGTAGGTGAAAGGAACGTTGAACCGGCGCAGGACCTTCCCAATGGCGAACAGGCCACACTGGGTGTCGCGCAAGCGGGAGCCATCAGCCGCTGGCGCTTCATCCTTTGGGCCCCATAGCAGCACTGGAACATCGAATTGTTTGGCGAGGCGGGCACATTCATATTCAGTCCCGAAATTTTCGTTGGCGAGAAATAACCCGTCGATATGAGCCGCTTTGAATTTAGCGGCAATCTTCTCCTGACCGGCATCGTCGTACAACAGACCATCGCTGTTCACATCTTTGATGTCGACATAATTGACCTTCATCGCATCCAGTTTAGCTCGCGTTAAGTCAGCGAATTCAATGGCCGCATCAGCAGAGAAAATATTGCGCCGCGTCGGCGCAAAACCAAGCGTAATTTGGTTGTTCATGGTAATTCCTCCTAAACTAAATTGTTTGTTTACAAAACTTAGTGTATTATTTTAGTTGACAAAGCGCAACAGATTTTGCTTTTATTTGCTTAATTTAGTATTCTTTTAGTTGAAATGAGAGGAGCCAATTCAGATGGCGCTTAAAATGAGTGATATCGCCAAAATGGCGAATGTCTCCAAGTCCGCGGTTTCAATCGCGATCAATGGCAAGGAAGGCATTAGTGAAGAAACACGACAGAAAATCCTTAAAATTATTGATGAACAAGGCTACACGCCGCTGCGGAAAAGTCGCCGCGATGACACGGTTGGCATGGGTGAGGTGACCTTCCTCGTTGTCACCACCAGCGGTTTGGTGCAAGACAACTATCGCAGCCTGCCCTTCTTCAACAGCCTGATTTCTGCTTTGTCAGCAGATGTGGGGCAGCAGGGCGGTAGTCTCCGAACGGTGACGGTTGAAGCCAACGATTTGGCTGATCGGTTAGAAAATGTCGCCAACACCAGCCAAAACGGGGTGCTGGTACTCGGCACTGATCTGTCAAAGGCCCAAACCCGGCTAATTCGGCGGCGCCTCAATCATGTGGTGTTCCTCGACACCTACTTTGAGGATGTCATGGCTGATTTCGTCACGATGGATAACTATCAAGGCGCTCAACTGGCCGCGCGCTACATGTTGCAGCAAGGGTATAAGAATATCGGCTATTTTGCTTCGGATAAACCGATGTCTAACTTTAATGAGCGCCGCCGTGGTTTCCGTGAGGCCCTCAGCGATGCCGGGGTCAAGATTGCCAATGACCACTTCTACTTGCTTTCGCCTACTGACCAAGATCCCCAAGGCCTTGATCTGAAAGCCGATTCACTGCCAGAGACCATTTTCTGCGAAGATGACTACATCGCCATTCGGCTCATCAAAGCGGCGCAACGTGCAGCTATCAGTGTCCCGGATAAGTTAGCGGTGATGGGGTTTGATGATATTTATGAAGCCTCGTTAATTTCGCCAGAGCTCTCAACCATTCATGTGCCGGTTGAGCAGATGGCGCGTCAAGCACTCCATCAGTTGCAAGGACAGCTCACCAGCACCAGCTGGAACCCACAGAAAACGCTTGTGGCAACAACCTTGGTTAAACGGCAATCCTTATAAAATTGTGACATCAAAAATGACCGGTACCGCTAGCCAGCGGACCGGTCATTTTGTTTATTTTTAGTTTAGTAAAATAAGCTTGACCAGAATTTAGTTTGGTGATAGTTTAAGAATGTGCACAGGAAAGCGAATTCATTTTCTAGTTTAGTTTAATCGCTATCATGATCGATTCTTTTTTTCAATGGAGGTGGTTGTGTGCTTACCGTGAAGGGCACGCAGTTTTATGAAGATGGGCACCCATTCTTTTATCTAGCGGATACTTGTTGGAGCGCTTTTACGAATATCACCCTAGATGAATGGAATTATTACCTCGACTATCGCGCCAGCCAAGGTTTCAACACGGTGCAGATCAACATGCTCAGTCAGTGGGATGCCAGTGAATCAGACCTCAATATTTGGCCGTTTCCGCGCCAGCAAGATGGCGTTCACTATACTTATGACTTTTCCCAACTTAACGAAGCCTACTTTGACCGGGCAGAGAAAATGATTGCGATGGTCCGCGACCATCACATGACACCAGCATTAGTGCTACTGTGGTCGAACTTTGTCCCTGGGACTTGGGCCGCCAAGATGGCGTTTAACAATCAGATGCCATTCGACGAGATTGAACCTTATGTGGCTTATGTCACCAAACGGTATCAGCAGTATCAACCCCTGTATTTCGTCAGTGGCGATACAGATTTCCCGACTGAGGAAACGGTTCGTTACTACGCGCAGGCGCTGAAAGTGGCCAAGGAGAATGATCCTAGCGCGCTGTATTCCTTCCACATTAAAGGCCGGTTGGCTGAGTTGCCAGAAGATTTTTATCAGCAGGCTGATTTCTTCAGTTATCAATCTGGTCATAATCTGGCCGGACAAAACACGGCGTACTTAATTCCTAGCCAGCTGCGCGCTCAAGGTTACACCAAGCCGATCATTAACGCGGAACCCTGCTATGAGCAGATCAGTTATAGCCGCAATCTCTATGGGCGCTATAGTGCCAGGGATGTGCGCCAGGCTGCTTGGAGTTCGGTTTTGTCAGGTGCTAATGCTGGTATTACCTATGGGGCCCATGGGATTTGGAGCTGGCATCGGCAAGGTAAAAAATTTGGCATTGTCGAAGGGGAAGGGTTTGATGCCCCGTTTGACTGGCGCGATGCGCTTCACTTTGGCGGCGCCGATGATATGGCGCTGATGAAGCAGTTTGTCAGTCAACAGTTTCCTGATGGCATTGTGCCAGTGGCCGCGCAGTTGAAGGATGATAGTATTCGCGTTGGCAGTAGCCCAGACCATCAGCAGTATGTGCTCTATGTGCCATCCAATACAAAAATTGATCTCAGCACGCTTAATTTAAAAGTTAATGCTGCCGCAACGATTTATGATCTTGCTAACCGGACCAACAGGCCACTTGCAATTGAGCAAAATTGGCTGAGTCAAAGTCGGGCGGAAGCAGATTCAGTGGTGCTGATTAAACAAGTATCTGACTCGAAAGGAGCTTTATGATGAGTAAGTCCAGTGATTTTACAAACAAGGCTATCGCCGCGGCCGAAAAAGTCTCGGCTAACAATTACTTAAAGGCTATTTCCAATGGTTTGATGGGCACTTTACCGATGTTAATCGTTGGTTCGATTTCTTTGTTACTTGCCTCTTTACCAATCAAGCCTTGGACTAATTTTCTAAATACGATTGGTATCGCCTCATACTTATCTGCTGCCTACACCGTGACAGTCGGCTGTATTGCTATCTATTCAGCTTTCATGATCGGGTATCAGCTCGCTAAGAATTACGATGTTGATGCTATTCCAGCCGGGATGCTTGGGCTGTTTTCCTTCTTGGTGCTGACCCCATTTTTGACGGTTAAGCAGACAACCACCCTTGATCTTTCCAAGTTGGGGGCCCAGGGCCTGTTTACCGCGATGATTGCAGCGTTAATTTTTGTCCGGATTTATATCTTTTTTGCTCAAAAGAACATCGGGATTAAGATGCCTGCAGGGGTGCCACCATTTGTTTCGAAAACTTTCGCTGGGTTAGTCCCGGTTTCAATTTCAGCAACAGCAGCTATCATTGTGGCCGCCCTGTTTGGCAAAACTAGTTTTGGTTCATTCTCAGCGTTTATTTATGCCATCTTGGCGACGCCACTCCAGCATCTTTCTTCCAGCGTTTGGTCATTGCTGTTTATCCTGTTGATTCAGATGGTCTTCTGGTTTTTCGGGATTCATGGTTCATTGTTAGTTGGGAGCTTCGTCACAGCACTGTATTTGCCAATGGATGTTGCTAACATGGATGCCCTTCAAAAAGGGGTTGCCAATTCGCAGTTACCCAATATCCTCGGCTATACCTTCTATAACATTTTCTCCGGGATTGGCGGTGCCGGCGGGACACTTTCGCTCTTGATTGTCATCTTAATTATCGCTAAGGCCAAGCAGTTGCGGACCATTGCTAACTTGAGTGCCATTCCAGGCCTGTTTACCATTAATGAACCTGTCATCTTCGGCCTGCCTATGATTTTAAATCCAGTGATGCTGGTGCCATTTGTCACAGTGCCGATGATTCAGACAGTCGTTGCTTATGCGGCAATCGCCGTTGGCCTCGTACCACATTTGAACGGGATTCAAGTGCCGTTTGGGACACCAGTTTTGCTGAATGCCTTTATCGCTGGTGGGTGGAAGGCTTCTGTACTGCAAGTCGTTTTGATCGCCATTGGCTGTGTGGTTTATCTGCCATTTGTTAAGTTACTCGATCGTAAGACTTTGGCCGAAGAAACCGCTGCAGAATAGCATGATATTTGAGCTAGGGAAAAGAACCGCAGTCGCGGTTCTTTTTTTTATGAATTTTTTGCCTCGCCCTTGCTGGGTTATAATGACGGCATCTGGAGGTTACGCCATGAGAGAAAAAACTGATACCACCAACATCACCACCATCCCGGCGTTCATTGCCGCCCAAAATCCGGTGGTGCAGCCGCCGCTAAAGGCCATGTATGCCATCTTAAAAGCAGCGCTGCCGGAAGCTGAAGAGCGCATCAGCTATCAAATGCCGATGTTTTGGCAAGGGCAAGCGATTGCCTATTTTGATGCTGGGGAGGGCTATCTGGGCTTTTACCCGACCAGCGGCCCCATTGTACAGTTTGCCGCTGAGTTGACCCGTTATCGCCACAGTAAAGGGGCGGTCCACTTGCCCCTAGATCAGCCGCTACCGGCGGCCCTGATCACTAAAATGGTGCAATGGCAGCTTGCCCAGGTGCAAAGCGGCGCCGCTAAACCGCGCCGCACCCCGAAGCCGAAAGTGGCAATGCCGGCGGCGATTCGTGATGCCTTAATTGCCGCCGATTTGATGACAGCCTACGAAGCCAGACCGCCATATCAGCGCAACGACTATCTGGGGTGGATTACGCAGGCGAAGCGCGAAGCGACCCAGCAAAAGCGCCTTGATCAAATGCTGGAAGAGCTGCGTGCTGGGGATGTTTTCATGAAAATGAGCTGGCGACAGCGATGACGGAAGACTTAAGTCAATGGCAGCAGCAAATCGCCGCGGTTAAGCAAGCAGGGACGAGGCGCCATTTTGCCGCGGGGGAGGATTTGCTGCGCGAAGGGGAAGTGGCAACGCAGCTTTTCTTCGTGGAAAAAGGCGGCTTAAGGCTTTGGCACAATGCGGATGGCGATGACGTCACAGTGCAATTTTTCTTCGTCGGTGAAGCTGTGGCCTCGTTTGAAAGCTTCTATCTCGGCGAACCGAGCCTATTTTCGATTACGGCCATAGAGCCCACTGAGGTGGTGGCAGTGCCGGTGGCGGCGTTTCGCGCTGCTTTGCAAAGGGATCCACAGGCGCTGGCGGCCTTCACGGATCGCATTTGCCATCGGTTTATTACCTACACCCAGTACTTCTTGAATTTGCTGGAGCTGACGCCGGAGCAGCGCTACTTGCGGCTTCAAGCCGAGCGGCCGGATTTGCTGACGCGGGTGCCGCAATATGAACTGGCGACTTATTTGGGCATCACGCCAGTGTCCTTGTCGCGCATTCGGCAGCGGCTAAAAAAGACCCCGCCCGCTTAACAAAGGTTAATGCGGCGGGGCCAATAAGCGACTAATCTCATGATGAAAGCGAGGTTAGTCGAATGAAAAATATTGTTATTGTGACCTGTCATCCTTATGATGGGAGTTTCTGCCATGCGTTGATGATGGCTGTGAAATCAGGCGCCGAAGCCGCCGGCAAAACGGTCACGGTGCTCGACTTGGAGGCAGATGGGTTTGATCCAGTGATGCACAGTGCTGATCTGATTGGCTTCTTGAAGCATCAGGCCGTTGATGAGCAAGCCAAAGCTTACATCCAGACGGTAAAGGCTGCTGATCAGCTGGTGCTGATTTTCCCGATTTGGTGGGAATTGATGCCAGCGATGATGAAAGGCTTCATCGACAAGGTAATTTTTCCTGGCGAAACCTTCACCTATCGCAAAAGTCTCAGCGGGATGGCCCCGCTCATTAAAGCGCAGCGCACAACCATCATGACGACCATGAACACGCCCAGTCTGCTGTACCGGTTCGTGTTCGGCCAAGCCATTCAACGCGCTTTGGTGCGTGGGACTTTGAAGAAAATGGGGCTGAAGCATGTCACCTGGCAAAACTGTGCCATGGTGAAAAAAAGTACCCCAGCGAAGCGTGAGGCTTGGCTGAATCGTGCTAAGCGCATCGGGGCGCAAAGCTAACGCTTGCGAATTAGCAGGCTATATTGACCACTGGCCGCGTGCTGGTGGTTATTTTCGTTTCACCAGCCGATGCAGCGGCAAGGCGGCAAATAGGACGAAAAATAGATTTGAACCAAGCCCTGGCAACGCCCAAGCCAGCCCGAGTATCACCACCAGCAAAGCGCTGGTGATGAAATCAGCCGCTTGGACGCGGTGATTGACGGCGTGACGCAACCAGACACTGACGGCAGAGCCGAACAGCAGCACCGCAGTGTAAAGCATTAGGCCCAGGCGGCCAGTATTATCCACGATGAGGCGGGTGGACGCGGGAATCAGCACGATGGCCAGCAGCCATAAGACATTGGCCCAGTAGCCGCTTTTACTGAGGGCAGTGACTGGCGCTAACGTGCGTCGGTGACCATTCCAGAAGCTGAACACGGTGAAAAACGAAATCAAGACTCCGAGCAACAGGTGGGCAAAGGTCACCGACTGCAGCCGCGTTGCCAAGTTGCCGGCGGTTAACGTCGCAAAAAAATCGGTCAGCGGTAGCACTAATAATGTGATCGCCACCGCCACAATGGCGTCTGTAAAGGCAATGAGGCGCTCTAAAGTTTTGCCTTGGATCATGACAGGCACCAAGGCGTGCAGCAGTCATGTGTCGTAATGATAGTCATCAAGAATCGGCCTACTTTCAGTTTGGAATAAACCAATTATACCCGTTCTTGTCTATCTGACGTGGGATCAGTACAATTTAGTTCTTGCGTTATACTACGATTACTAAATGAAAGCGAGTGGGCGCTATGTTCATTGTTTGGGGTAGCCGCGGTTACCAGAAAAGATTAAGTGAGACTGAGGGTTTGGTGCATTGTGAGCACTTCAATAACGATGTGCATTATGAGGCCGTGGAAATTGGCCGCCACTTCACGCTGTTTTGGATCCCGTTATTTACCTATCGCCGGCAATACGCTGCAGTGTGCCCGATTTGTGGCCGCGGCCGGTCTGCTGACGCCAAGGCAGAGCTGGAATACCTGATGGCTGCCTTGAGTACGCCGGCGCCTGACGTCAAGGCGTAGGAAAGGCAAAAACCAGCCAAAAGCCGTGTTGTTTCACGTGAAACAACACGGCTTTTGATTTGTTACCTGATTCTTAGCGGCATCACGACTAGATCACTGCTTTCAAAGCAGCTAGAACCAGCCGTTTCATCTGCCACAAGCCAGGCGACGTTACGAGGCAAGCCGGTGTTCGCTCACCAAGGTCTCCAATCGCTGCCGGGCTTCGGTGGTATGCACCGAGGTCAACTGTGGCACCAAAAGTTCAAGCATGGTGTCATCATACTGCCACCATTGAAATGCTTCTAGCCAGTCAATCGTCGTTTGGTCGAAGCGGGAACGAATAATTTTGGCGGGATTGCCGCCCACGATGGCATAGGCAGGGACGTCTTTCGTGACCAGGGCATAGGCACCAATGACGGCGCCGTCGCCAATTTGCACCCCAGGCATAATGACGGCGTGGCGGCCGATCCAGACATCATTGCCAATGACCGTGTCGCGTTTAACGGGCATATCGGCTTTGGTCATGCCTTGCAGCGCAAGCAAGTCCCGGTCTAATTCAGGAAAAATGAAGGTGGAGAACGTGTTCATGGGGTGGTTAGCCGCTCCCATAATAAAGCGCACGTTGCGGGCAAAACTGCAGAAGCTGCCGATGAGCAAACGATTGTGGCCGGGACGATTGTATAGAATATTTTCGGTGTTGAAGTCGGCCCCATCCGCGGCATCGTAAAAGTTGTGACGGCCGACGAGAACGTTGCTGGCGAGTTTTTGATTTTCAATCCACATGAGCATGACCTACTTTCTGAAGATGAATTTGCGGACGGCATAAGTGATGACGAAGCTGAGCACGAGGCCGCCTGCCAGTGCCGGGAGGAGATCGATGCCAAGCAGGTGCGGTCCGTAATTGACAAGGTAGGTGCCGGAATAGCTACCTAAGGCACCAAACACGAAATCTAAGCCCAACATGATGAGACTTTTTTCGTGCCAGATTCGGTCGATGGCATAAACCACGGCCCCCATGGCGAAACCGACAATAACAGCAGTAAGGATGGCTAGTAACATTTTGAATACCTCTTTCTAGATTAACGGTGAGTGGGGAGCTTGATGTTCGGCCGGCGCGTTGTTTGCCGCCAGATCAATGCCAGCGCACTGGATAAGGCGACCAGCACTAGGAGTTGACGTTGCTTCATGGGCATCGCCTCAGTGCAGCAGCTGGAAAGCTTGCTGACAATACGCTGCGGCGGCGTCATAGGCTTGTTCCAAAATTGGGGCGACTTTGGCGATGCGGCGGGTCTTAGCCCAGCCGTAGCTGAAATAGCCAAGTGCCCAGCCGATAAAGGCCGGAACGGCCAGAATAGCGCAGAGAATGACGAGCTGATTCGTGACGGCGAACACCGAGCCGGCCATAAACGCGGTGCCAATCAAACCGATGGTCATGGCGATGATGGTGGGGTAGGAAGCTTTGCTCCGTTCCAGCCCGGCCGCCGCCGCCATTTCCTGTTCAAATTGTTTTTGCAGGCGATTGAGGTTGGCTTTTTCCGGGAGGTTGCGGTCACGCTTGAGTTTTAAGGTGACCGTGTTTTTGCCGATGTCTGGGGTTTGGTCGATGACTGCCCAGCCGAAATTGGCGTAGCCGTCGATGTAGGCATTTTGCATCGTTTTGGGGATGCGTTGTTCGAAATATTCGAAAGCGATAAAGTTGTTTTCTGTCATGATATTGAGCTCCTTTTGGCTTAACTAATTAACAACGTCAGTATAGCCAGCAAGTATTGGCGAAATGTTCACGAGATGTTGCTGAGATGTTAATTCGCAAAAGTAGCCAAAAAAATTCGCCCACGCACAATGCGTAGGCGAAAGCGTTAGCGAGGAAGCGTTACGGTGAAAGTGCTACCGACGCCAACTTCACTGGTGACGGCGATGTGGCCGTGGACTAATTTCAGGATTGAAGCGACCATGGCCAAGCCTAGACCGTTGCCGAGGCCCGCGTGGGAGCGGTCACCTTGGAAGAACTTCTGAAACATATGGGTCTGGGTAGCCTGGTCCATGCCGATGCCGGTATCGGTGAAGCTGACTGCCACATGCTGGGCCTGAGCCTTGACCGCAAGCGTAATGGTGCCATGATCTGGCGTAAACTTGATGGCATTGGCCAGCAGATTGTTCCAGACGACTTTCAACAGCTCAGGATCACCCATCATGGCCAGTTTTTCCGGCATGGCGACTGCCAGCTCTAATTGGTGCTCATCTAACCTAGGGTCGCTGGCGAAGATGACCTGCGTCAGCTGTTCAACCAAGTCAAAAGTGGTGCGCTCCGGCTGGGTGGTTTGGGTTTCTAACTTATTGAGGCGCAAAATATTTGACACCAAATCTGCCAAGTCAGTAGCCGCAGTGTTGATGGTCGCAAGATAGGCCGCTTGCGTTTCAGAATCGAGATCGTCTTTTTGCAAGGCTTCAGAATAGCTTTTGATGACGGCGAGTGGCCGCTTAAATTCATGCGACACATTCGCCACAAAGTCACCGCGTAGAGTTTCAATCGAGCCGAGTTCGGCGACCATGGTGTTAAAATTAGCAAACATAGCATCGAGGTAATCGTAGCGCTCCGGGCGGTGGACTGGCGGCAAGTAAACGGAGTAATCACCACTTGCCACTTTTTCGGCGGCGATGCTTAGGGCCTGCAGCGGCTTGGCAAAAGTGCGATAGCGTTGCCACGCCGCCAGCAAGGCAAACCCGATTGCCACCAGCAAACAATAGAGCAAATACCAGCCGGCAAAAGGCGAAAGCACACTTTGCCAGTCGCCGCTATAGATCAGCCCTGGCACCGCTGCCAAAAGGCCGAAGCCTAGAAACAAAATGGTGAGTTCGATCCAAGAGAAGCTGGCCGCTTGGGCGCGAAAAGTAGGCTTATTTTTCGCCATTAAGCAGGACTCCTTTGTAGCCGAGGCCGTGAACGGTTTTGATGGCGAAACCGTCAGCGGTGGCGAATTTATCGCGTAGCTTGGTAATGTAGACATCGACTGCGCGCATCGAAGTTTCGCTATCAAGGTCCCAGAATTCATTGATTAATTCGGCGCGTGAAAAGGCGTGGCCGGGATAAGTTAGAAATTTGGTGAGCAGGTTGAACTCGCGCACAGTGAGGGCCACTTCTTCGCCATTGAGCAAGGCGACTCGCCCTTCCTGATCCAGGCTGACATTACCCACCACGAGCCGGCTGGTTTTGCCGATGTTGGCCCGGCGGAGTAAGGCGTGGACGCGCAGTTTCAACTCATCGAGCTGAATGGGCTTGATCATGTAGTCATCGATCCCGATGTTGAAGCCTTTCTCTTTGGAGGCGATGTCGTCGCGGGCCGTGATGAAAAGAATAGGAATGGCGGGATCCGTGCGGCGGACGGTTTCGGCGAATGAATAGCCATCAATGTCAGGCATCATGATATCAGAGAGGATCAAGTCGAAAGTTTGGTCGTACATCAGGTTGTACGCGGCATTGGCACTTAAGGCCCCAGCGGCCTGGTAGCCGGCCTGGGTCAGAGTCCGGGTCAGAATGGCGTTGAATTTTTCATCATCTTCGACGACTAGTATTTGTTGCATGAGCTTTCCTCGTTTTCTTCTTGAGTTAAATCACGATGCGCGGCAAACAACGTGATCCAAAGACCAACCAGAATGACCACCACACTGATGGCCATGCCAAACAGTCCGGTCGTCGTGGAGACGCTGGCACTGTGCTGGTAGGTCAACAGCGCATATTGCGTCAGTACCATTGCGGTCATGCCATCAGCGACGCTGTATGCTTTGAGGAGCGTGATCAAGGGACTCAGCAGATGCCGCGAACGCACCAGCCCGATGATTGCGGCGGTCAGTTTGGTAAAGCCAATCATGGCAATCACCAGTGCGGCGTTCAAGTCAAACTGCTGGTTGTAACCATGCCGATACATGACATAGCAGAAAATGCCGAAGGTAACGCCAATCAGACAAAAACCCAGGCCGCCTAAAGTTAAAAACGCCTGTTCTGCTTGGATTTTTGCCATGACCGGCGAATCACTGACGCGAATACGATGGTAGCGCCACAAGGCCAGGACTTTGACGGTTAAGAGGACGGTGTAATAAGCACCGAAAATCAGCAACCAACTGGAGAGAAAAACCACCCCCAGAAGCAATTTGGTCGCGGCCATCAGCAAACTGATGGGTACGGATAATGCCGCATATAAAGCAATCCGATCACGGCGATGGTCGAGATGGATTGGTAGATGAAATCGTTCAATGATGAAATTGAGCATGATTTGATCCTCCAGGCGGTTGGCTAAATTGAGTATAGCCTAGTTCGCCCCGTTCTCCTCAAAAATATCAGTCAGTCGGCCAGTGGTTGCAGGCGGGAAAAAGGATAGCAAAAAGAATGCTTCCGGCGCGACCGGCGAGGGTCACCAGTTTGAATGGTTGTAGCGCCATTTGCTCCTCTAAGTTTGATAATGCCAGCATAGTTGAGGGGCATTGGTGAAATGTTGCTAAGATGTTGCTGAAATGTTAATTCGTCTGGTGGTAACCAAATAGCGATTGCCATGAGCGGTGGCAATCGCTATTTGCGGGGTCAATTCGTGAGTGGCCTACGGTTTCTGCGTCGGCAGCTCCCGGAACTGCGCCGGCGACTGGCCGGTCCAGGTTTTGAAGTTGCGCTGGAAGCTCTTGGTGCTGCCAAAACCGCACACCGCCGCGATGTAATCAATGCTACTGGTGGTTTCAATCAACAGCCGCCGGGCGTTAAGCAGGCGCACGAGGCGCAAGTAGCCGCCAACGGTAAGTTGCAGGTGGGCCTGGAATTGCTGGTTCAAGGTGGTTAAAGAAACATGTGCCGCTGCGGCCAGTTCCGGGCCATGCAGCGGTTTGGCATAGTCGCGATTGATTACGGCCATCACCTGGTCCACCAGGTGCGGATTAGCGGTCACGGTTTGGGAAACGCTGGTGGTGAAGTGCTGGCCCAGTTCAATCAGCAGCGCGTAAAAGTGGCTCAAAATCGCCAGCCGCCGATACTCATCGACACCGGCGGCAATCAGGTCGCGGATGGCGAGACCATGGTCGTAGATGGCTTGGTAGGCTTCAGGGTGCGCTTGCCGCGGCTGGTCGCCTTGCATCTGCACGAGCCACTGGCCGCTGCTAGGGAGCTTGTGCGCTAGAAAGGTCTCATCGATAATGAAGCCAAACTCGTCCCAGGTGGCTTGCGAGTCGCCGCTGGCACTGTGAATCACCCGGCGGTCAGTGGCCCAGCAATCGCCAGGGTGATAGCGATAAGGGACGCCATTAGCGGTAAAAGTGAGCGGTGCGCCTGCCACCAGAAAGTTCAGCTCAATGCCAGGGTGCCAGTGGGCCGGGTAATCGATGCCTTCCCGCGGATCATTTTGAAAAAACTTGAAGGGCAAGTTGGGCCACTGTTCGACTTGCTCAAATAAAATCGGCATCGCAAAAACCTCCAAACTGTCTGGCATTGGTTTTAAAGTTGACCAGTTAGCGCTTTCTTTCATGCTACGATGAAGAAAAGCGAATCACAAGGAGGAATCTCATGACCATCAAACTCATTGCTTTAGATATCGATGATACCCTGCTCTCTTCACAAGGCAAAATCCTGCCGAGCACGCTGACGGCAATCAAAGCCTGCCTAGAGCGCGGCCTAAAAATTGTGTTGTGCACCGGTCGGCCGTTAGCTGGGGTGAAGCCGTACCTGACGGAACTCGGCGTGGCTGGGCCGGAGCAGTATGTGGTGACCTACAACGGCGCCGTGATTGAATCCATCACCGGCCAAGTGGTGGCCAAGCAGCTGATTGACAATGCCGGCTACCGGACCTTGACCGCTTTTGCTGCAGCGCATGACATTCCCTTCAACGTGCTGGATGAAAATAGCCAAATCTACACCGCTGATCACGATGTGGACTTTATTACCGCTGTGCAAGCCGTGGAAAATGAAGCCGGGCTGTTTATCCGCCAGCCGGAGGAATTACCTGCAAATTTTGCAATTGCCAAGGGCCTGTTCGTCGGCACCCAAGACCTGCTCGACGGGGTGGAAGATTCCGTGCGGGCGGCATTTGGGGATGATTATTCGGTCATTCGCGCCGGCCGTTACTTCCTGGAAGCGATGGCGAAAGGCGTCGACAAGGGCCAAGGCTTGAAGGCGTTGGGTGAAACCATTGGCATCACGCCAGACGAAATGATGGGCTTCGGAGACGAAGGCAATGATCTGGCGATGTTCAGCACGGTGGGCCTGGCGGTCTGCATGGGCAATGGCTCCGAACTCGCCAAGGCGCATGCTGATTACATTACAGATACTAATGACAATGATGGCATCTCCAAGGCCATTGAGAAGTTTGTGTTGAAGGCCTAACTGACCACAAGAAGGGTCGCCGCGTGCGGCCCTTTTTGTGTGGTCGCACCAAAAAACCGCAGCATGTGCAGCAACTGCGGTCGAGGAAAATCTAGTTGGTGACGCTCAGCCCAGCATGGATATGATCAAGGTTCCACTTCATCATGTCGTAGTAGGTATCACCGGGCTGGCCTTGTTTGGCGAGCGAGTCGGTGAAGACCTTTGAGAACACTTTGAGGCCGGTTTCCTGGGCCACCTTGTTCATCGCTTTCGGAGACACCGAAGTTTCAACGAACAGACTGCGCACATCAGAGCTTCTAATTTTGGCGAGCACCATTGCCATTTGCTCTGGCGTGCCTTGCGATTCGGTGTTAATTTCCCAGATATACGCCGGTGTGACGTGGTACGAGGCGGCGAAGTACTTGAACGCGCCTTCGGAAGTGACCAGCAGGCGCTGGCTGGCCGGTAAATCAAGGAACTGCGACTGAGCGGTTTGGTGCAAGGCGCCCAGTTTAGCGAGGTAGCGGTCCGCGTTTTGCTGATAATACTCGGCATTGGCGGGGTCCGCCGCCTTCATTTTAGCGGTGATGGTTTTGACGTATTGCATGCCATTGGCCAAATCGAGCCAGGCGTGTGGGTCTTGCTCGTTGACGTTGGTGGTGAGGTGCTGCGCCTTCACACCGGTACTTGCGGCGAACACGTCTTCATCGAAGTGTTTATGCGCGGTTGCCACCAGTTTGTTAAACCAGCCGCTGCCGCCGGTTTCGAGGTTCAGGCCGTTATGGAAAATCAAATCGGCCTCGGTGGCCTGGGCAATATCGGTTGGCTTAGGCTCGTATTCATGCGGGTCCACGCCGCGCTGCACGATGCTGTAGAGTTCGATGCGGTCTTGGCCGACATTGTGCACCATATCCTCCAAAATCGAGTTGGTGGTGACGATGCGCAGTTTTTGACCGGGGGCTTTGGCTTGCGGTGCGTCAGCGCGACCGCTGAGGAACCAGTAGACGCCGGAGAGCATGGCGACCACGGCAGCGAGGGCGATCCAGATGCGTTTCATCAGCGCACCTCCTGGCTGAGCTTAGGCCGCGCTTTTTTGCCGAGGCTGGCCTTCAGCCGCACAAAGCCTTGCTTCGGCGAGAAGATGAAGGCGATGGCGAAGAAGGCGGCGGCGACCAGCACAATCGCCGGGCCTGATGCCCAGTTGAAGGTGTAGCTGAGATACAAGCCGATAGTGGCGGAAACCACCCCGAAGGCCGCGGATAAAATCAGCATCAAAGACAAACGGTTGGTCCACAGAAAGGCGGTGGCAGCCGGGGTGATCAGCATCGCCACCACCAGAATGATACCCACCGTTTGCAGCGCCGACACCGTGACCAGCGTCAAAACCAGCATCAGGCTGTAGTGAATGAGCTGCACCTTCAGGCCATAAGTGGCGGCGAAGGTTTCATCAAACGAGGTGATGAGCAGCTCTTTGTAGAAAATGGTGACGAACAAAATCACAATGCCCAGCACAATGGCGGTGGTCATGATGTCATGGTTGCTGACAGCGAGGATATTCCCGAACAGAATATGATGCAGGTTCGTCGCGCTTTCCGCCATGGAGATCAGGATGAACCCCAAGGCGTAAAAGGCCGAGAACACCACCCCGATGGCGGTGTCGGTTTTGACCTTACTGTGCGCGGCGACGAAGCCAATCAGTAGCGCCGCCAAAATGCCGAACACGGAGGCGCCCACCAGCACGTTGATGCCCAGCATGTACGCCACGGCTACCCCTGGCAGCACCGCATGGGAAATTGCGTCACCCATCAAGGACATCCCACGCAAGATAATGAAGCTGCCGATAATGCCAGACATAATGCCGACCATGATGGCAGTGAGTAGGGCACTTTGCAAAAAGTCGTAGCGGCTCAAGGCCGCGAAGAATTCGGTAATCGTGGTCATGCTTGCACCTCCTGATCGAATAAAACCGCGGAGAGGTCCGCCGAGAAGGTTTGTTCAATGTTGCGGGCCGTGTAAACCTCATTGACCGGGCCGTAGTCGACAATGCCGTGGTTCATCACCACCAGGTCATCGAAGTAACGGGTGACTTTATTTAAGTCATGGTGCACCACAATGATGGTTTTACCGGCGTCACGCCATTGCTGCAAAATCGCCATGATGGCATTTTCACTTTGCAAATCAATGCCGACAAACGGTTCATCGAGGATGATGAGGTCGGCTTGTTGGACGATCGCCCGCGCCACGAAGACGCGCTGCAGCTGGCCGCCTGACAGGTTGCCGATTTGGCGTTGGGCAAAGGCGGTCATGCCGACCTGGTCCAAAGCGGCCAGCGCGGCTTGCCGCTGCGCCTTGCCGGGGCTGCGGAGCAGGCCTAAGTCGGCATAGGTGCCGGTGAGCACAACGTCTAAGACATTAATGGGGAAACTGAGATCAAGGTCTTTGCGCTGCTCGACGTAGGCAATGGCTTTTTTTTGGTGACTGAGCGGCTGGCCGTTGAATTCGGCAGTGCCGCTTTGGCTTTTAATCAGGCCTAACGTGGCCTTGATGAGCGTTGATTTTCCTGCACCATTGGGACCGATGATCCCAGTGATTTTGCCGGCGTTAAAGTTCACGGTCGCATCAGCAAGCACTGGTGTGGCATCGTAAGCAACGGTGAGGTTCTTGATGGTTAACATGGAACCCCTCCAATTTTTAGGCATGACTAAATTTCTTTCAAATCTATTGTATCGAAAACCGTTACTTTATACAAGTAAAATCGCGGTAAAGGCAGCAAGGCGGGCAACAGGCGCCTATGATGACCGAGGCAGAGAAAAATTTTAGCGGCACCAAGAAACCGGCCGGGTTAGGCTGTGAAAACCACCAGCGGCGGAACTTTGATGCTGGTCCACACATTTTGGCACGCTTTTTGCTTATAGCAGGGTGAACAGTGAGACAATCACAGTAGGAGGATCACATGACAGATAATCAAGCGTGGCTGGAAGCCACTTACCAAAAAATCATCGCCAAAGTGGCGGCGGAACGGGAGCGCATTGGCGCCGGCATTCCGTATATCGTCAAGGATGGCCGCTACGACGATAAATCTAATGATATTACTTGGTGGACCAACGGCTTTTGGGGTGGGCTGCTCTGGCAACTGAATCACGCCACCGGCGATGAAGCAGCGGCGGAAACGGCGCGGGGGCTGGAGGCCAAGCTTGATCAAGCCTTTCTGGAATTCAAGGGCTTGCACCATGACGTCGGCTTTATGTGGCTACCGACCGCGGTGGCGGATTACCGCTTAACCGGCTCCGAGCGCTCACTGCAGCGCGGCTTGCACGCCGCCGAGCTGCTGGCGGGGCGCTACAACCCGCGCGGCAAGTTCATTCGTTCGTGGAATCGCGACCGCGCTGGCTGGGTGATCATCGATTCGATGTTCAACATTCAACTGCTGTACTGGGCGACCGACGTCTTGAAGGATCCGCGCTTTAAGTTCATCGCTGATGATCACGCGCACACCGTGATGGAAAATATCGTGCGCCCAGATGGTTCCGTGGCCCATATTGCGGTCTTTGACCCCAACACCGGCGAGCTAGTGGAAACCTTGGGCGGTCAAGGCTACGGCGTGGGATCTAGTTGGTCACGCGGGCAGGCCTGGGCGATCAGCGGCTTTGCGCTGGCTTATGCGCACACCCATGAAGTGGCGTATCTTGATACGGCCAAAAAAGTCGCCAACTACTTTATCGCTAACGTTGCTACGACCGGGGATGTGCCGCTGGTAGATTTCCGGGCACCAGCCGAGCCAGTGCTAGTGGATACTTCAGCCAGCGCCTGCGCAGCTTGCGGGATGCTGGAAATTGCCAAGCATGTGCCGGAATTAGAGCGCCCGCTGTACGTGAATGCCGCCACCCGCATGCTGAAGGCGATTGCCGACCACCATGCCGATTGGAATTTGGCGACTGATGGGATTGTGCAAGATGCCACGCCGGCGTACCATGATGCCCAAAGCGAGCTGGAACGGCCGCTGATTTACGGCGATTACTATTTTGTGGAAGGAATTTTGCGCTTGCTGGGAAAGGACTTCTTGCTATGGTAATCGCTAATGTAAACGGCCAGCCCTGGCACGATGACCAAGGGGCGCTCATTCAGGCCCATGGTGGCAGCATTGTCCCTTATGAAGGTGAATATTTCTGGTACGGGGAAGACAAAGGCGTCGCGAACATTGCTGGCACCAGCCGCGTCCCGTTTGTCGGGATTGGTTGCTATCGCTCCACCGATTTGCTGACCTGGCACCGGGTCGGCGACGTGCTGACAGCCGCCAGTGATCCTAGCCAGCAGGTGCAGGCAGAATCGATTGTGGAGCGGCCCAAGGTGTTGTTCAATGCCCAGACCAAGCAATTCGTGATGTGGTGCCATTTTGACACGCCGGATTACCGCTTCGCTGGCTGCCTCGTCGCCACAGCCAAGCAGCCGACAGGGCCGTTCACGGTCCAGCAAATTCTGCGCCCGAACAATTTTGACAGCCGCGATATGACGCTATATGAAGAAAACGGCCAGGCTTATCTGGTCCACAGTGCCAACATGAACAAAACGCTGTACGTGGCCAATTTGACGCCGGATTACCTGGGCGTGACCGGCGAAGTGCGCAAGCTGTTCATTGATCAAGAACGCGAGGCCCCGGTGATTTTCCATGAAGGTGAGTGGTATTTCACCATCACCAGTGGCACCACCGGCTGGCGGCCTAATCCAGCGCTATTTTCCCGGTCGCACTTTCTGGTGGCCAATCAGAAGCTGATTGATAATCCTTGCGAGGGCCCAAAAAAGGCGACGACCTATGACGGGCAGCCAACCTTTGGCTTTCAGTACCAAGGCCAGTGGTATCTGCTGCTGGATCATTGGCAGCGTGAGGATTTGCAGCATTCTGGCTACAGCATTTTACCGATTGAAATTCACGGCCGCGATTTGGTGGTGCCGTGGGTGGATCAGCCGTTGCAGCGCAACACTGCCGTCAATGGCTAGTGTGCAGCAGATTGCACACTAAATTCGAACGAAGAAGTCAACATGGAGATGGTCAACGTGGTTAAAATTATTCTGGTTTCACATAATCAGCTTGCAGCAGGCATGAAACATGCCGTAGAAATGATCGCCGGCACCCAGCCGCAGCTGAGTGCTTATGGGCTGATGCCGGGGCAAAAACCGGATGATGTGGTGGCTCAAATTGCCAAAACCTTGCCGGCGGAAGAACCGGTGCTGATTTTGGCGGACTTGGTGGGCGGTTCCATGTGTAACGCCTGCATGGCCCTGTTAGTGCATGCCAATGTGCAGCTGATTGGCGGCATGAACTTGGCGCTGGTTTTGCAGCTGGTGCTGGCCCAGCAGTTCGACCAAGACAGCTTGCAGCACATCATGCAGCAGGCCCAGCAAGGCATTCAAGAAGTCAAACTGCAAAAAGTGACCGAAGATGACCCCTTCTTTTAAGCTGATTTGCACGGATCTTGACCGGACTTTTTTGAATGCGCAGGGCCAGCCTTCGCTTCAAAACGCCAACGCCATTCGCCAGGCCGTTGCGGCTGGGTATGCGTTTGTGGTGGCCTCCGGGCGGCGATTGGCCTCGATTGCAGCGCTGTACCAGGCACTAGGGGTGCGCGGCGATAAGATTTTCTTCAATGGTGCCTGCATTGCCGATGCCGACAATCAAGTGATTGCCAGCACCGCCTTGACGCCGGCGCAACTGACGACGCTGATGGCGATTGGCCAACAGTTTGGCTTGAATTTGTCGCTGTCAGCGCTTGAGGCCGGGTTTGAGTACGTGCCGCCAGCTGCCACCTGGGTGCCCGGGTATTTGAAGGAGCTACCACATGATTTAACCGCTTTGACCACAGCTGTTCAAACTACCACGATTTATAAGCTAAGTTTTAGCGGTGAACGCCCCGCCCTGGAAGCCGCAGCGGCCGCCGTGCGGTCGCAAACTGCGGTGACCTGCAGCTGGACGGATACGCATTTTCTCGAAATGACCGCGCCAGGCGTCAATAAATTAACCGGCTTGCAGCATTTATGCGCCTTGCGCGGCATTGCCATGGCGGCCACGGTGGCGTTTGGTGATTATGAAAATGATGCTGCGCTGCTGCACGGGGCGGGGCTCGGGGTGGCGATGAGCAACGCCTTGCCCGTGGTGCAAGTCGCGGCGGATCAGGTGGTGGATAACCGCGCGTTTGATGGGGTCGCCCAAGTGGTGAGGACGCTACTTTAACGAAAGGAGAGGATTCACGTGAAACCCACGCAACAGTTCGATTTTGTGCAAAATCAAACTCAAGTCCAGAAGTTCACGTTGACGCAAGGGATGCGGCAGTCCATTTTAATGCTGCAGCTCGACGCCTTGGATCTGATCGATTACCTCAAAAACGTCAGCCTGGAAAATCCGCTGCTGGAGGTGCGCACGCACTTAGCACCGCCAGCGGCGCCAGGGGCCCCAGCCGCCGAGCAGCCGTTAGCAGATACGCATCAATCCTTGTTCGAGTATCTGTTGACTCAAGCGCAGCTGACCATGCGTGATACGCCACTGCGCACCTTGGTGATTTACCTAGTGCAGCAGCTCGATCCGCGTGGGTATCTGCCGCTAAGTGATGCCGAGATTCAAAAGGAGCTGGGCATCGACGCGATCACGCTGGCCGATGCCAAAACCTTGCTGCAGCGACTGGATCCACCAGGCGTGGGCGCCCATGACTTGCAGGAATGCTTGTATTTGCAAGCGGAGCAAGACCCAGATCCGATTCCAGACGGGGTATTGGCGCTGCTGCAGGAGCATTTTGACGATTTAGTGGCCCACCGGTATCAGCCCATCAAACAGGCATTAGGCCTGGATGATGCTGGACTCACCGCCTGCTTGCATTACGTGCAAACCCTGTCGGCCGATCCCGGCTTGGCGTATAACCATACGCCGGTTGAATTTGTGGTGCCGGAGCTGACGGTCACCGTGCGCGACGGCAAAGCTAGCCTGAAGCTCAATCGGCGGGGCCAGGCCGAGCTGATTTTCGCCCAGGCCACCTATGATGAGCTGAAAGCCACAGCGGACGCTGAGGCGCGGGAGTACTTGCAGGCCAAAAAAGAGCAGTTTCGCGCGCTGGAATACGCTTTGCAGCGGCGCGAAAACACGCTGACCACGATTGGCCGGGAAATTGTGCGGCGCCAATTCGCCTATTTTGAGAATCCTCAGCAGCCCTTGGCGCCGCTTTTGCTGCGGGATATTGCCCAGACTTTGCAGATTGCGGAATCCACCGTCTCGCGGGCGATTAATGGCAAGTATTTGCAAACCGATTTTGGCGTGTTCCCGCTGAAAATGTTCTTCTCGCGCTACGCGCCAGCGGTGGCAACCGAGGCGGCGCATTCCACGGATCAGCTGATCAAGGCGCTCAAACAACTGGTGGCGGCAGAAGATTCTAAGCATCCGTTGAGCGATGAAGCCTTAGCCAAGCAGCTCGCCGCGGCTCATTTTGCCGTCGCGCGGCGCACCGTCGCCAAGTATCGGCAAAAAGCCGGCATCGCGCCAGCGCATGCGCGGAAACAGCCATAAAGAAAGGAAAGTTATCATGGAGGCCCAAGCAGCCAAACAACTGATTCATCAATTCGATTTACGCACCAAGCACAATCAAATGAGTATCGGGGTGCTTGCCACTGGCCATGTCGTGGCCTTGTACTTAGGCCAGCGCCTCCCAGTGGGCACTAAGCTAGGCGGCATCATCACTGAAATGGGTCGCGCCAGCTACCTGGCGGACACCGATGGCATTCACGATTTTCGGCTTGAGCAGTTGCCACTGCTGTATCCGACCTTCGGCACGCCTGATATGCGCCGGCCCGCGTTGATGGTGCGGCAGGAAAGTGGGTCAGAAGTCTTGGATTTACGCTTTCAAAGCGCGCAGTGGCTGGACCAGTTGCCGACGCCGGCTGACTTGCCAGCGCTGCGCGCGCTACCGGCAGCCGAGGCCAGCGGGCTGGCGCTCACCTTAGCGGATGAAGCCGCATCCATCACGGTGACCTTGTACATTGAAGCCGATGCCGCGCATGACACCTTTGCCCAGCATGTGGTGATCAAAAACACCGGCCATGCCAAGCTGCACGTGACCCGCGCCTTATCGTGGTCCTGGGACTTTTTGTCTGATCAGGCAGACCTCATCACCTTTTCCGGCGCTTGGGGCCGCGAAGCCCAGCCGGTGCGGCGGGCGTTGCAACCAGGGCTGCAAGGGGTGGATTCGATGCGCGGCGCCAGTGGCCATGGGCAGCAGCCAACGGTGGTGCTGGCCCAGCCGCATACGGATTGGCAGCAAGGGGCGGCGCTGGCGGCCAACTTGATTTACAGCGGGGATTTTTTGGCGCAGGTGCAAGTCGATATGCACCAGAACGCTCGAGTCCAGCTAGGCTTGAATGATTGGCAGTTCGATTGGACCTTAACGCCTGAGGCCAGTTTCACCACGCCGCAAGCTGTGATTGCGCTTGGCACCAGCGGGTTGCGCACGGTGAGCCACCACTTCCAGCAGCTCTACACCGACCGCCTGTTGCCGGCGGTTTTTGCCAAGCAGGAGCGGCCGCTGGTCATCAATAACTGGGAAGCCACGTTCTTTGATTTTGATGAAAAGACGTTGGTGGCGTTGGCCCAAAAAGCGGCTGCCGTGGGGATTGAACGCTTCGTCTTGGATGACGGGTGGTTCGGCGATGGCCGAGATGATGAAACCACAGCGCTGGGCGACTGGTGGCCGAATGAAGCCAAGCTCGGTGGCCTTGATCATTTGATTACCGAGATTCAAAAACTGGGTTTGGATTTTGGTATTTGGGTGGAGCCGGAAATGGTCTCCCCTAACTCGCATCTGTATCATGACCATCCCGATTGGATCATTCGTGACCCGCACCACACCCCGAGCCTGGCCCGGCACACTTATGCCTTGGACCTGGGCCGCGTCGAGGTGCAGGATCACCTGATCAAAGCGCTGAATGCCTTGCTGGATGAGCATGACATTGATTACGTGAAATGGGACATGAATCGCAATCTCACCGATCTTTACACCCCAGCTTTGCCCGCTGAGCGGCAAGGAGAGTTGCGGCATCGTTATCTCCTAGGGTTGTACCGGGTGCTACAGGCGGTCACCAGCGCGCATCCGCAGGTGATGTTTGAAGGCTGTGCTGGCGGCGGCGGGCGTTTTGATGCTGGGATGCTCGCTTATGCGCCGCAAATCTGGACGTCAGATGATACCGACGCGATTGCGCGGCTGGGGATTCAGCGCGGCACGAGCTTTATTTATCCGCCGCAAGCCTTGTCCTGCCACGTGTCGATGGTGCCCAATCAGCAAACCGGCCGCACCACGCCACTGGCCACGCGGGCGGCGGTGGCCGAGTTTGGCGCTTGCGGCTACGAGCTTAACTTATTGGCCTGTGATGAGGCGACCTTGGCGCAAATCAAAGCTGAGGTGAGCGCGTATAAGCCACTGCGTCAGACACTGCAAATGGGTCAGCTGGACTGGCTCGCCGTGTATGACGAACGCAATGAATACGCCTGGCAAAAGCTGGACGCCACCACTTTGATCATCGATCATGTGAACGTCTTGGCGCAGCCGAATACCGTGATGAAGCGGCTAAAAGCCTTGGCTTTACCAGCGGATAGCCTGTGGCAGGCAACAGACGGCCAAATTTATCCGGCCGCATACCTGATGGCGGTGGGCGTCGCCATTGCCAAACCGCAAGGGGATTTTGTCAGTCAGCGCTGGGTGTTTAAGCGCGTCAAGTAAGGAGAGCAAAATCGCGCCAGCAGCAGTTGAGGTCACTGCTGCTGGCGCGATTTTTGGCTCCTGTACCGGGTGCCGCAATGACTTTCCGCCGGTCACATCATCAGTCGTTAGCGCTGCTGCGACTGACGATTTGCACGACAGCAAGATACAGAAGTACCGATACGAGCATGAACCAACTGTTGTTGTGCTCATGCTGCAATAAGGTCATTCTGCCAGCTAAGATGACCACAGTATTGAGGACCCCCAATAATAAAGGCAAACCGGCAACTAACCCAGCTTGGAGTTGTTTGATCCGCACAAGCGCTGCGCGGGGCATACCCAATTGATATAACGTTGTGGCGTCATTTTGGACCCATGCGTTTAAGCGCTGCACCAAGCCCAGGATAATGGCAGCGGCGACCAGCATGGCAAAACTAAGCATGGTGGTTGTGAACAAGGTTATCCCGGCGGCAGCATCAACACCAACGCCGTCAACGGTCGCCAAAGTGGCCAAAAAGAGGAGTGGCGTTTTGGCCGTATGGAGGGCTTGATATTGCATCAAGCCACTTAATAACAGTGCAATTCCGCCACTGAGCAGGCCTGCTGTCAAGCCCATCGTCAGCCAGTACCGCTGTAATAATTGGCGACAGGTTGCTACGCTCAGTAATCGCGTTGCATGTTGCCGGATGCCAGGAGTCCGGGCAATGAGCGCCAATCCTGCTGGTAGGGTAAAAGCACACACGGCAAAGATTCCAATCATGGTTAAGCTCAACCAAGCACTAATGGTTGGCGGCGTGGTTGACCAGTGGGCTAGCCCATAGTCGCTGGCCAATAAACCCAATGGCGCCAGTAATGCTATCAGCCATTGCCAGCGGTCGTTAAGGCGACGATGGCTGGTCGGTTTGTGGCGATCTTGACTGCCTAAAGGGCGGCAAAAACGTAACCAGCCAGTCACCGCTAATAGGCTATAGCCAATCGTGTAGCCAATCAGCAGTTGGCTTGCCGCCCGGGCAGACCATAGGAGGCCAGTGTTCAACGGCAGTGACATCATTCGAAACAACCACATCGCAAAAAACTTAGAACCGATAAAACCAGCGGCGACACCGATTCCGCTGGTCAGGATAGCCCAGAGGCCGTTTTCGCCGATCAAGCGCAAAGCGAGGTACCATAACGGCATGCCTAGCGTCCGATATAGCTGAAACTCAGTGCGATAGTGCGAAAGCATCTGTTGATAGAGATACCCCATTACGAGCACTTCAAGCCCGCTGAGTACCCCAACCAAAGTCCATAAGCACTGTTTAAGTAGCGTTGCGATTGCGGGCGTGACCCCGCGCATCACCGCCGAGGTGGCCAGAATTGACAATAAAGCGTACAAAACTGTCGCTAGTGCCCCGCCAGCGAACATCAAGACGCGGCCTAAAGCGGCATGGGACCTCAAGGGTTTAATTAATCGTCTCATCGCGCCACCTTCCACCGCTAATTGCCGCTGTTTCAACGATTTGCTCAAAGAATTGTTGTTGATTGCCTTTTGAGGTTACCGCAGCAAAAAATCGCCCATCTTTGATAAAGACAATGCGGTCACAAAAACTCGCGGTGAAGGCATCGTGGGTGACCAAGATAGTGGTTGTGTGAGCCTCGTGATGTAACTTGGCGAGGTGCTGGAGGAAAGTGGTGGCGGCATGAGAATCGAGGCTCGCCGTCGGTTCATCAGCTAAAATTAGCCTTGGCTTGGTGATGATGGCCCGGGCGGCGGCAACGCGCTGCTGCTGGCCAATGCTTAGTTGATGGGGGTAGCGCGTCAAAAGCGGAACCAAAGAAAATTGCGCCGCAACTTGAGCAACCCGGTCGGCCAAGTCTTTGGGCTGTGGTGGCAAGATGGTCAAAGGCAGCGCGATGTTATCGCCAATGGTCAAGTTTGGTAACAAGCGGAAATCCTGAATCATCAAGCCCAATTGGGTGCGGCGAAAGTTGGCTGCTTTGGCGTCACGCCACTTTGTCACTGGCTGACCGGCGACGAAGACGGTGCCTGCGGTTGGTTTCTTCAAGGTTGCGATGATGTTAAGCAAGGTTGACTTGCCTACCCCACTTGGCCCCATGATACCGACGAATTCATTGGCAGCGATGTCTAAACTGAGATCATCTAGCACTGCCTGTCGTTGCCCGTAACGCTTGGTTAGATGCTGAATTTCTATGAACGCCACCGTCTTCACCCCCCCCTTTTTCAAATCATACCACCGCCTAAGATGACCACGCAAAGTCGCTACGCGCGGACAAGCAGAAGCGCTAATTGAAACATGGCCTGTATGGTAAAAAAATAAGCCAATTCCTTCAGGGTGACGAGCCAACTGATCAGAATCAAATCAAAGCCCAACTGACGCCGGAAGCATCTTGATCAGGCAAGATTAACACAGATGACAGGAAAAGTTGGTTGAAGGAACGGCTTAAGGTTGCGCTAACTGACGATGGACTGCTCTGGGCGTGATATGACGTTTAACGGCGTTCTTGATAGGCGAAGGATTTGAAGGTAGCAAAGCTGGTGTGATCATTAAGGTCCTGGGCGCAGATGCCGACCATGGCCCCGGTGAAGGCCAGTTTGCCTTGGGCCTTCACGTAGTCATCAGACAGCTGCTCTGCCGGCAGCACGTCGCCAATGAGCTGCCAGTCGTTATCAGGTAATTGATAGCTGAACTGGCTGGTGGCGTGATCCACTTCGGCTCGCAACGTCACCAGCCCAGCTGGCAAGGGGATGCGTGGTGAGGCGTAGTGCGCCTGGCCGGCCGCATCCACCATCACTTGCAGGTAGCGGGTGTGCTGGGTTTCATCGTAGTTGATGCTTAAATATTGCCAGTTGTCGGTGTCATAGAACAGCACCAGTCCGGCCAGGGTCTGGAAATTGGTCGGCGTAAAGTCTACCGTGGTGGTCGCTGTGAAATTGAAGGCCTGCCAGCGCCGCGCCAGCAAACTCTGGCGGTGCAGACTGGTGATGCTTTGCTGACCGCGCAGGACCAAGCCAGCTGGCGTGAGCTGGGCGTGGTCACCTAGCGGGCCTCGCAGCGATTTGAGGCTGATCGGTAGCGTTTTGGCGGTGGTGAAATCGATGGCTTCAGAAAAGTCGGTGCGCTGCTCGACCGCTTGCGCAATCGACGGCAGCGGCGATTGCAGCGGCGGCACCTCGCCGCCCTCAAGCAGGTAAGGCCAATCGTCCTGCCAGCGAATCGGGGTCAAGCCGGTTTCTCGGCCCAGGGTGCAGTTGCCGCGCTGCAGTTTCAGGGGCCGGGCGGTGATGAACGTGGCATACCACTCATCCGGCGTGATCTCGACGAGACTGACATGGCCGCATTTTTGCAAGGGACTGTCAGGGTGCGGTTTGGTGGTCATCAGTGGCGTGTTCGGCGCCACGGTGTAAGGTCCCCAGATGTTGCGCGCCCGGGCGATCGTTGAAGCATGTGAATAGCCAGTGCCGCCCGCAGCGCAAATTAGGTAGTACCAGCCGTTGCGCTTGAGCATTTGCGGGCCTTCCGCGTTGCCCAACTGGGTGCCTTGGAAAATCTTTTGGCGCGTGCCCACCAGCTGATGATGGGCGAGGTCGTATTCCTGCATCACGACGCCGGCAAAGCCATCGTGGTCAAGCCGGTGATCGTACAGCATATTCATCAAGTAATGGCGGCCATCGTCATCGTGAAACATGGCCGGATCAAAGCCACTGGCGTTCAGAAAAACCGGCTCGCTCCAAGGCCCGGTGATGGCTGGCGCTTCGATCAGGTAGTTCAAGGTATCTTTGAAAATGCCGGTGGTTTTGACATCCGTATAAATCAAATAGAACCGGCCCTGGTCGTAAGATAAGGCAGGCGCCCACAAGCTACCGGAATTGTAATTTCCCACCAAATTCGCCTGGCTGGGGCGGTCAACCGGCTCTGCCACCACCGTCCAGTTGATCAGATCGGTGGAATGATAAATCTCAACCCCTGGCCACCATTCGAACGTTGAGGTGGCAATGTAGTAATCATCGCCGACGCGCAAAATGCTAGCGTCAGGGTTAAAGCCTTTGAGAATTGGATTAGTGTACAGCTCTGTCATGTGAATCCTCCCTTTACCGTGTCACTTCAATACAAGCAAGTTTCATGCCAAATAGTGCCGACAAAAAGCCCCAGCACCAAGCAAGCTGGGGCTGAGGCAGGGAGGAGAACTAGTTGAAGAAGATTAAGCGCGGCGCTTTAGGCCATAGAGCGCGCCGGCTAAGAGTAAGACACCGGCGGCTAGCAGCCATGGCTGAGCCGCTTCACCAGTGGCCGGCAGCTGGCCCTGTTTGCCAGCCGCTGTTTGACGGTTGGCCTTTGGGCTAGCCTTGGCCGTGCTGGTTGCCTGCTGATCAGCGGTTTGGTTGTGGCTGCTGGACTGGGCCCCAACAGCCACGTTGGTACCTTGACGGGCAGGGTTGTCAGTTTGGCCTTGATGACCGCCTTGACCAGGGGTGGTAACTTCGGTTTGCGGCTTGCTGTTATCGGTGACGCTTGGCGTTGTTTCCGCTAGAAGCTGCGGCTTGGTCATACCGTCTGCGGTTGGCGCGAGTTCGTAGCGCGTGCCGAAGAGGTGGATCTCGCCATAATCAGCGATGCCAGGGTAGGCCGGGTCGGTCGGTTCGCCAGCGGCATCAACTTGCACCTTGAAGTAGCGATATTGGGTGTGATTGGAAACGGTGATCGTTTGCGGCTGGTTGCTCAAGGTGGTCATGGCATCGGTGAGTTTGGTCCAGTTGATGCCATCATTGGAGCCATAAAGGTTGGTGCCTTGGCTGCGGTTCGGGAACCCGGTCCGGGCCAAGAACATCACTTTCGTTAAGGAGACAGCGGCGTCTTCGCCGAAGTCAATCACAGCCGGCGTGTGCCAGTCGCCGCCTTGGGTCGCCTGATTGTCATCGGTGAGCAGCGCTGTGTTCGCCGTTTTGGTCTCATCGATGGCTTGCGAGTCCTTTTGCAACAAGTTAGCTGTCGTGAGACCGGCATAGGCCAAGCTACCATCAGCCAAGGTCGGGTTCATCAGTTCAGCGGCTTTGATGGCCTTGGTGTAAGCATTCAAGGCGTTTTGGAAGTCGTCATCCGATCCGGTTTTAATCAGCGCTTGCACCGCTTTGGCCGCGGCGTTGACTTTCGCCAGTGACGCCGTGGTGTAGGTGCCATCGCTGAGCTGCTTGGTGGCGGTGTTGTAAGCCGCCACGCGATCATTTTCAACGGTAATGGTGAAGGTCTTGGTGACGGTGCGTTGGCCGTTGGTGGCGGTCACGGTGACCGGGTAAGTGCCGGCTGCGGTCGGCGTGAAGGTCAAGGTGCCATTTGCGGCTAAGGTCAAGCCTTGCGGTCCGTTCACCAAGGTCAAACTGGTGGCATTGGTTGCCGTCAGCTTCAGGTTCAGCGTTTTGCCTAAAAACATGGCGGTATCGCGGGCGGTGTCGCCGATCACTGGCAAGGCGGCATCATCGGTGTAGACACCAGCGGCAAACGTCACTTTAACGTTTGGTTGGCCTAAAACCGTGAAGAAGTCGATGTTGGCATTGCCACCAGCCACTGGATAGGCCACGGTTTGCCACTTATTCTTGGTATCGGGCAAAGTCAGGGTCTGGTAAGCGGCGTTCGGGGTGTTGCTGGCAGAAATCAGCAGCTGAGCGGTTCCATTGGTCTTCAGCCGCACGGCGAAGGTGCCAGTGGTAGGCTTCACCAAGCCGGCCAAGGCTACCTGAGCGCCGCCGCGATTGGTGGTGGTGTCCTTAGGGTAAGTGGCGTCGTAGGCGGTTTCGGAAATGTCCTTTTGGGTCGTGGCGGCAGTGACTTCAATGCCTTCCTTAGTGGTCTTGGCGAGATTGCTGTTCAGCACGGTGCCGAATTGATTGAAGGTGACATCTTCCGTGCCAGCAGTTTGACTAGGGAAGGTGGTGGTGTCAGCCGCTTTCGCTTGCGGCATCGAGAGCCAATATTCCGCCCCGATTTCGGTCATCTTGTTGTCGGAATAGGCGCCCCAGTAGTTCATTTGCTTGGTACCTTCGTAGTAAGTCGTGCTACTTAAATGCGTCGCTTCATTGGCCACAGCTGGCGCAATTTTGGCGATTTCGGCAGCGGATAAGCCTTCTTGGTAACGATAATAGTCATACACTTCGCTGAGGCTGTAGAACTTGTTCAAGCGCCCGCGGCCATCAGGCGATACTGGGCCGCCGAAGTCGATGATATTGGTGACCCCATCGGATTCAATTGCTGGGTGCGCAGCGTCACCCGGTTGTGACACCTGAATCCAAGGAGTCGTGCGACCGGTATTGTAGGCGTAGAACTGCTGCGTTCCTGCCAGTAAGCGATTATTGCCAAAGCTGTAAGGATCCACCGCATTGGCTGCCGTGGAAATCGTGCCGGTGGTCGGGTCAACTTTGGTGCCTTGGTTGTTGATCGTGCGCGCCAGACCAGCGAGATCCAAGGCATCGTCCTTGGCGTGGTTGGCGTCGCGGCCCATTTCCAGCAGTTGGACAAAATCCTGGCCGGTTGGGTTGCGCGGATCGTCCGCGGTCATCACATGCATCAAGTTGCCTAGCGCGCCGTTGATATTCGGGCGTTCAGATTGCGCATTGACGAAATACTGTTCCACCGCGTCCTGATAGGCGGCGGTGTCATCTTTGAAAATACTGGCGGCCATGACGCCGGTTAAGGCATACAGGTGCTGATTGAAGTATTGATTTTTGACATTGATTAACAAGTTCGTGGTGAGGGGATCAATAAAGTTATCAATCAGTTTCTGGTTGTCAGTGTCGGTCCAGCGCAGGTTGATGGTGTTGCCTTCAGTATCCTTGTAGCTGCCTTGCGTCGGATTGGTGTACTTGGTCAGCTCCGCCGCTGCGACCATATAGTAAAACGGCACTGGGGCGTGGATGTGAGCATCGGCGTAATACTTGTAGCCGTCTTTGTCCATATTCTCCCAGATGCGGATCAGGCGAATGGCGTTGTAGCGGTACTTCACGTTGCCAGTCAAATAGTAAAGCACGGACTGGGTGTAGGCACGAAAGCCATCTTGGGACAACCGCGGTTCCTGCTTGTTTGAGGTGAAGGTTTTATCCAGCGGGACATCCCGAGTCCCTTCCTTCAGGTTCGCCGCTTGAAAATCCAAACTCGCATAGGGACTGGCGAGCATCCCTTGATAGTAGCTTTCCCAAGGCTCGGCATGCGCGGCGAGTTCCTTGCGGGTATTGGCCAAAGCCTCAGGATCAATGCTGATTCCGGGGTGGGTGAAGCCATCCGTTTTGGTGATCTGCAACTGCACACTGGTCGTATCGATGCTATTCGCATCGGCGGCGTGGGTGAGGTGGGCGGGAATGAGCAATGCGGCCGCCGCCCCCAGAATCACGCCGAAGCGCCAAAATCCATGATGTGACATTTTTCTTCCTCCTTTGGTTGTGAGCAAAAGCAGGCTGCGGAGTGAGGCCGCCTTTAGCCTGACGATTAGCCTAGCGACAAGCATTGAAGCCGGTCTTAGGCTTCGAGGCTTGCCGCGTAGCTAATCGCTCAGGCGTTGGCCTCACGGAGCGCAACTAGAGGCTACGGATTGACTCGGCTAGTGTAGTTGCGCTCCGGTCGGCAACGCTCGAGCAGCTAGCTACACCCCAAGCCTCGCCAGCAGAGAACGCTGGCAATGCTTGGGGTTAGGCTATCTGTCGCGCTAAGCCGGCCGACCGTCGCAGCCTGGCCTTTGCACACTACTTGATTGCCACCTTTGTATAAGCAAGTAACGGGCCACAACTCGAGTCTTAGTGTTTAACTTTGCTACACACTAATCCTGCTATTTAGTGGTTGAAGTGCCCTTGCTTTTGCACAGAACGTCTGCTAAATTGAGGGCGAAAGTGCTTTCACACAGGAGGGTCTTACAATGAGTAAAGCGACAGAACGAGTCCTGGCAACGCTGCAGCAGCTGCTGACTGAGCAAACGCAGGTGGCAACGGCGGATATTGCAGCGCGCATGGGCGTGAGTCGCTCCGTGACGAGTCATTACCTCAGTGACTTATTGCAGGCGGGGTTGGTCAAAAAAGGCACCGGGCGGCCGGTGTATTGGCAGTTAACGAGCACCGTGGCGCCAGTGGCCAGCGCTGTCGATGATTTGCACAGTTTGGCGGCGGTGATTGGCGCTAATGGTAGCCAGCGGGAAAGTATCCGTAAGTGTATTGCGGCAGTGGCTTACCCTGGCGGCTTGAACATTGTCATTACTGGCCACTCTGGGGTTGGGAAAACCTTCTTGGCCCAGCAAATCTACCGCTATGCCAAAGATACCGGTGCCCTGGCCAAAACGGCGCCGTACAAGGTGCTCAACTGTGCGGATTATGCGAATAACCCGGAACTGTTCTCCTCGATTCTGTTTGGCTACGTCAAAGGCGCCTTCACCGGGGCCAACGCCAACAAGCCAGGCCTGCTGCAAGAAGCCGATGGCGGCTACCTGTTTTTGGATGAAGTGCACCGTCTGTCTGGTGAAAACCAAGAAAAACTGTTCACTTTTATGGATACCGGCCGCTTTCGGCCCATCGGTGAAAACCAGCACGATAGCACGGCTTCGGTCCGCTTCATTTTCGCCACGACGGAAGATCCGCACACGGCGATGCTAGAAACCTTTAACCGGCGAGTGCCAGTTAATGTGCATCTCACGGCCTATGCCCATCGGCCGATCAATGAGCGCCTAGCCTTCATTAAGGTGTTATTCGGCACTGAAGCGAAGAACTTCAAGTGCCCCATTCAGGTCGCGCCAGAAGCGTTGACTTATCTATTGAATTTGAAACCCGATGGCAATGTCGGCCGGCTAAAAAATATGATCAAAGTCGCCTGCGCCAAGGCCAGCACCAGAAAGACCGGGGCCCAGTTGGTGGTGGCGATCACCGATTTTGATCGTGAAGCCTCCCGAATCACTGCCGATAACTTGAATATCACCCAACCGCTGATTGTGGGGGAGCAGGCCAGCGATACAGTGTTTGAACTGAATACGGCCAGCCCGGCGCAGCATTTTGAGGCGTACCTGACGGCGCATCCGGAACTGACGGCGCGGGCCGTGCGCACCCAATTGCAGACTTTGTATCAGCTGAATGGCGCCGATACCGGTGAAGATTCCGTGCTTCACGCCATGCATGCTCGACAGTTTCGGCAGGTGGTGGTGGATCAATTCGGTCTGAAAGCGGCGTTGGACTACGAACCGGTATTATTCCAGTTATACGTTCAAAACTTTACCCTCAGCGCCGATAGTCTGGCTGCCATTAAACGGTTGGCCAGTCATTTCGCCCGCTCGCAGCATGTGGCCCAGGCCTTTTATGCCCAGCTGCCAGTGATCGCGCCGGCCAGTCATGAAGTGTTGACGGCGATTTTGACCTGCTGTTTAAGCGAAACGGTAGATGAAACAATTCCGCTGCGCTGCTTAATGGTGGCACATGGCAGTCACATGGCGACCAGCATTCAGTCGGTGGTCAACCGCCTGTGTGGCACCTACTTAGTGGATGCCCTGGATATGCCGATCGATACTACGATCAATCAAATTGCCAAACGCGCCAAGCAAACCGTGGCGGATTTTGACACCTCCAATGGCTTCATCTTGCTGGTCGACATGGGCTCGTTGAACCAGCTGTACACCCAAATCAAAAGCCAATTGCAAGGCGATTTGCTCGTCGTGAACAACCTCACCACAGCGACGGCGCTGGATATCGGGCTGAAAATTCAGCAGAAACTGCCCTTTGAGGCGATTGCCGAACATGCCAGCACCGACTACACGATTGCGGCCCAGTACTTCGAAGGGTTTGCCAAGAATCAGAATATTGTGATTTCCTGCATGTCCGGTTTGGGTATTTCCGAAAAATTGCGCGATATCTTCCAAGAAGTGCTGGGTCGGCGCATCAGTTTGGTGACGATGGACTTTGACCGCCTGCGGCAAAGTGTGGCGGCCAATGACATTGAGGCCTTTGAATCCACCTTGCTGGTCATCACCACCACGAACCTGCCAGAGACCTTCGAAATCCCGCATATCAACATTTACGACCTGCTGGATGCCAGCGGACAGGTGATGATTCACGATATTCTCAAGCAGTACGTGGATCAAAAGACCTTTGATGACCTCTATAACCGGCTGGTGCGCTTCCTTTCTATCGAAGGCGTGTCCGAGCGCTTAGCCTTTTTGAACCCCAGCATCATTATTCAAGAAGTGGAAACGGTCATCTTTAAATTCGAGAATTATTACCATGTCAAAATCGATGGGAAAACGAAGCTCAACTTGTACATGCACATTTCCCTGATGGTCGAACGCCTGATGACTGGCGTGTCGGGCAGCCGTAGTGCCTCACTGCAGCCAAAAGACGCCAAGGAAGAGGAATTCTTCACAGTGGCACAAGGCATCTTCAAGCCGATTGAGTTGAAATATGGCATTACCATCGATGGCTATGAGTTGTCGCTGCTGTCAGAACTGTTTAAATCCATTTTGGCGCCAGCTTAAACCCCGTTGCACACTAAGCATTTCATGTAAACGCTTCACCAAATAACGCCTCCAGCTGTGGTTTAACAAGATTGGCACCGTATTTGCTTATACGTCAGTGTAAGCAAATCGGGTGAGCAATCATCCGCAGATGGAGGTGTTTTGATGATTAGTATGATGCGTTGTGATGATCGCTTGATTCACGGCCAAGTCGCGCTGCTCTGGTCAAAGGAACTACAGCTGAGCCGGATTATCGTGGCGAGTGATCAAGCGGCCAAAAGTGATATCCAGAAGAACGCGCTGCTCCTGGCAGCGCCGGCTGGCATCAAGGTGGCGGTGGTGCCAGTCGCCAAAGCCATTGAGTTGGCGAATGATCCGCGGGGGGCCAAGCTGAAGATGCTGCTGCTCACTAACACGGTGGCTAACTTGAAGACGCTGGTGGATAACGTCGATGTCGAAACCAAGGTGGACATTGCCAATGTTGGCCGGATTGGCGGCGGCAACTTGAATGATAAACATAAGATCTCAGAAACGGTTTATCTCACCGATGATGAGGTCGAGGCGGTCAAGGCGATTGGGGAGAAACGCAATAATTTCGTTTATCAGCCGCTCCCAAGTGACACGCCAGTACCATTCTTGAGTCTTCTGAAAGGAGAATAGTTATGTTACTTTATCAAGCAGTTGTGGTTGGGCTGGTGCTGGCCTTCAGCAAATGGCTCAACGCTTATGGTTCATTCTTACAGTTAATGCCATTTTTCTCTTATATCGTTTTGGCTTTGGTGCTTGGCAAGAGCCCATCGCAAGCGTTGATTTTAGGCGCCGCCGTTGAATTAGCCTTTTATGGGGTCATGCAAATCGGCGCGGTGCTGCCACAAGATACCGCCGTTGGGGGCGTGCTCGGGGTGGCTTTCGCCTTGATTTTGAACCAAAAGCCTGCCGTTGCCGTCGCCCTGGCAGTGCCAATCTCCATGTTGGCGGTGATTGTTTGGAACCTGCTGAAATTCTGGTTCACCGCTAACGTTGAAGTCTTTGACCGCTACATCGATCAGCGCAACCTGAAGAAGTTCAATCGCCTCTGGTGGTTGCAGATCGCGGTTTACCTGCTTGCCTACTTCGCCTTGGCCTTCGTTGCCATTTTGCTCGGGACCAAAGGCATCAATGCTTTTGTTAACGCCATTCCAAAGCCTTTCCTGACCGGTTTGACGGTGGCCGCGGGCATGCTGCCAGCCGTTGGGATGGGGATGCTGCTCAAGTTCGTTTGGAACATTGAATTCCTGCCATTCTTTATCGCCGGGTTTGCCATGGCGGCGTACCTGCAATTGCCAATCATGGCGGTGTCCATTTTCGGTGTCGTCTTTGGGCTGATGATGTTCTTCATTGACCGGCATATTAACGAGGTCAAGCAAGCAAAAACAGCCGCATCAACAGGTAATGATGAGGAGGACTTCTTCAATGACTAAAATTGAAATGACTGCGCAAGATAAAAAGTTAACGAAGCGCATGTTCTGGCGCAACATGTTCCTGGGCTTCAACATGTCCTACACCCGGCAGCAAGGGGTAGCTTGGGACTGGGTTCACGCGCCAATCTACCGCGAAATTTACAAAGATGATGATCAGTTCTGGGAAGCGATGAAGCGGAACATGGAATTCTACAACATCACGCCGAACATGAACGGCATGGTGTCAGGGTTAGCCCTTTCCATGGAAGAAGAAAATGCGAAGGCACCTAAGGGCACCTTTGATACCGCCGGGATTTCCGGGATGAAGATTGGGCTTATGGGTCCAATGGCCGGGATTGGTGATACCTTCTTCTCCGGTGTTTGGGCTTTGATCATCATGGGGATTGCGATTTCCTTTGCCAAGCAAGGGAACCTGATTGTGGCGGCCTTGCCGCTGATTGCCCTAATTCCTAACTTGTTGGTCCGGTACTACGGCCAGAAGTTCGGGTACAAACTGGGGACCAAGTACATTCAAAAGGCCGTGGAAAATGGCGTGATGGCGATGTTCACCAAGGCCGCTTCCATTGTCGGGGTCACCGTTGTCGGCGGCATGATTGCCACCTTGGTCAAAGTGCCAGTTATTTTCAAGACGAAGATCAACGGCACGGTCTTCGAACTGCAAAAAGTGCTCGACCAAATCTTGCCGAACATGCTGCCGTTGCTGCTGGCAGTGGGGTGCTTTGTCCTGCTACGCAAGAACGTCAGCCCAGTTAAAGTTTTGCTCGGCGTCGTTGTCCTAGGTTTTGCCTTAACCTTTCTGGGCATTACCGGGGCCTAAGTTTGACAGTCTGAGTCAGTGAACATAGATGGTGAACGCAAAGAATCCCTGTAGCCAAGCGGCTGCAGGGATTCTTTGTCTGCTCAATATTTTCCGGGAAATATCGCCTACTCGCGCACGACCAGCACCGAAATCGGGGCATGCTTGGCCATGTAAGCGGCCTGGCTGCCAAAGTGCTTCGCTAAGCCGGTTTTGGCCGAGGCACCGATCACCAAGAGGTCAGGCTGATACTTAGGGATGAGCGTCTTCACAATCGTTTCGCCAGGGTCGCCTTCGCCGATGACGGCGCGGACCTTAGCGATACCGGCTTTTTCGGCGAGCTTGACGTATTCGCTGAGGTGCTGCTCTAAATCGGCCCGCTCACCATGCACATAATCTTTCGATAAGGCCTGGTAAACGTTCATTTCATCGCTTTCGAGAATGGAAGCAATGATGAGTTCAGCTTGATCCGCCTTGGCACGGTGAATCGCATACTGGAAGGCGGCTAGGGCGTCGGGGGAATCATCCACCCCCACGAGAATGTGTTTGAAATCATCTTGTGCCATATTCTGTCTCCTCCTTAGGCTTCAGTGTGCTTGTCTTCAGCGGTTTCTTTGGCCCGTTCGGCGTTGATCATGGTGTCGGCTGATTTGCCGGCGGCTAATAGCTGATCGCGGCCCATGCCGGCGGCCAGCAGCTTCTTGTTGCCACGGTAAAGATCGGTGACGCACCAACCAAGCAGCAGCACAATCAAGCCAATCGAAATGTAGGCTAAGACATGTGCCGTGTTGATTTCACTTGCTGAGGCGTGCGCGCCGAGGAAGCCGGCGTAAGAATCAGGCAGGTTCAGCATATTCAAGAAGGTGAGGCCCAGCACGGAAATCCAGCCGCAGATTTTGACCCACAGCGAGTTCTTGAAGCGGCTACCCATTTCGGCGGCGCTATCGGTCATCATCAGCAGCGGCAACATGGAAAATGGCAAGGCGAAGGCCAGGAACACCTGTGAGTTATTCATCAAGGTATTCAGCGCCTCGTGTTCATCCACCGCTGACAGGTTGCGCGTCATCCACACACAGACCAGTACCGGGATTACCGAGATCAGCCGGGTGACCAGGCGCCGGGCCCACAGCGGCATCTTCATGTGAATGAAGCCTTCCATAATCACCTGCCCGGTTAAGGTCCCGGTGATGGTGGAATTTTGCCCGGAGGCCAGCAGCGCAATGGCGAACAAGGCGGACAACGCACCGGATTTCGCCACGGCAATCAAAATGCCATTGCTGAGCACGGAACTATCGGAAAGGGCTTGGTACAAGCCGAAGAAGGACGGATCCTTCACGGCGCCGCTTTTGAACACCGCGACCCCCATGATCAGCAGCAGGGAGTTGACGACAAAAGCGACCGATAACTGAATGTTGGAATCCCACTGGCTGAAACGAACGGCAGTGGCGACTTCATCCTCATCATCATGGTTAATTTTCCGCGTCTGGGAAATCGCTGAGTGCAGGTAAAGGTTATGTGGCATGACGGTGGCGCCGATAATGCCTAGCGCCCCGTTCAGCGGTGACATGCCATTGACCACCGGATGGGAAGCAATGGCGCCAGCCGAGGGCACCAGGCCTTTGATCACGCTGAGCCAATCAGGCCGGCTCAAGGCCACCTGATAAACAAAGACCAGCAAAATGACCATGATCAGAGTTACAACAATCGCTTCGATTTTCCGAAAACCGATGCGCGTTAGCAGTAATAATAGCAAGACATCAAAGACGGTGATGAACACGTCGATCACCAGCGGAATGCCAAATAATAAGTACAAGGCAATGGCGGCGCCGATGACTTCGGCAATATCGGTCGCCATAATGGCCAACTCAGTCATAATCCAAAGGACGATGCCCAAGCTTTTGCTAGTGCGAGCGCGAATGGCCTGCGCCAAATCCATGCGACTTACGATGCCAAGTTTAGCCGCCATGTTTTGCAGGAGCATGGCAATTAAACTTGAAATCAAAATGATGGAAATGAGGAGGTACCCGAAGTTTTGCCCGCCGGTGATACTGGTTGACCAGTTACCTGGATCCATGTAACCGACGGCGACCAAAGCCCCGGGACCTGAATAAGCCAGTAACGTGCGCCAAAACCCTTTGCCCTTAGGCACCTCCACAGTCCCGTTGATTTCCTCCAGTGAGGGGCCGTTGGCGTAAGCAATCAACTTGCGCGATTTAGGCGCGCTGTTTGTCTCCTTCAACTCAATCAATCCTTTCTGAAATCACCTTCAGTATACGCCCCTGAAAAGGGATGTAAATATTTTATTTAGTGTTGCCTAACAAAAATAACGAGGAATTACTGACTGCAAGGGTAGGTGCCGAAAAGGAAAAAAGTCATCGAGGCCCGAGCGAAAAAGGTGATTTGGGTCGGTTGCATGGGAAAATAACGCCTGATTAAAGGCGCTTTCAGCCGTGGTGCCAATCCGTTAAGCGGACGTAACGTGAAAATGGCAAAGTCTAAGCGCCGAGGACTTTTGCTTGACCGGGCCGCCAATCATTTTTAAACTCACAAAAAGTTAGGAACAACGAAATAAATTTTTCCGGGTGGTTTACATGTCGCCAGGCGCGGACTACAATCGATTTTGTTACATTGGAGTGGTTCCAAAAAGCGAGGGAAAAGCATGAAACTTGCAGAAAAAGTGAACGTCATGCGGGCAAGCGTGATGGGGGCCAATGACGGTATTTTGTCGGTGGCCGGGATTGTCATTGGGGTGGCCGGCGCCACGAGCAACAGCTATGCGATTTTACTTTCCGGGTTGTCAGGCATGCTCGCCGGCACGGTGTCGATGGCGATGGGAGAATATGTCTCGGTCAACAGCGAACGGGACGGCCAGCGCCAGGCGATTGCGCGGGAAAGTCGCGCGCTGGATAACGATTACCAAGGTGAGTTTGACTTTATCCAGCACAAGTACGAGCAAACCGGCATTTCACCTGCCCTCGCCAAGCAAGCCACGCATGAGATGCTCACTCGCGACGCGTTGAACATTGCAGTGCGTGAACGCTACGGCTTTGATCTCAACGAAAAAGCCAGCGCCGTCGCGGCCGCCCTAGCTTCCATGATTTCTTTTCCGACCGGCTCGATTTTGCCCCTGGTCGCCATCTCGGTGTTTCCACCAGCCATTAAAGTCATCGCGACCGTCATTGCGGTGATGATTGCCTTGTCCTTGACGGGCTACACCGCGGCGGCTTTGGGCCATGCCAACCGCGGGAAGGCCATGGGCCGCAATGTGGTCGCTGGCGTGTTGACCATGGCAGTGACTTACGGCATTGGGACGTTATTCGCGTATTAAGCGCTAATGGTTGGTCGGCATTTTTAGCAGAAAGCGGCGGTGAGCATGAAAGCAATCGTGAAACCAAAAACCAAAACCCAGCAGACCATGGCCGAGCGCGCCAACACCTTGCGCGCCGGGGTACTCGGGGCCAATGACGGCATTTTGACGGTGGTCGGGGTGCTGTTTTCTGTCGCGGCAGCCACGACCAATCAGTTCACGATTTTTATCGCGGGCTTGTCGGATCTGCTGGCGTGCGCGTTTTCCATGGCCAGTGGTGAGTATGCCAGTGTCAGCTCCCAAAAAGACACGGAGCAGGCTGTGGTCGCGCAGGAATCTGAGCTGCTCAAAACCGATTGGGCTGGCGAACGCCAAGCGGTGATCGACTATTATGTCGCGCGCGGTGTGACAGCAGCGACAGCGGGTCAAATCGCCGATCAGCTGCTGGCAGAAGATGCGCTAGGCACGGTGATTCGGGTCAAGTTCGCCTTGAAAAAAGGCCACTACATGAACCCGTGGTATGCGGCGTTTTCATCGCTGGTGTCGGCGGCCAGTGGCGGCATTTTCCCGCTGTTCGCGATGACGGTGCTCCCAGTGGGCTGGCAGTGGCCAGGGACGATTGTTGCGGTGCTACTGTCGGTGTCGTTAACTGGTTATCTGGCGGCCAAATTCGGCGACGGGCTGGTGAAAACCGCGATGATCCGCAACATCATTGTCGGTATTATCACCATGATCATTCACTACGCCATCGGGCAGCTGATGTGATTTTATGCAAGCAAAAGCCGCATCGGCGTCGATGCGGCTTGTTTGATTCCAGGGTTCTACTCATGCGGTGAGGGCCGCTAGCATGTCCTATGCGCAGTGTGCGGCGGCGTAAGCAATCATGTCGGCGTTTTGCTGATTAAGCAGCGGCGGTAAGGCGTCCAGTGGCCAGAATTTCACTTCCGTGGTTTCGTTGGCGTCGGCTTCGGCAAAACTGCCGCCGATTTGTGCGACCTGGTAAAGCATCGCAATGGTCTGGCACACATCGCCATTGGGATAGACGGTTTCGCCTTGATCGAAGACCGACAGCGGCCTCTCGATTTTGACGTCCAGGCCGCTGTCTTCTTTGTATTCGCGGATCAGCGTCTGGGCAAAGGTTTCGCCGTATTCCATGTAGCCGCCGGGCAAGCTCCAGGTGCCGTTGTCGGTGCGATGATTGAGTAAAATCTCCCGCTTGTCGTTCAGTAGCACCCCAGCAGAGCAGTTCAAAATCAAGGGCATGTGCCCGACGAGCCCGCGAATGCGTTTGATGTAGCCGTATGTTTCTGGCATAAAGCACCATCCTTTCGCTTTCAGAATACACTAGCCGTCAGGGCGGCACAAGACCGACTAGCCGGTAAAGAAATCGCTTTCGGTTGGCTCGGCCGCAGCTCCCAATTACAGAAAATAGGGCTTAGCACTTTCCTTTCCCTGCAAAAGTTGGCATAATGATGGGGTGTCAAGACATCATAGACAGCATGGGAGGAAAACAGAATGAAAAAACGCACAAGCCGCTGGCTGGCGTTCGCTTTGGGGTTATTGTTGACAGTGGGGCTGGCTGGCTGCGGGGGTAAGCAGCAGGCGAAAGCCGACACGCCAGTGAAAATTACGTACTGGCATCGCATGACTGGCTCATGGGATAAGGCCCAGCAAAAGCTGATCGATGAATTCAATCAGTCGCAAAAAGACTACAAGGTCGTGGCCACCTCGCAAGGCAGCTATGACGCCTTGCAGCAAAAGCTGATGGCAGCGGCGAAGTCCAAAACGCTGCCGGTGATGGCGCAGGCGCCATACACCAACATCGGTGACTATGTGAAAAATGACTTTTTGATTCCTTGGGATAGTCAGATGTTAGACGGGGCTAACAAACTTTCGGCGAGCGCCAAAGCCGATATTTTTCCGAGCTTCCTCGCCGCCGGCAAGTACGAAGGCAAATACTATGGCTTGCCATACTCGGTTTCCACCCAGGTGCTGTTCTACAATCAGGACCTAATGACCAAATATAACCTGACCTTGCCGAAGACCTGGGCGGATCTGCAGGCCATGGGCCCGAAGCTCAAAGCCGCTGGCCTGGGCGTGATTGCTACGGATCAGTCCTACGACGTGCAGCTGGAAGGGATGGCGAAGCAAGCCGGCCACCAGCTGATTACGCCAGCGAAAAAGGCTAACTTGAATGCACCAACGACGCTGCAGGCTGTCGATACCATTTTGAACATGCGCAAAGAGGGGTACCTCGTGACCGCCGGAAACGATTACTACTTCGACGTGGCCTTCACTCAGGGTAAAACCGTGTTCGGCATTGGCAGCTCCAGTTCGATCGGTTCGGTGCAAAGCGAAGCCCCAAAGAGCATGCACTGGGGCACTGCCATCATTCCAAGCTTCGCCAATGGCTCCACCGCGGCGCCACTGAACGGCAATGACAACGTGCTGTTCAAAGGGGCGACCAAGCAACAACAGGCTGGGGCGTGGGCTTTCCAGAAGTTCTTGCTCAAGCAGGCTAACACCGCTCAGTGGGCCATTAAGTCCGGTTATGTGCCGGTAACTAGGAGCGGGCTGGCGTCTGCGGCCTATCAAAAGTACCTGAAGGCCAATCCGACCTTCAAGGCTGCAGGGGAGGCGGCAGATGATGCCTTTGCCTCAACCGTGTTTGCTGGTTACGGCGATTATCGCAATGACCTGATGGACACCGTGGATGTCACCGTGACGAAGGGGACAGCAGGAAAAACCGCCTTTGATGCGTTGCAGCAACAAACGGAGAAGATTTTAAAAGCTAATTAAGTGGTTTCACGTGAAACAAAGAAGCCCTTAACAACCTTTCAACTGAACTGTTCGGCCGCTTGCTATCACAGAAGCGGCCTTTTTGTTGGCATTCGCCTTAAATTGGCACGCTTTTTGCGTATAACAAATAAGAGGTGAGCAAAGTTGACGAAAATGGCAGAGCTACTTGTGACTGATTATGGCGTCAAAACCGACGCAGCGGCTGTTCAAACTAGGGCCTTTCAGGCAGTGCTAGATGCGTGCCGTGATCTTGGCGGTGGTACGGTGGTTGTACCAGCAGGGCGGTTTGTGATTGGCAGTATTCGGCTGTACAGCAATACGCGGTTATTGCTCAAAACCGGTGCCCTGATTAAAGGGTCCACCAACCTGGCTGATTACCAGACCTTTGGGGAGGAGCCAGATATCGCGTATTTGCACGCTGACTACTATATTCAAGCCTGGCATTTGCCCCCGTATTATTTTCATGCGCTGATTGCCGCGTACGATGCCACCGCCATCACGATTGAGGCCGAACCAGGGGCCATCATTGATGGGCAGGATGTGTTTGATTCGGCTGGTGAAGAATCGTTTCGTGGACCCATGGGCATGGTGTTCGCCAGAGTCTCAGGGTTAACGCTCAAGGGCTATACCATTCAAAACGCCGCGAACTGGGCGCATGTGATTGCGCGGTGCAAGGACGTTCAGATTAATGGCGTGACGGTGCTGGGCGGCCATGATGGCTTTGATTTGCATCACTCGCAGGCCATTGAAATTGGGCAGTGTGTCATCAAGTCCGGTGACGACTGTCTTGCCGGCTATGACATCACCGATTTGACGGTGCATGATACGGTTTTGAATACGGCGTGCAACAGCCTGCGCATTGGTGGGCGCCAGCTAAAGGTGACACGCTGCTTGTTTACCGGGCCAGGCGAATACTCGCATCGCAGTGAAAATACTCATGATACCCATGCCATGGTGAAATGGTACGCGATGGCGGCTGATGTTGCCGTCGAATCCACGACTTTTGAGATTAGCGACTCGGTCATGTTCCGGGCCCGGAATCTGGTCACCTACACCTATGGCGACAAGGTCATCATGCAAGATGGGCAACCTTTGCGTGTGCTCAGCTTGGTGGGGGATGTGATTGGCCAGCTTGAGCAGACGTCCAAATTCTTCGGTCATGGCCGGCCTGTTCAGTTGAAGCTCAGCCAGTGTCGGGTGACCCCGCCAAGCGGTCAGCCTTTGCTCCAGATTGATGATGCGGCGGTCGTTGTGCTTGACGATGTGACTTTGACTGCACCGACGACGATTCACCGGCGTGGTCAGCCGGCGGTCGCGTTAAGCGGCCATATCGAGCACCAGGTCATTTAGACGGCTTGAGCTTTTGAATCCACTTCCTGAAGGCGGTAGAATAAACCTGAAAGAAGATGTTAAATCATGAAAATCACTGTTTTAGGGGTCGGCGGCATGGGCAGCCGGTTTGCCTTGATGCTGCACCAAGCGGGCAATGATGTAACGCTGGTTGACGGCTGGCAAGCCAACATTGACGCCATTCGCCAAGATGGCATTCAGGCCAATTTTAACGGCCAGGCCGTCAGTGCCAAGATGCCAATTTATTCCCCAGCTGAAATCGAAAAAAGTGGCGTGCAAGCTGATTTGATTGTCGTCTTCCTCAAGTCCAACCAGTTGAAGACGATGTTCGATCAGGTCAAAGCGTTGATTCATCCGGATACTTACGTGCTTTGCTTGCTTAATGGCATCGGCCATGAAGATGTTTTGGAGCAATACGTGGCCAAGGACCATCTCATTCTTGGGATTACCATGTGGACTGCCGGCATGACCGGTCCGGGCCATGTGGAACTGGTAGGGGATGGCGAAGTCGAGCTGCAAAACTTCGCGCCAGCGGGTAAAGACTTTGCGCTACAAGTGGTCGATGTCTTTGACAAAGCCGGTTTGCATCCAAAATATAGCGAGAACGTGAAGTATGCCATCTGGCGTAAAGCCTGCGTCAACGGCACGTTGAACTGCCTGTGCGCACTGCTGGATTGCAATATCGGCCAGTTCGGCAAGACTAAGGAAGCGCCTGACCTACTGCACACGATTATCGCTGAATTTGCTGCGGTAGCGGCCAAGGAAGGCGTTAAGCTGGATCAAACCGAAGTCTACAATCACGTCGCGGCCACCTTCACTGCGAATATTGCCGATCACTATCCTTCCATGCACCAAGACCTCGTGCAACATCACCGTTTGACCGAAATTGACTTTATCGATGGCGCGGTAGCGCGCAAAGGCGCGAAGTATGGCATTCCTACGCCATACTGCAAGCTGTTGACACAGTTGGTTCACGCCAAAGAACAACTGATTGGCGCAAAATAGGATTGAAAAAGGCGGCTGACATTTTCGTCAGTCGCCTATTTGTATGCCAGGATACTAGTTAAAAGTGTCGTATTCGGTTGCCATCACCTTAAACATGTGCCGCCAGTGGGGCCACCACTGTTCGTATTGCGCAGCCACCTCAGGATTTGGCGCATAATGCGCGAAATCACTCGGTTCTTGGTTGATTTGCGCCAGCGAGTTCCAGCGGCCCAAGCCCAGTAGGCCAATGGCGGCGGCCCCGCGTGCGGAGCTTTGCCCGCCATCCAGCACCTTTAGCGGCCGGTTCAAAATATCAGCGGTCAACTGGCACCAAAACGGACTTTGGGCGAAGCCACCGGCGGCAAACAGTGGCGCGTCGTTGCCCGTCAGCTGCAGCTTTTGATCAACTAGCTTGAGGTTAAATAGCATGCCTTCTACTGCCGCACGAATGAGGTCGGCGCGGGTGTGCTGAGCGGTTAAGCCGAGGTAGCTACCAAAGGCGTTGGAGTCCCATAACGGGGCCCGTTCGCCGTGCAGATAAGGCAGGAACACCAGATGATGCGCATTCGCCGGTGCCTCAGCGGCCTCAGCCAAAAGCGCAGGATAGTCGGCTTCCTGACTCGGATCAAAGACTTGCTGCAGCCAGTTCAGGACGTTGCCGCCATTGTTGACTGGGCCACCGTTGACCCAATAGCCTGGGGTCAAGTAGTAGCTGAAGGTTTGGCCGCTGGGGTCCAGCTGCAGGGCATGCAGCGTGGTGCGCAAGGCGGCGGAAGTGCCGATGGTCAGCGTTTCGTCACCAGGGCGAATCGCGCCGAGACCTAGGTTACTCAACGGCCCATCCGTCGCGCCGAGCACTAGCGGCAGACCGGCGGGCAAGTTGAGCAGTGAGGCACCATCCGCAGAAAGTGGCACATGCGCTGTAGTTTCAACCAGCGTCGGGAGCTGTTTGGCTTCGACGCCAGCCCGCGCCAGCAAAGCCGAGGCCCAGGCTATATTTCCCGGGAAAAATAACCCAGTGGCATTGGCGGTGCTGTAATCCATGACATATTGCCCAGTTAAAACGGCAAAAAGATAGCTCTTGAGGTCGAGCACATGCGCGGCCCGCGCCACCAGGCCGGGCTGCGTTTGGTTCAGCCAAAGCAACTTGGCAAAGGGAGTCATGGGGTGAATCGGTACGCCGGTTTGTCGCAGTAAAGCGACCGTTGCTGGTTCATGCAACTGGTCAACAATGGCGGCCGGGCGGTTGTCGGCCCAGGTCATGATTTGCGTCAGCGGCTGGTTATCTGCATCAGTCAGCACGAGGCTGTGCATGGCCCCAGAGAAGCTCAGACCAATGACTTGGGTGGCATCGACCTGCGTTAACACTTCCTGCACGCCAGCTTGCATTGCTGCCACCAAATCGGCGGGAGCTTGTTCAGCCATGCCCGGCGTGGTTTGCGCCAGCGGGTAGCCATGGTTGGCACTGGCCAAGGCGTTAGCGTTGAGGTCGTAGGCGACCACTTTCGTACTGGTGGTGCCAATATCTACTGCAATGATGGATTCTGTCATATTAACTCAATTCTTGTCGATGGGATGGCCGCCGAATTCGTTCCGCAAGGCAGCAACCACTTTACCGGTCATAGTGTCAGTGCGTTCGGAGTTGTAGCGCGCCATCAAAGCCGCAGTGATGACAGGCGTCGGGGTGTGCTGGCGAATGCCTTCCTCAACCGTCCAGGCGCCTTCCCCACTGGAGTGCATCACGCCTTTAAGCTGTTCGAGCTTCGGATCTTTAGAAAAGGCATCAGCAGCTAATGCCATCAGCCAGCCGCGAATGACACTGCCGTGATCCCACATGGCAGCGACGGCTTCATTGTCGTAGTCGAACGGCGAGTTGGCCAGCACATCAAAGCCTTCACCGATGGCCGCCATCATGCCGTATTCGATGCCGTTGTGGACCATTTTCAAATAGTGACCGGAACCGGCGGGACCAGTGTAGAGGTAACCACCAGGTTGAGCGATGGCTTCAAACAGGGGCTCAATCGTTGCAAACACGGCCTTGTCGCCGCCAATCATGAAGTTACCATTGGCCCGGGCGCCGGACATGCCACCTGAACTGCCGACGTCAAAGAAGTGCATTTGCTTGGCGTCAAAGGCTTCGGCTTCAGCCAGCGAATCCTGATAATAGGAATTCCCGCCATCGATGATGCGGTCACCAGCCGTCGCCAGCTCACGCAAGGACTGCAGCGTGGCTTTGGTCGGCTTGCCGGCAGGCACCATCACCCAAATCAGGCGCGGGGTCTGGAGGCTTTCAATCAAGGCAGGCAGGGAATCGGTCGTGCTGACGCCTACTTCAGTAGCGCGGGTGCGGGCTTCTGGCATCAAGTCGAAGGCCTTCACCGTCAGGCCGTGGTCCTGCATGTTCTGAGCCAGGTTCAGGCCCATTTTTCCGAGTCCAATCAATCCAATTTCCATGATGTGTTTGTTTGCTCCAATCTGTGTTTGCGATAGTCGTCGTTCAAAATAGTATCACTAAAAGGGCTAGGGACGCGAATGAAGTCAGCGTAGCTTGGTGCTTCACGCTAGTTGCGCTCAAGTCGGCAACGCTCGAGCGAATAGCTACGGCAGAAGCATCAGAGCTAAAATGCAGCTTTGATGCTTCTGCCTAGGCTACTCGTCGAGCTAAAAACGCCGACTTTCGCAGCCTTACTTCGCAGCCTTGGCGCAGGCTTCAATCAACCCGTTCAGGTACTGACTGCCAAGGGCCCGGTCATACAGGCCATAGCCGGCGCGGCCGGTTTCGCCCCAGATCATGCGACCATGGTCTGGGCGGATGTAGCCGTCAAAGCCGCTTTCAGTCAGGGTGTTGATGATCTCATACATGTCGATGGAGCCTGCAGAAGAGGCGTGGGCGGTTTCGTGGAAGTCGCCGTTTTCCCCACGCTTGAGGTTGCGGGCATGCACGAATGGCACGCGGTCCAGGCCGACGAATTCGCGGATAATGGCAGGGACATCGTTGGCGGGGTCTTCGCCGAGGCTGCCGACGCACAGGGTCAAGCCGTTCATCGGGCTATCGACCATGTGAATGATGCGGTCCAGGTCGTCCCGGTTCTTGACGATGCGGGGCAGGCCGAACAAGGGCTGCGGCGGGTCGTCAGGGTGGATGGCCATTTTGATGCCTACCGCTTCGCAGGTGGGGATGATCGCAGCGAGGAAATAGCGCAGGTTTTCCGCCAAGTCCGCTTCAGTGACGCCTTCATAGGCGGTGAACAGGGTGGCGAGGTCATCAAGGCGTTCCGGTTCCCAGCCAGGCATCGGGTATTCATCATGCGCGGCTTTGGCCTTGGCAATCATGGCTTGGGCGCTGCCTTGCACCTGGGTGTGGTCGAAGGCCAAGTCTGTGGAACCGTCTGGCAACTGGTAAAACAGGTCGGTCCGGGTCCAGTCGAAAATCGGCATGAAGTTGTAGCAAATCACCTTGATGCCATACTTGGCGAGGCGTTTGATTGTGGTGATGTAATTTTCGATGTATTGATCGCGGCTAGGCCGGCCGAGCTTGATGTCTTCGTGAATGTTAACGGATTCGATGACTTCCAGTTTCATGCCGGCGGCTGCCACTTGGTGCTTCAAAGCGGCAATTTCGGCTTCTGGCCAAGCAGCGCCAGCTGGTTGGTCGAATAAGGTGCCAACGATTTGATCCACGCCTGGGAGCTGGCGAATTTGCTGTAACTTCACAGGATCGGCGTCTTCACCGAACCAGCGGAAACTCATTTTCATCGTCATTAAGCGTCTACTCCTTTGGCAAAGGCCGTGGTGTCTGGCAGGGTGCGGTTTTTGATCAGGTCACGATACCAGAGGCCCGAGCGTTTCAGCCGGCGGGCGAGATTGTGCTCGAGGTCGATTTCAACTAAACCGTAGCGATTCTTGAAGGCATTCATCGGGGACACGCAATCGGTGAAGGCCCAGAGCATGTAGCCTTCGCAGTTCGCGCCTTCGTTGACGGCCTTGATCAGCCAGTGCAGGTGTTCCTGGATGAAGTTGATGCGATAGTCGTCATTGATCATGCCGCTGTCATCGCGGAACTGGGCCTCGTTTTCAATGCCCATGCCGTTTTCACTGATGAACCACGGGAAGTTGTTGTATTCATTCTTCATGATCATGGCGAGGTCGTACATCATTGGGGGATAGATTTCCCAGCCGCGGGAGGCGTTGAACTTACGCCCAGGCAGGACAAAATCGTCGTAGTACTTACGCGGATTGAAGGCGGCTTGCGGATTCCACAGGTGCTCTGGTTCCTTAACGCGCGCCGGGAAGTAGAGGTTCAGGCCAATCACGTCGATGGTGTTCGCCGCAATGATGCCATCGTCTTGTGGCTCCGCCTTAAACTGGATGTCGTTGTGATCCAGCAGGGTCAACAGTTCATGGCTGTAGTGACCTTTAAGCAGCGGATCGACAAACAGGCGGTTGTGGAAGAGGTCATAGGCGTGTGCGGCGTCAACGTCGGGTTGATAACCGGCGGCGCGGGGATAGGCGAATTCCCAGTTGTGGATGATGCCCACGCGGCCCGGTAGTTCCATGGCGCGGTAAGCTTTCACCACCAGCGCGGTGGCGAGAACTTTGTGGTAGTTACACTGCATCCATTTTTGCGGGTTGAGATCATGTGGATAGCGCACGCCGTCGAGGTGGATGCGGGTCTGCGGGACAATCGGTTCGTTGAAGGTGAACCAGTCGCAGACCCGGTCGCCATAGCGCTTGAACAAAATGCGGGCGTATTCAACGAACAGCCGGACTACTTCGCGAGAATTCCAGCCACCGAACTTATCCTGCAGGAATTGTGGCACTTCATAGTGTTCCATCGCAATCATTGGCTTGATGCCGGCAGCGAGTAAGGCGTTGATCACATCATCAATGTGCTGGGCGTAGTCTTCATCGACGGTGAGCTTTTCGTAGTCGGTGAAAAAGCGACTCCAGTTAATCGAGGTGCGGTAGGTCTTGAGGCCAATTGCCTTCATCAAATCGATATCTTCTTGATACCGGGTCATGAAGTCGGTGGCCACATCGGGCCCTTTGCCATTGTGCCAAACGAAATACTCGTTTTTATACCAATCATCCAAGTAGGAATCTTGGCCCGGCTTTTTGCCTTTCCAACCTTCTGTTTGCCAGGCGGAAGAAGCGGCGCCTAATTGAAATTGTTCAGGAATTTGCATGAAGTCCTCCTATATAAAGGCTGCGTGACGGGGAAATGAGAAACGGACCTGACGTTGTCGGTCAGATCCGCCTTAGTTTGCGAGTGAAAATTAGGCCTTAGCGTCGGCTTGATCGGCGGCATCGGCAACATCTTGAGCGAGGTTGCGCTGATTATTCGCGATTTTGACGAATGGCAGGTAAATCAGAATGGAAACGAGGATGCAGACCACCTGAGTGGCGACCGCGCCCCAGCTCCCGCCAGTCGCTAAGAAGCCAGAAATCAGTGGTGGTGTTGGCCATGGCGTGTAAACGTAGGCTTTGGCCGCAAACCCAGTGATGGTGGCGATGTAGCCGATGGTCCCAGTGACCAGTGGGGTGATGACAAACGGAATCCCTAAGATTGGGTTCAGGACGATTGGCATCCCGAAGATGACAGGTTCGTTAATGTTGAACAGCCCAGGGATGAAGGACAACTTGGCGATGGCCTTGAAGTCTTCCCGCTTGCTGACCATGAAAATGGCAATCAACAAACCAATGGTTAACCCGGACCCACCCATGCTCATATACATATCCCAGAAAGGCATGGTGATGACGTTTGGCAGTGGCTTGCCAGCAGCGAAGGCTTCGGTGTTGGCGGTGATGGCCGCAATCAGCAGCGGTTCGCGGATCGGTTTGATCATCTGGTTGCCGTGAATCCCGATCAACCAGAAGACTTGGGAAACCAGCATCAGCAGCAAGATCCCAGGCAGGCCTTGCACGACGTTTTGCAGTGGTTGTTGCACCAAGCTGTAAATAATGTCGAACAGGGACATACCAGTGGCCAGGTTGACCAGGAAGCTACCCAGAGCAATGATGGCCACGGTGAACATGGTTGGGAATAAAGCGGAGAAGCTGACCGACACGTTACTTGGCACACTGTCAGGCATGGTGATGATCAAGGCTTTACGATGCCGCAACCAGTTATAAAGTTCAACGGAAATGATGGCAATGAACATCCCAAGGAACAGGCCCTTAGTATCGGTATATTGCTTGGCGAAAACATCCGTAACCGCAATCGTCTTATTATTGCTGGTGACAAAGTTATAAATAGAAGGGTTGATGCTGACATAACTCATGAGGGCGATGACGCCAGGGAAGTAACCCTCGATGTGATTGCGTTTCCCCATTTGAATCCCGATCAGGAACACGGCATAAATAGTGAAGAAACTCAGCGTAGCATAGTTGATGGCGGCAGTGATTGGCTTGAATGCGACCAACCAGTGCAAGGCTTTGATCTGCGCCAGCCCATTGACGTCATCGAAGACCATGCTGGAAAACAAAGTCGCAAAGGCCCCGGTGATAATGATCGGGATCAAAGAGTAGAATGATTCCTTAATCGCGGAGATGTACTTGTTGTTGTTCACAACCAGCGCAGCGCGGTTAAGACCATTGATGATCTTGTCTTTCATTGTACTTTTTCCTCCAAACTGATATATTAGTATATGAATACGATTTCATCATAACGAGACAGGCCTCCTTTGTCAAATAAAATTTGAGAAAGCGTTACAATATGAGGGCAGTCATCCGTTTGACGACCGAAAAGTGAGGGACTAACGTGCAAAATCCAGCCGGTAACATGCAAACCACCGCCTACGACCAACTGCGCGACATGATCATCCATGCCGAGCTTATTCCAGGCGAAAAAATTAGCGAAGCTGCTTTAATGACGCAGCTCAGACTGGGCCGCACGCCGCTGCGCGAGGCCATGATTCAGTTGCGCCAACAAGGCTTGGTGGAAATGATTCCCCAAAGCGGGACTTATATCACCAAAATTGACCTCACCGTCGCCGAGGACGCTCGCTTCGTGCGAGAAGTGCTGGAGCGGCGGATTGTTAAAGAGGCGATTCAGGCCCACAGCGCCACGCTGCTCACCACGCTGAAAAGTCTGATTGCCCAGGCTGAGGTGATGTCCGAAACCCGCGACCCACGCGCCTTTTTCCAGTTTGATAATGACTTTCACCACGCCTTGTTCCAGGCGGCGAATAAAGACACCGTCTGGCAGTGGCTTCAGAGTTTGAACATGCAGCTGGACCGCTTCCGCTGGTTGCGGCTGTCGGTGACGGCGCTGGATTGGAAGACCATTATTGCCCAGCACCAGGAGATTTTGCAGGCCGTGGCGGCTGGGGATGCGGCCGCCGGCGAAAAGCTGATTGGACAGCATTTGAAGTTGATGCTCGAAGAAGAAGGCAGTTTGCTGAAGCAGTATCCAGATTATTTTGTGGCACGGTAAAGCGTCAGGCTAATCAGCCTGGCTTTTTGTTTTCAGCTTTTCCTTGCAACCTCGCCCACAATTGCTAAACTAGTTCTAACTAGTTTTTAATGTTGGGAGGCAGGCTGATGACAGGCGACTTGAGTTTTCGCGCGGGGTTGAAGGACGTTTTGCCCACGGTGTTCGGCTATATTGGCGTTGGGCTGGCGTTTGGTGTGGTGGCGCACACCGCGCACTTATCCGTGTGGCTAGTCATGCTGATGTCCTTGATCGTGTACGCCGGGTCGGCGCAATTCGTCCTGGCCAGCATGCTGATGGCCGGTAGTCCAATCGGGGCCATGGTAGCGTCGGTATTTCTGATCAACGCCCGCATGAGCCTAATGTCGATGACCGTCGCCCCTTATCTCAAAAAAGAATCCTTAACCCAAAATGTGCTGATTGGCAGCCTGCTCACCGATGAAACCTTTGCCCTGTCAATGAATAAACTGAACGCGACCAAGCGGCAGCTGAAGCCAGCCTGGTTTCATGCCGCTAACCTTGGTGCTTACCTCGTTTGGTGTGTGGCAACGATGGTGGGTGTGCTGATTGGCAACATGATTCCCGATGCCAAAACGTTCGGATTGGATTTTGCGGTGGTGGCGATGTTCATCGGGCTGCTGTACCTGCAGATGATTACCGATAAAACGCGGCCGCTGCTGCAACATCTCACCGTCGCTGGGTTTGTGGCGCTGACGATGATTGTGCTGATGCGTTTCATGCCGGGGACCTCGGCGATTTTGGTGGCAACGGTGCTGGGCTGCTTATTCGGAATGGTGGCGGTGAAGCGATGACGAAGTATATTCTATTAACCATCGTTTTAAGTGGTCTGGTCACCTGGTTGCTGCGGGTCGTGCCGTTTGTACTGGTGAAAACCACCACGCTGCCGGCAGCAGTAGTGCGGTTTTTGAGCTTCGTGCCGGTCGCCATTTTGACGGCGATTTTTGTGGAAAGTCTGTTGGTGTATCGCCCTGGTGCCTGGCCGGGGATCAACTGGGAAAATCTCTTGGCCTCGTTGCCGGCAGTGGTGACTGCGGTCATCACCAAGAGCCTGCTGGCGGTGGTGCTGGTGGGCGTCATCGCGATGGCCGTGATTCGGCTGCTTGGCTGGGGATAGCCAGCCGCGATTCAAAAACAACCTTCATCAACTCGACTGCGAGCGATGAAGGTTATTTTGATTCGCGCTTAATGGCGGCGTAAGCGGCTAAGGCCGAAGAGGCTAATCAGCAAAGCACTGCCGGCTAACGCCACTAGCGGGTTGGCTTTGTCGCCGGTGGCTGGTAGGCGTTTGGTTGCCGTTGCTTGCCGCGATGATCGGGATGGCTCAGCTGTTTTTGCGGTATTAGTGCTTGGCGCCGGCGTTGGGACTGGCGTGGGCTTAGGCGTCGGTTTTGGATCGGGCTTTGGTTCTGGTTTTGGGTCGGGTTTAGGATCCGGTTTTGGATCTGGACCTGGCTCTGGATCCGGCCCTGGTTCTGGATCCGGACCGGGTTCTGGGTCAGGGCCGGGTGTGGGCTCGCTTTGGCCAATGATTTTAAACGTCTGGCCCTGCGAGTAGCCCGTCATCTGGCCACCGTCTGTGCGATGAAAGCTGATATTGGCAAATACATAGCTGTCGGTATCACCGGTGACGGTTAATGTGAACGGGATGGTGAACGTCCCGCTAGGCGCAGTTGGATCGGGCGCAGTGGCTTGGCCAGTGACAATTTTCACTGCAGGATTATTGCTCAAAATGATGAGTGAATCCAGCGGCAACGCCCCGGTGAGGCCGTAGTAACTGACAATGAGTTCGCCCTGGTAGGTCTGGCCAGCGACTACTTCGGCGATGTCCGACTGGTGGCTTTGCCCATCCAGCATAAAGGTGAAATTACCGACTTCAAAGCCTGAACTGGCTGGTTGAACGCTGGCGGTGGTGGCGGCAGCAACTGGCTCAGCTGCTGCCCAGGTAGCGGTAGTGAGGCCGAGACAACTGGTTGTGGCCAAAATCACGAAATATTTATTCAAAAAAGTATCCCCCTTAACGCAGGCATTATACAAGTAAAACCAACATTTATCAGCAATATACTTAAATTATTATCTAACGCTGGTTGAATTCTAATGCCTTTTTATAAATAGGTTTTTTAAGCCCGATAAAGTTTGCGTTTCCGCGCGATAATTTTGCGCTACACTGAAGGCAACGCATCATGCGTAGGAGGCTATCATCATGCAACTCATCATCAAGCAGCTTCACACCGAATTAACCACCGAAGCCACGTTAACCGCTTATTTAGCCGACAACTCGCCGGAGATTGAGCCAGCGCGCGTGCGGCCGGCAGTGCTCATCTGTCCTGGCGGCGGCTACGAGTTTGTGTCCGATCGCGAGGCTGAACCCGTGGCACTGCGGCTGCTGGCGGCGGGGTATCAGGCCCTAGTGTTGCGCTACAGTGTCGGCCAGACGCATCCGTACCCCGCTGCACTGCTGGAGCTGGCCACGGCGATGCAACTGACGCGCCAGAATGCGGCTGCTTGGCACATCAATCGTGATCAGATTGTGGTGGCTGGTTTTTCCGCCGGCGGGCATTTGGCTGGCAGCTTGGCTACCGGTTGGGATGGCCCCCTCTTGAAACGGTATGGTTTCAAAGCGCCTGAGATTAAGCCGAATGCGCTGATGCTAGCCTATCCCGTGATTACGGCGGGTGAGTTCGCTCATCGCGCCTCTTTCCTTAACCTGTTGGGGCCGAACCCGACTGATGCCGCGCTCGCCGCAGTCTCATTGGAGCACCAAGTCACGCCGACCACGCCGCCGACTTTCCTGTGGGCCACCGTAACGGATGATACTGTGCCGGTAGAAAACACGCTGCTTTTCGCCAACGCGTTGCAGGCTCACCACGTGTCCTTTGAACTTCATCTGTTCCCAAGTGGCGGGCATGGCTTGAGCTTGGCGACACATGAAACCTACAGCCAGCGCAACGCATACGGCATTGAACCAGTCGTGGCGCAGTGGGTGGCACTGTTTACCAAATGGGTCGATACGCAGTTTAACCGCGGGCCATTTGTCGCTTGAGCTTTGTATTTCCCGGGCAATTTCGCTACAGTAAAGTTATCCCAACCTGATGGAGGTTATCACGATGATTACAATGGCTTATATTGGCAACGGCAAGGCGACCAATCGCTATCACCTGCCGTTTTCTCAGCAAGTCGCCGGTCTGAAGATCAAAACAATCTATGCGCGCCATGATAATTCACCATGGCCCAAGCAGCCCGGCATTGCCTATACGACAAACATCGACGACATCTGGAACGACCCCGAAGTAACCCTGGTGGCCATTACCACGCCGCCGGCTGCCCATTACGAGCTGGCGATGGCGGCGTTGACCCATGGTAAAAACGTGCTGCTAGAAAAGCCGTTTACCGAAACCGCGGCGCAGGCGAAGGAGTTGTTTGCTTTTGCCAAAAAGCAGGGTCTACTACTGGAAGGCTATCAGAACCGGCGCTTTGACTCTGACTTCTTGACCGTGCAAAAGGTGATCGAATCAGGCAAGCTCGGCCAGATCTATGAAGTCGAAAACAATTTTGACTACTACCGGCCGCAATCTTCCGAGCAGAGTAACGGCTACTCGCGCTTGGGTAGCTTCCTATATGGTCACGCCGTGCACACGGTGGATCAGGTGCTGTCCTACTGGGGCGAACCAGAGTCGATTCAATATGACGTGCATCAGATGCTAGGCCCGGGCCACGACGCGGATTACTTCGATCTTGATTTGCATTATCCCAAGGGCCTGAAGATTTCGGTGAAGTCCAGTCACTTCCGTCTGATTTATCGGCCGTCCTTTGTGGTTTACGGCACGCGCGGGCGCTTCCTGAAGCAGGAAACCGATCAGCAAGAGGCGATGATGAAGAAATTCTACATGCCAAGCCCTGATCACCCTGATTTTGGCGTTGATACGCCGGACCAGTACGGGCTTTTATCATATATGGATGAGGCCGGCCAATTTCACGAAGAAAAAGTGGTTTCGGCAGTCGGCGGGTATCAATATTTCTATGAAGCATTGGTTAAAACCCTGACGGCAGGCGCCCCGCAAGTGGTGACGCCGGAGCAGACGATTAAGCTGATGGAAATTCTGGAAACAGGGGCCGAGCAGCTGGAAGCAACGCTGTAATACATTTGTTTTGAGATGAGAGTCATCCTGACCGCAGTGGATGCGAGGGGGTTGGCTTTTTTCTAACTCAAAAGGCTAATCATCAGGCTAAGACCGGCCTTACGCCACAGCCTTTATAGTTGCGCTCACGAAGGCAACGCCGGAGTGATTAGCTACGCCAAGCACCTTGAAGCCAAGCCCGGGCTTCAATGCGCTTGGCTAGGCTAATCATCCGGCTAAAAGCGCCTTCGTTCGCAGCCTCGAAATCAGTCCCGAGTCCTGTTGCTTTGCGCTTTTGGTTTGGTTAAAATATGAGATACGAGCAGGAAAACTCTGCCAAATTTATGAGAAAAAGGATGATGATATATGGACGATCCCGGTGAACATAGGCCGATGACCCATTTAGACGTAACTACCCTTCAACAAGAACTCGATGTGCCTGATTTAGAGGCTGGCTTAACCAGCGAAGAGGCACAAAAGCGTTTGGCACAAAATGGGCCGAATGCGTTGGAGTCGCACACGACACCTAAATGGGTCATTTTCATCCGTCAGTTCAACAGCCTGATCATTTATATTTTGATTGGGGCCGCCGTGCTGACGACGGTGATGGGGCACATGACCGATACGATCATTATTGCCCTGGTCATTATTATCAATGCGATCATCGGTTATTCGCAGGAGAGCAACGCCAGCAACGCGCTTGAAAAAATCAAGCAGATGCTGGCCCACACCGCCACGGTTTACCGCGATGGCGAACGCGTCGATATCGACACGGCTGACATTGTGGTGGGCGATGTGGTGTTCCTCGAAGCTGGGGATAACGTCCCAGCTGACCTGCGCCTGTTCGACATTGATAATCTTTCGATTCAAGAAGCCGCTTTGACCGGTGAAAGTAATTCCGTGCAAAAGCAAGTTGAAGCCTTACCGGCCGAGACACCGCTGGCGGAGCAAACCAATATGGCGTTTGCGTCGACGGCGGTCGCGACAGGTTCCGGGATGGGGCTGGTCGTAGCGACTGGGAAAGATACTGAACTGGGTAAGATTTCACAAGCGGTTGCCGACGTGCGCAAAGGGAAAACCCCGATGATGCGCGAACTCGACAACCTCGGGAAAGGGATTTCGTACGGCATTTTGGCCGTGGCTGTGGTGCTGTTCGGCCTCGGTATGTGGTCGGGTCAATACACCGTGGGCACTTTGGCGCTGGCCATTGTCACCATGGTGGTGGGCTCGATGCCAGAAGGCCTGCCAGCGACAACCTCTGTGGTGTTGGCCATGGGGATGCAACAACTGGTGCGCAAGGAAAACACCATCGTCAAAACCTTGCCGGCGGTGGAAACCTTGGGCTCAGTGGATGTCATTGCCACGGATAAAACCGGGACGCTGACGAAAAACGAAATGACCATCACCCAAATCGTCACCCCTAAGCACGAATATGAAGTGTCCGGCACGGGCTACACGCCAACCGGCCACTTTACCTTGCACGGCGAAACCGTGACCCCGCAGGACCGCGCCGACTTGCGCGACTTGCTGATTGCCGGCTTTGAAGCGAACGATACGACGCTGGCGGAAATCGATGGCAAATACGAAATCAATGGTGAACCGACGGACGGCTCATTTTTAACCGCGTACTTCAAAGGTTATGAAGAAGAGCCGGAGTACGAAGAACTGGATATGCTGCCATTTGACTCGGACAACCGATACATGGCCAAGCTGATGGCACTGCCGAATGGGAAGCACCGCCTTTTCGTCAAGGGCTCACCTGATAAGGTGCTGCCGATGGCGCAGGCGGCGGACCCTGATTTTGATGCGCAGCGCTACCTGGATTTGACCAAGAACTATTCCCAAAATGGTCAGCGTGTCATCGCCGTGGCGGCGCAAACCGTTGGTGCAGAGGTGACCGAAATCACCGATGAACTGTGCACGGCCGGCGTGACCTTCTTAGGGCTGGCGGCTATCATTGACCCACCACGGGAAGAAGTTATTGAATCGATTGCCCACATGCGCATGGCAGGCGTTAAGGTGCGGATGATTACCGGGGATCACCCAGACACCGCGCTAGCGATTGCCAAAAAGCTGGGCTTGGCGGACTCGCCATCCGTGATTACCGGGACCGAGCTGGCGGCTTTAAGTGAGGCCGACCGCACCAAAGCGATGGTGGCCACGGATGTTTTCGCCCGCACCACACCGGCGGATAAGCTGGCCATCATCACGGCCTTGCAAGAAGCCGGGAATGTCACCGCCATGGTCGGCGACGGCGTGAACGACGCGCCAGCGTTGAAGAAGGCCGACATTGGGGTGGCCATGGGTCAATCCGGGACCGACGTGGCGAAAGACGCGGCGGACATGATTTTGACCGATGATAAGTTCACCACCATGGAAAAGGCAATCGCGCAAGGCCGCCGGATCTATGACAACATCAAAAAGAGTATCTTGTTCTTGCTGCCAACCAGTTTCGCGGAAGGCTTGGTCATCGCGTTTACGATTTTGACTCAAGACAACATGCCGCTGAACGCCAGCCAAATGCTGTGGATCAACATGGTTTCGGCCATCACGATTCAATTCGCGTTTATCTGGGAACCGGCGGAACCTGGCATCATGGCGCGGCCGCCGCGCTCGAACACCGCCAGCATGATGAACCTGCATGATATTGTGCAGATGATCTATGTGTCGGTGATGATTTCCGGAATCGGGCTGATTGCCCATGACTTCCTGCTGGATAATGGCTATGTCACCGCGACGGTGGCCTCCACGATGATGGTTAACATCATCATCCTGGGGAAGATTTTCTACCTGTTCAACATCCGCACCAGTGCGCCGGCGCTGTCGAAGCAGTTCTTCAAGAATCCCATGGCTTTTGTGGTCATTGGTTTGATGATGCTCCTGCAGTTCTCGATCACCTATGTGCCATTCATGCAAGATGTCTTCCGCACTGCGGGGATGTCCTGGCTGGAATGGGGCGTCGCGGTCGGCGCCGGGGTGATTACCCTGGTCGTCACCGAAGCCGACAAGCTCGTGCGGTTGGCTTATCGCAAGTGGGCGCATAAAGAGCGGGCCGTTGAGGCAGAGAAACAAGCTTAATCAATTGATTATTCAATTAGTTGATTACCTGTTATAGTGACAGCGAAGAGAAATTCCATGTCGATCACCGCATCAGGAGTAGTGACCTGGTGTAAGCCGGCGGCGGGCGTCCTTAATGGGCACCCGCTTTTTTGTTGCAATCAAAAAACGCAGCGACCAGGTTAAGTGAGACTTGGTCGCTGCGCCGTTAGTCAACGTTAACGCCGCCGCCGATGATGACCGCGGTGACGTGTGCGCTGACGTAAGTGAAGAGAAGTACCATTCGATTCACCGCTGTCCTGAAACGGTGTCAAAGCGATTGATTAAACGCTTTATATTCAAAAGCTCACTTTATCCCGGTCACATAAAACATCAACGGGTGTCCTTGAGCGGGACACCCGTTTTTGTGTACCTTATCCTGCCCCGACTTCCTCATGCAGTAGCTTGGCAATATACTCCAACGTAAACAAGCACGGCACCTGCGAGGTCACATCCTGTTCAACGTAGCTTTCCTTGGCGATATCGGTGGCAATATTGACATCTGTCAACCGCGCGACGGTGGATTGGGCGCTGTTGGTGATGGAAATCGTGTGGCTATTGCGGAAGCTCAGATTGCTCAGGTAGCTGATAATCTCCGGCGTTTCGCCAGACACGGAGAGCGCCACGACGCAAGCATGGTCGAGCAGTGCTTTGGGAAAATAGCGTTGCGGATAGGTCACCGGATCCTCAATCCGCACCGCCATGTGAAACAGCGATGAGAAATACAGCGCGCCATATTCGGCCATGACATTCGATGAGCCGACGCCGATGAACAGCACCAGTTCGCACTGCCGCAGCAGTTTGACCGCTGCTTGAATATTGCGGTCGAAATCAGGGGTGCTGACGCGGTGGAAGAAGTTGATGTACATGCCTGAATCCACTGGCGCCGGGCGGCTTTTGGCGGCTTGTTCAGTGGCGAAGAGCTTCAGCCGAATTTTGAATTCCGAAAAGCCGGCGCATTCGAATTTGTGACAAAAACGCTGAATGCTGGCGGTGCTACTGTGGGTGGCAGCCGCCAATTCGCGAATGCGCATGTAGCTGACCTGATCCAAGTGTTGCAACACGTATTTATAGATACTTAAGTCGATATCAGATAGAGCGACGGGATGATCGAGAAACAGCATAGGCAATACCTCCAACGCTATTGTACCGCGAATGATACAGGGCGTATCGCCAAAGTCACAAATACCCATTTGCCGATCAGTTGCCTATTGCCCCTTTAGGCCTAGTTGAGGCGAGTGCAACTTCGTATAGTGAAGGTATCAAAGTATGCGGAGGGAAAACATGAGCAAAAAAGCAATTAAAGTGGCCACGATTGGTGGTGGCTCGGGTTACACACCTGAGTTGGTCCAAGGGTTTTTGGATCGGTACGATGACATGCCTGTCAAGGAGCTGTGGCTGGTGGATGTGCCGGCAGGGGAAGAGAAGCTGGCCATCATTGGCGCTATGGCCAAGCGCATGGTCGCATGCGCCAACCGACCGATGAAAATCATCACCACCCTGGATCGGCGGGCGGCGCTGCAGGACGCCGATTTTGTCACCACCCAATTTCGCGTGGGGCAGCTGCCGGCACGGGTCAACGATGAAAATATTCCGCTGAAATACGGGCTGGTCGGCCAAGAAACCAATGGTGCTGGGGAGCTAATGATGGCGCTACGCTCGATACCGGTGCTGCTGGCGATTGTGAAAGAAATGACCGCGCTGTGCCCTGACGCCTGGTTGATCAATTTTGCCAATCCGGCTGGGATGATGGCCGAGGCGGTGACCCATTATACCGGCTGGAAGAAAGTCATTGGCTTGTGCAATGGCCCTGATAATATTCAGCGCGATATCGTGAATGCGTTGCAAACCACCCGGGAGCATGTTTACACCGAATTTATCGGGCTCAATCATCTTGTGTTCGCAAAGCATATTTACCTGGATGGCGCTGACGTGACGCGGCATGTCATTGATTTGGTCACCACTGAACGCCAGCGCGTCGATAATCCTGGCGTGGGCAATTGGGACCGGGACTTTCTCCAAAGCCTCGGCGTGGTGCCGATTAGCTATCTGCAATATTACTGGAAAACCAAGCAGGTGGTGGCGGAAGAAGCCCGCGCCGCCAGTCACGAAGGATCGCGCGCCGTGGTCGCTCAGCGCCTGGAGCACCAGCTGTTTGATCTATATCGTGATCCGCAGCTCAATACCGTGCCGCCGGAGCTGAAAAAGCGCGGCGGGTCGGGGTACAGTCAGGCCTCGTGCAATTTAATCTATGGGTTATACGCGGATCGGCGCGATATTCAAACCGTCAATGTGCCGAACAATGGGGCGTGCCTTGACTTGGCCCCCGACGCGGTGATGGAGTTGAATTGCGTTATCACCAGCCACGGCCCAATGCCGTTAACCGTGGGCCATTTACCCGTGGCGGCGGCCGGGATTGTGCGCGAAATGAAGGCTTTCGAGCACGTGGGGTGTGAAGCCGCTGTGACCGGCGATTACGCCACCGCCCTGAAGGCCATGACCATTAATCCGCTGGTGCATAGTGATGTCGATGCGCGGCCGCTCCTGAATGAACTGCTGCTGGCGAATGAACCGTACTTGCCGCAATTTGATTTTGCGGCATTGCGCGCAAACGGGACGCTTTAACTACCATTGATAGCAGTCGATGCTTGAGCCACACTGCACTGGCTGCGATTATTGCTTCATGCTATTTATTTCAAACGGTAGATGGTGTTAACTAGAGATTAAAAGTAAGCCGGTTTCGGAATGAATCACAGGCAGGGTGGTGAGGAGCATGCAGAGTCACGAAGCAGTTGAATTAGCCTTAAGGGAAGCCATTATTGCTGGGCAATATACCATCGGGGAAAAGCTACCGACTGAGCGCGTGTTGCTGACGCAGTTTCAGGTGTCCCGCTATGGGCTACGGCAGGCGCTAAAGGTCTTGGTTGATGAAGGCCTATTGCGCGCTGTCCAAGGCAGTGGCTACTTTGTGGAAGATCCTCGGCATCGGCAGCATCAGCAAGCGGCACAGAAAATTATCGGCGTTATCACAACGCATTTGGCGGACTACATTTTTCCGCCGATTATTTCTGGGATTGACAGCGTCGTGAGTGCCGCCGGCTACGGCCTGATGCTGAGTAATACGCATAATGAATTTGCTAATGAACAGCGGAGCTTGCTGCGCATGATTGAGACCGGTGTGTCTGGCTTGATTATCGAGCCGACGCGCAGTGCCATGACCAATCCTAATTTAGCCCTGTATCGCCGGATTGCGTTGGCGGGTACGCCAGTGGTGTTCATTAACGCCGGCTACGCTGGACTGGCAGACTTTCCGACCTTGACCGTGGATGAGGCAAGCGGCGAACGGCAGTTGGTTGAGTATTTACTTGAACAGGGCCACCGCAAGATTTTGGGGCTCTTTCAGATTGATGATCAACAAGGCGTTAACCGCATGCAGGGCTTCGTTCAAGCGTATCAAGCCAAGTTGGCAGGGGTGACGAGCGGTAATGTGATGCTTTACCAGTCAGGTGATCGCCTGGCGGAGCTTAAGGCGCGGATTCTCGACCAAGTGACAGGGGAGTTGAAACCGACTGCGATTGCTTGTTACAACGATCAACTCGCCATTCGCCTGATTTCTTGGCTCGGTGAGATTGGCTTGAAAGTGCCAGCCGATATTTCCTTGGTCGGATTTGATGATTATGAAATGAGCCGCTATCTGAACCCTGAGTTAACCACAGTGGTGCATCCGAAACGTCTGATGGGTGAGGATGCCGGTCGGGCGGTGCTGAAGGCGATTGCGCAGCAACGTCCAAGCTCACATCAATATCCGGCCAAGTTGATGCTACGCGCCTCGACCCGGGCACTCGTGTAAATTGATCCGAATTGGTTTGAAACAATTGAATTAATTTGATAGGGACGAATAAATCTCATACCTTGAAGTTGCACAAAGTGTGCAACTTCTTTTTTTATGGGTGGGAGAAACCAATGGAAAAGGCAATCAAACAAGCAATTCAAAGTGGCCGGCTGGTGTTGGGCCTGGAGCTGGGTTCGACGCGGATCAAAGCCGAGTTATTAACGGATGAATTAACGCCGGTTGCCACCGGCGCGTATGGCTGGACCAATGATTATCAAAACGGCACCTGGACCTACAGCCTGGCTCAGGTTTGGCGTGGGATCCAGGCCGCCTACCAAGCGCTGGCGACCGCTGTGAAGGCGCAATACGATTGCCAGCTGGAACAGATTGGCGCCATCGGGATTAGTGCCATGATGCATGGCTATTTGGTTTTCGGCGATGAAGATCAGTTGCTGACGCCTTTTCGGACTTGGCGCAATAACACGACGGCAGCGGCTTCAGCTGAGTTGTCCGAGTTGTTTGCCTTTAACATTCCCCAGCGCTGGAGTGTGGCACATCTTTACCAAGCAATTTTAAATGGCGAACCTGTGACTCGGATTAACACCATGACCACGCTGGCGGGCTATGTGCATTGGCAGCTAACAGGGCAAAAGGTGCTTGGCGTTGGGGATGCAGCAGGGATGTTTCCCATTGACGCGGCAACCGGTCAGTATGACGCCACGAAACTGGCGTTATTCGACGCCTTGCCTGCCGTGCAGGCACAAGGACTGCATCTCGAGCGGCTTTTGCCGACGCCGTTAAAAGCGGGTACCGTTGCTGGTTATTTGACACCGGCTGGCGCGCGCTTGCTCGATCCTAGTGGCGTTTTGCAGGCTGGTGCACTGATGGCCCCACCAGAAGGCGATGCCGGGACTGGTATGGTGGCGACTAACAGTGTGGCCATCAACTCAGGCAATATTTCGGTGGGGACTTCCGCGTTTGCCATGGTGGTTTTGCCAAGCGTCCCCAAGCACTGGGACCCTGCCATTGATCTTGTGGCGACGCCGACAGGGCAGCCAGTGGCGATGATTCACGCCAATAACTGCTCTTCTGATCTCAACGCTTGGGTCACGCTGCTGGGTGATGCCATCACCGCGGCGACAGGCATGGCGCCGAGCGACCTTTATCCCAAGCTCTTGGGGACTGTTCCTGACGCAGATGCCGATTTGGGCGGCTTGTTGGCTTTCGCAAACTTGTCAGGAGAAAACCTAACTCGAGTGGAGCAAGGGCGGCCGCTGCAGGTCCGGACGCCTAGTAGCCGGTTGACGCTACCCAATTTTATGGCCACGCAACTGTTTGCCGCTTTTGTCCCATTAAGCATTGGGATGGCGCAGCTGGAGCAGGAAGTCAGTTTGAAACAAACCGCGATGGTCGCGCAGGGCGGCCTGTTCCAGACACCGAAGATTGCGCAGCAAGTTTTGGCCGATGCCTTGGGGGTACCCATCACTGTGATGACCAACGCCGATGTCGGCGGACCGTTTGGCATGGCGGTGTTGGCCTTGTTTGCCCAGCAAGGTGGTGGTGATTTAGCGGCTTTTCTGAAGCATCGGGTCTTTCAAGCAGCGACAGGCATCACCCTAACGCCGGCGGCCAAAGGGCAGGCCGCTTATCAGCAGTTCCTAGTGCGGTATCAGCAGGCGCTGCCGCTGGCTCGGCAGGCGGGGAATTTAGTCGATTAGACCGATTGAATGGAGGATATGACATGAAATTAGCACAGGACTATGAGTTTTGGTTTGCCGTGGGGAGCCAAGCGTTATATGGCGAAGAAACCCTGAAACAGGTGGAAGCAGACAGCCAGGTGATTGCGGCGCAATTAAACGCAAGTGGCACCTTGCCTTATCCAGTCGTATTCAAAGGCGTGCTCACTACCGCCGACGGGATTACGGCCTTTATGAAAGAAGCCAACTATCGCGATCAAGTGGCCGGCGTCATCACCTGGATGCACACGTTTTCACCAGCTAAGAATTGGATTCGCGGGACCAAACTGTTGCAAAAGCCGCTGCTCCACCTCGCGACGCAGTTCCGCCAAGATATTCCCTACGAAACCATCGATTTTGATTATATGAATCTGAATCAAAGCGCCCATGGGGATCGTGAGTATGGCTACATCAATGCGCGGCTGGGGCTTCACAACAAAATCGTGTACGGCCATTGGGATACGCCGAAAGTGAAGGCGGAGATTGCGGCTTGGCAGGATGTGGCCGTGGCTTATGCTGAAAGTTTTCAGACCAAAGTGGCGCGTTTCGGCGATAACATGCGCAATGTGGCGGTGACCGATGGCGATCGCGTCGAGGCCCAGATTAAGTTTGGCTGGACTGTTGATTATTATGCCTTGCATGATGTGGTTGAGGTCATCGATGCGGTGACAGAAAATGACATTGATGACGCTTATGCGAAGTTAATTGCGAAGTACCAGGTCGTGCGCGGAGACCGCGCGCCAGCGGCGTATGATCATGCTGTCCGCTATCAATTGCGTGAATATCTTGGCATCAAGCAGTTCTTAGACGACCGTGGCTACAACTGCTTTACCACTAATTTCGAGGATCTCCATGGGTTGGAGCAGCTACCAGGATTGGCGGCACAGCTGCTGATGGCGGAAGGTTACGGCTTTGGGGCCGAAGGGGATTGGAAGACTTCTGCGCTCAGCCATGTGCTGAAGGTCATGGCGCATAATCAAAAAACTTCCTTCATGGAAGATTACACCTTGGATTTGCGACCAGGGCACGAGGCAATTTTGGGGTCGCATATGCTGGAAGTTGATCCTTCTATCGCGTCTGATCAGCCGCGCATCGAAGTCCATCCCTTGGATATTGGGGGCAAGGCCGATCCGGCTCGTCTGGTCTTCAATGGCAGTGCCGGAGCGGCCATTGATGTGACCTTGGCTGATTTTCGCGATGGCTTCAAGTTGATTGGCTACCCCGTTCATGCCAAGCAGGCCGAAAAGGCGTTGCCCCACTTGCCGGTGGCCAGCCAGCTTTGGACCCCGACCGTTGGGTTAGAAAAAGGGGCCACCGCCTGGATTCAAAATGGTGGCGGTCACCATACGGTTTTGTCGTTCAACCTGACTATGGATCAAATTCAGGCGCTGGCGACGATGTTCGATGTTCAAGCTGTTGTGATTCAGTAGGAGGCTAGCATGTTAGAAAAGCTGAAAGAAGAAGTCTATGAGGCGAATATGCAGCTGCCCAAGCTGAATCTGGTGACTTTTACTTGGGGGAATGTTTCCGGCATTGATCGGGAGGCGGGTTTGTTTGTGATTAAGCCGTCAGGGGTGGCTTATGAGACCCTAAAGCCCAGCGATATGGTGGTGGTGAACCTGAAAGGGGAAGTGGTGGAAGGTGATTTGCGTCCATCCAGTGATACTCCCACGCATGTCGTCTTATACAACCAGTTCAAAGATATCGGTGGGATTGTGCACACGCACTCACCTTACGCGGTGACGTTTGCCAGTGCTAATCTCGATGTTCCGGCGCTCAACACCACTGCTGCCGACACCTTCTACGGGGATGTCCCAGTGTCGGATCCGCTGTCGCAGGCCCAGATCGAACGGGCTTACGAAGAGGAAACCGGCAACGTGATTGTGAAAACCTTCCAGGAGCGCCATTTGGATCATGACGCGGTGCCAGCGGTGCTGGTTAGCCAGCACGGGCCCTTCACATGGGGGGCAACGCCGGCTAAGGCGGTTTATAACGCCAAGGTGCTTGAAGTGGTCAGCCAGATTGATTATCAAGCCATGACTTTAAGTTCAACTGATCATCATGTACCGCAGTATCTGCTGGATAAGCATTATTACCGCAAGCATGGCAAGCACGCCTATTACGGGCAAAAATAAAGGCTTCAGCAGCAAAAAACTGCCAGTCCTGTATCAAACAGGACTGGCAGTTTCTTTTGGCTTAGGGGTTTATTCGCCTGGCTTGTAATCTTCGTCAATCACCAGCACTGGCTTGATGGTTTTCCCAGAGCGGGAGTCGGCGTTAGCTTCGTTAATCTGATTGAACTTGTAGAACTTTTCGGTTTTATCGAAGTCGAAGACGCCCATCTTGTAGAAGTCAATCAAGCGGGGGATGTCGACTTGCGGAATGGAGTCCCCCATGTTGACGCCGACAATCTTCTTGTCGTTGACGCACAGGTCGTTCCAAGTGTCGACGTCAATGTGATTTGGCGTGACCGCAATCGTCGCCGTGGTGCCGCCTTGGGCTAAGACTTTGATGGAGTCTTCCATGACCTTGGTGACACCAGTGGTATCAACGGCCCAGTCAACGCCGTAGCCGCCGGTCAAGTCTTGCACGGCTTTGACCACGTCGATGCCTTTGGAGTTGATCACATCGGTTGCGCCCAGTTCCTTGGCCAATTCCAGCCGCGAGTCCACGATGTCGATGCCGATGACCTTGGTGCAGCCGGAAATCCGGCCTGCCATCATGGCAGCCAGGCCAACCGCGCCAGTGCCAAAGACCGCAATCGTGTCGCCAGGTTTTGGCTTCAGGGTGTTCAAAACGGTGCCGGAGCCGGTGACATAGCCGCAGCCCAGCGGCCCCAGCTTGCGCAAGTCAAGGTCCTTGTCGACTTTCACGGCGTTGCGTTCGCGTACAACGGTGGTGGTGGTGAAGGAGCTTTGGTCGAACATGTCGGCAACATGGTGACCATCTTCGGTGAAGTGGCTGGAGCCGTCGGGGCGAATGCCAGACAGGTTGTTATGCGCGTAGTTTTCACATTGCGTCGGAATGCCCTTTAGGCAGCTCTTACAGTTGCCGCAGGCATAAAAGCTAAGCACCACATGATCACCCGGCTTGAATTGGGTGACTTCCGGGCCGACTTTTTCGACAATCCCAGAGCCTTCATGGCCGAGCACGATGGGATAGTCAATCACTGCGTCGCCGATGCGCAGGGCTTCGTCTGAGTGGCAAATCCCACTGGCCACCATGTGCACTTGAATGTCATCTGGTCCCATTTCCGCTAATTCAATATCATCTTTAATCACAAAATCGGCGTTTTGCTTCTCAACAACAGCTGCTTTGATCTTCAATCTGAACACTCCTTTGGGAAATTGGATTTAACACATGATCATTATTTCACGAATGCCCGGAAAAATAAAGCGGTTTCACAACGGGCCGGGTGCCAGCGCCACAGGCTGGTGTTGCGTTGCGCTGGGCAACGGCCGAGCAGCTAACTACGCTTGTGACCTCGCCGCCAAAACCTGGCGGCAATGTCGCAAGTTTGATCAGTCTGTTGTGCAAAGCACGTACATACTGACATGCGAGAGAAAGGTTACCTGTCGGGCTAAGTACGCCCGGCTTCACAGCCTGGTGTTGCTTTCGTAAGATTAAAATATTATGATAAACACAATTCGCTTTGCCATTTTGGCCAGGTGAAAGGTGACTAACCGTTAACGAAGGAGAATTGTATGAAGAAAACACTCAAATCATTACTCGCGGTTTTGGCGGTGCTGGCGGTGACCACGCTGGCCGCGTGCTCGCTGTTTTTGCAGAAGACCACGTTGGTGAATACGCAAATCGCTGGGGATAAAACCACCATTACGTATTACACCAAGCGCAATTCCGACAAGGTTGTGAAGCAAGAAGCGCTCAGCGAAGTGACGCTTTCCAAGTTAATGGGTAGTAAGAGTAAGAAGCAAACCAACGCTGCTTATGCCAAAATGAAGGCCGCGGTGAAGCCATACAAGGGCTTGGCTGGCGTGACGACGGAAGTGAAGCGCGATGGCGACAAGGCCACGCAAAAAATCACGATTGATTACACTAAGGTCAACATGAAAAAGCTGAAAGCCGCTGAAGGCGCCGGGACTGGGACGGCGGATAGCGTTAGCTTGAAGCAATCGGTCGGCGTACTGAAGGCCGCTGGCTACGAAGAAAAGTAATTAAAAATGGGTAGGCAATCCGCGGATTGCCTACCCATTTTGCTATTCCAAATAAAGACGCTTCAAATCTTTGATGTCACTGTCAGTTAAATCCAGATGTTCCTTAGCATACGCCGGCCAGCCGCCATATTGTTTGACCACAGTTTGCACGGCTTCGAAGTAGCTGTCATCGGCCGGTTGGGAATTCATGCCCATCACCATACGGTTGGTCATGGGCAAATCGGCGGCGGCTTGATCACCGGTGAAGCGGTCCATCAAAATATCGTTGGTGACGATGTAATCTTGATGGGCGACTTTTTCCGGCACATCGAGCAGGCCTTCAATTAGCATGGCTACCACGCCGGTGCGGTCTTTGCCAGCAAAACAGTGAAACAAGGTTGCGCCGGTTTCGTTTTGCACCAGGAGCTGGATTACCTTGCGTAGCATCTTCGCGGTGCGCGGGTCCGTGGCCATGTAGCGGTAGGAATCGCGGGCGAGGGTGAAGTGAGCCGCTTTGGATGCGAGCCGAAACTTCATCATGAAGTGGGGATGATCTGCAAAGGGGTAAAGCGACAAGTTGTGATAAGCCACGCCTGGCAGCTCGACATCTGGCGCCTTGCTGCGGTCGGCGGGCTGGCGCAGGTCGATGTCGGTGTTCAACCCGATTTCAATCAGATGCTGCTGAACGGCTTCTGGCATGTAAGTAATCAGGCCGGAGCGGTACAGTTTGTGCTTGCGAATGGTGTGGCCGTCGCGGGTGTGATAGCCGCCAATATCGCGCAGGTTAATGGTGCCAGGTAATTCAATCAGGTGCGCTAAAGCTGAGTCACTCAAGAGTGCGCCTCCTATAAAATATATTCAGCGTAAGTTTATCATTTTTTGAGTGAAAACGCGGCCGAAATCGTCAATTCGAGCCATCTGGTTGAAAGACGCTGATACGCTTTAATGTTTCACGTGGAAACCAATTTCCTTCGCGCTTCAGTTCCACCCAGTATTCCACGCCGTTGATTTTCATGGCGTAGGCCGCGACGCCTTTGCTGCCTTGATTGTCACTATCTAGCACGACTCGGTAGTTGTCTGCTTCCAACTGGCGAGCGGTTTCCACATCGGTGTAATCCGTCAGGGTGACGTTCTCGGCGTTCAATGTTTTCAAAGTGGTGGTGCGGGCGACATAATCAGGCCACAGCCACAAGGTAAAACCAAATAAACCAGCAGCTAGCAGCAGCCCGAGGGTGATCACCAACTTTTTGAACATCGACGTCGCCTCCTTCAGTTTCTCATCGTTAGATTATCATGTTACGGCCCGCGCGGTGGTTAAGTCTCAGTTAAGTCTTTTGTCGAGCGGCAAAAGGCGGTAAGCTGTGTAAAGACAGGAGGAAGATCGATGATAACTAGTGCAGAACGACAAGCGCAGATTCGCATGGCGCTTCAAGACGGCGCCGCGCCAATCAGCGCCACCGCTTTTGGCAAACGCTTCGGAGTTAGCCGCCAGACCATTGTGGGCGACGTGGCGTTGATGCGCGCTCGTGGCGAGCAAATCGTGGCCACGCCGCGGGGCTACATGTACACGACTGAAGACGCCCACACCGCCATCATCGTCTGCCGCCACACGCCGCAGCAAGCGGGGGATGAACTGGCGCGGGTGATCGATAATGGCGGGGCCGTGCTTGATGTGATGGTTGACCATCCGTTGTACGGCCAGCTGCGCGGTGAATTGCAGATTCACACGCAAACCGATATCAACTTGTTTTTGGCCCGGATGCAAGAAGGCCATGGCAAAATGCTGTCAGAGCTGACTGGCGGTGTGCATTTGCATACGATTGCCTATGACACCCCGGCCCAGCTGACGGCGATTAAGCAGGCCTTGCGCGAAAGTGGTTATTTATATGAAGAAACCAGCCGCTAAGCTGCTCCGCTGGCTGCTGTCGGCGACGCTTCTGACGCTGGTGCTCGCTGGCTGTCAAGCCACCACGCGGCGCACCACTTTCACCAAAGACGATGGCGAAGAGCAAACCACCATGATTTTTTACACCAAAGGCAATGCCGATGTAGTGGATAAGCAAGTGACCAAGCTGGACATTGACTTGGTGAAAACCATGGGCACCAAAAACGCTTCAACGCTCGATGACGGCTGGCGCATTATGCAACAAAACGCCAAGGCGCATGCCAAGCTACGCGGGGTGAAAGCCACAGTTTCGCGCCAGCAAAACATCGTGCACGAGGTGATTACCGTTGACACTGCCAAAGTGAACTTCGCTAAGCTGGCGAAGTTGGATGATCAAGTGCTGGCTGGGAAAACGGATCATATCGGGCTGGCGAATGTGACGCAGACGCTGAAGGCTGATGGGTATCATGAGGTGAAGTAAAAGGCGCGCGACTTCAATGCCCAAAGCTAGGCTACTCCTCACGCTAAGGGCACCGACCTTCGCAGCCTATAGTTGCGCTCCACAGGGCCAACGCCGGCGCATATAGCTACGCCTGAAGTCTCACCGCCAAAGAGCGGCGGTAAGACTTCAGGCTAGGCTATCTGTCCGGCTAAAAGCGGCCCTGTTCCGCAGCCTGGTTTAGTTGCGCTCAGTCGAGCAACGGGGACGTGTCCAGCTACGCGCTATGCCTCGAAGCCAAAGGACGGCTTCAATGCCTGGCGCTAGGCTGGCCAGTCCCCTAAATGCGCTCGACTTCGCAGCCTGTTCAAATATGTTAGAATAGACTGGCAATCTATGGCGATTAGCGTACGGCGAAAGCGAGTAAATGATGAAAAAATTACTAGAAAGAATTACGTTGCCGGCCTTTTTGGAGGATTCGCGGCTGCGGACTTTGGCCATGGTGATGACCGTACTGGCGGCGATCGATGTGATCGTGGCGGCGTTCATTCGGCCTTGGCTGGCCATTTTACTGTTCGTGTTTTTGGTGGGCTTGGTAGTCGCCACCTTTTTTGCGTTAGAACGCATTACCGTCAGCACGAACAAGTACATTTCGGATTTGTCCTACCGCATTAAGCGCGGGGAGCAAGAGGCTCTGATCAAGATGCCGGTGGGGATTTTGATTTTCGACAAGGCGATGAAAATTGAGTGGGCGAATCCGTACTTACTTCAATACTTCCATGAATCAGATATCTTAGGCGAGTCGCTGCCGGAGTTGGATCCGGATTTGGCGAAGGTCATCAGTGAACACCAAGACAGCAATGAGCTGGCTGAGGTGCACTGGGGCGGACACGATTTTGAATTGACCGTGCAAAAGAGTATCGGCGTGGCGTACTTGATGGATGTCACCCGCTACGCCCAGATTGAAGCGAAGGCGGAAGGCGAGCGCATCGCCATTGGCCAAGTGTTCCTCGATAACTACGATGAAGTGACCCAGACCTTGGATGATCAGGCCACGACCAATCTGAACTCCTATGTGACGAATCAAATGAGCAACTGGGCCAGCCACTTTGGCATGTTCGTTAAGCGGGTGGCCACTGACCGGTTCCTGTTGATTGCTTATGTGCGGTCGCTGGAAGCCGTGGAAAAAGATAAGTTCAAAATTCTCGACCAGATCCGTGAGGAAACCTCGAAGCAAAACTATCCGTTGACGCTGTCAGTGGGGATTGCCTATGGTGAGGCCGATTTGGCTCAACTAGCGGTGACGTCGCAGTCGAACCTGGATCTGGCGTTAGGCCGCGGCGGCGATCAGGTCGTGGTCCGCGAAAAGAATGGTCAGGCCCGGTTCTACGGCGGTAAGACCAACCCGATGGAAAAACGGACGCGGGTGCGGGCGCGGATGATTTCTGGAGCGCTGCAGGAATTGTTCAAACAAACGGATAAAGTGTTCGTGGTCGGTCACAATCGGCCCGACATGGATGCCATCGGCGCTGCGCTGGGCATTCGCCGCATTGCTCAAATGAACGGCAAAGAGTGTTACGTGGTGATTAACCCTGAACACCTGCATTCCGATGTCGAACGGCTGATGAGCGCAGTGGGCAAGGATCCAGATATTGGCAATGCGATTGTGACGCCGGAAGCGGCGCTGGCCGAAGCTACGGATCAATCCCTGCTCATTTTGGTGGACCACAGTAAGCGGTCCATCACTGCAGCGCCAGATTTGTATGATCGGCTGGCGACGCGCACGGTGATTATTGACCATCACCGGCGCGGGGAAGAATTTCCGGAAGATCCGATGCTGGTTTACATCGAACCTTACGCGTCCTCAACTTGTGAGCTGATTACCGAAATGTTCGAATATCAGCCAAAAGGGATGCCAACCTTAAGCAAGTTGGAAGCCACCGCGATGCTGGCAGGGATCACTGTCGACACCAAGAACTTCTCGATGCGCACCGGCACGCGTACCTTCGACGCGGCGTCGTATCTGCGCAGTCTGGGCGCCGACCCGCAAATGACGCAGGACTTTTTGAAGGAAAGCGTCGATTCATACATTCAAAAGAACCATCTTATCGACACAATTGAAATGATTACCCCGGCTATGGCATTATGTACAGGGGAAGACAATGAAGCCTATGATCCCGTCATTGCGGCGCAGGCGGCCGATACGCTGCTGACGCTTAATGGCATTGAAGCCAGCTTCGTCATTACGCGCCGCTCGGATCGTAAAGTCGGCATTTCCGCACGCAGTTTGGGCGATGTGAATGTCCAAGTGCTGATGGAAAAGCTCGGCGGCGGTGGGCATTTGAGTAATGCCGCTACCCAAGTAGAAGGCAAGTCGGTGTCTGAAGTGCGGACCATGTTATTGGCCGCCATCAAGGATGAAGCAGCAAACAACTAGAAAGAAGGCCATCTCATGAAAGTGATTTTTTTGGAAGACGTGCGCGGTAAAGGCAAGCGCGGGCAAGTCAAGGACGTACCTGATGGTTACGCCCAGAACTTCTTGATCAAAAACGGCAAGGCCAAGCTGGCGACGCGCCAGGCCATGAGTGCCTTGGAAGGCCAGCAGCGGCTGGAAGCCAAGAAGGAAGCGGAACAAAAAGCCGATGCCGAAGCCATCAAAACCAAGTTGGAAGACGACAAAACTGTGGTTGAAATCCAATCCAAAGCCGGCGAAGACTCCCGCCTGTTCGGCTCCATTCCCAGCAAGCAAATCGCCCAAGCGCTCGACAAGCAATACCAGATCAAAGTCGACAAGCGCAAAATGGATTTGCCAGAGCCCATCAAGGCTTTGGGCTATCGCAATGTGACGGTGCACCTGTACCCAGGTGTGGATGCCAAAATCCGCGTGCATGTGACGGCGCAAAAATAATTTTTCCAAGCGGTGAGACCAAACGCCAAGGCGGGTGGGTCAGCCGCTTTTTTGATGGCGCGGGCTAGTTGCGAATGCTAAGCTGCTCGACTAAACTATATAAGATAGCGACAAAACGAGTCGGCAGTGACAGTTAGCCAAAGGAGTCTGGTCATGGATAATCAAATTCGGCGCCTCCCGCCGCAGGACTTAGAGGCGGAACAAGCAGTTTTAGGCGGCGTTTTCCTCGCGCCGCGGACCCTGGCGGATGCGCAGGAGTTCTTAGTTGAAGACGATTTTTATAAGCGCGCCCACCAACTGGTTTTCCATGCGATGAGCGACTTATCCCTGCAGGACCAGGCCATTGACGTCTTGACCGTGCGGGCTTATTTAGAGGACCACAAACAGCTGGATGACATTGGCGGCGTGCCGTACCTCGCCGACTTAGCCGATGCCGTGCCGACCGCCGCTAATGTGGTTTACTATGCCAAAATTGTGGCCGAAAAAGCGCAGCTGCGGCGGTTGATCAGCACCTCGGAACAAATTATTCAGCAAAGCTACGACGACCAGGCCAATGTCCCAGATTTGATGGAAAATGCCGAATCCATGATTATGGCGGTCAGCGATGGCAATAACCATTCCGGATTCAAGCCCATCAAAGATGTGCTGAATGACGCCATGGCGGAAGTCGACAAGCTGGCGCAAGGCGATCAAACCATCACCGGCCTGCCCACTGGCTTCAAGGCGCTGGATGAGCTGACCACTGGCTTGCACGACGATGAACTGATTATATTAGCCGCCCGCCCAGCCGTCGGGAAAACCGCGTTCGTGCTGAATGTGGCGCAGAATGTCGGCACCAAAACCGACAAAACCGTCGCGATGTTTTCGCTGGAAATGAGTGCCGAATCCTTGGTTAACCGCATGCTCTGTGCAGAAGGTAACATCGATTCTCAGCACCTGCGCACTGGCCAGCTCAACGGCGACGAGTGGCAGAACTTGGTGGTGGCGATGGGCAGCTTAAGCCAGGCCAGCATCTATATCGATGACACTCCCGGCATTCGCGTGGCCCAGATTCGTGCGCAATGCCTGAAGTTGCAAAAAGAGTGTGAACAAAACGGGCGGCCTCTGGGGTTAGTGGTGATTGATTACCTGCAGCTGATTGAAGGCTCCGGTCAGGAAAACCGCCAGCAAGAAGTCTCGGCGATTTCCCGGCAGCTGAAGAAGCTTGCTAAGGAACTGCATTGCCCAGTCATCGCGCTGTCACAGCTCTCGCGTGGCGTGGAACAACGCCAAGACAAGCGGCCGGTGCTTTCTGATATCCGTGAATCCGGCTCAATCGAACAGGACGCCGATATCGTTGCCTTCCTGTACCGGGAAGACTACTACCGAGATGGTGAAGACGGCGATGAAGATGGTGGCCAAGGTCAGGGTCAAGGGCAAAACCAAGACGAACCCGACGTGGGTCCAGTGGAAGTTATCGTCGAGAAAAACCGTTCCGGTGCGCGCGGCACCGTGAACCTGCTGTTTGTGAAGTCGTACAATAAGTTCAGCTCGATTTCCCCAGTCCCAGCATAAAGAAAAGGCTGTGGAGGTTGGCGGGCTTAGGATGATGGCTAGCCTAGTCCAGGGCATTGAGGCCGGGTTTTGGCCTCGAGGACCTGGACGTAGCTAGACACTCATCCGTTGCCAACCGCAGCGCAACTAGAAAGGCTGTGGAGCGAGGCCGCACTTAGCCGGATGATTAGCCTAGCCAGATGGTTTGCCGCCGTTTTTTGGCGGCGGGCCAGCTGGCGTAGCTAATCACTCCGGTGTTGGCCTCGCGCAGCGCAACTAGGAAAGGCTGTGGAGCGAGGCCGCACTTAGCCCGACAGGTAGCCTAGCTTTGAGCCTTGAAGCTGAACTTTGCTTCGAGGCTCAGAGCGTAGCTAGCTGCTCGGGCGTAGGTCTCGCGCAACGCCACTAGGAAGGCCGTGGGGGTTGGCGCTTTTAGCTCGACGAGTAGCCTTTCTAACGCATGTCAGCTTGTACGCGCTCTGCGCTACGAGTAGCCTAGCGTCAGTCATTGCCGCTGAAAGCGGCGAGGGCTGATGCGTAGCTAATCGCTCGAGCGTTGCCAACCGCAGCGCAACTAGAAACACGCAACAAAATCTCAACTAAAGCTACTCACAAGTTCCCCCACATTTCCCGAAAGGAGGCCGGCCCATGGATGCTATTTTGATGAGTTTGATGACGGCGCTCAACGAAAAGCTCTTGATCAATGTCTATCAACGCGATACAGATGATTTTTATACCGGCTATGTCCAGCTGTTGGGCAAGCAAAGCGTCTTGTTGGCCACGTATAACGATGCGGGGCTGGCAGATGGCGCTGTGCTGATTGCCTTTCCGGCGATTGAACAAGTCGAATTCGCTGGCGATGACTTGGTCGATATGTCGTTTCGCATGCGCGTGGCAGCGGAGCATCATTTCATCGGCCTCACGCCGCAAAAACCGCTGGCTTTTGACCCGCGACAAAACCTCTTGCACCAACTGGCCTTGCATGCGCAAACCAGTGGCGAAGTCATCTTGGTGATTTTGGCCGATGATGATAGTTATCTGGAAGGTCAGGTCACCGCGGTGGCTGACGACCGGCTGACGTTGTCGGTGTTCAACAAGTTCAACTACACCGATGTCCGCTATTTGCAAGTCGATTTTTCCGATGTGCTGGTGGTGGAATGCGAAGGCCTAGAGCTGCATTTGGAAACTGAACTGCTTAAGCAGCGCAACCAGCTCAAGCATGTGCGCACTGAAATCACCCAAAATGATGGCCAGCTGGAGGCCTTGTTCAACGAGGCCGAGCAATCCGGCCAGCTGCTGGCGGCGATGCCGCGCAATGCTGGTGACCAATTCTACGTGGGGGCGGTGAAGGCCGTTAACGCCGTTAACGCCGAGACGGTGGTGCTACGCTTGAAAGACATGGCCGGGCAATTCGGCGGCTATGTCGCGCTGCGGCTGACGAGCATTCAAAGCGTGATTACCGCTTCGGATTACCTGCAAACGGTCAAAGCGTATAGCGACTGGATGACGGCCCATCACCTGGAGAAACAGCCGGTGCTGAATGCCGACCGCGAATTCGACCGCTCCGAGGATTTGTTCCGCAGCTTGATCAACGAAGCAGCGGCCTTTGAACGGGTGGTCCGCGTCCGGGTGCAAAATGAAAATGCCCACCTGATGGGCATCCCAGAGAATCCGGATCAAACCGGGTTTGAGATCAGCGTCCCCAGTGAGGACGAACCCGTGGCCGTGACCTTCGATGAGGTGCAAGAAATTGCTTTTGGCCACATCTATGCCTACTTGCAAGAGGCGCGCGCTCATCAAACCCGTTAACGAGTATTATTCGTTTATCAAGGAAGATCAAAAAAGTCGAACTGAAAATGTTCGGCTTTTTTCTTTTAATTAAGGCGTCAAAATATTAATATTCGGGTTTTGCCTTGCCTCAGGCGCTCATAGTTGGTAGAATACTTGGTGGCATTAAAGGATTTTGATTTTGATGCGATAGACAACTAAGGAGCGATCATTCATGGGAACAGTCGTTGTAGTCGGAACGCAGTGGGGCGACGAAGGGAAAGGCAAAATTACCGATTTCCTCAGTCAAGGGGCCAAAATCATTAGCCGGTATCAAGGCGGTGACAACGCCGGCCATACCATTCACAGTGACGGGCAGGTGTACAAGCTGCGCCTGATTCCTTCTGGGATTTTGCATGCCCACCAGTTGTCTGTGATTGGCAACGGCGTGGTCGTGAACCCGAAGAGTCTGGTTGAAGAGTTAGCGCATATCAAGGCTCAAGGCGTTGCTGGTGATAACCTGCGAGTTTCCGATCGGGCCCAAGTGATTTTGCCTTACCACATCGCGCTGGATAAGCTGCAGGAAGCCGCTAAAGGCGCCGGTAAAATCGGTACCACGAACCGTGGCATCGGCCCGGCCTACATGGATAAGGCGGCGCGGGTCGGCATTCGCATTGCGGATTTATTAGATAAAGAAACCTTTGAAACCAAGCTCAAAGCCAACCTCGCTGAGAAAAATCAGCTATTCACTAAGATTTATGACGCTGAGCCGATGGCCTTCGAGGACATCTTCGAAGAATATTATGGCTACGGCCAACAGCTGAAGCAGTATGTTTGCGATACCTCGGTGGTTTTGAACGATGCCATCGATGCCGGCGACAACGTGCTGTTTGAAGGTGCACAAGGCACGATGCTGGATATCGACCAAGGCACGTATCCATTCGTCACCAGCTCTAATCCGGCCGGTGGGGTTTCCACCGGTTCCGGGGTTGGCGCCAGCAAAATCGACCGCGTGGTGGGCGTCGCGAAGGCCTACACCTCACGGGTCGGGGATGGCCCATTCCCCACTGAATTGTTCGATGCTGATGGCAACTTCATCCGCGAAGCCGGCCATGAATACGGCACTGTGACTGGCCGTCCGCGGCGCATCGGCTGGTTCGACGCGGTGGTGGTCAACCATGCCCGCCGCGTAGCTGGGGTGACCGATTTGGCCTTGAACTCGATTGACGTGCTCACCGGCCTCAAAACCGTTAAAATCTGCACGGCATATGACCTGAATGGTGAGACTATCACCCGTTACCCAGCTTCCTTGAAAGAGCTGGCCGCTTGCAAGCCGATTTACGAAGAGCTACCAGGCTGGGATGAAGACATCACTGGCGCCAAAACCTTGGCTGACCTACCAGCAAACGCTCGCTATTACGTCGCGCGCATTGCCGAGCTGATCAACGTGGATTTACTGACCTTTTCAGTGGGTCCTGATCGGGAGCAAACCAATGTGCTCGCTGATGTGTGGCAGAAATTCTAACTTAAACTAAAAAACGGCGGCCATCACTTCCAACTTAGGAAATGGTGGCCGTCGTTTGGATTCTTGGGTTACCAGAGGTAGTCAACGGGATTCTTGATGGACGCGTTATACACATCCTGCACCGCGGTCATTTGCGCCGGTGTCAACGCCGGCAGTTCAGAGGCGCGGGTGTTGCGCTCAATCTGCGTCGGGTTGCTGGCGCCGGGAATGACAGCGGACACAGCGTCGTGCATCAGGATGTAACGGAGCGCCATGCCGGCCAGATCGTCGGTGCCTAAGCGCCGCTTGAGTTCGGCCGCAGCCTTGACGCCAGTGAGGTAATCCACCCCAGAGAAGGTTTCGCCTTTGTCGAACAGTTCGCCGTTACGGTTATTGCTCCGCTGGTCGGTTGGGGCAAACTTGGTGTCAGCAGTGTACTTGCCTGACAGCAGGCCTGAAGCCAGGGGCACCCGGGCGAGGATGCCGACGTTGGCTGCTTTGGCGGCGGCGAAGAAATGAGCCGCCGGGCGCAGCCGAAACATGTTAAAAATGATTTCGACGGCACTGATGTCATACTGCAAGGCCTTGAGCCCTTCTTCGACGCGTTCTACCGACACGCCATAATTGCGGATTTTGCCAGCTTTTTTCAGCTGATCCAGATGCCAGAACATTTCTGGTTGGTAATAAAGCGACATCGGCGGGCAGTGGAGCAGCACCATATCCAGCGCGTCCAGTTTCATGTTCTGCAGCGATTCATCAACGTAACGGTCTAAGTGTGCAGCATCGAAGTGGTCAACCGTCAGTGGCGATTCCTTGCGGCCCATTTTGGTGGTGAAGTGCACGTCAGGGTGCTGACGGACAAAATTGCCGACGGTGCGTTCCGAGTTGCCATCTTGATAGCCATCGGCGGTATCAAAGAAGTTGACCCCTTGCGCGTAAGCCTCGGCCAAGGTGTCATCGGCATCCTTTTGGTTGAACGGGGCGCCCCATTTGCCGCCCAGCTGCCAAGTCCCCAAGGACACTTCACTGATGTTAAAACCGCTCTTACCTAATGTCCGGTATTTCATAAGAAAACCTCCATTTCACTTTCCAGTGTAACAAAGCCTGAGGAGAAATAAAGTCAGGCGAAAGCAAAAAGCCGCGTCTTGAACTGGCTTGATTACGCTTGGCGAGCCAATTCCAGCAGCGTTACGAGCCGAAAAGCAACGCCCTAGCCGGATAAGCCGCACGCCCGGTCAAGCCTAAGTACAGGCTTGGTCGGGCGTGCGGCTTATCCTCTGGGCTAGAAGCGCTTTTTGGCTCAGCCCAAATTATAGGGTGCTCTTTTGCCCCAGCGCCAGCAGCATCCAGCTAACATGCGGGAGCCATTGTTCGGCCCAGCGCCAATTGTCATCGACGCCGTCTTCCGGCCCGCGGACAAAAGCGATGTCTTGCTCATCCTCGATGCCGCTGGTAATGCCGTTGACAATGCCACCAGGGGCGTTCAGGAAGTCCACCCGGTCGCCGAAGTGGTATTGAATATGGTTGCGGCCGAAGCCTTCAATCATCGCGCTATCGAAGGGGTTGCGGCCTTCGATCCAATCCAGCTGCGCTTGGCCAAAGGCGATGAATTGCTCTTTTTGCTCGCCTTCAGTGGTGGCGGCTAGCTTGAACGTCGCCGTTGCAAGGCTAGCCAGGCGCGCGTTTTCCCCTTGCCACCAAGGGGCAGCGGCAGTGTGGTGCGGGAAGAAGAACTGGGTGCGCAAAGCATCTTGCGGGTTATCCTTGGCCCAAATCCGAGCGTAATCAAAGGGATTATTCACGCTGGCTGACATGGCAATCAGGCTTTCGAGCAGCGTCTTCGCGGCGGTTTGGGCGGCTTGCGCTTGCTGCGGTTCATTTTCGACTTCAGCATAGAGCGCTAAGGCAAACAATGGGAGACCTTCGTCGGCCGGATGGGTGAACGGCATGTCTTGATCCACCGTCAGCCAAGGATAGCCAGCCTGAGTCACCACGGCATTTTCGATTTGAGTGGCCCAGTCGCGGGCTTCCAGCAGATAGCCGTATTCTTCGGTGGTTTTGTACAGCTCGACCGTAGCGAGCAAAGCGCAGTAGGCATCGACCAGATTGGTTTTACCGTCGTTGGTGAGTTCGTTGTTATGGGCCTTGAGATAGCGATAGGCTTGTTTCGCGGTTTGGATGTAGTTACCGCTGGTATACTCAGCGCCGGGATAGTAGTGACGACCAGCAATCGCCAAGGTGGCAATCGCACTGCCGCCGCCAGAGCGGAAGGAGCTTTCGTAGTTCAAATCGGTGACGGTTTCTTGCGCTGCCGTGGCGGCTTCGCCGAACTGGTCAGAGCTGTGGTGCAATTCATACGCCATTTGCCGCGTGTCGGACATCACCGCATAAGCGCTCGGCCGATCGATGGACTTGATGAAGCCGCGAGTCGGCACGAAGCGATGCATCACCGAATCGGCACCGTAAGAAGCTTCAGCCAAAATGCGGCGCTTAACGATGGTGAAGGCCTCATCGCCATGCGCCAGTTGTTCCGTCAACTGATAAAAAGCGTAGGCGGAAAAGGCCATTTGCTGCGGATTGTAATAAGCCGTGTGCGACTGGTGGGAAAGATGCACACCGACATCACCAGTGGCATCAAACCAGCCGCCTGCCACATTCCAAGTGCCTTCGCGCGCACCCATGAATTCGGCATGCTGATCATGCGCAGCCCATTCGCCGTCTGCGCGCTGGCCTTTGAACCAATAAGTCATGGCGGAAATCAGGCGCAGATCCATATAGCCGTGGTCGATGGTGAAGCGGGCAGAGTGTCCGGTGCCTTGGTCGGCCTTCACACTAAGTTGAAACTTGCCTTCCGTTTCTGCCGCAGAAAAGTCGATGGTGCTATAAGTCCCGGTGTGCCAGTGCGCGACGGTGCCGACAGCGGTGACCGGGCCAGTCAAAACCACGGTACCCTCAGTGTCTGCCAGGATGAAGGTGGCGTTCGTGAGCGGCTGCGCGCTTTGCACAATCGCCACTTTAGGACCGTGACTACGATAACTAATTTGATTAATTAAAATCTGCATCAGATAGCCTCCTAAACATATTGTTGCAGCACGGTTTTGCTGCCCACTTGGTCAGAAAAATCCGTGAAGATTTGATGCGCCAAGTCGATGCCGCGGGCCTTGGTGCTGAGCCAGGCGAGGACCTGGAAGGGAATGCCACCGACAAACGGAATCTTCATTTCATCTGCCACCGCCGGCAGCGTTAAGGTGTTGGCGGCTGGTTGCGCATCGGCCAGATAGCTGATGCCGAAGACGTGCTTTGTGTAGGTGCTTTCGTAAGCGCGCAGGGCCTGAGCCTTGCTGAGGGTTTCGGCATCCGCCGGGGTTTCAACAAAAATCAGGCGATGTTCGGCATTGATTTCCAGATACGGCCCGTGCATGAAGGCTTCCAGTTCCTGGCCATCACTGGGGATGCGCACTGTTTCCGAGAACTTGGTTTCCATTTCCTTAATGCTACCTACGCTGGGCCCATAGGCGATGCCAGTGAACTGGTAAGCCGCCTTGAAGTCGGCTTCGTGCTGCTGGAAAAAGGCGGTCGTGGCCGTCACAATCGTGTCAATCGTGTTGGCCATTGTCGTGAACTCAGCCAGTTCAGTTTGCTCTTGCGCTGGCGAGACCACGCCGCGCTTGACCCCGGCCCGCAGCCCTAGCAGCATCAGGTTCAGTACCGTCGCGGTGAAGCCAAGGGTGACATAGCCGACGCGCTCGTGGCCGATGCCGATATCGAGCGTGTTGGCCGTGGCTTGGCCGAGCTCTTTGGTCGGGGCGCTGGTGACGCCGATGGTCAACACCGGCCGGTTCTTGAAGCGGTTGATGGCCTCAATGGTCGAGGTGCTTTGACCGCTTTGCGAAATCCCCAGCACGACTTTGAGGCTGGGGTCGATTTGCTCGTAATGGGTGTAGTTGTATGGCTGCTCAAGCACAATGCGCAAGCCGGCGATTTTTTCCATGTAATGCTTGGCGCTTAATGCCGCGTTGTAGCTGGAGCCGATGCCCAGCATTAGCCAGCTGTCAGCGCCCTCGGGCAAATTTTGCAAGGCAAGATCAGCGGCCTTGGGATATGCCGTCAGTAGCTTGAGCATGGTGGCTTGTTCCTGGTGAATGTAAGTTAGCATGGTTGGATTAGCCATGATTGATGCTTCCTTTCTCGGCGGGCAGATGCGCCAGCAAAAAATGCGCGATCCCGTCTTGTTCGTTGGTGCCGGTGACGTACTGGGCCCGCACCTGTACCGCAGGGGTGGCATTGCCCATCGCCACCGCGTAATCGGCGACGCCAAACATATCGACATCATTGTCGCCGTCACCGAAGACAAAGGTGTGATGCCGGTCAATGCCAGTGGCAGTTTGAATCGCTTTGATGGCACTGGCTTTACCGGAATGCTGCGGAATCAGTTCAATGTTATTGGGCTGCGAGGATGACACGACAAAAGCCGCCGGCATGGCTGCGAGCTGCTGATTGATGGCGTTGAGCGCAGTTGCTTGGTTTTCGGCGATAATGATGCCGTTGATGATTTCCGCGCTGTGATCAAGTAGCGCCGACAGGTTTGGCACTTTGATATAGTCGTGCGGGTTCGGGCTGGCGATCCGGTTATGGTCGCTGTGCTGGAAATAGCTGGGCAAAGCGCCGGTGTAGAACACCTGGTGATCCGTGAAGAAAAAGGCGTTCAGGGGATGCTGCTGGAGCACGGTGATGATTTGCTTTAGGGCGGCGGCCCCTAATCTTTTGACTTGGCGGGTGCCGGTGTCAAAAATGCTGCCATTGGACGCAATGATGCCGGCGCCAATTTCATCGGCAATGATTTTGGCCGAGGCGTACATGCGGCCGGTGGCAACGTAAAAACGGGCGTGATCACTAAATTGCCGAATGGTTTGCTTGGTGAAAGTCGAAATGTGCTGCTGCTCATCGACCAGCGTGCCATCGATATCCATAAAAACGAGTTGCTTGGGAGTCATTGTTTACCTTCTTTGGGCAGCTTGGCGCCACAGGACTCGCGAATGATGAGTTCAGGCAGGTGCGTAGTTTCGGTTTGTTCAAGCTGCTTGTGATCGATCAATTGAAACAGATAATGGAGCGCGATGCGGCCGAGCACTTCGTTGTGCTGGTCCACCGTGGTGATGCGCGGAATGAGAAAGTCACCATAAGGAAAATTATCACAGCTTCCCACGGCAATATCCTGAGGTGCCTGCAGACCATGATCGGCGAGGCAGCGGAAAATACCTTCTGCCACGCGATCATTGATGGCCACTAAGGCTTCTGGTAATTGCTTGTGCGTCGCCAGAATTTGCGCCATGGCATCGTAGCCTGATTGTGGATAGTAGTTGTTCAGGACAATCAAACTCTCATCGATTTCAGAGTAGGTTTGCATCGTGGCTTTAAAGGCCGCCAGGCGCTGCGAGGTGATGCGCACGCCGGGTTCCCCGCCGACAAAGCCGATTTGGCGGTGACCCAACGCCAGCAGGTGCTGGGTAATCAGCGTTACGCTGCGTTTTTGGTCGCGTTCAACAAATAAGGCATCACAGCCGGCGACTTTTTGACCAATGACCACCACCGGCGCTTTGCTGTTCAACGTGTTCAAGGCACTGATGTACCGGTCGGCAACGGCTTCCTTATCGATTTCGCCCCCTAAAATCAGCACCCCATCGACTTTGGCTTCCATGATGCGCTTGAACGCCTCGATTTCGACCTGGACGTCGCTGGCATCCTGGCCGGTGCCGGCGGTCATGGTGTTGATCAACAGCAGCGTGTAGCCAGCCGGCCGGGCGTTTTGCTCGATTTGAGAAATCAAATCCGTAAAGTAAGGGTTATTGATATCGGAAACCACCACGGCCAAGGTGTTGGTTTTGTGCGACACCATGCCGCGCGCCAGCATGCTAGGCTGAAAATGATTCTGGTCGATGATCGCCTGAATCTTGGCGCGCTTGGCCGGCGACACCGAGGGGTTGTTGTTTAGCACTCGCGACACTGTGGAAACGGAAGTGCCGGCTTGCTTGGCGATTTCTTTAATGGTGATATTTTTCTTCATTGCGTTCACCTCTTTGCATTTCTGAATTCAGTGTAAAGCAGGGCGAGAGCGCTGACAAGTATTTTTGGTAACCTTACCAAATTTATATTGACAGCGTTTCTGGCCGTGATACAATTCAGTTGTCAAATGATAGCGCTTCAGTCCATCGTTTGATGAATTGGTAACGTTACTAAGTTGGGAAGTTAGCTTATGCAGAAACAAACAATTTTGGCCGTCGATCTTGGCGGTACCAAGGTGCTCCTCGGTGAGGTTGATCACGCTGGCCACGTTCTAACGCGTGAGAAGGTGGCGTCAGATGTCAGTAGCCAAGCCGCAGCGACCCAATTGCTTTTGAATCAAATTGAACACTACTTCAAGCAACATGACACCAGCCACATTCAGGCCATTGCCTTGGACGTGGTGGGCCGGGTGAATAGCGCCACTGGGGTATGGGAAGAAATTGATCCTGCCGATCCCCACCCGATTGCCTTGAGTCAACAAGTCCAAGACCGGTTCCACCTGCCATGCTTCATTGGTAATGATGTGATGGTGGGGACCATTGCTGAAAATTTGCTTGGAATTGGTACCGTTACCAAAAACTTTATTTATTTGGCGATTGGCACCGGGATCGCCGGGCGGATTGTCTTGAATGGTCAGCTGGTCAACGGGCCAGACTATGACGCCGGCGAGTTCGGCCACATGGTGGTGGATCAAACCAGCACCGTGCAATGCGTGTGCGGTCGGTATGGCTGCGTGGAGCCACTGGCTTCAGGTCTAGGCATGTCCGATCGCACCCATGAGCTTTATCCCCAGTATATGGGGAAAACTCAGCTGCAGATCACGCCAGGCCAACGCATCGGCACTGAGACCTTGTTTGCCGCCTATGACGCTGGCGATCCGCTGGCCAAACGGGTGGTGGATCAGGCGCTGTTAGGACTGGCCAATCTCATCATGAATTTGACCCGGGCCTTGAACCCTGAGGCGGTTCGCTTAGGCGGCGGCGTGACCACCGGCGGCTGGTTGGTGGCTCATTTGCAGCCGCTACTGAAGCCGCTGACGATGCGCTTTGTCCGCGAAGGGGTTAAGAACACCGCCTTGGAGCCGAATTCCGTCGCCTTGCAAGGCTGCGGTCTGTATGGCTTTGAACGTCTGGAAGGGAGTGAGCAGCATGGATGATCAACAGCTAGAACAAGCCGTCACCACCTACCGCCCTTTGACCATCGATCCGATGCAAATTGCTGATATTCAGCCGTCAGTCGGGGCCATTACGGCGCGGCGGGTGCTTGAAGCTGGCCAGCATGCCTGGACGCATGAAAAGCGCGGTGCGATGCCTGAAGCCAACCAAACTGGCTTTACCTTGACCGCCCCCACGCGCTATGCGACCTGGGCGCCAGGGGACCCGGCGGATGGTGATTATGTCGGCTACGGGGAAACCCAAGCGACCTTGAAGCTCGATCGTGAGGATTGGCAGGCTTACAACCAAATCGCCTTTACCATCACCACGGCCTGCACCAACATCATTAACCCGAACCTGATTGTTCATTTCAAAAATGACGGGGCGACCAAAATTCCCGACCGTTATGATCGGGAAGGCCACCATGTCATCAACTTGAGTGACCAAGCTACCCATACTTACTTGCTGGATATTGCCGACTTGCCGCGCGATGCCATGACTGCCATCAGCTTTAGCTACGACATTAATGGCTCCTATGCTGATTTGCCTGGTGAATACAAGGTGACGGTTGAACGCATTGAGCTGCAACAAACTGCTAACCAGGCCGTGACGCATGGCTGGCAGCCGCAAACCGTCAGCTATTCGCATGATGGCTACGCAGCTGATGCCAGCAAAATTGCGGTGCTGCCAGGCCAGCAAAGCTTTGCGCAATTTGAAGTCATTGATGCTGAAGGCACGGTGGCCTTTGCCGGCAAGCCGCAAGTGACCACCACCACCACTGGCACTTATACCTTGCTCGACTTTTCCGCCTTAAAAGCGGCGGGCGAGTACCGCTTGCAGTGGGCTGATCAGCAAACGCCAGTCTTTCCGATTGGGTCTTTGCAGCAGCGGTATGGCAGTACCATTCCGAAAGTCTTGAACTTTATTTTCGCCGAGCGCTGCGGCTATCCAGTGCCAGGCATCCACAGCCACTGCCATGATGACGTGATTGCCACCCACAATGGCGAAGAAATCAGCTTCAACGGCGGCTGGCATGATGCTGGCGACTTATCGCAGCAAACCGTCCACACCGCGGAGGCTGCCGAAGCGCTATTCGCCATGGCCAAGACGCTACGCAAAACCAACGCTGCGCTAGCCACCAGGCTGCAGGCCGAAGGCGAGTGGGGTCTGGATTTTGTCCTCAAAACCGACTTCGGTGATGGCTACCATGCCACCAGCGCCGGGGTTTCTCGCTGGACTGACAACCGCCGCGGCACGATGGATGATGCCAAAGCGCGGGTGCACAACAGCGCCTATGACAACTACCTATTAAGTGGTATTGTCGCCAGAATTGCGCGGCTCACGCCTGATGCGGCTGAGCAGCAGCGGTTAACCGCGGTGGCCAGCCGCAACTTCGGGTTTGCTGAGGCCGAATTTGCTAAGCATCCTTATGCGACGGAGCCGATTTTCTGGGAGCACACCTTAAACACCTCACCGGCCACCTACAACGCCACGGTGGTGAAAGCGGTGGCTGCGCTGTACCAGTTGACGAAGCAGCAATCCTACCTGAACCGGGCGCGGGCAGCGATGACCTCAATGCTCGCGTGCCAAGAAAGCGTGGGGCTGACCTTAACCGATGGCCGCAAGCTGGCCGGCATGTTCTACCGCGACGAGAAGCATCGCGTGTTCCAACACTTTAACCACCAGGCCCGCGAATCACTCTTTGGCGAGGCCTTCCAGGCCGCTTTGGCGCTGCCCATTACCCCGGCCGCCCAGGCAGAATGGCAAAAGCGGGCCCGGGCGTATGGCGATTACCTGCTGTACCTGCAGCAATTCACCGCGCCTTATCCGATGATTGCCAGCGGCGTGTACTTTGACGATGAAGTCGCGGATAAAGCCAGTTTTGATAAGCAGCACTTGCTGATCGGCGATGAAGCTTACCGTGATTATCAAACGCAGCTGGCTGGCGGCGTTCAAATCGCCCCGCACTTATTTGTTAAACGTTTCCCAGTGTGGTACTCGTTCCGCGGCAACAACGGCGTGATTTTGGCCACCGCCGAATCGGCCGCTTTGATGGGTCAGGTGCTGGCGGATCCAAAGCTCGCCGCGCTCGCCGATGGGCAACTGCGCTGGATCGTGGGAAATAATCCCTTTGATCAATCGCTGCTCTATGGCGAAGGTCATCATTACCAAAGTCAATACTCGAACTCGTCAGGCGAGATCATCGGCGAAATGCCGGTGGGCGTAGAAACCAAAGAGAACGAGGATGTCCCTTACTGGCCGCAGTTCAACAATGCGACGTACAAAGAAGTCTGGATCGTGACGGCGACAAAGTGGCTGGCGGTCCTGCGTGCACTCATTGAAATGGAGGATTGTCATGAACAATAAATTTGTTGAGTGGATTGCTCAGGCCTCAGGAAAGGTCGGCACAAACAAATTCATTCTCGCGATTCGTGATGCGTTTGCGGACACGATTCCAATTACCATCACTGCCGCGTTTTTCCTGTTGATCAATAATGTTTTACTGGAACCAACCACGGGCCTGCTGCGCAACATGCCAGGTCACGAAATTATTACCAATATCGGGATTCAGGCCTATAACGGGACCTTCGGGATTTTAGCCCTGATTATTACCTTCTTGATTGCCTGCCGCTTGGCGAAGTCCATGGGCAGCAAAGATGGTGTCACTGAAGGGGTCATCGCTTTAGCCAGTTATGTGTCACTGGTGCCAAACAGCGTGCCGGTGATCAGCAATGCCGGCAAAACGGTGCAAGCTTCCTCAGTTTTGACCCAGGATTATTCTTCTGCTAGTGGGATGATGGTGTCCCTTTTGACCGGGATTTTTGCCACGTTGATCATGATGCGGCTGCAAAAATCCGATAGGCTGAAAATTCACATGCCAGACTCTGTGCCACCAGCCGTCGGGAATTCTTTCTCCGCCTTGTTCCCAGGCATGATCACGGTGGGCTTCTTCGCCGCGATTGAAGGGATTTTGAATACGACCACTGGCTTAACCGTTTCCGCCATTATCATCAAGATTTTGCAGGCGCCACTGGTCACCGGGTTCCAGTCTTTGCCAGGGATTTTGTTCTATGTGCTGCTTTCGACGTTTGTCTTCACCATCGGGATTCACGGCGCCGATGTGTTCGGCTCGATTGCCGGGCCAGTGCTGCTGGCTTCCTTGCAGCAGAACATTGATGCCATTCACGCCGGCCAAGCGGCGCCAAACATTGTGACCCAGCCATTCCTGGATGCCTATGTTTACATGGGTGGCGGCGGCACCATGATTGCTTTGGTCATCGCTTTGCTGATTTTCTCCAAGCGGCCTGATGAACGGGCCATCCTCAAAATTGGGGGTGTGCCAAACATCTTCAACATCAGTGAACCGATTATGTTTGGGTTGCCAGTCGTCTTCAATTTGACCTATGCAATTCCATTCTGCATTGCGCCGCTGGTTTCAACCATCATTGCTTATGTCTGCACGGCACTGCATTTGATCAATGCGACCTACATTCTCATTCCTTGGGTGACCCCACCAATCATTTCTGGCTATCTGGCCACTGGTGGTGATATCCGGGCGGCGATCATGCAGGTTGTCATCATTGCGGTTGATACGTTGATTTACATGCCGTTTGTCTTTGCTTCTAATCATCAGTATGCGTTGAAGGCCCAAGAAGAGGTGCCGGCTGACGATACTGCTAAATAAGGGCAACAAAAAAAGCCGCGATTCTCATCGCGGCTTTTGTGGTCCGGTGCGTCAGCCTTCAGAACGCTCTCGCGCCGACCGAGTTCCCGGACCGTGGTTTGGCACCGGAAGTAGTATCTCAAGTTTTGCGGTGGGTGTCAACTATATTGGGTAACGCTAAACGGGCGGACCGGGTCGCTTCCGCAGGCGGGGGCTGGAACGGGGTGGCCAGCGCTTGGAGCCTCAAAGTGCGAGTCTTAAAGTCGCGGCTTGTTTATATACGGTGTGCTGTTTTAGCAGAGTAACGTGGCAGAAGGCCGGAGCCGAGCAATTAGCTACGCCATCCACCGAGTCCAAAGTGCGGACTAGGTGGAGGGCTAGGCTACCTGTCGGCTCCAAAACCGCCTTTTGCCACAGCCCAGAACAATTTCACCCCTGAGCCCCCGCCTGCTCTAGCGACCCGGCCCTGGGGTAGTCGTATCACTTAGGCTGGATCTGACCTTGAGGTACGGAGCCAATCACGAGGCATTCACAAACATAATTGCGCCAAGTAGACAAAAGCGGCGCTACGATATTTAGAGTTGATAGGCAATTTGCCTGCTAACTCCTTTTTCTATACCATTTTTATATTCGAGTACACAAACGGGACATCACACAGTCCCTTTGTCACTCGTCCGACCAAAGAAAAGAGAAATGGAGTGTGCGTGATG
>NZ_RHOK01000006.1 GCF_003946175.1 Lacticaseibacillus suibinensis | reverse complement strand
AGTTGTTGGTAATGCTTGTGGGTGTTAGTCTGAGAGTGGGTCATGAAGATTCCTGCTTTCTTGTTTAGCTAGTACTAACAAGAATAGGTCTTCATGGCCTTTTTGGTCTAGTCGTCAGGGTGTTGCACTTGAATTGTAAACTGGGGCTCCCTTTTTTCTATAGTATAGCGCGTTTTTCCGCTGGCTGCATGGGCGAGGCATGGCGTGACTGCCGGGCCAGCCATCCTCCGCTGGCAGGGGCTGGAACGTGGTGGCCAGCGCTTTGAGCCTCTGCGAGTCTCAAAGTCGCGGCTTGTTCTAAGCCAACAAGTTGGCTAAGAACAATTTCACCACTGAGCCCCTGCCGGCTCCGGCTGGCCGGCCCTGGGGTGCGATTGGCTGCTCGTCAACACCGCGCAGCCTGAATATTGAAACACGCCGTCGAGTCCGGTGATAACTCGACGGCGTGTTTGCATGGTTAATGGTGGTCGTAAGCGTCTATGATTCGAGATACAGGGCCCGCAAGTCCTGGCGCTGGCTATTGGTCAGTAAGAGTTCATTGGTCAGGTAGTCATTCAAGCTGCCATACTCGCGGTTGATGGTGAACAAGGCGGAGTCCAAGTATTCATTGGCCACGCCGCCGAGGGAGCGGTAAGAGGCCTGCAGCGCCGGTGAGCCGCCTTGGGCTTTGATTTCGTTGACCAGGCGCTGACTTTCACCGACCAAGAACAGGTTGGAGGCGAGGTAGTCTTGGCGAATAGTGACGGGATCGACGCCTAACGCGGTGAGGAGGTACACGGCGCCCATGCCGGTGCGGTCCTTGCCGGCACTGCAATGGAAAAGCAGTGCGCCATCGGCTGGCATGCCGAGCAGAAGGTCAAAGAACTGACGGTAGGCTTTTTTGGCACTTGGTAGTTGTACAATGGCGGCATAGGTTTTGACCATGCTGCGAAAACCGGCCAAGGGATCCTGGGCTAATTCCGTGTGCTTTTCTTCTTGCGATTTGGTGACTTTAGTTTCATCGGTGGGAAAGACTGGCGTGAATTGGTAATCAACGCCGGCTGGCAAGCGGTCAGGTGAGTCGGCCCGCTCTTCTGGCGAGCGGAAGTCGACATCGACTTTCAAACCATAGTCCGCCAAAAACGCTTGGTCGCGCGGCGACAATTCGTTCAGCCGGCCGGAGCGAATCAGGCGGTTTGAGGCGACGGTTTGGCCGGCTTTGGTTTGGTAGCCGCCGAGGTCGCGAAAGTTGAAGCCGTGGTGAATCGGTAATTCATTGGGTGTCAAAGCTGTGTCCTCCTTCGTGAATTCGGTTTCAGTATATCAAAGTTGGCCAAGAAAAAAAGCCGCCGCAGCGACTTTTGGGGGTAGAGCTTAGTTCTCTTCTTGTGCACTGCCGATAATCAAACCAGCGGTGAAAGAAGCAACGAGATCTTTTTTGGTTTGCGGCAAGCGGTCGTTGTTGTAAGTCAACACCGTTTTGTCGGAAAGCAGATCTTCTACGCGAATCACATTGTACTCACTCAGGTCAATGCTCGACTTGTCCTTGGCGTACTTGTCAGGATATGCCAGCGCCAAAATATCAACGGCTTCAGTATCGTAGTATTCAGCCAACTTGCGAATGCTGCGCTCGCTAGGTACTGTTTGATCATTCTCCCACTTGGTGAAGCTAGCAGGGGAGGTATGTGTGGCCTTGGCCACTTCCACGATGGACTCGCCGCGACTCTTGCGAATCTGACGAAGGGCACTACCAACGGTTTCAGTCATCTATGTCACCACATTTCTATTAATTTCAATCATTCGAGGTTTTACGCTCTGCACGTTATCTAATGTAGCCGTTTCAAAACGGTAATGCAACGTTGATTAAACAATTTTACTGATTCATTTATTATCAAGCCGACAATAAGGCTAAAATGTATTCATTATCGATTAGAGTGGTAAGCGCCCAGCGATAACTTAGCCGGATTGTACATTTTCGGACACTTGAAAAATGGTCCTGCTTGTTTTTAGGTCGGGGATGATTTACGCTTAAGTAAATGAGAAGGATGTGATCATATGGATCAGGAATATAACACCATTTTGGTTCCAGTTGATGGCTCTGACGAAGCAGAACTGGCTTTTTCGAAGGCAGTCAAGGTCGCGGAGACCAATCACGCGCATCTCGATCTGCTGAATGTGCTTGATACGAAGCAGTTCATTGGCGGTTATGGTGGGATGATTTCCGGCGACGCGATTTACCAGCTCACCCAAGATGCGGAACAGTATCTCACGGGTTTGCAAGATCGCGCCAAGGCGGCCGGTCTAGAAGATGTTGACATCCACGTCCGTTTTGGCAATCCCAAGACGGTCATTGCGACGGATTTTCCGCACGATCACAACACTGATTTGATCATGATCGGCGCCACCGGTTTGAATGCGGTGGAGCGGGTCCTGGTGGGCTCTGTCACCGAATATGTTAATCGCACTGCGCCTTGCGATGTGTTGATTGTCAAAACGGCTTAAACCACTCAGCGGGCTCGCCACTTCCTTGTGAAGCGGCGAGCTTTTTTTGACGCCAATTTTCCGCCAAATTGCTCGCAAAGCGATTGACATTTACCGGATTTGCAGGTAGTTTTGCACGTGGCAATTAATCTGAAAGGTGGTCGAGACGATGGCAGAGCAAGCACCAGCATGGTGGGAGAAAAGTGCTGTCCTTAAGGCGTACTACGAGCAGGAATGGGGGCAGCCCACGCATGATGACCAGGCGTTGTTTGAACTGATGAGCTTGGAAAGCCTGCAGATCGGCCTGAATTGGGAGCTGGTGCTTAACAAGCGAGCCGCTTTTAATGAAGCTTTTCATGATTTTGAGATTGATCAGGTGGCAGCGATGCCAGCTACTGTGATTGAAGGCCTGATGCATGATGCCCGGCTGATTCGCAACCGCCGCAAGCTGGAATCCATTCCACGCAACGCCCGCGCGGTGCAGGCCATTCAAAAAGAATATGGTAGTTTCGATGCCTATGTTTGGCATTTCACTGGCGGCCAGCCAGTCATCAATCGCCCGCTAACCTGGGCGGCGGTGCCGGCGCAAAGCCCGCTCTCCAAGCAGGTGGCCACCAGCATGAAAAAGCATGGCATCACCATGATGGGGCCGGTGACGGCGTATAGCTTTTTGCAAGGCGTCGGCGTGATCGATGATCACTTGGCGCAGTAGGGAAAAATTAAAATGCAAAAGAAACGGTTACTGGGAATTGGCTTAGCGATGTTCGGTGCTTGCTTGTGGGGTGTGTCTGGCCCGGCGAGTGAGCTTTTATTTGCCCAAGGCGTCGATGTGGCTTGGCTCATCAGTTCAAAAATGCTGATTGCTGGGGTGCTGACCATGTTGTTGGCCTTAGTGAAGGCGCCGCAAGCAGTGCTGGCGCCTTGGCGCAACCGGCGCGATGCCGGCCAAATGGTGATCTTCATTTTATTTGGCATGATTACCATGCAGTTCATCTATTTTAAAGCGGTGGCTGTTGGCAATGCCCCGACGGCAACGATTCTGCAGTACCTGGCGCCGGTGGTGATTCTGGTGCTGTCAGCATTCATGGCGCGGACCCTACCGCGGCGGCAAGATGTGCTCATCATTGCCCTGGCCATGTTCGGGACGCTGATGGTGGTCACCAAAGGGCACCTGACCCAGCTGGCGATTGGTCCGCAGGCCTTGTTTTGGGGCTTGTTAGCGGCCCTGGCCGCAGCGATGTACACCATGCTGCCAGCCGGCTTGCTGCGGCGGCATTCACCATTGGTGGTGACGGCCTGGGCCCAATTGTTGGGCGGGTTGGTGATGACCGCGTATCGACCGGTATGGCAAAATCCGCCGCACCTTGATCGGACCGGCATCGCAGCGTATGCCTTTGTCGTCTTGTTCGGCACCTTAGTCGCTTATCTGGTGTATTTGGCCAGTTTGCAGTATATTTCGGCCACGGCGGCCAGCTTGCTGGATGCTTTTGAACCGCTTGGCGCGACGGTGGTGTCGGTGCTGATGTTTCACCTTCACCTTGGCGGACCGGAACTGCTGGGCGGCGCGCTGATTATCGCGACCGTATGCCTAATGGCGGTGGCCGGGCCTAAAGCGCCGAAGGTTAAACCAGCAGTGGCTACGGCGCCAGAAATCAAAAAATCACGCAGGCGGCCTGCGTGATTGCTCATTATTGATGTGAATGGGGCGCTGCTAAATTCGGCAGCCGAGTTTGATGTTGATCGGGTCTCAGCGCTAAGATATAGCCGTTTTTCACGCGCAGTTTGTACGTGATTTGGGGCTTGAGCTTGAGCGGGTGCCCTTGCGCATCAAACACCGGCAGTTGCGGTTGTTTGATGGTAGGCATAGTCAAGACCTCCTTAACTCCATTGTAGCATCGTTGGCAAGGGGCACTGGGTTGTCAAAGGATGGTGGCGCGTCGGCTTTTTAGCCTTTGGTCAGGCCACGGAAAAATGATACAATATCAAGGATAGTTTCGTTCAACTGGCGGTTTGCCGGTTTAGCTAAGTGTTCACAGGAGGATACAGATGGATCAATTTGAAATCAGTGAATTGGCGGATTGGCTGGAGGCCCATCACGATCAGTTGTTAGATAAGGCGGAATTGATGCCAGTGGCCAAAGTGCAGGCAGCGGTCGATTACCTACAAGTCCTTGCGGCGCCGGCCCAGTCCTATCTGGCGCGCAAGCAAGGGGCTTATGACCAAGATGAATCTGATCACAAGTTGAACTTGCTGGCCGATGAACAGCCGCTAGCCGCGGTGGAAGATCGCATCATGGTTAACCATGTCGATGGCTCTATCACCGAAGATCAGATCAATTTCACCTACAACCACGAGCCTGTCTTCGAAGGCGGCTACCAACCGAAGAAGGACCTGAACATCGTCAAGTTTGGGCTGGAAGTAATCGGAGCAGTGGCCACGACCGGTCATTTACAAACCGTGACCGCCGCTTTGTCCAAAGATGCCGTCGTGACCCTGGTCGTCGCTTCGGCGCGGTTCCGGCAGTGGCAAGAAGCTTAGGCTTCCGCCGGCAAGAGCCAATCGGTATCGAACAATTCATGGAGCCGGGTTGAAACCGGCACCCACAGCTGAGCTTTTAAAATAGCGCTGATGACTTCCCAAAAAGCGGGGTCGTCGCGCTGTTTTTGATTTGTTTCCACCATGAAGGCCCGGCCGTGTTCGTCGCGGGCAATGATTTGCGGATAACTGATTTGTTCCAACTGAGCGGTGATAACATTCGTTTGATTGAGTTTCATAGTGATCATCCTTTCGAATAAGTTCAGTTTACCTAGGGGGTGGGGCTAAACTGTGGTCGGAATGTGGTTAAAGTTTGATTTTGAGCATAAGAAAATCATAAGGCGAAATCGCGCCCGGCCTGCCGCACGCAGGCGCCGTAAGGTATACTGAAAGCAAAGCCTTTTAGAGGAGGAACATGATGACGACTGTGAAGCAACTTACGCCGCAAGACGAAGCCAGTTACTACGCCTTGGCTCGGTACGCGTTCAACAAACCGACCAGCGAAACGCGCGACCGCGCATTTGCTAGCCTTTACGCGCATTCGGCGGCCTGGGGCGTGGGGGAACCCTTAGCCAGCGGGGTGCTGGGAACCCATTTTGAGGTGGATTTTGCCGGTGTGGGCTTCGGCATGAGCGGGATTGGTTACGTGGCCTCGTATCCCGAAGCCGCTGGTCAAGGTGGCATCGGGGATATCATGCGGACCGCCTTTCAAGCGATGCGGGCTAATGGCGAAACCTTGTCCTACCTGGCGCCATTTTCATCGACCTTTTACCGCCGGTTTGGCTATGAAGGGGCCTTTGATCAGGTGACGCATGTCTTGCCGACCCATGCCTTTCCCAAAGTGCCAAAGCGCGAAAGCGGCGTGACCGTGGTGCGGGTGCCGTTTCGGGCAGCCATCAGCGCCATGGCTGCTGTTTATGGCCGCAGTAAAGATGCTACGCGGGGCGGGCTACGGCGCGCCGATTGGTGGTGGTTAAATCTGGCGGATCATTATCCGGACCGTGAAGTGGCGGTGGCGATGATGGGTGAGCGGCCAACTGGCTACATGGTGTACCAACGCGACGGGGACACGTTCCGGATTTTTGAGCTGTTCCATGACGACTTGGATGCGCTGTTGGCCTTGGCTCGCTTCACTGGCGGCCATCGCTCGGCTTATCAGCAATATGTGTTCACCACCGGCAATCCGGAATCCATTCATGATTTACTCCCGGATCCCAGCGAGCTGCAAACTTCGGTGCGCGCGTATATGATGGCCCGCATTGTCGATGTGGCCGACTTTATGCAGCGCTATCCGTACCAGGTCAGCGATTTGGCGCCGACTTTAATCGCCATCCAGGATGATTACATTCCGGAAAATGCCGGGTTGTGGCAACTCGCGATTAGCGATGGCCAGGTCAGCTTTACCCGCGCCACTGGCGAGCCGCAGATTACGTTGTCCATTCAGCAACTGGTGAAAGCCACGTTCGGTGTGCGTTCGCTGCGCGCCGCTTACACGCTAGGCCTAGTGGATGGCGATCCGTTCACCATTGCCAGTGTGGGAGAAGCCTTCCTCCAGCGGCAAACCCAACTTTATGATTACTTCTAGCGACCAGCCTCGATTCCAAGTGAATCGAGGTTTTTTTAATGATCAGATTTAGTTGACACTAGTTAGCATGAAGCTATAATGAGTGAGTACTCACTTACCGAAACGGTGAGCCGAAAGCGAGGTTCAGCAAAATGGCAACGACTATTCAAGTGACAGACTTAAAACAGGGTTACGGCAAAACCACGGTCCTCTCAGACATCAACTTAACGGTGACGGCGGGCGAAATCTTGGCTTTGATTGGGCCAAGTGGGGCTGGGAAAACCACCTTGGTCAGCACCATCATGGGCATGCTCCGTCCCAAGTCAGGCACGGTGCGGGTGCTCGATACGCCCGTACCTAATCGCGCGCTACTGGCCAAAATCGGCTACATGGCGCAAACCGATGCCTTATACACGACGTTGACGGCGCGGGAAAACTTGCATTTTTTTGGCACGATGATGGGCGTCCCGCGAGCGCAACAGGATCAGCAGATGGCCCATGCGGCGACGGTCGTCAGTCTTGATCACGACCTCGATCAGGCCGTCGCTGATTACTCTGGTGGCATGAAGCGGCGCTTATCCCTGGCGATTGCATTGCTGGCTGATCCACCGCTGCTGATTTTGGATGAGCCAACGGTCGGCATTGATCCCGAGCTGCGGCAGCAGATTTGGCAGGAATTACACCGACTGGCTGATGCGGGCAAAACTATTTTGCTGACCACCCATGTGATGGAAGATGCCGAAGAGGCTGACGAACTGATGATGATTAGAGGCGGGGTCGCTATCGCCCAAGGCACGCCGGCCAAGCTGTTAGCTGAGTACCAGGTGCCGACTATCGAAGAGGTATTCTTAAAAGCAGGGAGGGTCCAGGATGCGCACACGCGGAATGATTAAACGCGTCATGACCGAAATGCTCCGCGATAAGCGGACCTTGGCCTTGATGTTTGTGGCGCCACTGTTGATTTTGACGTTGATTTACTTTTTGTTTCAATCCAGTGGCAATACCACGGCCACGCTGGCGGTTAAAAATGTGGACTTCACTTTGCAGACCGCGCTGAAAAACGATAATCTAAACCTAAAGGCCACGACCAGTGATGATTCCGCCAAGCGGATTATTCGGCAGCACGACTATGCCGGGATGCTGGTTCAAAGCGGCGACAAGTTGACGTTGACGCTGGCCAATGATGACCCCACCAAAGCGACAATTATCAAGTCCAGCCTGCAGGCGGCTCAAATCAAGCTGAAGACCAAGGCTGCTGGGGCTGCGTTGCAGGCGCAGGCTAAGGCCATTAAACAGATGTCGACTGCGCTGGCGGCGGCCACCAAGGCGGCCGGAATCACCGCACCGCCGGCGCAAACCGGCACCGCGCAGGCTGCTGGGAACACCTCGTATCAAACTAAGACCCATTATTTGTATGGCGACAAGGATTCCACTTTTTTTGCTACGTTGTTGCCTATTTTGATGAGTTTTATCGTGTTCTTCTTTGTTTTCTTGATTTCTGGGATTGCGCTGCTCCGTGAGCGCACCACTGGCACCTTGTATCGGCTGCTGGCGACGCCGGTGCGGCGCGGGGAAATCATTACCGGCTATCTGACCGGGTATGGCCTGTTTGCCGTGATTCAAACCCTGCTGATTGTGGTGTTCACGATGTACGCCTTCAAGATTCAAATCCTCGGCTCGATTTGGCTGGTGATTTTGATCAATTTGCTGCTGGCGATGCTGGCACTGACCATGGGCCTGTTCATCTCGACCTTTGCCGGCAGTGAGTTCCAGATGGTGCAGTTCATTCCAGTGGTGGTCATTCCTCAGATTTTCTTCTCCGGAATCATTCCCGTGGCCACGATGCCAGGTTGGCTGCAAGCCATCGCCCACATCATGCCGCTGTATTACGGCGCCGGCGCGATGAGCCAAGTGGTGGAAAAAGGCGCTGGCCTAAGTGCGATTTGGCTGGATTTGCTCATCATGTTGGCTTTTGCCGCGGTGTTCCTGCTACTGAATGTGCAAACGATGAAGAAGTATCGGCAAGTGTAAAGAAAGGAGCGCAACATGGCCGTTCATAACGTTGATAAACTGTTCGAAGCCAGTCTCGCCAAAAGTGAGTTGTCAGCCAAGCAAAAGGCGGTGTTGCGTGCCAGTTTAGACTTATTCGCCACCCAAGGCTTCGACCGCACCAGCACCCGCGATATCGCGCAGGCGGCGGGCGTGTCAGAAGGGACCGTGTATAAACGGTTCAAAACCAAAGACGCTATTTTGCAAGCGCTGCTGGCGCCATTCGTGGATGAAATCATTCCACAAATCGCCGGCGAATTCGTCGACACCACGATGACCAAAGTGCCGGCCCGGTTTGAAACCTTACTGCGAACGATTCTGATGGACCGCATCAGCTTTGCCATGGACAACTACCGGGTGGCCAAAATCATTGTCAGTGAAGTGCTGCAGCGGCCAGATCTGGCCCACCAAGTCACCGACCGGTTAAAGCAGTTGTTCGCCGAGCGCTTTGTCCCAGTGATTGAACATTACCAACAGGCCGGCCAGTTGGTGGCTTGGCCGCCGCTGGAAATTATCAGCATGATTGCCGGCACGTTGCTGAGTCAAGGCGTGATGGCCTTTATTACCGCTCAACCGCAGCCAGATGTGCCGGTGATGGTTGATCAATGCGTTCAGTTTTTGATGAAAGGCCTCTCGCCCCAACCATTAGAAAAATAAAATTATCGAACCTGACACAAATATTTGTTTTTGTGTCGGGTTTTTATAGTTTAATCATTTCTGTCTAAAAATAAGCAGTTTTTGAGAGTATATTCACAAGCTTTTAATCGTATTTTGCCAACACCCTCACCAAAACTCTCGGCTTTGTCAGCTAAAATCAATGCTAATTACTTATTGGTTACTGATGCGAGAATTTGGGGGAATTGGAATGGCTGATAGCAAGAAACAATTGCGCTGGTATAATGTGGCGTTAATCGCTTTCGTCGCCGTATGGGGCCTAGGCAATGTTGTCAACAACTATGCGCAGCAAGGTTTATCTGTAATCACCTCTTGGGTGCTCATCATGCTGCTGTACTTCGTGCCTTATGCCTTGATCGTGGGCCAGCTCGGCTCTGCGTTCAAAGATGAAAACGGCGGTGTCTCATCCTGGATCAAGCGCACCTCCACCAAGCGGCTGGCGTACTATGCCGCGTGGACTTACTGGGTAGTGCATGTGCCTTACTTAGCCCAGAAGCCGCAGGGGATTTTGATTTCTCTCAGCTGGCTCTTTAAAGGCAACGGGAACTTCGTCAAAGAGGTGAATTCCGTCACGGTGTCCTTGATTTGTCTGGCCTTATTCTTGGCCTTTCTGTGGCTGTCTTCCCGCGGGTTGGCCACCCTGAACCGGATTGGTTCGGTGGCCGGCACGGCAATGTTCATCATGTCGATTCTGTTCATTATTTTGGCGGTCTCAGCGCCCTTTATGACTAAAGGCGCTACCATTGCGACCCCGCACATGGATCGCCTCAGCACGTACCTGCCGAACTTTAACTTGAATTATTTCACGACCCTGTCGATGTTGGTGTTTGCCGTTGGCGGCGCGGAAAAAATCTCGCCTTACGTCAATAACACCAAAAACGCCGCTAAAGAATTCCCAATGGGCATGTTAGTGCTCGCTGGGATGGTGGCCTTGTGCGCGATTTTAGGCAGCTTTGGGATGGGGATGCTGTTTAACTCCAGCCACATTCCTCAAGATTTGATGGCTAACGGTGCCTACTTGGCCTTTGCCAAACTGGGCGGTTACTACCATGTCGGCAATGTCTTCGTGATTTTGTACGCCTTGGCCCAAGCCATGGCTCAGATTTCCGCCCTGGCTTTTTCCATTGATGCGCCACTGAAGATTTTGCTCGGCGATGCCGATCCTGAATTCGTGCCGCAAGGGTTGCGGAAGCTCAACGCCAAAGGCACGCCGATCAAGGGGTACTGGATGACTGGGATTTTGGTCAGCCTGTTGATTGTGGTGCCGAGCCTCGGGATTGGTAACATGAACATGTTGTACAACTGGTTGTTGAACCTGAACTCGGTGGTGATGCCGCTGCGGTATCTTTGGGTGTTCCTAGCTTACATCATGCTCAACAAGCATCTGGAGCAATTCCAGTCCGAGTATGAATTCGTCAAAAATCGTAAGGTCGGCATGGTGATTGGCGGCTGGTGCTTCTTCTTCACCGCCTTTGCCTGTGTGATGGGGATGCTGCCGAAGATCTCGTACAGCGCCGATCCAAGCACTTGGTGGTTCCAAATGGCTCTGAACATCATCACGCCACTGATTTTCCTGGCGTTAGGCTTGATTTTACCGATGATTGCCCGGCGTCAACACACCGCCCTGAACTAAACCTAGGAATCGAAAATGCCATCCGCTGGGATGGCATTTTTTGTGACTAGAGATAGGGCTGATAATCGGCATCGAGCCGCTGATGCAGCACAGCTTTTTGCGCTTCGGTGCAAAAAGCGGCGGCGACGGCATCGTGATTGAACTGCAGCAAATCAGCAATGGTGACGCCGAAATTCTGAGCGAACAGCCAATATTCGCGGGTTAACGTCGTGTTAGACACGGTGCGGTTATCGGTGTTGATGGTGATCTTGGCGCCAGCTGCGCGCAAGGCCTGATAGGGAAAATCCGCCAGGCTGGTGGCAGCGCGAGTTTGCAGATTAGAGGTTAGGCATAATTCCGCCGTGGCGCCGCGGTCCACAAAGGCCTGAATGACTTTGGGTTCATGGGTGAGGGCAGTGGCGTGACCAATGCGCTGGAGGCCGAGCTGCAGGGCCAGGTAAATATTTTCGGCGCAGTGGCATTCTCCGGCATGCAGCGTCAAGGGAATCCCGAGGCGCTGGGCTTTTTGAATGCTGGTTTGCAGCACCGCCGGCGGAAAGTCGGCTTCATTGCCGGCAAAATCGCCACCCACTAGCCCGTGGCCGAGCAGTGGGGCGGCCTGCTTGAACATCGCGTCATTGCTGGCTGCGGGAAACTGCCGCATCCCGCACACCAAGGCGCGGGCAATGATGTCGAATTGGGTCATGCCGCGATGTAAGCCATCGATCACGGCCTCAATCGTGTCTGCGGCGGATAAGCCTTCATCCATCGACAGAATCGGCGCGAAGCGCACTTCAATGTACCGGACGTTTTCGGCAGCGGCTTGGGCCACGACATCATAGGCGGCCATGCTCAAGGCTTCTTTGGTTTGGAGCAGCGGCCGGATGAAATCGAAAGGCTTGAGATAGTCCATCAGGTCGGTGGCATCAGGCGGCGCGGTGACGAGCTTCCGCAACGCCTCATCGCTGTCTGGCAGGGTTAAGTTGATGCGGGCAGCGAGCTTTCTGATCATTTCCAAACTCAATGAACCATCCAAGTGGCAATGTAATTCAACTTTGCCTAACTGGTGCAGTGTCTGTTCATCCATGCGCATCGCTCCTTTAGTCTTCTGCTTTGAGTGTAGCACATCGATTCGCTTTGGACCGGGAAAGCGCTACATATTCTGGTACAATGAAGACAGAACATATAGAAAGCTGGGATTGTAATGCGGATGGTGGACTTAATTGCCAAAAAGCGTGACGGGGGCACTTTAACCAAGCAGGAAATTGATTGGCTGATTACGGCCTATGTCAAGCAGGAGGTGCCGGATTATCAAATGAGCGCCTTTTTGATGGCGACCTACTTCCAAGGCATGACCGATGAGGAACAGGCAGCGCTGGCCTTTGCGATGCTCAATTCCGGCGACCGCCTGGATCTCAGCGAGATTCCTGGTATTAAAGTCGACAAGCACAGTACCGGTGGCGTAGGCGATAAAATCAGCATTCCCTTGACGCCACTGGTGGCTTGCTTAGGCGTGCCCGTACCAATGATTTCAGGCCGGGGCTTGGGCCACACTGGCGGTACCTTGGACAAGTTGGAAAGTATTCCTGGGTTTAATGTCAACTTAAGCGAAGCCGCTTTTCGCGCCCAAGTCAAAAGCATTAAGCAGGCGATTGTGTCGGCCAGCGGCGATTTGGCGCCGGCGGATCGCCGCATTTACGCTTTGCGGGATGTCACTGCCACGGTGGAATCAATTCCGCTGATTGCCAGCTCGATTATGAGCAAAAAAATTGCTAGCGGCACCAATGCCTTGGTTTTTGATGTTAAAGTCGGCAACGGCGCCTTCATGAAGACGCCTGATCAGGCCGAGAAACTAGCGCACGCCTTGGTGGCGATTGCCAAACAGGCCGGGGTGAAGGCCGTGGCGCTTTTGACCAACATGAATCAACCGCTTGGCGTCACCATTGGCAATAGCTTGGAAATTGCCGAATCCATTGCCATTTTGAAAGACCGCGGACCCAAAGATGTGCGGACGCTGACTATCACCGAAGCCGCCCATATGCTGGTGCTGGGCGGCAAAGCCCCAGATCTCGAAACTGCCATTGGCATGGCTGAAGATGCGTTGCGTGACGGCCGGGCCTTGGCCGCGTTCAAACAACTGATTGCGGCGCAAGGCGGCGATCCGAGCGTGGTAGACAACCCGCAGTTGCTGCCGCAAGCCGAATACAAAATTCCGGTCACTGCGACTGCCGCGGGGTATGTCACAGCGATTGACACCAATGCCCTTGGTCTAGCTGTGATGCAGCTTGGCGGCGGCCGGGCCAAAAAGGATGATGCTTTAGATCTGGCCGTGGGGCTGGTGCTGCATAAGAAAGTGGGCACCCCAGTGGCTGAAGGGGAAACGCTGGCGATGATTCACGCCAGTCAGCCAACCGTGGCGGCGGTGGCCAAGCAGGTCCAAGCGGCGTTCACCATTGGCGAGCAGGTGCCAGCTAAGCAGCCGCTGATTCAGAAAATCTTGCCTCAAAACTAGTTTTCACTAAGAAATCTTTGCTAAAACCAGATTTAGCAAAGGTTTCTTTTCAGTTCCGGTGCCCGCCGTGCCCTAGCCTGGCGCTATACTATAATTAGTGTGAAAACGATTGCGCTAATTATTGGAGTCAAGGAGGGGTTTAAGCATGCTTGCAGGTTTAACCGTGCTCGACCTTGCCCGCTTTCAATTTGCCATGACCACAGTGTTTCATTTCTTCTTCGTGCCGTTTTCCATCGGCATGGCGCTGTTAACTGCCATTATGGAGACACTGTATGTCCGCAAAAAGCAGGCAGTCTATTTAAAAATGGCCAAGTTCTGGGGCCGGATTTTTCTTTTGAGTTTTGCTGTTGGGGTGGTCACCGGGATCATCCAAGAATTTCAGTTTGGGATGAACTGGTCGAATTATTCGCGGTTCATGGGCGATATCTTCGGGGCGCCGCTGGCGATCGAAGCGCTGCTGGCGTTCTTCATGGAATCTACCTTCATCGGCCTGTGGATGTTTACTTGGGACCGGTTCAAACCAGCGGCCCATGCGGCGCTGATTTGGTTCGTCTGGCTCGGCACGACGCTGAGTGCGATTTGGATTTTAAGTGCGAACTCGTTCATGCAGCATCCCACTGGGTTTGCCATCAATCCGGCCACGGGGCGGGTGAAACTGGTGGACTTTGGTGCGGTGATCTTGAATCCGCAGCTGTGGGTCGAATTTCCACATGTCATTTTTGGCGCCTTCACCACGGCGAGCTTTGCGGTGGTCGGGATGGCGGCCTGGCAACTGCTGAAAAAGCGTGACGTTGACTTTTTCCAAAAGTCGCTGCGCGTGGGCTTAATTGTCGGCTTGGTGTCCGTTGTGGGCGCGATTGGCGTGGGCGACACCCAGACGCAATTCATCATCAAGGACCAACCGATGAAGTTTGCCGCCACCGAAGGCATTTACAAGGATACCGGCGACCCGGCGGCTTGGACCTTGGTGGAATTGATTGATACCAAAAAGCATACGGTTAAAGGTAATATCGAAATTCCGTATTTGCTGAGTTTGCTGTCTTACCATAAAGCAAACGGCAGCGTGAAAGGCATGGACACCGTCAATGCTGAGCTGCAGAAAAAATACGGCAAGGATAAGGATTACTATGTGCCAGTCAAGACCCTGTTCTGGTCATTTCGGGTGATGGCTGGCGGTGGGGTGCTGCTGGCACTGCTCGCCGTGCTGGGGCTGTGGTTCTCCCGCAAGAAGAAGGACACTTTGCTCAATCAACGTTGGTTGCTTTATCTACTAGGGTTGGCGCTGTGGTTGCCATTCATTATCAATACGGCGGGCTGGTTCATTACCGAACTGGGTCGCTATCCATGGGTTGTCTATGGCCTCTACACCATTGCCGACGCTGTGTCGCCAACGACGACAGTGCCGCAGCTACTCATCACCAACATCGTTTACTTCCTGTTATTCACGATGCTGGGTGGGGTCATGATTTACTACTGCCGCCGAGTCTTGAAGCAAGGACCAGATGGACCACTGGATACGGATTACGGTACCAGCGATCCCTTTGCAAAGGAGGCGTTTGCTAAATGACAGCCTTGCAATTGTTATGGTTTTTACTGCTCGCCGTGCTGTTTATCGGCTTCTTCTTCCTTGACGGCTTCGACTTTGGGGTGGGGATGGCCACGCGGCTGTTGGCCCATGACGAAGCTGAACGCACCCAACTGGTCAGCACCATCGGCCCGCATTGGGATGGCAATGAAGTGTGGCTGATTACAGCAGGGGGGGCGATGTTTGCCTCTTATCCACTGTGGTACGCCAGCCTATTTTCTGGTTTCTATCTCTTGTTTTTCATTGTGCTGGTTGGCTTAATCATTCGCGGGGTGGCTTTCGAATTCGCCGCCCATGCGGAAACCGCGCGTGGCCGCAGCATCTGGCGGTGGGCCCTGTTCTTTGGCAGCATCATCCCGCCGTTTTTCCTCGGCATGATTTTCACCGCGATTATTCAGCCGCTCCCTATCGACCAGGCGGGCAATGTATTTGCGACCTTTGGCAACCAGGTCAACTTGCTGACGCTTGTTGGTGGGGTGGCCGTGGTGCTGATGTGCCTGATGCATGGCCTCAACTTTATCCGCCTGAAAACCGAAGGCCCATTGCGCCAACGCGCGCGGGCGCTGAACGCCAAACTGGCTTGGGTCCTTTATGCCGGTGAAGTGGTGTTTGCGGCGCTGGTCTTCTTTATGACCGATTTCTTTAAAGCGCGGCCGGTGTCTACCACTTTGATTGTGATCTTGATTGTGGTTGCCGCTGTCGCAGCGCATTACGGTGCTGTGAAGGACCGCGAACTGCTGTCCTTTATCAGCAGTGGCGCTGGGTTGGCCTTGGTCGTGGCATTGATTTTCAATGGCTTATTCCCGCGGGTGATGATTGGGGCTAATCCGGCCCATTCCATCTTGATTCAGGATGCTTCGGCGAGTCCGTTGACGCTGACCATTATGACTGTTGTGACCTGCATTTTGTTGCCGATTGCACTGGGCTACTTCATTTGGAGCTATGTCGTGTTCCACAAGCGCGTGGCGGCCAAGTAAACCTGAACGAATGATATTTTTAAGGAGGCACGCATGATCGATAAACGATTGTTGCAGCTGCCTGGAATCCGAAAAATTATGCTGATGCTTGCCGCGCTTACGCTGGGGCAGGCATTTGTTATTTTAGGCCAAGGGCATTTTCTTGCAGCAGGGATTGTTCACGCTTGGCATTTGCTCCCCATGGCGGGACTGGTGCCTTATATCCTAGGTTTTGGGCTGGCTTATGCTGGGCGCCAAGCCATTACTTGGGGGCGCAGCGCCTTAGCGGAGCATTATGCGCGGCGCGCGGCCAGTGCCCTACAAACCCGGCTGTTGGCCCAGGTGTACGCGCTGGGGCCGCAGGCAGTGGCGCAGGAAGGCACCGGCAATTTGGTGACCATGGCGCTGGACGGCGTGAGTGAAACGCAAAATTATATTGAACTGATTTTGAATAAAGTACTCAGCATGATGATCATTCCCTGGGTGTTAGTGGGGTACATCTTCATGCAGCAGCACCTCGCCGGCATTGCGCTGCTTATTATGTTTCCTGTCATTATTTTGTTCATGGTGATTCTGGGCATGGCAGCGCGAGATGAATCCGAACGCCAGTATGCCGGGTTTCAGCGTATGAGCAATCACTTCATTGACTCGCTCCGGGGACTGAAGACCTTGCAGTTGATGGGCATTAGCAAACAATACGCCCAAAATGTCTACACCGTCTCGGAAGATTACCGCAAGCAAACCATGAAGGTGCTGCGGATTGCGATGCTGTCGAGCTTTGCGATGGACTTTTTTGCCACCCTGTCGATCGCGGTGATTGCGGTGTTCATGGGCATTGACTTGCTGAACGGTAAGCTGAGCTTGTACCCGGCGCTGGTGGCGTTGATTTTGGCGCCAGAGTATTTCATGCCGATTCGCGAATTTGGCAGTGACTATCACGCCACTTTGAATGGGAAAAACGCGCTGACTGCGATTTGGCAATTGCTGGCGCTGCCGGTACCGCAACCAGCTACGCATCAACCAGAATTGGCCGGCCCGCTGACATTAACCGCCAGCGACCTGACTTTTCAGTACCCGGACCGCGCCGATGGCATCAAGCAGGCCAGCTTTACCTTGCATGAAGGCCAGAAGGTGGCGATTATTGGGGCGAGTGGTTCCGGCAAGTCAACCTTGCTGAACCTGATTGGTGGCTTCTTACAGCCCGAAGGTGAGTCCTTTACGCTGAATGGTACGAGACTTGCTCATTTGGCTCAGCCAGCGTGGCAGGAGCATCTGTCCTACATTCCACAAAATCCTTATTTGTTTGCCAACACGATTGCAGCGAACATTCGCTTTTATCAACCTGAAGCCAGCGCTGCGGCAGTGCGACAAGCGGCAAGCGAAGCCGGCCTCAGCGATTGGCTAGGGACGCTGCCTGAGGGGTTAGCGACTCGCATTGGTGAAGGCGGCCGCGGTGTTTCAGGCGGTCAGGCCCAGCGTATCGCCTTAGCGCGCACGCTGCTGGCCAAGGAGCGGCGCATTTGGCTGTTTGATGAACCCACGGCGCATTTGGATATTGAAACTGAATCTGAGCTCAAAGCAACGATGCTGCCGCTGTTTGAAGGCCGGCTGGTGATTTTTGCCACCCACCGGCTGCACTGGCTCAATCAGATGGACTGGGTCATCGTGCTCGCTCAGGGCCAAATCGTGGCCCAAGGCGCGCCGGCGGAGCTAGCGGCCCATTCCGCCGCTTACCAGGCCTTGGTGGCGCAGATGAAGGGGGAAGCACATGTTCAAGCATGATCACTGGGTGAAACCCGATTTGAAACGATATCGGTGGCTTTTGTTTTGGTCGCTGACGTTGGGGATTTTAACGTTTGTCTGCGCCGGGGCGTTGATGTTTACTTCCGGTTACTTAATTGACTTTTCCGCGCGGCAGCCGCTGTTTGCGGCGATTTACGTGCCAGTGGTGCTGACGCGGGCGTTTGGGATTGGCCGCCCGGTGTTTCAATATCTGGAGCGCCTCACCAGCCATAACTGGGTGCTGCGCGTGACCAGTCACATGCGGCGCAAGCTGTATCAGGTGCTGGAAACCGATGCCGCTTTTTGGCAAGAACACCGGCGCACTGGCGACTTGCTGAGTTTGCTGGCGGATGATATTGGTCACATTCAGAATTTATACTTACGCGCGATTTTTCCCACCGTGGTGGCTGGCGGGTTGAGCCTGCTCATCACGGTGGGACTGGGAATTTTCGACTGGGGCTTTGCACTGTGGATTTTGCTACTTTTGTTAGTGCAGCTGATTCTGATTCCTTGGTGGGGTCTGCTGGTGGAGAAAAAGCGTAAGCAACGCCAAAAAGCTTTGACCCAGCAGGCGTATGGCGATTTGACTGATGCGACCTTGGGCCTCAGTGATTGGACGATTACCCATCATGAGCAGGCCTTTCTCCAGCAGGCCACGCAGGCGGCCACGGCGTTAGCGGCGTCGACCCATACTAGCCGCAAGTTCCAATGGTTGCGCGATTTCTGCGGTGATCTGGCCTTTGGTCTGATTCCAGCGGCGCTGCTGTGGTGGTCCGCAGCTCGGTTCGGCGGCGGTCAAATGGCGGCCAATTGGATCGGCAGCTTTGCACTGGTGATGTTCCCGTTAGCGATGGCCTTTTCAAACGTGGCCCAGGGCGTAGGCGAATGGCCCACCTACCAAGGCGCGCTGCAACACTTGAATGATCTGACGCCCAGTGAGCGCCCGTTGCCGGCACAATTAGCCGCACCAACGCAAGTGCAGGCGTTAACGTTGTCTGACGTGCATTTTCGCTACAATGACGCGGCGCCGGAACTGATCAGCGGCGTTGATTTAACGATGAAGCGGGGCGAGAAAATCGCACTGCTTGGGCCCAGTGGGATGGGCAAAACGACCTTGCTTCAGTTGGTGTTAGGGGATTTGACCGCCACCAGTGGTCAAGTGCTGCTGGATGGCCAGTCGGTGTTGCAATATCAAAGCGTGCGGCCGCAATTGTTTGCTGTGCTGGATCAAAGTCCATTTTTGTTTAATACTTCAGTGGCCAACAACGTGCGGTTAGGGAACGAAACTGCAAGCGATGATGAGGTCTGGGCCGCACTGAAAGCCGTCCAGCTCGATCAGTTGGTGGCCAGCTTGCCGCAAGGCGCGGACACCCCAGTCGAAGAGGCGGGGTTTGCCTTCTCCGGCGGGCAGCGGCAGCGCTTGGCGCTGGCGCGAATTTTACTGCAGGATGCGCCAATCGTGCTGCTCGATGAGCCGACGGTGGGGCTTGATCCCATTACGGAACAGGCGCTGGTGGCCACGATGTTTGCGGTGCTGAAGGACAAAACAGTCCTCTGGGTGACCCATCACTTGCAAGGCGTTGACCGCTGTGATCAGGTGCTGTTTCTTGAAGCCGGCCACCTGACGCTGCAAGGCCGTCCGCAAGACCTGCTGGCAACCAGTGCGCGGTATCGCCATTTGTATGCCTTAGATGCTGGGGAGATTTAATGGTACACTAAGCGCAATTGAATTTGAGGGGGCATCAGCAATGCAAATTGAGCAAACCGCGCAGCTTAGCTCAGGCCAAAGGACGGCGGCCCAGACGCTGTTGGCGGCGGTGCAGGCGGCAGATGGCAGCGCCAGGGATCCTTATCTGAGTAATCAGTTCAACGTCGACTTAACCATGCCGGCGTTTTTCTTGGCTTATGTGGATTCAGGCTTAGTGGGGCTGGTGACACTTTACGCCGATGAGGCACCAGGTGGCTTAGTGGATGTGACCCTTAACGTGCATCCAAACTGGCGCCGGCGCGGCATTGCTAGCCAGTTGTGGCAGGCAGCAGCGGCGGTACTGAGGCAAGCCGGCTACGACCAGGTTGAATTCATGACCGAGCAAGGTTTTTTGGCTAAGGCCCCAGCGTTTGCTGCCCATAATCAGCTGCAACGCGAGGCCGAGTTTGAATATCAGTTAGTCGCGCCGGCGCAGCAACCAGCAACGCCGGATCCTGCCATCACGGTGGCCAAGCTGCAACCGGCCGAAATTTCGGCCCTGCTGCCTGCGTATTGTGAGGCCTTTCCCGAGGTCGATGAAGCTGAGGCGCGGCGCTACCTTGAGGCAAATCTGAGCTCAACGCACAACGCGCCTTATGTGGGTCACTATCAGGGCCAGATTATCGGCTACTGTGGGGTCGATTACGGCGCTTATGATTATTTGTTCGGGCTGTTTATCGCGGCGCGTTTTCGCGGCCAAGGTCTGGGCCAGCGCTTTTTGGCCCAGCTGATGGTGACTTTGGCGCACACCCGCAGAAGGGCCTTGAAATTAGGGGTTGAGAACACTAATCCGGCAGCCTTACATGTCTATCAAAAAGCCGGGTTTCAAATTGAAACCACGGTCTACTATTTGACGCCGCAAACCGGTAGCCGCTGGGGCCTCTAGAGGATTTGAGCGGACAAAAAAGCCAGCCGACCACCATTAAAGGCTGGCCGGCTGGCTTCTTTCCGCTTAAGGTCCGGGATTATTGCCGCCGGGTGAGGAGGGCCTGGGTTAAATTCATCAGGTCGCCCCGCGCCTGACCGGCCGGAAACGCCTGCAGCGCTGCCAGGGCCTTTTCGGTATAGCGCGCCGCCAGGTGTTGGGCTTGCGGCAGGCCCAGCTGACGAATCTGCGCCGCCGCTTCGGCTCTAGCGGCTGAATCGGTTTGGGCGGCCAAGAGCAACGGCTGCAGCTCAGGCGCCTGGGCCAAGGCGTACAAGACGGGCAACGTATAGATGCCGTTTTGCAAGTCTTCGAGGCCCGGTTTGCCGGCAGTCGTGGTGTAATCCAGTAAGTCATCGGTCATTTGAAAAGCCATGCCCACTGCATGGCCGTAGCGCGCCGCGGCCTGGCATTCGGCCGCGGAGGCTCCGCTCAGCGTGGCGCCTTGCCAGGCCGCTAGCTCAAATAACGCTGCGGTTTTACCACTGATTTGCCGCAGGTATTGGTGAATCGTGATCGGCTGGTCGCGGCGCACGGCATTTTGATCCAGTTCCCCGAGCAAAAGCCGGCGCATCACGCGCGCGTTGCGACCGACATTAGCCACGTCTGGCGCGGCTTCGGCCAGGAGCTGAAAATACACGGCAAACAGGTAGTCACCGGCGTATATCGCCGCTTGGTTGCCAGATTCTTGCGATATGGTGGTTTGCCCGCGGCGGCGGTCGGCGTGATCCAGCACGTCATCGTGAATCAGCGTGGCCAGATGCAGCGTTTCAATCGCGGCGCCGGCTGCGACTAGCGATGGATTGTCAAGGTCATGAAAACGCGCTAGCATGAACATGAGGCCGCTGCGGAGCATTTTACCGCCGGCATTGATTTGGGCCTGCACCCGGGCGTTGACGGCAGGCACGCGCAACTGGCTGGCGGTTTTAAGCCGCGCCTGCACGGCCGTGAGCTTTGGATAGATTTCCGGGTAACGCAGCCAAGCGGCTTTGACCATGATGGGCCTCCATTGAAATGATTATAATTTAACTTTAGCTAAAAAAAGCGGTGGGGGCAAGTCAAGTCGCCCTCAAAAAGGAGTGTTTCATGCGACCAGCGGTATTTTTTGAACTCGTGGAACTGAAGGCTAAGACGGCCTCGGTGTTTCCGTTTTTGCTTGGGACCTTGTATGCTTGGTATCATTATCATGTGCTCCATCTGCCCGAGCTGATCATTTTTTTCATTGCGATGCTGCTGTTTAACATGGCGGTGGATGCCAATGACAATTATCAGGACTACCGGCGGGCCACGAAAACCCAAGCCTTGGCCTTTCGAGAAAAAACGAATATCATTGGCAGAGAGCACCTCAATCCCCGCACCATTGGCTGGCTGATTGCCTTCATGATGACGGTCAGCGCCATTTTAGGGCTATGGATGGTAAGTCGCACGGGTTGGCCGCTTTTGTGGCTGGGGTTGTTTAGCTTTGCTGTAGGTTTCGGCTATGCCGGCGGACCACGGCCCATTTCGACCACGCCATTCGGGGAGTTTTTCAGCGGCTTTACCATGGGCTTTGTGATTACCTTGATTGCTGTGTATGTGAATGCCTTTAGTCAAGCCCCACTATCGGCGTTTGCTTGGCCGGTGTTTCTGGCTTCCGGGCTGGCGCAAGCCGCGATTGCTGCGCTTCTTTTGGCTAACAACATCGCCGATGAGGCCGAGGACAAGGCGCTGGGCCGGCGCACCATTGTGTACTACTTGGGCCGCCAAAAGAGCTTGTTGCTCTTTAAGGCGTTGTATACCGCTGGCTATATCTTACTGTTGCTGGCGGTGGCGGCGCAGGCCTTGCCAAAATTGGCGCTGCTGGCGATTTTAACGGCGCCAGTGGTCATCAAAAACGTGCGCGGGTTTGAAGCCAATCCCGACAAGCAAAAAACGTTCAAATTAGCCGTGAAAAACTTGCTGCTGACCACCCTGGCACTGGTCGTGGCGGTAGGCCTAGGCGTGTGGACCCATATTTAAACGGGCGGTAGCCCCTGAGGAGGAATTGCCATGTTGCGTCACCAAAATATCTCGATTCGCCATTTTGCTAAAAAAGATCTGACGGCCTTTGCCGACTGGGTGCGGCCGCAGCTGAGCAAGTCCGGGTTGAACATGGCGGTCATCACCGACACCCATGATCGCACGGCTTTTTCGCGCACCTTTTACGGCCCGAATGGATACTGGCATGTGCAAGAGCAGCACTGGCTGGCCGGGGAGCTGCCGATTGACTGGCGGATTCACTTGGGCGATTTGGTGGATGGCTCGGAGCCGTCGTTTCTGACCTTATGGCGGCTGCGCAATATCGTGGCGGACTACGAAGCCGACAGCCTGCCTTATGTGATTGCCAAAGGGAACCACGACGACAATGACAAATACGCCGAACGTAACCGGCGCTTTGCCGGCAGCTTCCACCCCTGGGTCTTCAACGAAACTGTGCTGCGGCCGATGGGTTTGCAAGTGGGCGGCCCGACCATTAGCCGCCACGGCTTGTCGTATTTTGACTGGGCCAATGTCCGTGTCATTGTCATGAATACCTCTGATGTGCCGGTGCGCTGGATCAGTGGCCGTAAGAACTACGATTTGAAAAAAACGCTGGCAATGACTGCTGGCCAGATTCAAGAACTGATTGATGCCTTGCAAACCGCTGGCAGTCGCGATGTCTTGATCATGAGCCACGCCCCAGTGATGACGCGCAGCGGCAAACCAGGCTTGCGTTACAACGGCAAGCAAGTGCATGAAGTGCTGCGGGCCTTTAATGCCAAGTTGGCTGGACAGGTGCAATTTGGCGAGCACGGCGATTTCGGCGGGCAGGCGACGTTTGATTTTACGCAGACAAATGGCACGATCATTGCTGCCGTGGCCGGGCATTGGCACACGGAAGAGGACTTTCGTATCAACGGTATCCATTACAGTCTGCTCAACTGCAGTGCCTTGATGGGCCGCCTGCACGGATTGACGACGAATTATAACCGCAAATGGAACCGACTGATCAACACACCGAGTGAATACAGTGGGTATGTGGTGGCAGTGGAGCCGCAAAGTCGGCGCCTGAAACTCTTTGGTTACGGGGCCGCCAGCCCGCTGCGCCAATTTGAATATTAGTCATTCAGTTGAACAACTCAATTAAATAAATAACGAGTAAGCGCTTGCACAAAATAGCGACCCGTGCTATATTATAGGTGGAGTTAAGGGAGGTTCTCGGAAGATCCATCCACAAGAGACCGGCTCATTAACTGAGAGGTTGTCCAACACCGAGCAGTGAAGAGTCCAGGTACAGTATGTACTGTGCCACCCAGTGTTTTAAGAATTACCCGAACCTTACCAACAAAATCAGCAGCACAATGGAGGTGTGAGTCTAATAACAAGACTCAGTAATCCAAGCGGCATGACAGCGTGATTAGGGTGCATATCGGTTGATTGAATAACAACGAACAACGCCAAGTTATCTGGCCGCACCAAAGTTCCTCTCGCCGTCAGATCGTACAAGTGAATATAGATATAGAGGTGTCGCAGTATCAGAGTTAAGCAAGATGAACGAAACCAAGACACCGAGAACAGCCTCAACTCCTAAGGGCTTCGAATCGTGATTAGTGCAAGATCCGATTTGAAGCCTATTTGTGTGTCTTCTAGGGGTCAAGAGACGGGATCAGCGCACTTCATGGTATAATAACCCTAATGATTTCGCGCGCCCTGGTTTTGGGCAGCAAAGCGTGTATAATAAGCATTGTTAGGTAAGCCTAAAAACAGGAGGCATTCCAATGGCAACAGAAGACGATTTTGAAGTAGAGTCGATGCATTACAACCGCTTGTTGCTCGCGGTTGATGATGATGATGATGAATCATCACGCAAAGCGTTCAACTACGCGTCAACCTTAGCCAAGATCTACAACATCCCGCTTGGCATCGTTTCGGTGCTTGAAACCGGGGACTTAAATATCTATCAATCGCTGTCACCTGATTTACTGAGCGAACGGCGCGGTCAAATGGCCGCTCATCTCAATACGTACGTGGAGAAGGCCAAGGCTTTTGGCGCGCAAAACGTGCAACCGTTGATTGGGGAAGGCAAGCCCGCCGGCGTGATTTTGGATGAAATTGTACCGGCGTTCAAGCCAGATCTGATTATTTTGGGTTCGCATGAACGGCGCGGGCGTTCACGGCTCGGCCATGTCGCTGGTGAAATTGCGCGGGAAGCCGACGCGTCAGTGATTATTGTTCGGTAAAGATGCTGGATGCAAAAACGAGGCGGCGCTTGCTGCCTCGTTTTTGCGTGAGGAGAAATGATGGCAAACTTGATTCAAATCGGGCATGTGATTGCGCGCATCAGTCGCTTCACCGTGACGGTGCAACTGGGCCAGCAGGTGGTGAACGCTCATCTCAGCAATACTGGCCGCAATAAGGAGCTGCTGCGCGTCGGGACCCCAATCAGTATTCGCCGCGCGGCCAACCCGGCACGAAAAACCCCGTATGATATCTTGGCGGTGCGCCGCGATGGCCGCTGGATCAATATTGATAGCTTGGCGCCTAACCGGGTGGTGCGGCGTGCCTTAATGGCCGGTCAGTTAAAGCTGCCAGGGTGTCCGCTGCCTTACGCCGTGCATCCTGAAACCAAATATCGCGATTCCCGCCTAGATTTTGCCGGCCAGGCGCAAAACGGCCAACCTTGGTTTGTCGAAGTCAAAGGGGTCACTTTGGCCAATGGCACCCTGGCCGCCTTTCCGGATGCGCCGACTGCCCGCGGCTTGAAACATGTCCATACGTTGACCCATGCGGCCCAAGCCGGTTACCGCGCGTACTTAGTGTTCGTCGTGCAAATGCCTGGGATCAACCGCATGACGATTTATCGCGAGCGGTTTCCAGAGCTAGCGCCTGCCGTCACGGCAGCCAAAGCAGCCGGGGTCAAAGTGCTGGCTTACCGCTGTGTCACTGGGCCTGGCCAAATCAACCTTGGGGCGCGGATTCATTTTGATGAAAACCTGCCGTTTCAAGAAGTCCGCAACTGATGCCAAGAGGCTGAGACAAAATGCGTTTAGCCCAGAGTATAAGCCAAACGGCCTGTAAATCCCGAACTTAGGCTTTGCAGGCCGCTTGGCTTAGACGGCTAGGGCGTTGCGTTTTGGCTCGTACTGTTCTGGAATAGTTGTGCGCGCGTTACCATTTCTAAACTGTCTTAGCCCCTTCGCTTACCGATGATCAGGTAGGGTTAGCCCGAGCAGCAGGCCAATTGCGCCCACCCCGGCAAAGGTCAGGAAAGTGGTGGTGAAGGCTGTGAGCGCGCTCCCAGTCGCCAGCTGAACTTGGGTGAGGATTAAGGTCGCAATCGCCACGCCGCTGGAGCCAAGCAGCTGGCGCACAGTTGTGACCGCAGCCGTGCCGTCTGAAATCAACGCATTTGGCAAAGCATTGGCCCCAGCCGTGGTCGCCGGCATCATCACAAAGGCATTCCCAGCTTCGGTTAACATCGCACCGAAGATTGCGACAGGCAGTGGCATCTGCCCAACCAGCAAGCCTAGCAGCAAAAAGCCAACGATAATGAGACTCATGCCAATTACAATCGTCCGCCGCGGGCCAATTTGATCCAGTAGCTGCCCTGCCCGTGGATTAAGCACACTGAGTAGTAGCGCCGCCGGGACCAAAGCGAGGCCAGAGATTAATGGCGACACTTTCAGCACTTGCTGGAAATATAGGGGCATCACAATGGTCGTGACAATCAAGGCAATGTAGGAAATACCGGTCATTAACACGGCTTTTGTAAACAGCGGCGTGGCAAACACGCGCAGCTGCAGCAGTGGTTTGGCGGCGTGCAGCTGCCGGTGAATGAACCAAACCGCGGCTGCTGCCGCCAGGACCAAAATCAGCCAGAGCAGTGCGCTCATTCCGCTGTGCGTCGCCTCAGTGAGCACATAGAGCAAAGCTGGGAAACTTGCGGCTAGCCCGACTGAAAGCCAATCCAGTGGCGTTAACCGTTGCGGCATGACATCATGGACGGTGAAACTGGCGGCGGCTAGTACCAACAGCGAGACAATCAAAAATAAAGTAAAGAGCGCCCGCCACGGGAACCAGGTCAACAGCACGCCAGAAATGATGGGTCCGACTGCCAGCGCCGAGCCCATCACCAGCCCGGCGATGCCCATTGTGTGCCCGCGACTGGCGCGCGGTGTGATCGTCAGGAGGACGGTTTGATAACTGGGAAAAATAATGCCAACGGCGACGGCCTCCAAGAGCCGGCCCACCATGAGCAGGGCAAAACTAGGCGCCCAAATACATAACGCCGTGCCCAGTGCGAAAATCACAATGACCGCCTGAAAGAGCCGGTTGAACGGCACGTTGTTCAAAAGCCAAGGCGAAACGGGAATCATCAAGCTCATCATCAGCATGAACCCGGTGGTGAGCCAAGCCACCGTGCTAGCGCTTAAGTTAAAGCTGCGCATAAACGCTGGATAAGCGGTACTTAACGAAGATTGGGAAATCGACATGGCAAAGGTGCCGGTGAGTAACGTTGCAATAAAAGCGGCGTGCGAATGTTGGGGAGTAGATTGAACCGATTGAGCCATGAGTGACTTCCTTTCAGTCAGGGAGTTAGGGTACCCTAACAACGGTTCAATTATAATCATACTAAACTGAGATGCAAGGGGATGCGCTAGGCCTGCGGTTTGGTCGGTCAATCTTTTCCATTCAGAACTAACCCCAAACGGTTGCGTGGCCGGTGCCACAGCCTGGGCCATTCGGTTGTACTCAATTCATTAGCACGGTATAATTGGACTAATGAGTATGTACGGAAAGGGTGTTGGATTTGGCAAAAAAACAACCATCACGCGCAAAAAAATGGGCTTGGCGCGTGCTCCTCACGCTAGGGCTACTTTTGGGGTTGGCGATGGTCTTCAATGAACAAATCAAGTTGTTTATTGTCGATTACATGAGTCGCTCCACGCTCAACGGCGTCAACAAAAAGTCAGTGGCCAAAAACAACAATAAGAAGGCCAACTACGATTTTGGCGCCGTGGATGACCTTGATCTCGGCGCCGTGGGCAATGCCGCGATGAATACCAAAGATGCCATTGGGATGATCGCGATTCCTAAGGTGTCGCTGTATTTGCCAATTATGAAGGGCCTCTCCAACAATAACCTGTCGGTGGGTGCTGCGACCATGACGGCGGATCAGAAAATGGGCGAAGGCAATTACGCCTTGGCTGGGCATGACACTTCGAGTAAAGGCGTGCTCTTTTCCCCGCTGGGTTACGTCAAAAAAGGCGACAGTGTCTATCTGACCGATATGACCAAGGTTTACCGTTATAAAGTCACGGATAAACGCAACATTGACCAGTATGAGGTGCAGTGGGTCGATCCGGTTAAAGGCCAAAAGCTCATTACGCTGATTACCTGTGAAGTGATGACCAAAACCCGGGCCGATCGAATTATGGTGCGTGGCGAACTCGTTAGCGTCCACAAAGCCACCAAGGCCAAGCTCAAAGTGTTTAAAGCGAATTAGGCATTCAGCCGGCGGCGTCCGGCTTTTTTCTTTGGGTAAGGCTTGCGGTATAATAAGCGCGCACTGAGGAGGAGAACATGACTCGATATCAACAATTCTTAGCGAACGAAAAGGTGCGCCGCGGCACGGTGCTGCTGAGCCTGGTGCTGATTTTATGGCTGGCTCGCAGTGTGATGAGCACCGTGCTGTTAACCTTCATTTTTGCCTTTTTGGTCACGCGGTTGATCAAGGCGTTGCGCAAACATATTCATGTACCAGCAGTCTTAGTGGTGGCGCCGCTTTATATTCTCATTCTCGCGGCGATGGGCTATGCGGTGATCCACTATGTGCCGGCGGTCGTGGAGCAAACCGTGACCTTGGTCAATTCGGTGACGGATTTTTACAACAGCAAGGCCTTCGCCGATAATCAAGCGATGCAATGGCTGCTGAACGCGCTCAATCAGATGAACTTGAATGAACAGCTCAAAAACTGGCTTGCTACGCTGTTGGCCTATGCTGGCAGCATCGGCGCGATGGGCGTCACCTTGGTGTTGTCGCTCATCTTGAGTTTCTTTTTCTCCATGGAAATCGATGAATTGCAGCGGTTTGGCACCAAGTTCACCCACTCGACCTTCGGCTGGTATTTCAGTGATGTGATGTATTTTGCCGATAAGTTCATCAATTCCTTCGGGGTGGTGATTGAAGCCCAGTTGTTCATCGCTTTGGTCAACACCCTGATCACGACAATCACGCTGATTTTCTTGAAAATGCCTAACATTCCTAGTTTGGCCATCATGGTGTTCTTGCTGTCGCTGGTGCCTGTCGCCGGGGCAATGATCTCGGTGGTGCCGCTGTCGATCATTGCTTACACGGTCAACGGCCTGCAAGGCGTCTTATCCATTGTCGTGATGATTGTGGTGATTCACCTGCTGGAAACCTATGTGCTTAATCCTAAGTTCATGAGCAGTCGCACCAAATTGCCCGTGTTTTTCACCTTTGTGGTGCTGATGGTGGGCGATCGCTTATTTGGCACCTGGGGGCTGATTGTCGGCATTCCCATCTTCACCTTTATCTTGGACATTCTCGGGGTTAAGAAACTGCCACAAGAAAAATTGTCACTACCAAAACAAACGCAATCCAAGCCTAAAGCGTAAGGTCGAATGAGCAAAATAAAATGGACGCTGCTTGATGCAGAGCGTCCATTTTTACTGGCGATGAAAAATTTTATGCAACAGTCCCGCAATCAAGGCAAAACCGCCGCCAATGAGCAGAATATCCATGACGCCATGAATAATCGAAAGCGCGCTGCTTTGATCGACTGCCAATCTCAAGGCCGGGTCGTTGACGTACACGATAAAATACACAATGCTAAGCAGCCAAAAGACGACTACCGCGAGCCAAAATTTACGCATGAGCATTCCTCCTGCTCAAACTATACCAGAAGTTACCCAGTGGCGGCGAAGAAAAGCGAACTCGTTCGGCGAATTGGGAACGAGTCGGCCATCACGGGACTGGCATGCTTCGTGGAGCGCCTCGCAGTTAACAAGCGGCCGCCCTTCACAGCGTGTTTTTGCGCGAAAGTTTCTGAAAACTATGCTATAATTTACCGTTGTAAAGTCAGCTTGCTGGCAAAAATAAAAAGCGAGGTAATCTCTAGATGGCAAAATTAGTGCTTATCCGTCACGGCCAAAGTGAATGGAACCTGTCTAACCAGTTCACCGGTTGGGTCGATGTTGACCTTTCCGAAAAGGGGACTGAAGAAGCGAAGGAAGCGGGCCGCCGCATCAAGGCTGCTGGGCTTGAATTCGACCAGGCTTACACCTCTGTTTTGACCCGTGCGATCAAGACTTTGCACTACGCATTGGAAGAATCCGACCAACTCTGGATTCCAGAAACCAAGACTTGGCGCTTGAACGAACGTCACTATGGCGCTCTGCAGGGCCAAAACAAGGCTGAAGCAGCCAAAAAGTGGGGCGATGAACAGGTTCACATCTGGCGTCGTTCCTACGACGTGTTGCCACCACTGTTGAGTGCTGACGACGAAGGTTCAGCTGCTCAGGATCGTCGTTACGCTAACCTCGACCCTCGCATTGTTCCTGGTGGTGAAAACTTGAAGGTCACCTTGGAACGGGTTATTCCTTTCTGGGAAGATCACATTGCGCCAGATCTGTTGGCTGGCAAGAACGTTATCGTGGCTGCCCATGGTAACTCCTTGCGCGCTTTGACCAAGTACATCGAAAACATTTCTGATGAAGACATCATCAACTTGGAAATGGCTACTGGCGAACCAGTGGTTTACACCTTCAACGACAAGTTGGAAGTGCAAGACAAGACCAAGCTGAGCAAGTAAGCTCATGCCCAACTGCAAATGCAGTTGGGTTTTTGATTCTACGCCGCCGATGACATGGCATGAAGCCTCAACTGAGTGAAAAAGCAAAGAGGGTCCTCGCATTTGCGAGGGCCCTCTTTCTAATCGCTAGCCTTCAGTATAAGGCCTATCGTTATCGTCATGTTTGGACTCGAACATGGCATCAGGCTGAATCCGGTCGTCTAAGCCGTTGTTGGCATGATGCGGCAGTGGTTTGGAAGGTAGCAGGCACAGCAGCATCACCGAGATGTTGAAGCCCCATTCGACATACCCGCCAATTTTAGTCTGCGCTGGGAAAATGATCAGTAGCACCCAGAACACCAGCACTTGAATGAGGTAGACCCACCAAGGCAAACCGGCATCCCGATAGCGACGAATGACCAGCGCCAAGGCCGGAAGCACTAGGATGAGTAAAATCACAATCATCAGGAGCCCGCCAAGGATAAAGGCAGGACCGGCGTGCCCGAGGGCAGCCAGCATGTCTTTTTGGGTGTAGGATGCCGCTGTGGCCATGGTGCCGAGTAAGGCCGCAAAAATCGCGAAGAACGCAACGACACCAGCTAACACTCCGAACAATTGAATCCACCAATACTCACTGCGCGATGAGCGGCCGCGAAAATGCGCAAAATTTCCGAAAAACGCCTTGAGTGCTGTGAAGCCGGTGGCCCGGTAATAGCGGTTGTCGGTTGCTTCTTGTTCATCTGCTTGTGATTTTAATGCCATGTTGCCCAACTCCTTGCCCTATTATTGCCTTTATTAAACCATATCAGCCAAATAAATGCGAAGAACATTCCTGATTTTCGCGGGTAAAACCTATGCTATACTAGGAAGCGAGACGATCAATTCATCTGATCGATAAGGAGTTTCTATGATTAATTTATTTTTAGTGCGGCGGGCATTACCGCCCCCGTGGCAGCGCATTTGAAGGCGTCGCATTCGCAAATAAAGGAGATTAATTCATGGTACAAGCAGTTGATTTACGTGCAGGGATGACTTTTGTTAAGGACGGCAAGCTGATCAAGGTGATTGAAAGTAATCACCACAAGCCAGGCAAGGGCAATACCTTGATGCAACTGAAACTTTACGATATTCGCAGCGGGTCCACGGTTCAAACGACCTACCGGCCAAGCGAAAAAATTGAGCTGGCGGTGATGGAAGATAAGCCGGCCCAATATCTCTACACCCAAGATGACATGGCTTACTTCATGGACATGGCCACCTATGAACAATACGAATTGCCAGTGGCCAGCATCGAAAGCGAAATGAAATATTTGCTGGAGAACATGGAAGTCAGCATCGAATTCTACGGCAGTGAAGTGATTGGGGTGACCCTGCCGACCACCGTTGAGCTGACCGTGACTGAAACCCAGCCTTCAATCAAAGGCGGTTCGGTGACTAACGGCGGCAAGCCAGCCACCATGGAAACTGGCGTAGTCGTTAACGTGCCAGACTTCATTCAGGCCGGCGAAAAGCTAGTCATCAACACCCAAATGGGCACTTACGTCAAGCGGGCGTAATGAGAGGACGTCAGGCGAGTCAGCGCCTGGCGTTTTTTATTTTCGCTAAGCGCGGAAAAAGTGGGTTCGCTGGTTTATGAGATTCTTTCAAAAAACTCTAATAGAACTATTATGACTTAGCCGTGAATACCCCGTATACTAAAGACAGATTGCGAAAGTGAGGAGTTCGGGGATGAGACAGCAACGTTATCAGCATCGGCAGGCGCGAGGATGGCTTTGGGGCGCTGTGCTGGCCCTGCTGGTCATCGCCGCCATTGTTGGTTGGCGGTATCAAACCAAAGAAGCGCCGGTTAAGCACGCGCAGGCGGAAACTAAGGCGCACCTCACGCAGGTGCTGGCCCATGCCCATGGCACCCAAACCAAGGAAAAAGTTGCCTGTGGTCAGGCTATTTTTGTGCTACCTAAAGGGCATCAGGTGCCAGCATCACTGCGGGCAACCGTCAAAAGCAAATTGGCGGCGATGCCGAAGCACGCCAGCGATAAGGCAGTGGTGGCGACGGTGGCATTGACTGCCGCACCTTTAGGTCTCACCACAATGGACACAAGTCTGGAACAGCTGTACACCCAGGGCACCAAAATGCACCGCACGGTCACGCAAGAGGCCCCACACACGCTCGACGCCGCCGGCAAGCGGGCAACAGTGGCGGCTTTGGTGACGACCGATGAAGCACGCCGGGCCATCAACTACGCTGCCAAGCAGGCCTTAGCAAGCGGAAAGAAGCTCTCGGCGCCGGCATTAGCCGCCGTGTTGAGCCGACCACTGTTAAGCAAGCTGACTGCCACGAATTTCGTGATCAGTGATCATGACCTGACAATTCAAGATGCCGCTGGCAAGACCGAAGTGACCTTGCCGCTGACTGCAGTCAAGCCTTATCTCAAAGACAGTCAAGCCCAGCCCGCCGCTGGCAAGGTGATTGCGTTGACCTTTGATGATGGGCCAGATCCGCGCACCACGCCACAAGTCCTGCAGATTTTGCGACAGCACCAAGCGAAAGCGACCTTTTTCATGGTCGGCACTGGTATCGCCCATGATCCGCAGCTGGCCCGGCAAGTGGCGGATGAGGGCAACGAGGTCGGCACCCATACTTACAACCATCCTTATTTGCCAGGCCTTTCGCCAGCCGCGGCGCTGGATGAAACTTATGGCAAAAATATTGCGACCTACTATGCCGCCTTTGATCGCCTGCCGCCGTTTTTGCGGCCGCCATACGGGGCAATTTCCAAGGCCAATGCGGCGCAAATCGAGCTGCCAGCCATTCAGTGGAACATTGACTCGCAAGACTGGAAGTCGCGCAACCGAGAGATGATTATTGCCCGCATCAAAGCGGCGGCGCGCTCCGGTAGCATTATTTTGATGCATGACATTCAGCCTGCCACTGTGGCGGCGTTGCCAACGGTGATTAGCGATCTGAAGCAGCAAGGTTACCAGTTCAAAACGGTGAGCGAGCTGCTTGGACAGCAGCTTTTGCCGAGCCATCAGTACTTCAGTCTGGGCGATCAACGCCTGATTTAATGACATCAAAACGCGGCCTGTCGGAGGTTTCCGGCAGGCCGCGTTTACTTTCAGGTCGGTATATCGGCGAGACTGTGTACGCTTTGGGCGAGCTTTTCGAGAATGTATAAGGCTGGTAGCTGGGTTGTAATTTCGGTTTCCTTTTCGGGATCGCGGAAGTTTTTCTGCACCGTTTCCCGTGTAATCTGATACGGAATGTTCACATTGGCCAGCTGGGCAATGGTGGAACGGTCTGCGCTGCAGATCGAGATGATAGTGGCGTGTGCCGCTTTAAGATGTTCCATGTATTCGATGACCTCTTTGGTTTCACCGCTGACTGAGGTAACGATGAAGACCGTTTGTTTCAAAAAAATACTTGAGAACATTGAAGAGGGGTAATTCGACGGATCGGAAATTTTGAGTGCTGGGATGGATAAATTGGAGAAGTACAAGGCGCCATACCCGCCGATTGCTTCCGAGGTGCCTGCGCCTAGAAAGAGCACCAGGTCCTTGCCTTTCAGCAGTTCAACCGCCGAGGCGAGCCGGTCCTTGAAGGCCTCGTTTTGGGTTGACTTCAAAAACGCGATGTATTCTTGAACATGCGATTCTTTGGGGGCGTAATGCGAAGTATTGGCCAGGTACAACTTGAGCCGCACCTTGAATTCGCCGTAGCCTTCGCATTCGAACTTATGGCAAAAGCGCAAAATGGAAGCGGTACTGGAATGCGTTTTTTTGGCCAAAGTGCGGATGGGCAAGTAGGGGACCAAGGCCATGTTCTCATTGATATAGTTGAAAATCTGTAAGTCCAAGTCGTTGAGCTTGGGTGTATGGGTCAAAAATAGCATCGTTGCCTCCACAATGTAACGCTATGTGTCCAGTTGGTGACAAAAAACGACTCACCGTAACAAGTAACGGAACCCGGTGAAACGCTTTCACCTCATATGAAATTATTATAAGGTTATAGTGTTCTAAGGTCAATTGAAGGAGGACATGGCTGTTTTGACTAAATTACAGTTTCCAAAAGACTTCTGGTGGGGCGCCGCAACCAGTGCGACGCAATCAGAGGGGACAGTGCCAGGTGATGGCAAAGGAGAGAACATTTGGGATTACGCCTCGACGCATTATCGTAATCGCTTCTTTAATGGGGTAACCACAGCGCAAACATCGCGGTTTTACGTTGACCACGAGGCTGATGTTGAGCGGATGGCTGCCATCGGGATGAACTCGCTGCGCACCTCGATTTCCTGGTCGCGCTTAATCCCCGATGCCAGCGGTCAGGTCAATCCGGAAGCGGTGCGGTTTTACCGGGCGGTCTTCAGCCAGATGAAAGCAGTTGGCATCAGCCCCTTCGTCAACCTCTTCCACTTTGATCTGCCGATGTATCTGCAAAATGAAGGAGGGTGGGAAAACAAAGCCACTATCACTGCCTACGCTCATTACGCGGCGGTGTGTTTCGAACAGTTCGGAGACTTGGTCGATCATTGGTTCACCTTTAATGAACCGATGATCCCTGCAGAAGCCGGTTATCTGCATGACCGACATTATCCTTTTGTTGTCGACTTCAAGCGGGCAGCCCAAGTCTTGCATAATATTATCGTGGCCCATTGCCAAGGCGTTGCCGCTTTCCGGCGGACGCGATTAACGTCAACGATCGGCATTATCATGGATGTCATTCCGGTTTATCCGCGCAGTCAAAATCCAGCAGATCTGAAAGCTGCCGAGATGGCAGATCTGTTTTACACGCGGAGCTTGAATGACGCGATTTTGAAGGGCCATTATCCTGAAGCGTTGGTCGCAGTGTTGCAAAAGTACGACCAGATGCCTGGGGAGGTCACAGCTGACGAATTGGCTCTGATTGCCGATACGAAGATTGATCTGCTTGGGATTAATTACTACCGGCCGCGGCGCGTGAAAGCCCGTGAATCTGAGCCGAACCGCGAGGGTGTCTTTTCCCCAGAATGGTTCTTTGATCCGTACGACATGCCAGGACGGCGGATGAATACTTCGCGCGGGATTGAAATCTACCCGGAAGCGCTGTATGACATCGCCAAAAAGCTGGACCGTGATTACCCTGATGTGCCATGGTTCGTCTCGGAAAACGGGATTGGTATTCAGGATGAGGAACAGTTCATCAAGGACGGTATGGTTCAAGATGACTATCGGATTGAGTTTTTGAAGGAACATCTTTATTACTTACACAAAGCGATTCAAGAAGGCAGCCACTGCTTAGGCTATCACATGTGGACCTTCGTGGATTGCTGGTCGTGGATGAATGCATATAAGAATCGTTATGGGTTTTACCGGCTGGATCTAGCAACTGGTGAGAAGACGGTTAAGAAGTCGGGCCTGTGGTTTAAACAGGTTGTGGCGACAAATGCAATCGACTACGATGTCAAAGAATAGGAGGAGTCATTGTGTCACATTATTTTGACGCGCTGTCGGTCCGCTTACTCCCCATTGCGAATAAGATTGGGGATCAGCGCCACCTGCAAGCCATTCGTAACGGGTTAATCTCGATTTTACCGCTGACGATTGTCGGCTCGTTCTTTACGATTTTGCTGAATTTGCCCATCAACGGCTACTCGGATTTTATAGCACCTTACGTGGCCATCCTAGATGTGCCATTCCGCTTCACAGTCGGTTTGATGGCACTTTATGCTAGCTTCACTATTGGTTCGTACCTGTCAGATTCCTATAAGCTCGATAAAACCACTGGCGGGATCTTATCAATGTTGGGCACTTTGCTGATGGTGATGCCGGTTCAAATTGCCAAAGGTGTGACCACCGCCGGCAAAGCGGTGGCGGCCGATCGTTACATTCCGTTGACCCCACTAGGCTCCCAAGGGCTGTTCGGTGCTATTCTGGCCGCTTTGATTGCGGTAGAAATCTATCGCTTCTGTAAGGTTCATAAGCTTGAGATCAAGATGCCAGATGGCGTGCCGCCGGTTGTTGGTGAATCCTTTGCTGCATTGCTGCCGACATTGCTGGTCGTTCTTATCTTCTGGATTCCGCGGCATTTCCTGGGGATCAATATCAACGAACTGTTGTCGATTTTGATTTCACCACTAAAGGGCTTCTTGACTGGGAATAACCTGCTCGGCGGAATTGTGACCCAATTCTTCATTTGCTTGTTCTGGACCATGGGGATTCACGGCCACGCAGTTATGGGCCCAATTATTCGTCCGTTCTGGGACCAAGCCATTATCGAAAACGCCGAATTGTTCCAAAACGGGATGAGCGCGTTCAAGTTGCCTAACATCTTCACAGAACAGTTCTTCCAGTGGTACGCCCAAATGGGTGGGACCGGCGCTACGCTCGCATTGGTGGTCTTGTTCCTGTTCTCGAAGTCCAAGTATCTAAAACAACTCGGTCGGCTGTCCATTTTGCCAGGGATCTTTAACATCAACGAACCGGTGATTTTTGGGGCACCAATCGTCATGAACCCATTACTGGCAATTCCATTTATCATTGTGCCTATTGTAAATACCATCATCATTTACGTTGTCACGATTTTAGGCTTTATGCCACGCATGATGGTGAAACCGCCATTTTCCATTCCGGCACCACTAGGGGCTTTGATTACTACCAACTGGAACTGGTTTGCCTGCCTGATGGTATTTGTCTGCTTCTTCGTTTCCCTGATTATCTACTACCCGTTCTTTAAGGCCTTTGAAAAGACACAAATCGCTCAAGAAAAAGGGGAGTCAGTATCGGATCTGATCAAATCAGAGCAGTCTGCCTCATAGCCTGACCTAGCACCAGCCTGAGAAGATGCCTCCGGGTGTCTTCTTTTTTACGCCACGGGCATGGTTAGGACAAACCGAGACGATATAACCGTCGTAAGCGGGAATGGTTTACCCGCACACCGAGGCTGGATGATGCTGCGTGGGTGCAAGTGGGCGAGCCAAAGGACAGCGGTCGGTCTTCTAAAGGAAGCCGCTTGCCTGACAGTGCGTACCGGCAGGCAAGCGGCATCAAAGCATAGCGAAATGGTGCTAGAGTGCAACAAAAAACCTGCACCGCAAGCGGCACAGGTCAGAATGATCTAGGTTAGAAGTAATCCCACAGCATAGGCACCAAGTCAGGTTGGGTGAGCTGGTTCAGCGCGTTGGCCTGTTTAGCGCTTAAGTCTAGTTGCATCAGGTCTTCCGCTCGCCGGTAACCCAGTAAAATTTGAGTCAGCTCGCGGATATCGATGATGAGTTCTGCAGCGTCATCAGTAGGCTGGCAGGCGATGGTCCCATTTTGCGCTGTTAACCGCCAAGTGCGGTTATTAGCTGGCAAGAAGTCGTCAGTGACCGTCACTGTCAGGCTAATGTGCCGATCGGTTGGCACATGGTAGAACTTGAAGAACATTGGTAAATCGACAATGCGCGCCATCATGTAGGCTTCGTTGGTGGCCGTCATGGATTTCTTCACATGCGGATCTGAGAAAGCATCAATGCGCGGCCGTGGGTCACCAGAGATGTAATCGAAGGCAGCATAGGTACCTTTATGGCGAGCGATGAAATTGAGCAACTGCCAGTACGCGGTTTTGCTGGCCCAGAAGAATTCTTGGATGCTGAGTTGCTGGTTGCCATCGCGACTGTAGATTACGTAGCCCTCCAGCTTGCCTGCCACCAGACAGGTCGCCACTTCCCAAGTGGCGTGTTTTAAGGTCAGATAGCCTTGCCACCAGGCGCTGCGAATTGTGCCGCCGCCTCGGTTAAAGAGATGGGCCTCGTGGAAGGCGGCGATTTCGGCGCCAGCTTGGGCAAAGGAATGCCGTTTGATGCTGACGTCGGCGGTTTTAGCGAAAGCGGGGATGGGCAGTTTGCCCACATCACGAGTTTGAACGTGGTAGTGGACGCGGTCAAAAACCTGCTCGAATCCAAACCGGCGGTAAAAAGGGAATGAGAAGGGGGCGAGGTAAGCCAGCGGGACCTGATCGGTTTGACAATCTTCGAAGAACCGGTGCATCAGTTTGGTGATATTGCCATGACCAGAATCTTCGGGATAACTGGAGACATAGCTGATACCGCGCATCGGGATGCGGTCATGATGGAACTGTGTCTCAAAGGGAATGGCGAGAAAGCCTGAACTCAATTCGCCATCCTCAATGGCCCCGTAAGCGAGGCTATGACGGTAAAGCTGGCCGAAAAAGGCCTGTCGCTGCGGCGTATCTTGGCGGTTAAACGCATATAGCGTCAGATGGTAAAAACGAGCTTCGTCCTTGATTGGGTCCAGTTTAACGTCAACACCCAAAAAATCAGGTCCTTTCTATTTGCCGGTTATGCTTCGGCGTCAGCCTTGGCTTCAATGGTGAGTTGTTCGCGTTCGAAAATCTTGAAGAATGGATAGTAGATTGCAATGGCGATCAAGATGTTGACCACGTTCAAGATGGCGGCCGGGATACTCCAATTGGTACTCATCAAGGCGCCAATCGGGCCGATCATGGTAAATGGTAGCTTCGCCATCATCATCGGAACTAAGCCGGTAATCGTGGCAATGTAAGAAACAATCGTCAAAACGATTGGTGAGAGAATGAACGGAATGACCAAGATTAGGTTCATCACGATTGGAGTCCCAAAGACCAGTGGTTCAGAGATGTTGAACAGCCCAGGCACAATGGTCATTTTACCCATTTGCTTGGCAAACTTCGAGCGCGAAGTGAGGAAAAGAATGGCCAGGGCAATCGTGGTCCCAGAGCCCCCGATTTGAACAAACCACTGCAGAAACTGTTCGGTAAAGATATTTGGCAAAGCGTGGGCGTTACCAGTCTTGGCAAAAACATCCATGTTTTCCAAAATCGCGGCGTCCCACATTGGTCGGATAATTGGACCCAAGACGTTTTCGCCGTGGATCCCGAAACTCCAGAACAATTGAATCAGGAAGACGGTCAGCAAACCGCCGAACAGGCTGTTCCCCACCATGAAGTGCTTCAGTGGTGATACCAGCAAGGTGATGAAACTGTTCATATCAAACTTCAAGCCGTAACGCAGGCCCCAGAACAGCATCATGATCACAAACGCTGGAATTAACGCTTCAAAGGACTTCAGTACAGCCGGTGGGACCGTGGCTGGTAGCTTAATGGTAATCTTGTGCTCAACGAAGAAGTGATAAATTTCCACTGACACCACGGCGGCGACGATTGCGCCGAATAAACTAGTGGAACTGATGTCAGCGATGGACAGGTAATTACCAGCGGAGATGACGTTCTTCACGTCTTCGGTGACCCGCACTGGGGTCACCACTGAAATGAGGTAACCCACCACGGCAAGCAGCCCTGAGCTCAGGGGGTCGAGTTTGTATGAGCTACCTAAGTAATGCGCCACGGAAAAGGCCGCATATAGGCCCATAATCCCAACGGTAAACCGGAACGGAATATCAAGAATTGGGCGGAAGCCGGCAATCATCTGGTCGTAACCGTCGATTGGCAGATTCAGAAAAATGACAAAAATGGAGCCCACGATGGTCAGTGGCATGATTGAAATCAAGCCGTTACGAATCGCGAGCAAATGACGCTGGTTACCGATTTTGTCGGCGACCGGCATGAAATACTTCTCAAGGAAGTCCATCAGTTTCTTCATGATCATTGCTCCTTTGCAAAAATAGTTGAATGAGTTCTGTGCACAAGGGGAGTGTAACATTATAACGTTATAGTGTAAACGTATACTTTCCAAAAATCGTATGGTACACTGGCGGTATATTATCTGAGAAAGCTAGGTTTGAGCGGATGAAAAGAACCGGTATCTTATATAAGGACATTGCTGAGGACATCAAGAAAAAGATCTTTAAGGATCAGTATGCCCTTAATCACGCGATTCCTACCGAAAACGAATTAATGGCCGAATACAACGTCAGCAAGATCACCGTCCGCAATGCGGTGGAAATCCTGTCGAAGGAAGGCTACCTCAAAAAGCAAAGCGGTAAGGGGACGTTTGTCATTAGCAATCGCCCGTTTAACCGCCTCTCCAAGGCGGATTCTTTCTCCACGATTTTGGAAGCTGAAGGGCGGCAGATGGAGAAAAAAGTGCTCAGTATTGCCTCCTGCCGCTACACTGAGGTACCTGAAGTGTTTGGCGGTGACACGCATCAAGACATCACGAAAATTGAGCGCCTTTACTTATTAGACGGCGAACCGTTTATCTTCTTCGTTCACTACTTGCGCATTCCGATTGAGCAGATTTCGGCGGGGTCTTTGGAGGAACATTCGCTTTATCAAGCGCTCAAGCTGGCGAATATCACTGTTAAGCGGTTCGAGGATACCTTTGCCACCCGCAAGATTGATGATAACGTCACCAAGATGCTTAAGCTACCGTTCCCATACGCGATGCGCCGCTTGCGGCTGGGATATGATCAATTTGATGAAGTGGTGGAGTACTCGTTAGCAACGTATAACACCAGCGTACGGCCGTATCAAATCGATTATGAGGTCTAATGAAAGCCCGCCCGAAAACAAATCGCTAAAGGGTTTACATTGAAAGATTATAATGTTATGATTGCACCGCAATGAAAGGGATGAAGACATGATAATTGCATTGGTCATTGTGTTTATGATTAGCGCGGTCGTGGTGGAACGAGAATGGTTGCCTGCTTTTGTCATCAACCTGTCAGGGTTCAAAACGATTTTGCTTAGTGTCGGCGTCATCGCGCTGAGCATTCTGGTGACCTGGCCCTGGGCCATCAAGTACTTCGTGGTACCAGCGGTGACGGTCTTTATGTCGCTGGTGATGCTACACAAGTTCAGCCGCATCAAGAGTCTTCATCCGGAAGGGAGCAAGAAACGTTGATTCCAAGACGCTTAGGCATTTCCATTTATCCCGATCACAGTGATGAGGCTCAAAACGAGCGTTACCTCCACCAGGCCGCAGCCAATGGCTTTTCTCGACTTTTTATGAGCATGCTGGAGATTACTGAGGACAAAGACCGGGTGGTGGCGAAATATCGCCGGCTGATTCAACTCGCGAAAAGCTTAGATTACGAGGTCATCTTAGATGTGGCGCCGAATATCTTCGCGCAGTTAAGTATTTCTTACGATGATCTCAGTTTCTTCGCGGATCTCGGCGCAGACGGCATTCGTCTCGATCAGGGCTTCGATGGTCAAAAAGAAGCCTTAATGACCTATAACCCCCAGCACCTGATCATTGAACTCAACATGAGCAATGACGTCGCCTACCTGGACAATATCTTGAGTTACCAGGCGAATAAGCCTTTCCTGTATGGCTGCCACAACTTTTACCCGCAAGAAGGCACCGGCTTGCCAGAGGATTTCTTCATGTCATGCACCAACCGGTTTAAGCGCAACAACCTGCGCACCGCCGCCTTTATCAGCTCGCAAGTTGCCACCATTGGACCATGGTCAGTGAACGACGGCCTGCCGACCTTGGAGGCGCATCGCCACTTGCCGATTACGGTCCAGGCGAAGCACCTGTTTGCCACCGGTGTGATCGATGATGTGATTATCGGTAACGCCTATGCCAGCGATGAAGAACTCGCGGCATTAGGCGCCTTGGATCGCTATCAGCTCACCTTTAACCTGGAGTTGTTGCCAACGAGCAATCCCGTTGAACGCACAATTGCTTTTGGTTGTCAGCACGTTCGCCGTGGTGATATTACTGAGAGGGTGGTGCGCTCAACTGAGGTGCGCAAGCAGTTTGCGGCTAAGGCCAATGCCCCGCATGACAATACGCAGCGGTTTGAGCGTGGTGATGTGGTGGTTGGCAACGATGATTTTGGTAAATATAAAAATGAATTGCAAGTGGTGCTTGAACCACACACAGATTCCCGCAAAAATCTGATTGGTCATATCAGTCAAGCTGAGCTGCCTTTGTTAGACTTCGTGGGGCCGTGGACAAAATTCAAGTTTGAGGAGCGTAAGTAGCATGACAGACATCTACATCAAAAATGGTCGCACTGCGGCCGGTGAACCAATCGAAGTCGGGATTACCGCAGGGAAGATTTCCGCGGTTGGCCCTCAGTTAAACCTAGAAGCCGCTAAAACGATTGACTTGCATGGCGAGAGCTATGTGTCAGCAGGCTGGATCGATGATCACACCCACTGCTATCAAAAGTTGACGCTGTACTACGATGATCCAGATTTGGACGGCGTGCCGACTGGGGTGACGACCGTGATCGACGCGGGTTCAACTGGCGCCGACAACATTGGCGACTTTTATGACATCACCCGCAACAAGAAAACCAACGTCTACGCGATGATCAACGTGTCCAAAACGGGGATCTTGGCTCAGGATGAACTGGGCGATATGAGCCGCATTCAGGACGACTTGGTGCTGGAGGCTTTGAAGAAATACCCAGACTTCATCGTCGGGCTGAAGGTTCGGGAGAGCCACTCGGTGGTCATTGATAATGATGTTAAACCGTTGATTGCCGGCAAACGCATTCAGCACGAAATGGGCGACATGCCGCTGATGGTGCATGTGGGCGCCAATCCGCCTGAACTCAAAGATGTGCTGGCCTTGCTGCAAAAAGGCGATATTTTGACCCATGCCTACAACGGCAAACCCAACGGCATCATCGACCAAGATGGCAAGATTGAAGACTTCGTGTGGGATGCCTACCACCGCGGCGTGATTTTTGATGTGGGTCATGGTACTGATAGTTTTAACTTCCACACCATGGAACTGGCGCATGCGGCGGGGCTGGATCCGTATTCCCTGAGCAGTGATATTTACCACACCAACCGCGAAAATGGCCCCGTCATTGATTTAGCCACCTGCATCGAGAAAATGCTGCTGCTTGGCTATGATTTGCCGAGTCTGATTGACATGGTGACCAAAGCGCCGGCCAAGAACTTCCATCTCGAGCAAAAAGGGGCACTGGCAGTGGGTAAAGATGCCGACGTCACGATTTTCCAAGTCCGCAAAGGGCACAAGACTTTGACGGATTCAAATCACAACACCCGCGACACGGATACGCTGGTGGTACCAACCACTACGATTGTCGCCGGCCAGGTTTACGAATTGGAGGACTAATCATGAGTGAAGATGTTTATGCCCAATATGGGTTGAAACAAGTGATCAACGCCAGTGGGAAAATGACCATCCTCGGCGTTTCGAAAGTGTCTCAGCAGGTGCTGGCTGCCCAGCAATTTGGCGGCACGCACTTCTTCGAAATGAAGGACCTCACCGAGAAAACTGGTGCTCATATTGCGAAGTTGCTAGGCGCAGAAGGGGCGATCATCGTCAATTCCGCCTCGGCCGGGTTAGCCTTGGCCGTGGCCGCCTTGATTGGCCGCGGCAGTCAGTATCACGCCTATCACTACAACGACCCCCGCTTTACCAAGCGGGAAGTGATCATGCCGAAGGGTCACAATGTCGACTATGGTGCCCCAGAAGAAGTCATGATTGGCCTGGGCGGCGGGCAGTTGGTCGAAGCCGGTTACGCCAACATGTGCACGCCGGAACACATTGAAATGATGATCACCGACCAAACCGTGGCAGTGCTGTATGTGAAGTCCCATCACACCGTGCAAAAGAGCATGCTGACCGTGGAAGAAGCCCTTAAGGTAGCCCACGCTCACAATTTGCCGCTGATTTTGGATGCGGCGGCGGAAGAAGACTTGATCAAATACGTCAAAATGGGCGTTGATTTGGTGGTCTTCAGTGGCGCCAAAGCCCTGGAAGGCCCAGCGTCTGGCCTGGTCTTTGGTAAGAAACAATACATCGACTGGATTGAACTGCAAAGCACCGGGATTGGCCGGGCGATGAAAATCGGCAAGGATAACATTTTAGGGTTAACCGCCGCCATCGAACAGTATCTGACGAATGGCCCTGAAGCTGGCGACCACATGAAAGCGCGGCTGGTCCCATTTTTGACCGCGTTGAATGAAGTACCAGGGCTGGCGGCAAAGCAGCAGCAAGACGGTGCTGGCCGCGAAATCTATCGCGCCAGCGTCACTGTCAAGTCTGACGCCCCGCTGACCGCCAAGCAAGTCACGGCAGCGTTGAAAGCCGGTAATCCGGCGATTTACACCCGTGAATATCGGGCCAATGAGGGGATTATCGAATTCGATATTCGCGCAGTTGATCAGGATGAAATGGACCAAATTGTGGCCCGGTTGAAGACCATCATGGAGGCAAAATAATGACTGACTTGAAACCAAACTACTACCAAGGCCGCGTGGCGTTAAACGTCTTGGCCAACTCGGTTGATAATGCGAAAGCGTGCTATGACGCCGCCGAAGGGCATGTGGTGCTAGGCGTTTTGACCAAGAATTACCCGACCGATGAAGCCGCCATCGCCGACATGAAGTTGTATCAAGCAGCGATTAACAATGCGGTTTCGGTCGGGCTTGGGGCCGGGGATCCCAACCAAAGCCAAATGGTCAGCCGCGTCAGCGCCGCGATTGCGCCGCAGCATGTCAATCAGGTCTTCACTGGGGTGGGGACTAGCCGGGCGCTACTGGGTCAGCATGACACAGTGATCAATGGCCTCGTGTCACCAACAGGCCATGTCGGCACCGTCAACATCGCCACTGGGCCGTTAAGCAGTCAGGCCCCAGCGGCAGAAGTGCCGATTGAAACCGCCATTGCCTTGCTGAAAGACATGGGCGGCACCTCAATTAAGTACTTCCCGATGAAGGGTCTGGCCCACGAAGCAGAATTCCGTGCGGTGGCGAAGGCTTGCGCAGAGCACGACTTCGACTTGGAACCGACTGGCGGCATCGACTTGGCCAACTTTGAGGAAATTCTGCAGATTGCTTTGGACGCCGGCGTGAAGCGCGTGATTCCGCATGTTTACTCCTCCATCATTGACAAGGCCACCGGCGACACCAAGCCTGAAGACGTGGCAGCACTGCTGGCTATCGTCAAGCGGCTCGTCGACTAGGAGGCCTGATCATGACCATCGCAGCGTTTGGTGAAGTGATGCTGCGGCTGACGGTGCCTGACCACTTGCTTTTGGAACAAACCGATCAGCTGCAAATGAGTTTTACCGGCACCGGTGTGAATATTCTCGCCAGTTTGGCGCATTTTGGGCAGGACACGCGGCTGATTTCGGCAGTGCCAGCGAACCGGTTGGGCGACACAGCGCAAGGCGCGCTGCGCCGCATCGGGGTCGGTGACCGGTTTGTCCAGCAACGTGGCGATCATCTCGGCAGTTTCTTTGTTGAGCTCGGCTATGGCAACCGGCCGGAAAGTGTCACCTATCAAAATCGGCTGGCGAGCGCTTTTGGCACCAGCACCGTGGCAGATTATCCCGTGACGGCGGCGCTAAAGGACGTCGATGTGCTGCATATTTGCGGCATTTCCTTGAGCCTGACTGAAGGCACCCGCGAGGCGGCGTTTGCTTTTGCTGAAGCTGCGGCCAAGCAAAAGACGACGGTATGCTTCGACTTCAACTACCGGGTGGTGCTGAATCAGCACAATACACATGACCAAATGCGCCAGTATTATCAGCGGATGCTGAACTCCAGTCAGGTGGTGTTTGGCAGTCGGCGTGATTTAACCGACCTCATGGGTTATCCGCGGGATACGACGGATGAACCGTTATTTAAGCAGTTCTTGGCTGATTATGATCTGTGCATATTTGCTGGCACCAAGCGGTTGCAAAAAGACGGCCGCGACTTCATCCAAGGCTTCGTCTGCGATGAAGCGGGCTTGCATTGGTCTGAGCCGCAGGAGCTGATGATTTTGGATCGGATTGGCGGCGGGGATGCCTATGCCGCGGGGATCATTTATGGCCTGACGCAACACTGGAGCGTGGAGCGCAGTTTGACCTTTGCCGTGGCCAACACGGCCTTGGCGCATGCTCAAATTGGCGACAGCCCCTTGGCCACCTTGGCGCAAGTCAATGCCTTTATTGCCAGCAGCGGCGCCACCGGGGGCTTGATACGGTAATCTCGGCAGCAATCTACTCAAAGGCGATCACGGCGAGCGACGTGGTCGTTTTTTTGCGGCTCGTTTGCCGCAGTAGGTTTGGTATAATCGTCACGGAGGCAAGACAATGACTGAATTTTATCTGGTGCGGCACGGCGAAACTGAAATCAACCAGCGCGGCGAAATCAATGGCGGGTTACTGGACTCGCCATTAACCGCGAAAGGCCGTGCTGGGGCTAAAACAGTGGGGCGCGCTTTGGCGCAGCAGCGTTTTGTCCAAGTGTTAAGTTCGCCGCTGCCGCGGGCGATGACCACGGCGCAAATGATAGTAGCAGCTAATGCTGACCCGTATACGCCGCTGCAGGCGGCCAATGGCTTGTGGGAAATGCGCCTCGGAGCTTGGGATGGCAAACGGCCAGACCAAATTGAGGATGGCTTAGGCCGGGAGATCTACTTTCATCGCCCGCTGGAGTTTGACGCCGATTATGCGCCAGTGATTGGCGCCGAGCGCTATGCTGAAGTGGAACGGCGGGTCGTGCCCGTCATCACCACCGCGGCGGCCGCGCACCCCAGCGGCAAAATTCTGGTGGTGGCCCATGGCCTGGTTTTTCAAGTGTTGGTCAATGCGCTGCTGGGGCGCCCGCTGGCATTGCTACGGTCGTTGCCCATCTTACAAAACACGACAGTGACCAAGCTCAACACTAGCGACGGCAAGCATTTTGAGCTGATTTATCGCGACCGCCCGCCACTGATTGAAAAATAATTTTACGATAAGCCTTGACACCATTTTCTAATTATCGTAAGGTCTACACATGCCAGTTGAACTGGCGCGAAGGAGTGTTGATCATGACAGAACTTAATCCAACACAACTTAATCGCTCGTATTATTACGGCTATTACGGATAGCGGCTTGCGCTTCTAGGGTGCAAACCGCGCAGCAGGTTTGCATCCATGATAGGCGTCGTATTTTGATGACATTAACCGCCACATGGATGAGAAGACTCTTCCATGTGGCTTTTTCTTTCCGGAAAGAAGATGGCCGGCCGTGTGGGAGATTCCTCGCGGCCGGCTGTTTTTGCCTTCGCTACACGAATAATTTCTGGGAGGAAATCAAAATGAAAATCAAGCATATGTTAATGGGTGTTGCCGCATTGAGTCTGACGTTGAGCTTAGCCGCTTGTGGCAGCAAAAGTAGTAACAAGCAAACCGTCAAGGTCGGGATCTTGCAGTTGATCGATCAAAGCGCCTTGAATGCCGCCAACAAAGGGTTTAAAGAGGAGTTGGCCAAGGAAGGCTACAAAGGCGATAAGATCAAATTTGATAGTCTGAATGCCCAAGGTGACCAGGGTAATCTGAGCTCCATGTCGGCGCGGCTGAAAAGCGATAAAAACGACCTGAACCTGGCCATTGCGACGCCAGCCGCTCAGGCCTTGGCCAAAGCGGATAACCAGACCCCGATGGTGTTCACCGCCATCACTGATCCAAAATCCGCCGGCTTGACCTCATCCACCAAGGCGCCTGATAAGAACGCCACCGGGGTGACCGACATGGTGGATGTCAAAGGCCAAATCGACTTCGCCCACCAACTCTTCCCGAAAGCGAAAACCATTGGCCTGTTGTACAACGCCGCTGAAGAAAATTCGGTGATCCAGATCAAAATCGCCAAGCAAGAAATCGCGAAGTTGGGGCTAAAAGCCGTGGTTAAAACCGCTGCCACCACCAACGATGTCCAGCAAGCGGCCGAAACCTTGGCTAGCCAGGCGGATGTGATTTACATCCCAACCGACAACACGGCCGCGGCCGCGATGCCAACCATCGGCAAAGTTTCTGAAGCGAAAAAGGTGCCTGTGATCACCGCCGACGCCACTATGGTGAAACCCGCAGCCGTCGCCACAGTCGGCATCAACTACGAAGATTTGGGCAAGCAAACGGCCAAACTGGCCGTGAAGATTTTGAAAGGCAAAAAAGTGTCTGATCTGGCGATTGAAGCGCCGGCCAAGTCCACTTTGGTTACCGATGCCAAGCGCATGAAGCTGTTCGGCCTGACCCAAGCGCAAGTCGAAAAGGCCGCCAAAGCCGTCGAATAAGGCTTGGCACCAGGTTTTCCCGCCGGCAAGCAGTGAAATAAGCGAATTGTCCTTGACGCCTAGTTGAATGAGCGGTATTCTCATTTACATACCAAAGGTTAATCTTTGGGGTAAAGGACGTGTTGAACATGAACCGAGTAATGACAACACAGCTTAATCACACATTTTTCGCCGGCTTTTTCGGATAGCGGTTTGCATCATGGATGCAAACCGCAGGGTTTGTATCCATGATGGCCGGCACATCTTAACGTGCAATTAACCGCCACATGGATCGTAGCAATCATCCATGTGGCTTTTTCTTTTTCCCGGGAAAAAAGGGCCAGTCACTTGGATGATTTCCAAATGGCTGGCCCTTTTCTATTCTGGGCTGGCCGCGGTCCCAGCCGAAGGTCGACGTCCAGGGGGAAAACAACATGAAAATGAAACACACATTGATCGGCCTTGCCGCCGTTCTCGCACTGGCCTTAGCGGGCTGCTCAAGTAAAACCAATGCGCAGGAGACCAAAACCGTCAAGGTCGGCATCTTGCAGCTGATCAACCAAACCGCGCTGGATGATGCGCGGAAAGGCTTTGAACAAGAGCTCGCCAAGGAAGGCTATACTGGCGATAAAATCAAAATCGATTACGTCAATGCCCAAGGCGATCAATCCAATTTGCAAAGCATGAGCCAGCGCCTGAAGCAGGACAAAAACGATGTTAATTTAGCCATCGCCACCCCTGCTGCGCAGGCCTTAGCTAAGGCGGATAAGGAAACGCCAATGGTCTTCACCGCCGTCACCGATCCCAAAGCGGCAGGCCTGGTCACTAACGCCAGCCAGCCGGACCAAAATGCCACCGGTGTTACCGATATGGTGGACATTAAGGCCCAAATGAAATACTTACTCAAGCTCTTCCCTAAGACCAAAACCGTGGGCCTGCTCTATAACGCCGCCGAACAAAACTCGGTGGTGCAAATTAAGTCCGCCACCAAGGTCGCCAAGCAATTGGGCCTGAAAGTCGCCACCACCACGGTTGCTTCGACCAATGATGTGCAGGCTGCCACCGAAACGTTGGCTGGCAAATGTGACGCGATGTACTTGGTCACCGACAATACCGTGGCCGCAGCGATGCCAACCGTCGCCAAGTTGTCACTGAAGAAGCATGTCCCGGCCGTTTGCGCCGCTTCGACAATGGTGGAGGACGGCGGGGTCGCCACCCGTGGCATCAGCTACAAAGAACTGGGCCGTCAAACGGCCAAACTCGCCATCAAGATTTTGAAAGGCAAAAAAGTCAAAAATCTGCCAGTTGAAGCCCCAGCCAAGACCATGGTCATCAAGAACGAAAAAATGATGAAGGCCTTCAACCTGACCGACGCAGACGTGAAATAGTTCTCATTCTTAGCACTTAGTTAATGGAGGTTAACATGGACATCCTGGTATCGAATATCTCAGTCGGCTTTTTATGGGCCATCATGGCAATCGGGGTTTATCTAACGTTCCGGATTCTCGACATTGCTGATATGACCGCTGAAGGCAGCTTTCCCTTAGGCGCTGCCATCACCGCGCATCAGCTGGTTTCAGGCACCGGCCCGATTTTAGCCACCTTGCTCGGGTTTTGCGGCGGCGCAGCGGCGGGCTTTGTTTCCGGCGTGCTGCACACCAAGCTGAAAATTCCGGATCTTTTAACCGGGATTTTGACCATGACCGGTTTGTACTCGGTGAACTTGTTCATCATGAAGGCCGCGAATGTGTCTCTGCTTTCCGATATCAAAACGGTGTTCACGATGGCCACCATCGGCGATAGCACCGTCACCACGATTGTCATCGGGGTGGTGATTTTAGCCATTGTCATCGGCCTGCTGGTGTTCTTCTTCAACACCGAAATGGGTTTGGCGGCACGCGCCGTGGGGGACAACCAAGCGATGGCCGCCGCTAACGGGGTCAACAATGACAACATGAAGATCATTGTCTACATGCTATCCAACGGCTTGATTGCCTTGTCTGGGAGTTTAATGGCTCAAACTAACGGCTTCGCGGATGTCTCAATGGGCATTGGCACCTTGGTCATTGCCTTGTCAGCGATTATCATCGCCGAAATCCTGATTCGCAATGTCAGCTTTGGCAAACGCCTGGTGATGATCATTGTCGGCGCGATTATCTACCGCCTGATTATCGCCGGCGTCTTGCAGCTCGGCGTGGATCCGAATTACTTACGCCTCTTCTATGCACTGATGCTAGTGGTATTCTTGGCCTTACCGCTGGCGCAAAAGGAAATCAAGCAAAGTCGCGCACGGCGCGCCAATAAACGGGAGATGAATAACTGATGACAGAGCCAGCTTTAGAAATCCATCGTTTGAATCAGTATTTTGAACAAGGCACGCCCAACGAGAATCACGCTTTGAAGAACATCGAGTTGACCTTGCAACCAGGCGAATTCGTCACCATTATCGGTGGGAACGGGGCCGGCAAGTCGACCTTGCTCAACAGCGTGGCTGGCTCCTTGCCCATCAGCCAGGGCCAAGTGAAAATTGCCGGGCAAGACGTCACGTATCAAAGCGTGGCTAAGCGTGCCCAGCTGATTTCACGGGTCTTCCAAGATCCGCGCTCCGGCACCGCACCGCTGCTCACCGTGAAGGAAAACATGGCGCTGGCGCTCAAGCGCGGCACCTGGCGCAACTTCTGGCGCCGCGGCGTGAAGCACGACGATTTAGCTTTGATGAAGGAAAAACTTGCCAGCCTGAACTTAGGTTTGGAAGATCGCCTCGATGCCGAAATTGGCTTGCTCTCAGGCGGCCAGCGCCAAGCGATTACCTTGCTAATGGCGACGCTGAATTTGCCGGAGCTGCTGCTGCTCGATGAGCACACCGCGGCGCTGGATCCGCAGACATCGGCGACGGTCATGGCGCTGACCCAGCAAATCGTCTCCGCGCAACACATCACCACCTTGATGATTACGCACAACATGCAGGATGCCTTGAAGTACGGCACTCGATTGATCATGCTCGACCATGGCCGCATCGTCGTCGATTTGCCGGCTGAAAAGAAGCACGGTTTGACCATTCCCGACCTGCTTGACTTGTTCAAAGCCCAAAGCGGCAACGAACTCAGCGATGACGCCGTTTTGCTTGGTTAGTGCCACCAATCCCTACTCAATTGAGTGGGGATTTTTTGGTTGGCGGCCGCGGGTCCGGCTGAGGCGGCGCCGGGGCGTGGCAGTCCAGCTGCGGGGGACGGCCGGAGCCGAAAAGCGGTCTCCAGCCTCAACGGCGAGCCAGCATCGCTGCCGCTCAACGCTGTCTCGCCGTTGCCCCCAAGCAGCACAGGAGCAGCCTGCAAAGGGCGCAGTCTCCTCGTGTGCTGCTTGTTTCGCGGCTGGACCACCACGCCCCTCTGCCACCTCTGCCGGACCCGCTAGATAACAGGCCATACCGAGTCAACATTTGCTCCTTTAAGGACGCTAATGGATGTGCGATAAACCCTTTTGATAGACTGGGAATTCTTCAAGATGATAGGGTGAAAGTGGTCAGGGGACGACCTTGTCGCCTTGACTGTGATCGAGCGGGTTGCGGTGGCGGGGGTGGAGCTTGGGGCGTGAGGCTAGCCGTGAATCGATAACGACTAGTCAAACTGCGGGCTTTGCAGGTTGACCAGTCGTTATCGCGGCAGTTTTGAAGACGCATTGGAGCGTGAGCGACTGCGGCTTCAAAACTAGGTTGGAGACCGTACTGTGGCTCCAACCGGCCGCACAGCAAGCCTCGCGCCCCAAGCGTAGCCTCCTCCGCCGCAACCCGCGGCCTTTGAAAACTACGATCGCCAAAGTAAAAAAATTAGCACTCTACTTGCACGAGTGCTAAAACGGTGGTATTATATATTATGTAAACAAGAGCCGGACGAACGGTGCGGTCGAATAGAGAAGCAAACACCGCCGCGTTGGCGGTGTTTTTGCGCCTTGTTTACTGAGATGAAGTAACGTGTCCGCATGGCTCAGGCGATGCGTCAGAGAGGAAGGATAATAATGGCTAATTTTTCAGATTCGTTTTTTGATCATGATATGGATGACTTTTTCAACCAAGTCATGCGCCAGATGGGCGATGGGCGGGCACGCTATGTCGTTAATGGCCATGAATTGACCCCGGAAGAAGTCGCGCAGTATCAAGCGCAAGCAGGGCAGGGGCAGGATATTCCGGTCACTCAGCAAGCGCAAAAACCGCAAAAGCAAGATATTTTAGGCAAATTGGGCCGTGACTTAACGGCGGAAGCTAAGGCTGGCACCTTGGATCCAGTGATTGGTCGCGACAAAGAAATTCAGGAAACCGCTGAAATTCTGAGTCGGCGGACCAAGAACAACCCGATTTTGGTCGGGGACGCCGGTGTTGGTAAAACAGCCGTCGTTGAAGGTTTGGCGCAGGCCATTGTGAAAGGCAATGTGCCCGAAGCCATTCGCGACAAGCGGATTGTTTCCATCGACTTGTCGAGCCTGGAAGCTGGGACCCAGTATCGCGGTTCTTTTGAACAGAATATTCAGGATTTGATCAAGGCGGTTAAGAAGCAAGGCAATGTCATCTTGTTCTTTGATGAAATTCATCAGATTCTCGGCGCCGGCACTACTGGCGGCGAAGATGGCAGCAAAGGCTTGGCCGATATCATCAAGCCGGCGCTTTCCCGCGGTGAGATTACCGTGATCGGAGCGACCACGCAAGATGAATATCGCAACACCATCATGAAGGATGCGGCGTTGGCACGCCGGTTCAATGATGTCACCATCAATGAACCGAGCCCTGAAACGACGCTGCAGATTTTGCAAGGCGTCAAGGGCCTGTACGAAAAGCACCACAATGTTGAACTGCCAGATAATGTGTTGAAGGCGGCGGTGGATTATTCCATGCAGTATATTCCGCAGCGGTCGTTGCCAGATAAGGCCATTGACCTCATTGATATGACCGCGGCGCATTTGGCCGCCAAGCACCCAGTGGTGGATAAAGTCAGCTTGGACAAGCAGCTCAAGGACTTGAACACTCAGAAAGACGCAGCGGCTAAAGCCGAGGACTTCGAACAGGCCGCTAAGTTGAAGCAGCAAATTGCTGATTTGGAAGCTAAAAAGAATGACACCAGCGAAGAAAAGCCCGTCGTTGCCACGCCAGATGATGTGGCGCAGGCAGTCGAACGCCTAACTGGCATTCCCGTGGCGCAAATGGGCGCCAGTGACATTGAACGCTTGAAGAACATCGGCAAGCGCCTGAAGGGTAAAGTCATTGGCCAAGACGAAGCCGTGGATATGGTGGCCCGGGCCATTCGCCGCAACCGCGCTGGCTTTGACGAAGGCAACCGGCCAATTGGCAGTTTCTTGTTTGTCGGACCGACCGGGGTCGGCAAGACGGAGCTGGCCAAGCAGTTGGCGCTGGATCTGTTTGGCAGCAAAGAGGCGATTATTCGCCTTGATATGTCCGAATACAGCGACCGGACGGCGGTTTCCAAGCTGATTGGGACTTCTGCCGGGTATGTCGGCTACGAAGATAACGGCAATACCTTGACCGAACAAGTACGGCGCAACCCGTATGCGATTGTGCTGCTGGATGAAATCGAAAAGGCGGATCCGCAAGTGCTGACCCTGCTGCTGCAGGTGATGGATGACGGCCGCCTGACCGATGGCCAAGGTAACGTGGTCGATTTCAAGAATACTGTGATTATCGCGACCTCGAACGCTGGTTTTGGTAATGAAGCTTTAACTGGCCAAAAGGATGCAGATCAGGATTTGATGAAGCGGCTGGCACCTTACTTCCGGCCAGAATTTCTCAACCGGTTCAATGGCATTGTCGAGTTCAGCCACCTGTCCAAGGATGACTTGGGTAAAATCGTGGATCTGATGCTCAGCGATGTTGACAGCACGCTGGCGAAGAAAGGGCTCACTTTGACCGTGACCCCTGAAGCCAAGGACTGGCTGATCAACCAAGGTTATGATGAAGCGATGGGCGCGCGGCCATTGCGGCGGGTGATTGAGCAAAACATCCGCGACCAAGTCACCGACCATTACCTGGACCATCCAGATGACAAGGCCCTAAAGGCCACGCTGGTCGACGACAAGATTGTTATTCAAGCAGCGTAAAACAAAGCGGCATCTCTCAAAAAAATGAGAGATGCCGTTTTTGTTATGGCCACAGAAAATGATTCGTCGCGCCTGCGACTTCCAGGTTATACCGCAGCAGGCTGTGTTGGGCTTGGGGACCATAGATCGGCAACGTGCGATAGGTGCGCAAGCGCCGGCCGAGCAGGTACTTCAGCGAACGGGAGGAGACATTGAGCACTTTGCCATCCCAGTAGGTGCCGTCGCCGATGTTGCCATAGATGTTCAACACATCGACCTGATTTACCGGAAAATGCCGCCGCATCCGTAGCGCCCGGCGAAAATCCGGGGCAAACCACGGCGGCCGACCGTCAGGGCCAAGGTGATGTTGCCGGCGCAAGTGGTGCACCCCTGGCACGCCATTGAAGTTAGCAGCGATGGCCACATAGCGCTGCAGCTTCGGCAGCCCGGGGACGTCGCCATACCGAAGCTCATAAAACAGGACGGCGGCGTTGCCCAAGCTGTGAGCCACGATATTAAACTTGGTGATTTGGTAACGGCTTTGCAGCGTTTCAATCACGTTGCGGAGCCAGTCGGCAATGCGATGGTAATTCAACGTGCGATTATTTTTGAAGACGATTTTGATCAGCGGCCGATGGGTGGCGACTGGCCAGTCGCCTTCGAGATGGACGTGGCCATCACCGTCAACCGTCGCGGTCACGACCGCGGTGGCATGATCCGTGCGCTGTGCGGCGGTCATCAGCGGCACCATTGAATTGGGGCCACCATGATGCCCATGCAAATATAGCGTCGGCACCTGCCGCTGAACGCTGGCGTGCACCGTTTGCGGCGCCAGCGTGAAGCTGATGAGCGCGAGTAAAATGACCCACCATCCTTTTGTCATTGACCTGCGCCTCTTTTCTGAAATTACTTCCAGTCTAGTGGAAGAATTAGGCGGCGGCAAATAACAATGTTGTAAGGCAGGCTGCGATTCAGGCTGCGGAGTGAGGCCGGTTTTAGCCGGATGGGTAGCCTAGCCTGAAGCCTTGCCGCCGCTTTTAGGCGGTGAGGCCTCAGGCGTAGCTGATGCCGCATGTCAGTCTGTACGCGCATTGCGCGACAGACTGATCAATCCACTCCGGCGTTGGCCTCGCGCAGCGCGACTATCCTGGCCATATGGCTAGCCCGCCTTTGTTCGCAGCCTGGATTCAAAAACGCCGTCTGGCAATTGGCCAGGCGGCGCGATTTCTGCTTCGGCAAAAGTAGAAGGTAACTGTGATAAGGAATGCGGCTAGAGGGTGACTTGCGCCTCATCGAGGAAATGCTGCAGCGGCTTGAGTTCTTCACCGTCGTAGTAATCGAACAGGCCTTGGAGGTCGTCGACATGGTGCTCAACGTCATTGGCGTTGAACGCCGGATCGACGGTTTCCACCACGCGGCCATCTTTGATTGCAACTTTCAGCGCTTCAACTGGGAATCCGCGCTTCAAGGTGATTTTGGCGTTGATAACAAATGGCCGGCCAGCAGCGAGCACGGTTGCCGCCTGATCAAAGGCGGCTTTCAAATCGTCGTTCTTGGTCACGGTCACGCCTTCGACGCCCATGCCTTCAGCAATTTTGACAAAGTCTTGGTCTTCTAGGTCAATGCCGCTGTAATCGTGCATGCCCGGAATGTCAGCTTGTTCGTCGCGGATAAAGCCTAAAGTGGTGTTGGAGGTGACGATGTTCAAAATCGGCAGGTGGTACTTCTTTTCGGTAATCAGATCTTGCATGACCATGGAGAACGCCCCGTCCCCAGAAATGGACACCACTTGCCGGTCGGGGAAGCTCAGCGCCCCAGCAATAGCGCCAGGGATGCCAGCGCCCATCGAGGCGAATAAAGCAGAAACAACCCACTTGTTGGTTGGCTTCACGTTCATGTACCGCAGCAAGTTGATGGTGTTGTCGCCGACATCTAAGGACACCACGGTGCGGTCGTTGGCGATGCGATTGAGTTCGTTGTAAACCGGCTCGAATTCAAGCGGGTCCGTGTGGCGCGTGGCGAGCTTCTTGAGGTAAGCCTGCCAATTCTTTTGGTCAGCCACGGCGGCTTGGAAAAAGGCGGAAGCTGGCTGCGCCTGACTGCGTTCGAGCATCTTGTTCACAAACTGAGTGGCGTCGGCCCAAACACCCAGGTCGAGGTAGTGATGGCGGCCAAATTGCGCCTCGTCATGATCGACCTGAATGAACTTGAAGTCATGGCGGGTATAGACATTATTAGCAAACGGGAAGTCCGTGCCCAAGGCAATCACTAAATCGGCAATGTCCATGATTTCGTTGGCGGCTTTAGAACCAGCGCGGTTAACCGGACCGAGGTTGCCTTCGTAATCTTCTGAGAGTAGGCCTTTGGTCAAACCGGTCATAATCAGCGGAATTTGCAATTTTTTGGATAATTCAATCAGCTGGTCCCCGCCGTTTTTAATGCCACGGCCGACGTGAATCACCGGGCGCTTGGCGGCCTTGATCATGGCCAGCACCTGATCAACTTCCTCGTCAGTGGCAGCTGGTTCCGGCTGCGGCTTGTGATCAGTCGGGGAAGTGCTCTTGTATGGTACATCCGGGATTTGCACGTAGCCGAAGTCGTTAGGGATGATAACCACGGCCACGCCGCGGTGCTTGTAGGCCTCACGAATGGCTTTGTCCACGACATATGGCAGGCTTTCTGGCGTCATGACAGTGCGGCAGTAGCAGGAAACATCAGCAAAAATCGGGTTTTCGTCGAATTCTTGGAAGAAGTTGTAGTTCATTTTGTCATGTGGTACTTGGCCAATCAGCGCCAGCACCGGCGCGTGGTCTTCGCGGGCGTCGTACAGCCCAGTGAGCAAATTGGTGGCGCCAGGGCCGGCGGAGCCAAAGGTGACGGCGATTTTGCCGGTCAGTTTGGCGTCAGCCGCGGCGGCTAACGCGCCCACTTGTTCATGGCGGACCTGGATGTATTGAAGGCGTTCTTTTTCCTGTTCCAACGCAGACATCGTGGAATTAAAAGAACCGCCGGGGTAACCGAAAATATGTTTAACGCCCCAAGCTTCAATCACTTTAAGCATGGCGACGCTGGCTGGCGTGGTGTTTGTCATGATGAGCACTTCCTTGTATGTGGTGTTATTTAGTTGTCTACAACTATCACGTTCACAATGTATCACGAATTGAAACCGATTACAACAGATAATTCAAAAAAGTAATACAACGATTAAGAAGTGCTCAAGCCGAATGACAACGTTTTAATTACGGCTGGTTCTGTGCTACAGTCAAACGCATAGTCGAAATGACAGAGGAGGCAGAGCATGAGCCAGGATCCCACGGCGCCGTTTCAGACGGTGCCAGCTATCACCACCGAGTTGATCAACTTAAGTGCCATTTTGAATTTGCCGAAACCAACCGAAGCGTTCATGAGTGACATTCACGGGGAGTACGATGCGTTTTCCCATGTCTTGCGCAATGGCAGTGGCAATGTCAAAACGAAAATTAGTGAATGTTTTGGCGGCCAAATGACCGAGCAAACCCGCCAGCAGTTTGCCTTTTTGGTCTATTATCCCAGCGAAATGGTGGCCCGTGCCCAGGCCGCGCTGGCGCCGGCTGAGCTTGAACAGTGGTACCGCGACCAGGCGCTGCGGCTGGCACAGCTGCTGGCGTACACCGCGACGAAATACACCCGCTCGAAGTTGCGCAAAGCCTTGGCGCCAGAGTTCGTGTATATTACCGAAGAGCTTTTGTTCAACGACCCGCAAGCGGCAGATAAGCGGGCGTATTACTGGGCCATCATTCAAAATCTGATTGGCCTGGGACAGGTGACGGCTTGGATTGAGGCCACCGCGCACACCATTCAGCAACTAACGGTGGATCAAATTCACATTATCGGTGATATTTACGATCGAGGGCCGGCGCCGCACCGGGTGGTCGAGGCGTTGATGCGCCTGGGTCATGTCGATTTCCAGTGGGGCAATCATGATATTTTATGGCTTGGTGGGGCCGCTGGTTCGGCGCTGAATATCGCGAATTTGGTGCGGATCTGCGCCCGCTATGCGAACTTGGATATTTTGGAAGACACTTATGGCATCAACCTGCGCCACCTCGCCCAGCTGGGGGAGCGCTATGATGGGGACAATTCTGCGTTTCAACCGAAAGTCCCCGCTGGCACCACGCTCAGCGATGGTGAGCGGCGCGCCATTACCCAGATTCACCAGGCCATTTTGATTATTCAACTGAAACTGGAAGGCCCGGTCATCAGGCGGCGGCCAGAATTTGGCATGGCGAATCGCTTGCTTTTGGACCAGCTCAGCCCGGACCGTCAGAGCATCACGATTGACGGCCAGACCTATGCACTCACTAATGGTTGCTTTGACCTGGTCGACCCGGCGGATCCTTACCGGCTGACCGCAATGGAACAGTCGGTCATTGATCAACTAGTACAGGCCTTCATTCATTCGGAAAAATTGCATCGGCACATGGACTTCTTGGTCGAAAATGGTAGCATGTACCGCAAAACCAATGGCAACCTGCTCATTCATGGCTGTGTGCCAGTCGATGAGGCCGGTGAGTTGGTCGGGTTAACGCTGGCCGGCAAGACTTATCGTGGGGCGGCGTTGTTTGATCTGCTCGGCACTAATCTGGTTAAGGCCTACCAAAATCCGGAGCCTGGCAGTTTGGCCAACGACCTACTGTGGTATCTGTGGACCGGCCCGTATTCACCGCTGTTTGGCAAACAAAAAATGACCACCTTTGAACGCTATTTCATCGCAGATAAAGCGGCGCATGATGAACAGCCCAATCCTTACTATCGATTGCGTCATGAGCAGGCATTTGTCCAAAAATTGCTGAGGGCGTTTGGTCTGGATGGTGAGCGCGGGCATATCATTAACGGCCACACCCCAGTGAAAAAAGGCAATTCGCCGATCATGGCCAATCGCCAAATGCTCGTGATCGATGGCGGCTTTTCACGGCCTTATCAGAAAACCACCGGCATTGGCGGCTACACCTTGCTAGATAATTCCTACGGCATGCAACTGGTGGCACATCAGCCGTTTGTGTCGCGCCAAGATGCGATTGCGCATCTGACCGACATTGTGTCGACCAGGCGGGTGGTGGAAACCGAAGCGCGGCGGCGAACTGTAGCGGAAACCGATATTGGCCATCAGTTGCAAGTGCAAATCTGCCTGCTCAAAGCGCGCCTGCAACGGTTAACTAGCGGGTAATGATAATCTTTGGTAGAGTAGTTATATAAGCTAACAGTTAACGACCTGACCAAAGGAGGAACGCCATGCCCAAACTTAACCCAACCCTTAAGCGCGGCCTGATCATGCTGGTGGCGCTGGAACTGATCGCCATCAGTATCAATCTGTTCTATGCCCCGCATGGCGTGGCCGCTGGCGGCGCGACTGGTTTGGCCATCATTGTGCAAGAACTGGTTGGCATCCCGTTGAGTGCCACGACTTTAGCGGTCAACGCGGTGATGCTGGCGCTGGCCTGGTGGCTGCTGGGCCGCGGGACGTTCCGCCGTATTCTGGCGGGCAGTATCTTGCTACCAGTGTTGCTCGCCCTGACGCCGCAGCGCATGATTGTTGAAGATCGGCTGCTGGCGGTGATGGTCGGGAGTGTGATTTTTGCCGTCGGGGTGGCGCTAAATTACCGCATCGACGCTTCCAGCGGCGGGACCACGGTGCCACCGTTGATTTTCAAAAAATATTTCAACGTCAAACCGGCAGTCGGGCTGTTCGCCATTGATTTTGTGATTTGCTTGCTCAACATTCCGGTGGCCGGGCTGGAAGCCTTTATCTTGGCGGTGTTCGCGGTGGGCCTCAGCAGTCTCGTGATGAATTACGTCGAAACCGGGCTTGATCGCAAGAAGGCCGTGTATGTCATGAGCAGTCAGCTACCAGCCCTGAAGCAGGCGCTGACCGCAACTGGCGATTACGGTCTGACCATTCATCAAGTGCTAGGCGGTTTTTCCGGCCAGCCCCAGGAAATGCTGATGGTGGTGGTGGAGCAAACCAACTTCCGCGCTTTGATCGACCAGATTCACCAGCTCGATGCCGCTGCGTTTATCTTGGCGGTTGAAGCCACCGAGGTGCATGGCGGCTCACTCAATTAAACCTGTTGAAGTCGTCCAATTATGGGACGGCTTTTTTGGTGTGCGCCAAGGCTTATTGATAGGTTTTTGCCTTATTCCGTGCTACGCTCTCGGTGAGAAAACGGGGTGGTGGCTTGACGAAGAAAATTGAGAGCGCTTTATTGACGGGCAAGTTAGGAGGGAGCCGCTACTGCGGCCGAGGAGGAGCAAAATGAGCACGGAAATGTTGGGGATGATTCTTGCCGGGGGGCAGGGAACGCGCTTAGGCAAGCTAACCAAAACGACGGCCAAGCCCTCGGTACCTTTCGGCGGGCGTTATCGCATTATTGATTTTACGTTGAGCAACTTGAGCAATTCCGGCATTAATACGGTGGGCGTCATCACCCAGTACGAGCCACTGGAACTCAACCGCCACATTCAAAACGGCGGGGCTTGGGGCTTGAACGAAACCGGCGCCGGTGTCACCATTTTGCAGCCCTACGCTTCCAGCGAAGGGGCGAAGTTTTTTGAAGGCACCGCCCATGCGATCTACCAAAACATTGCTTACATCGATGCTTATGATCCGCAGTACCTATTAGTGTTGTCTGGTGATCATATCTACAAAATGGATTACGCCAAAATGCTGCGCGCTCATAAGGCCAAACATGCCGCCTTGACCGTGGCGGTAATGCCAGTGCCCATGGCTGAGGCACCGCGGTTTGGCATCATGAACACTGACGACACTGACCGCATCATCGCCTTTGAGGAAAAACCTGAGGCGCCTAAGTCGAATCTGGCTTCGATGGGCATTTATATTTTTGACTGGCCCACTTTGCGTCGGTACTTATCGGAAAGCTACGCCACTGATGGCACCTTGGAAGACTTTGGTCATGATGTAATCCCGGCTTACCTGGCGCATAACGAACCGACCTACGCCTATGCCTTCCATGGCTATTGGAAAGACGTCGGCACGATTGCGTCACTGTGGCAAGCGAACATGGAATTTCTGTCGCCGAACAACAGCCTGCACATTGCCGACCGCAACTGGCGGATTTTCTCCCAGGCTGAGGCGCTGCCGCCGATGTTTTTAACCAAAGCGGCCCACGTCACACAATCGATGGTGACAGATGGCTCCTACATCGCCGGCACCGTGACCCACAGTGTGCTGAGCCAAAACGTTAAAGTCGGTGAAGGCGCTCAAATCGTGGACTCGATGATTATGCCGAATGCCGTGATTGGCAAAAATGTGCACATCGACCATGCCATCATCGGCGAAAATGCCGTGGTGGGCGATAACGGTGATGTGCTGGGCGATGCCGAAAACATCGCCGTGGTTGGCTACGGCGAAGTTGTCGGCAGAAAGGAGAAAGCATGACTCAAGGAGAAATGGCAGCCATCATCGACCTGAATGAGGAAGATGATGCCTTGCGCCCACTGACTGCTTACCGGCCAGTCGGCACCTTACCGTTTGCTGGGCGTTACCGGTTGCTCGATTTTCCGTTGAGTGCGGTGGCGCATGCCGGGGTGCACAGCGTGGCGTTGTTTATGCCGCGTTCTGCTCGCTCGGTACAAGATCATGTCTGGGACGGTTCATCTTGGAATTTGGACCTGATTCAAGGCGGCGTGTTCATGTTTCCGTACATGGCCACCCGCGATTACTCCGATTCACAGCTGCGGCATCGCTATTTTGACGACTACACGACCTTCTTGCGCCGCAGCGGGGCGCCTTACACCGTGATCATTGGCAGTCGCAATGTGGCATCCGTCGATTTGGCCGCGGTGCTGGCTTATCACCAAGCCGGCGATGCCCCAGTGACCGTCGTGTATAAGAAGCTGGCCGAAGCGGAAATGGCGCCGAGCGATTGGACGCTGACTTTATCGGAGCAAGGCACCGCCAGCGCGGTAGTGCCGACGGAAGCCCGACGCGAACCAGCTGACGCCGATGGCAAGGTCCCGAGTTTTATGGATACCTATTTGCTGGCGACGCCGGATTTGATTGATATTTTGGATGCCGCCGCGGAAAATGAAACCTTCCGGCCGCTGCCAGCATTGCTGCGGGATTACGTGGTGGCCAACAACGCCAACGCCTTTGAGTACACGGGGTACTTAGCTCGCATCACCACCTTGCAGCGGTATTTCGACTATTCGCTGGGGATGCTGGATGAAGCCAATTATCAGGCGTTGTTGTTCTCGGCGGTGCCAGTGCTGACCAAGAGCAAAAACGAGGTGCCAACTTTCTTCGCGCGCACCGCTAAAGTCGAAAACAGCTTGCTTGGCACGGGGTCGTACATCGAAGGACAGATCAACCACAGCGTCATTTTCCGCAGCGTGGTGGTGCACCAAGGCGTCACCGTGGACAATAGCGTGATCATGCAAGGCGGTAAAATCGCCAACGGTTCCAAGCTGAGCAATGTGATTTTGGACAAAGGCGTCGTCATCGGGCCGAACCTAACCTTAGCCGGCACGCCTGACCAGCCGCTAGTCATCGGCAAGAACCAAACCATTCTTTCTGCTGCTGACATTCCGCAAGCAGCGGCGACCAAAGCCTAGTGGATTCAAACAGCCTCGGCCATTTGACCGGGGCTGTTTTGATTCGGGCCGCGGGGTGCGGCGGCGGTGGGCTCCGCTTGGCGGGGGCGCTGGCAGTGCGGCCGGTCCGAGCCGAAAACCGGTCTCGAACCTAAAGTTGAAGCCAGCCTCGCTTCGCTCGATGCTGTCTCCAACTTTGCCGCGATTAGCTCTGGGCATCCCTGCGCAAAACCCGCGCTGGTCTGCCTGTCGCTAATCGATTCACTGCCAGACCCCAGCCAAGCTCCGCCCACTGCCACCGCACCCCGCTAGATAGCGGGTGACTGGGATTAAACGTGCTGTCCAGTTTTTGCAATGTGTCGCTTGAATGCGCCCTAGTTGAGGTCAGTTTATTCGCGGACCAGGAATACCGTTATTCAGCGGTTGCGGTCGGACAAGGTAGAGGGGTAAAAGTGTTGTTGCGGTGAAACGAAAAAAACGGTAAGACTGCGCTTTTGGCAGACTTACCGTTTTTTTCGGGGACAATCCGGAGACTCGAAGCCGAGCATCGCGAGGGGAGGCTCCGGATTGAGGGCCGAGACCTTGGCTCGGCCCGGCCCCACTGCAACAGCACTTTTGGCCCCGGCGCCTTGTCCGGCCGTAGCCGCGACCGCGTGAGTGTTAGCCCTGGTTCAAAGGGTCGATTTCGACATCGGCGATGACGCTACTGGTTGCGTACGGGAAGTGGCTTTCGGAGTATTCGAAGGGCTCGCCTTCGTCGGTGTAGCTCGTTTGCTTGATGACGAGCACTGGGTCGTTTAGCGTGGCACCAAGGGCTTCAACGTCATCGGCGGTCGCTTTGATCGCATAGACCCGGCGGTGGGAGCCGGCGACGCGGATGCCAGCTTCGTGGAGCTGGCGGTAAATCGAACCTTCCAGCATGGCCTCAGTCAGCACGATGACTTTTGTGGGCATGATGGTGTGCTCATAGGAAAAAATCTTGCCATCGACATAGCGCACGCGGCGAATAACATACACTGGGTCGCTGGCGCCAATGAGCAGGGCTTCTTGTTCATCCGGAGCTGGCATGCGGGCGGCAAATTCCAGCACCTTGCTTGTGACCTGGTGGCCGCGTTGCGTGGCGGTGGTGCCCAGCGGATCATCAATGGTGGTGCGGGCCGCGCCGTCATCAGGCTTGAAGTCTTTCCGCAAAAAAGTGCCCGAACCGCGCTTGGAATAAACGACGCCTTCCACAATCAGCAGCTGCAAGGCTTTGCGAATGGTGATGCGCGTGGTGTTATACGTTTTGGCCAGCGCCTCTTGATCGGGGAGCATTGCGCCAGGCGCGTAAGCCCCAGTGGTGAAGGCTTGGCGTAGTTGATTAGCAATTTGTTGATATTTGTACATCGGAACCCCTCCTTGAGCCTGAGCCGACTTGTCGTTTCTATTGTACCGTACTTAACCGGCAAAACAATCCACGAGAAAAATATGTATATACTTTTTAAACGAAAAGGCTTTTATTTTCCAGAAAGACATGGCACAATGGTAGCGAATACAAGATAGGAGGATGTAGCTCATGAGTCAAGCATTGCCAAAAGGATTTTTGTGGGGGAATTCGACCTCCAGTATGCAAACCGAAGGCGCCTGGGATGAAGGCGGCAAAGGCAAATCAGTTTATGACGTTCGGCCAGCCACTAAGGACGCTTCTGACTGGCACGTCGCCGTTGATGACTACCACCGCTACGACGAAGATATTGCGCTGATGGCCAATCAAGGCATGAATTGCTATCGGTTCCAGATTTCGTGGAGTCGCGTGTGCCCAACCGGGGATGGCGAGTTCAACGAAGAAGGCATCAAGTTCTATTCCGATTTGATCGACAAGTTGATCAAAGCTGGCATCACGCCGATGATTTGCCTCTATCACTTCGATATGCCGCTGGCGCTGGCTGAAAAGTATAACGGCTTCGCCAGTCGCCATGTGGTCGAGGCCTTCATTCGCTTCGGGGCCAAAATGGTCGATGAGTTCGCTGACCGGGTGCCATATTGGATTACCTTCAACGAACAAAATCTGTACTTCATGTCTGACGCTTATCGCATTGCCGGTGATTTAAACGGTGAACGCAGCACCAATGCGCTTTACACTATCAGCCACCATGTGATGGCCGCCCACGCCGGCGTGGCTAACTACCTGCATGCTCATTCCGATGCCAAAATCGGCGGCATGTTGGCCTACAGCGAAGTGTATCCTGCCAGCTCCAAGCCGCTGGACATCATGTATGCCCGCCAGCTGGATGAATTTTTGAACAAGAATTTGATTGACGTCTTCACGTCTGGTCACTACTCCACCGAAGTGATGAATTTCGTCAAAACCCATGACATCGACATGGACTTCACCGAGGAAGACAAGGCCAGCTTTGCGGCGCTAAAGAGTGATTTCTTCGCTTTCAGTTATTATCGCAGCGACCAAATCAACTCCGACAAGGTGCCAGTCAACACCATTCCTAACCAGTACCTGGACTACGGCGGCGAGCCAGTGCCAGGCCTGCGCGTGAACGAATGGGGCTGGAACATCGATCCCCTTGGCTTCCGCGATATTTTGACCAAGGTCTACAACCAGTACCACTTGCCAATGTTCCCCATCGAAAATGGGATTGGCATTCGCGAAACCTATACCGGCAAAGAAATTCAGGATGATTACCGGATTGACTACCACCGCGTCCACATTCAGGCGCTGAAGGATGCCGTGTATCAAGACGGCGTGGATGTCATTGGCTACCTCGGCTGGGGCTTGATTGATATTCCTAGTTCTAGCGGCAACATGGACAAGCGCTATGGCATGGTCTACGTCAACCGCACCAACACTGACTTGCGTGACCTCAAGCGCATTCCAAAGAAGTCCTACGCCTGGTTCAAACAAGTCATCGCCTCTAACGGCGCTCAGCTCGACTAACTGGGCCGCGGGGTAGGTACGGCAGGCGCCGGGGCCAAAAGCGGTTCTGCTGTGGAGCCGGGTCGAGCCAAGGTCTCGGCCCTCAATCCGGCACCTCGGCTCGCTGCGCTCGCATCCGAGTCTCCGGATTGTCCCCGAAAAATACGGTAAGCCTGCTAAAACGCAGCCTTGCCGTATTTTTCTTTTCACGGCAGGACCACCCCGTCCCGGCGCCACGCCACCCTTTCCCGCGGCAGTTCAGGCCTACCACAGCCAAAGTGGTAGGCCTTTTTGTGTGCCACGAGGGTAAGGCTTATCGCGAGGAGAAAACGGCAACGCGTGCTATACTCCCAGTGGAAACGCTAACAGAAAGCGAGGGGATGGCAATGGCGGAGGAGCTTTTGCCGTGGCTGTATCTGTTCAATCGCGGGGAGGATACGCAGGCGTATCACCGGTTTGGGGCCCATCAAGTGGCGCCAGGGCAATGGCGGTTTGTGGTGTGGGCGCCCCATGCGCAGGCAGTCGCGATTGTCGGAGATTTTTCGGCGTGGAAGCCGCTGCCGCTGACCGTGGTTGAGGAAACCGGGGTGTGGCAGGGGACGTTTGAAGCGGCAGTGGGCCAGCTTTACAAGGTGCAAATCACAACTGCTAGTGGCGAGACGGTAGAGAAAATCGATCCGTTTGCCTTTGCGTTTGAGCGTAAGCCGGGCACCGCGGCGCGATTGGTGGCGGAACTAGACTTTCAGTGGCGCGACCGCAAGTGGCTCGCGCACCGCCAGCAAAGCCGGGCCTATGACCAGCCGCTGAATATTTACGAGCTGCACTTAGGCTCGTTCAAACGCCATGACGACGGCAGTTACCTGACTTACTTAGAAGCGATTGATGAAGTCTTGCCTTATGTGAAAAAAATGGGGTACACCCACATCGAATTAATGCCGCTGATGGAACATTTGCTTGATGCCAGCTGGGGTTATCAATTAATGGGCTATTATGCCCCCACCAGCCGGTTTGGCGCCCCGGCCGAATTTCAGGCATTTGTCGATGCGGCGCACCGGCTCGGGCTGGGGGTAATCATGGACTGGGTGCCAGGTCATTTCATTCGCAACACCGATACTTTGGCCCAGTTTGATGGGACGCCGACCTTCGAGTATCAAGACCCGCATCGTGCGGATAACGTGCGGTGGGGCACTTGGAATTTTGACCTCGGCAAAACCCAAGTGCAGAGTTTCTTGATTTCCAGTGCGATGTTTTGGCTGCAAGTTTATCATCTCGACGGGTTGCGCGTGGATGCGGTCTCCAACATGTTGTACATGGATTATGACGCTGGCAAGGAGCACGATCGCAATCAAACTGGCGGCCGCGAGAACCTCGAAGGCATTGCGTTTTTGCAGCGACTCAATACGGAAGTGTTTGCCGCCCATCCTGATGTGTTGATGATTGCCGAGGAAAGCTCTGATTTCCCCCAAGTTTCTGCCCCGGTTGATGCGGGTGGGCTGGGCTTTAACTACAAATGGAACATGGGGTGGATGAACGATACGCTGCGGTATTTCAGCCTCGATCCCAGCGTGCGGCTGGCGCATCCGGACCTGCTGACGTTTTCCTGGGTGTATATGCACAACGAACAGTTCATCCTGCCGTTTTCCCATGATGAGGTGGTGCACGGCAAAAAGTCCCTGATGCACAAAATGCCTGGCGACCGGTATAACCAGTTTGCAAACCTGCGGACGATGATGGTGTGGCAGATGACTTTCCCCGGCAAGAAGTTGCTGTTCATGGGCAGTGAATGGGGGCAATTCTTGGAATGGCGGGATTGGAGCCAGCTGGAATGGCGCGATCTGGCTGATCCGCTGAACGCGGCGATGCAGCAGTTTACCGCGACGCTCAACAAACTGTACCGGCGCACGCCAAGTCTGTGGGCCCGCGATCATTCGCCAGCTGGCATTCAAATCACCATCGGGGACAGCAATCAGTACCTAAGCTACATTCGGTGGGACAAGGGACAAGACTTCATTGTGGTAGCCCTGAATTTGATGCCTGAAGAACGCCAGCACTTCATCGTGCCGGTGCCGCGCAGTGGGACGTATACGGTGGTGCTGAATACAGAAAGCTATCATTTTGGCGGCACCTGGCGCCGGCTGCAGCGGACGCTGCGCACGCGTGGGGTGCCGGCGGGTGATCAACCTGATAGCGTGGAAGTGGTTCTGCCAGCAATGGGCGCGCTGCTGATTGAGCAGCGGTAAGGAGGCAGCAACAATGAAAGTATTATTTGCCGCAGCGGAAGGCGTTCCGTTTTATAAAACCGGCGGGCTCGGTGATGTCGCCTACGCGTTGCCCAAGACCTTGCGCCAGGCGGGGGTCGATATTCGGGTGGTGTTGCCGTACTACGGACAATTATTTCCCGCGCAATATCGCGCGCAGGTGTCAGACGTCGCCCAGTTTACCGTCATGGTTGGCGGTGAGCAGAAGTATGTGGGCATCAAGCAATTACAATTAGGGACCGTGCCGTATTATTTCATCGACAACGAGGAATTCTTTGGGCGCGAAGGGCTGTATGGGTACTGGGATGACGGCGGGCGGTTTGGCTTTTTCCAAATGGCGATTATCGAGATGCTACAGGTCATCGACTTTATTCCCGACGTCTTGCATCTCAATGACTGGCACACCGCGTTCATTCCGGTGCTGCTGAAGGACAAATACAGTTGGATTACGCCTTATCAAGGCATCAAAACCCAGCTGACCATTCACAATCTGCAATTCCAAGGCTGGTTTCCACCGGCAGTCCTCACCGATGTGTTTGGCATTGGCCGTCAGTTCTTTCACGATGATGGATATGCGCAAAACGGTGCAGTGAATTTCCTTAAAGGCGGCATCAACTTTGCTGATTTGGTATCGACGGTGAGCCCCAGCTATGCCCGGGAAATTCAAACTCCGCAGTTTGGCGAGCATCTTGATGGTACTTTGCGCAAGCAGGCAGGTAAATTGGTTGGGATCTTGAACGGCATTGATACTCAGCTTTATGATCCAGCCACGGACAAACATCTGCCTGCACATTACACGGCCGGTGATTTAAGCGGCAAAGCCAAGGATAAGCGCGCCTTGCAACGCAGTGTGGGCTTGCCGCAACGCAAAGTGCCGTTATTTGGCATTGTGTCGCGGCTGACCCGGCAAAAAGGGATGGATCAATTGTTGACGGCGCTGAATGTGCTGCTACCAGGCGAGGACATTCAAGTGGTGATGCTTGGCACTGGCGATTCCGAGCTGGAAGTCGGGTTCAATACCTTGCGCGATCGGTTTGCCGGCAAGGTGGCGAGCTTGGTCAAGTTTGATGAGGCCCTAGCCCAGCAAATTTATGCCGGGGCCGATTTCTTCGTGATGCCAAGTGCCTTTGAACCCAGCGGGCTGGCCCAGATGATGGCCATGCGTTATGGCACCTTGCCCATTGTGCATGAAACCGGTGGCCTGCGTGATTCGGTAACACCGTACGACGCCACGACCGGCGCTGGTACTGGGTTTTCTTACTATGATTTCACGCCGCAGGTCTTGATTGACACGCTGGTGCGCGCCGCCCAGGTGTACCGGGATGAGCCGGCAGCGTATCAGCAGTTGCAGCAGCAAGCCATGGCGGCGGATTTTGCTTGGCCCAAAGCCGCCAAACAATATTTGGCTGGGTATGAACGGCTGCAAGGCTAAGCGCCACGCCTTGACTCAAGGACTAGCACCGCGGCGCTTCATTCTGACTGGCGAGGTAAGGAGGGATTTTTTTGCTCACAACAAAGGCATTTATGCGGACCCTTCACGACAATGCACTAGGGTTGTTCGCGGATGAACTCACACATCTGTCCACGCAACAACAATATCAAGCGGTAGCCGTCACCATCAAAGGCTATTATGGCAAACAATGGGCTGCCACTAAGGCGCAAGCCGACGCGAAGCAAACCAAGCAAGTGTATTATTTTTCCATTGAATTCATGCCCGGACGGCTGATGGCCTCCAATCTACTGAACCTTGGCATCAAGGACACGGTGGAGGCCGGGCTGCGCGAGCTCGGGTTAGACCCGGCCGCCATTTATGCGGCAGAAGTGGATCCCGGGCTCGGTAATGGCGGCTTGGGCCGGCTGGCGAGTGCGTTTTTGGACAGCATGGCCTCAGTGGGGATGGCAGGTAACGGCAATGGGATTCGTTACCAATATGGCCTGTTTCAGCAGCGCTTCGTTGATGGCTATCAAGTGGAGCTGCCAGATGACTGGTTGCGCGAGCCGAATATGTGGGAAACCCGCAAAGAAAATCGCGCGGTGATCATCAAATATGGCGGCCAAGTTGAGCTTAGACCGCGGGCCAATGGCAGCTTGCAGGCCATTTATCACAACACCGATGATGTGCTGGCGGTGCCTTATGACACGCCGATGGTAGGCTATCGCACCGGCGTGGTGAACACGATGCGGTTGTGGCAAGCTGAAAGTGTGCCTGGGCGGGCCCATAATTTGGCCGATAAAGCGCGGGTGGATGCCATTACCCAAATTCTGTATCCCGACGACTCTGACAGCGCCGGGCGCGAATTGCGGCTGCGGCAGGAGTACTTCTTCGTGTCGGCAGGCATTCAAAGCATTATGACGCACTTCAAACGATTCCATCAGGAACTGAAGCTGTTGCCTAAATTCGTGGCAATTCATATCAACGACACCCATCCGGCGATGGCGGTACTGGAGTTGATGCGCATTTTGCTCGATGAAGAGGAACTCGATTGGGACGAGGCGTGGCGGCTGACGGTGGCCACGCTAAGCTACACCAACCACACCCTGATGGCTGAGGCCTTGGAAACTTGGCCGGAATCGATGTTTGCTGGGCTCCTGCCGCGCCTGTATCAGATTGCTGGTGAAATCGATCGCCGGTTCCGCGCCCGCTACCGTCAGCAATATGGCGAACTGTTGGTCAACAGGGTGGCACCATTGGGGGATGGCCAGCTGCGGATGGCTTATCTGGCAGTCATTGGCAGCCATGCCGTCAATGGGGTGGCGAAGTTGCACAGCCAGCTGCTCAAAACCCGGGTGCTCAAAGACTTGTATACGATTTTCCCTGAGCGCTTCAGCAACCAAACCAACGGCATCACCCCCCGGCGGTGGGTGCAGTTAGCAGATGAGCCACTGGCGCAGTTGATCGATCGCAAAATTGGCCAACCGTGGCGGCGCGACCCCATGTTGCTGCGTCGGCTCAGCCAGTATGAAAATAACGAGGCGTTTTTGACGGCACTGAACGCCGCCAAGTTGGCCAATAAGCAGCGGTTGGCGCAAGTGATTGAGCACCAGTTGGGCCTTAAAGTCAATTCAGAGGCGATGTTCGACGTTCAAATCAAACGCCTGCACGCGTACAAGCGGCAGCTGCTACATGTGTTTGGCATTTTAGAAGCGTACTTAGCCCTGAAAAAAGGAGAAAAGCGGCCGCCGCGGGTGCATGTCTTCGGCGCCAAGGCCGCCCCAAGTTATCAATATGCTAAAGCCGTGATCAAGCTGATGAACGCTGTGGCGGACACGGTGAATCATGATCCTGCCGTCAACCAAAGCTTGCAAGTGGCCTTTTTACCGAATTACGGGGTCACCCTCGCCGAGCAAATTGTGCCGGCAGCGGACATTTCCGAGCAGATTTCGCTGGCCGGCACCGAGGCTTCGGGCACCTCGAACATGAAGCTGATGGCCACCGGCGCAATTACGCTGGCGACGCTGGATGGGGCCAATATCGAAATCCGCCAAGCGGCCGGCGAACGGGCGATGGCCACTTTTGGCTTAACCAGTGAGCAGGTGGCCTTTGCCCAGCAAAACCAATCGTACCGGGCGGCCGCCCAGTATGAAGCGGATCCGACACTGCATCGCATTGTGGACATGCTGACGGACGGCTCGATTCCTGGAGTTGAATCCGAGGGACGGATGATTCGCACTGAATTGCTGGATTATAATGATAGCTATTTTGTGTTGGCGGATTTTGCCAGTTATGTGGCTGCCAGTCGCAAGCTGGATCAGCTGTGGGCCGACCCCAAGGCTTGGGCCAAGTTGGCGCTGGCTAACATTGCTGCCAGTGGCCAATTCTCGGCTGATTTTACCGTTGAGCGCTATGGTCGGGATATCTGGCAGGTGCTGCCCAGCCAGCCAATTGAAAGCTAGGTGAAGGTCATGGAATATGATTCCTTTCGCGATCGCAAGCCCAGCACCGCCGTCACGGTGAAAACCGCTGTGACCTTGACCTTGCATGGCGATGACCAAGCGACGGTGAGTTTGTTGCTGGCCAAAGATGGCGCGGATTATGATGCGATCGCCATGACCCGCGTCGCCGGAGGCTTCACGGCGGAGATAACGCCGCCGACCCCGGGTTTGTGGTTTTATGCCTTTGCTTTGGGTGATGGTCGTTTTCTGAGTGCCAGCACGGCCGGGTTCGGTGGCCCTGCTCAGATTGTGGCAGAACTCAAGCAGGTGCAGCCGTATCAGCTGACCGTGGCTGCCAGTTTTGACGCTATGCCCACCTGGTATCAGGATGCGCAGATTTACCACATCTTCGTCGACCGCTTCAATAACGGCACCCCGGATGGCCGGGTGCTGGCGCCGAAAGCCAATAGTTTTTTGTACGGCCAACTGACTGATGATCCGTATTACGTCAAAGATGCTGCTGGCGAAGTGGTGCGGTGGGATTTTTATGGCGGCAATCTGGCCGGCATTACCGCTAAGCTCGATTGGCTGCAGCAGCGGGGGTACACGGCGCTATATTTAAGCCCGATTTTTGAAGCCGCCAGCAATCATCGCTATGACACGGCGGATTATTTTAAAATCGACCCCATGTTAGGCGACCTGGCGGCGTTCAAGGCGTTAGTGGCGGGCCTGCATCAGCGCGGGATGCGACTGATTTTGGATGGGGTGTTCAATCATGTGGGCCGCGATTCGCGCTACTTTAATGCGCTAGGTCACTATCCCACGGTCGGGGCCGCCCAATCGCCAACGAGTCCATACTATGATTGGTTCACGTTCAAGCATTATCCCGACGATTATGCCAGTTGGTGGGGCGTGGCGGATTTGCCGGCTATCAATAAAACCAGCCAGTCGTTCCACGACTTTATCGCTGGGGGACCGGATTCGGTCATCGGCTATTGGACCGGCCTGGGGGTGGATGGCTGGCGGCTGGATGTGGTGGACGAGCTCGATACCGCCTTTGTGGCGCAAATTCGTCAGTTGCTGGATCAGTATCCGGACCGAGTGCTGATTGGTGAGGTGTGGGAGGATGCCTCCAACAAGGTGGCTTATGGCCAGCGCAAGCCTTACCTCCTTGGTGAGTCACTACAGGCCGTGATGAATTATCCACAGCGGGAGCTGATGGTGCAGTTTGCGGCCGGCCAAATGTCGGCCGCTGCAGTGGCACAGCGCCTGTTGACGCTGCAGGCGAATTACCCACCAGCAGTGTTCGCGTATAATTTCACCAGCTTGGGCACGCATGATACGCAGCGCCTCAAAACGCTGCTACCAGAGGCCGCCCAGTTGCGGCAGGCGGTGCTTCTGTGGACGGTGCTGCCGGGCAACCGTGTCATCTACTACGGGGATGAGGCCGGGCTGACCGGGGGCCGCGATCCGCAAAATCGCAAGTACTATCCTTGGGGGCATGAAGACGCCACTAGCATGACTCTGTATGCCGAAGCAACGCACTGGCGTCAATTGCCGGCGCTGCATGGTGCCGCGGCATTTTGGACCTTCGCCATGGGAACGGGATTGGTCATTGTGCGGCAAAGCGCCGCCCAGGTGGTGGTGGCCTACTTTAATCCCACCACCGAGGCGCTTTTGTTTAGCCCACCTGCGCCGACAGCAGGGCTGCCGCCGGCGCTACAAGCACTGTTGCCCACTGTGTTAGTCCAGGCGCATGATCAAGTGCTGCAAACCTTCACTCAGTCCTAGTTTGGCAGCCAGCCAAAAAGCGCGCTGCATCAACCTTTAAAGTTGACGCAGCGCGCTTAGTTTTAACTGAGTGTTAGTGCCCCATGGTGGGCATCAACGTTTCCCGCAGGCCGCTGGTTTGGGTGATCTGAGTGGCCTTCGTGATGAAAATCGCTTCTGCGGCTTCATCCTCAATCACGTCAAAGCCAGCCGGAATGCCGGCGTAAAAGCCCACGGAAGAAAGCACGTCGGCTTTTTCGGCGGAGTCGGCGACGACAGTGATGCTGGCCATGTCGGAATCAACTGGACTGCCGGTTTGTGGATCGAGCAGGTGGTGGTAAACATGGCCGCGCCGGTCAAAGTGGCGGAAGTAAATGCCAGTCGTAACGACGGCTTTGGGACCGGTGGTTAAGGTGGCAATTGGCGGATTGCCAGGTTCGCGGGGATCTGTGATCGGCACCTGCCACAGCGGCACGCCCTGCTCACTGTTGCCGAACAGCAGTTGGTTGCCAGCCAAATCGATTAGGCCGCCGGTGACTCCGCGCTGCTGCCAGAGCTTGCCCATTTCATCAATGATGAAACCTTTGGCAATCCCGCCGAGATCCAGGGACATGCCAGGTTCACTGAGAAAAACAGTTTGGGCTTCCGAGTCCAAAATCACTTTATCTGGATCAGTCAAAGCAAGTCGCTCTTTGATGCGATCACTGCTAGGCACGCTGGCATCATCAAAGCCGATATGCCATAACCCCACTAACGGCCCAATCAAAGCATTGTAACCCAGCCCGCGTTTGCTCCAAGCCACCGCCCGCGCAATAAGATTGAAAATTGGCCGCACCGGAATGTGCACTGGGGCAATCCCGGCTTGTTGGTTGATTTGCGTCAGCAGCGAGTGTTCATCGTAAAACGAAAGCAGTTTGGCATAAGCAGACACTAAAGCGATGCTCTTATCAAAGGTGCCGGTTTCGCCGCCTTCATAGATGGTGAGGGTGTTTTTAGCGCCCAGCCCGTCGAACTCAATTGAAGTTGTCATTTGTCGTTCCTCCTCGGACGAATTTGCCCGTCAGTACGTGGTAAGTCATCAATTCAAGCGTAACCGTTTTCATAAACAAAGGCAAAGAAAATTATCCTTAATTTAATGTTCGCCCGGTTTTAAATTGAGTTATTATAAACGCTATAGTGATTATATTCATAACGAGGAGGGGATTAGCGTGAACGATTTGTCCCCGGTCCAAACGGCCGCTTTGAAAGAATTGAACCAAGATAGTGGGCATCTCGCTGCCCTTGCTAATGCCAGTCGGCAAAAATTGCTGATGATCCTCGGGCAAAATCCGACGGTTCATGGCATGAAGGTCAATGATTTGGCCCGAATGATTGACTTGTCGCAGCCGGCAACGTCTCATCACCTGAAGCAATTACATGAGCTAGGCATGGTCAATAGTCGCCAAGTCGGCAACATTGTCTATTATTACCTGACGCTTGATGACACCATCGCGCGGCTGGAACGGTTGACGACACTGCTGGAGAAACGGGCGGCCAATTAGGCCACTTTAGTTTGCAAAGCCCCGTCACGCCGCCTCGCAAAGCCGCGGCAGTGATTGACTTTTACCCGTGGTTATGGGATACTGACTGCAATATTTGACCAGTAGTTTCAGTAGCAAATCAGGGGATGCCTCAGCGAGTCGGCGGCCGGTGCGAGTCGATCTTCTCTGGTTAGCGAATTACACCTACCTTTGTGGTCTTGGCTGATGGCCGTTATCCATCAAGAGTGATGGCCTTGGCCATAATGTGGGTGGTACCGCGGAAACTTTTCGTCCCTGTTTGCAAATGCAAGCAGGGACTTTTTTTGGTCATAAAACAGGAGGATATCATGGCAGAAAATATCTTGGATGAATTAGCATGGCGCGGGGCGCTGAATCAATTAACTGATGAGGAAGGCTTGCGGAAGCTGACCGCGGAAAAACATGTCGGCATTTATGTCGGCACGGATCCAACCGGGGATTCGCTGCATGTTGGGCACTTGATTCCATTCATGATGCTCAAGCGGTTCCAGCTGATGGGGCACAAGCCAGTCATCCTGATTGGCGGCGGCACCGGTTCGATTGGCGATCCCTCTGGCCGCAACTCCGAACGGGTGTTGCAGACCATGGCCACCATTAATGAAAACAAAAAGAAGCTCACGGCTCAAATGGAGCGGTTATTCGGCACCGATAACTTCCGCATTGTGGATAACTACACCTGGCTGTCCAAGCTGTCGATGCTCGACTTTCTGCGTGACTACGGCAAGCTATTCCCAGTCAACCAGATGCTGAATAAGGAGGTCGTGGCCAGCCGGCTGGAAAACGGGATTTCCTACACCGAATTTACCTACCAGATTTTGCAATCCATCGACTTCCTGGAACTGTACAAGACAGAAGATGTCCAAGTCCAGCTCGGCGGCGCCGATCAGTGGGGTAACATTACGGCTGGTATCGACTTGATTCACAAAACTGAAGGCGCCGAGGCTAAGGTTTACGGCTTAACCAACCCACTGATGCTGAAGTCTGACGGCACTAAGTTTGGCAAATCCGCTGGTGGCGCGGTGTGGTTGGATCCGGAAAAGACCAGCCCTTACGAGTTCTACCAGTTCTGGTTCAACCAAGATGATGCGGATGTGGAGAAGTTCCTGAAGTTCTTCACCTTCCTCGATAAGGAAGAAATTGCTGACCTGGTTGAGGCCACCAAAACCCATCCGGAAAAGCGGGAAGCGCAGCGCCGCCTTGCCCAAGAAGTGACGAAGTTTGTGCACGGTCAAAAAGCCGTTGAGCAAGCCGAGGCCATTTCTGCCGCGCTGTTCTCTGGCGATGTGAAGGATCTGACCGCTGAAGAAATCACGCAAGGCTTCAAACAGTTCCCAACCAAAAATGCGCCAGCCGCCAGCGAGAACATCGTGACCTGGTTGGTGGATACTACTGGCATCGAAGCCTCGCGGCGCCAGGCCCGGGAAGACGTGCAAAATGGCGCCATTACTATTAATGGGACGAAGGTGCGCGATTTGGATACGGTCATCGATCCCAGCAGCCATTTTGACGGGCGCTTTGTCATTGTGCGGCGGGGGAAGAAGAAGTACTTCTTGGTCAAGATTGCCGGCTAACTTTTTTCGGCGACACCGGGTGAATTCAGCGGCGCGGCGTGCAGGCAGGATGCTATACTTGATGTAATCGTTAAGGAGGGCATGCCTATGGCTTACACAGTGGTCGGAGCGACTTATCAAGCGCAGTCGTTAGCGGTTTTCTACGCTGGCTTAGATACACAGCCGTTATTAAGTTACGAAGAAGCAGGTAAAGAGGCGCTGAAGCTGTTGAACGCGGAGTTGGCTGCCAGTACGTTGCCGGACCTCCATGAACTATCGGAGCAGGTTTTGGCCTTTGCCCTCAAACAGCCCGTTGACATGCATGGCTTGGATGATGCCACCGGTGAAACGTTAACCGTCAGCTGGTTCGCTGATGATCATTTTGCCATTGCCGTGATGGATGCGACGGAGAAATTCCAGATGCATTTGGAAGTCGTCCCGGTTAAAAAAGGCAAATCAGGGCGCTAATTATAACAGTTCTACTTTAAACGAGTCGCATTGGCGGCTCGTTTTCGTTTTCTTGCATTTCTTTGATCATATTTTGGTAAAGTTCGGTTTTTGCGGGTTGTTATTTTAGCCAATCTTTGTGAAATAGTAACGGACTGGGAATCCCACCGCTCCACACGTTTGTACTCGCAAAACTGTATTTGTACACAGCCGGAATAATGGGGCGATGTTTCATTTGTCATAATGCAACATTCCGTGTCCTGAGCGACTTAGTTTGTTAACGGTACTGTAACAGTGCTGTAATGTTCAGCTGATACACTCATCTACAGTTAATTCATTGAGGAGTGAGTGTTGAATGAAGTTTGCAAAGACATTAACCATCGTCGCCGCGGCGACATTGATCGGGTCGGGGGCATTTAGTACCGCAGCTAATGTATCCGCTGATGACGTCAGCGACGCTAAGAGCGCTGTTACCAAAAATCAAAGTAGCACGAATGCTTTGGTGGCCAAGTTACAGGCTGCCCAAGCCAATGTGATGAAGATCAGCGACCAGATTTCGACTAAGGCTGTTGCCATCGATGCAACGCAAAGCAAGATCGATGAAACACAAGCGACCATCACCAGCTACACAGCCCAAATTGAAAAGGCTGCTGCTGAAGTGAAGAGCCGTAAAGCTGTTTTGAAGAAGCAACTCATCTCCCTGCAAAAGCAGGTTGGCGAATCCGCAACTGGGAATGTTTACTTTGACTTCCTGTTGAATGCGAAGAGCTTCTCTGATCTGGTTTCCCGTAGCTTCACCGTTAACAAGTTGAACCAAGCTAGCCAAGAAGCCTTGACCGCGGTTAAGGAAGCGCAAGCTAAGCAGGTCACCTTGAAGCAAGCCCAAGAAGCGAAGAAGACCGAATTGGTTAACACCAAGGCGAAGTTGGTTGCTGACAAGGCCCAGCTTGACACCTTGAAGACTCAGGCCAGCAAGGATGCTGCTGATTTAACCAAGCAGATCAACGACAACAAAGCTCAGTTGACCAGCTTGCAAAATGACGTTAACAAGGCCACGGCTGCTGCCGCTGCTGCTTTAGTTGCTAAGACCCAAGCGGCTGCTACTCAGACCGCGCAGTCCCAAGCAACGACCACCAAGCTGAATAACCAAACCGGCAATGCCATCAGTAATTCTGGTAGCTACGTCGCAGGTAATGGTAGCAAGAGCTCCTTTGTTTCCATCGCGCTGGCTCAGCGGGGCAAGACTTATGTTTACGCCGCTGCTGGTCCTGACCACTTTGACTGCTCTGGCTTAGTTGTTTACGCTGCTAAGATGGCTGGTCTCGGCTCCTTGCCTCACCAGGCAAGTCAGTTGGCTAACATCGGCCACTCCGTATCACTGTCCAGCCTGCAGCCTGGCGACCTGCTTTTCTGGGGTTCACCAGCGCACCACGTTGCGATCTACATCGGCGGCGGTCAGTACGTTCACGCGACTTACGAAGGCGAACCCGTGACAACGCAATCTATTTCTAGCTGGACACCTAACTACGCTCGTCGTTTCTAGGCTTCACCACTAAACACTCACAATGAAAAAACCCGCCGTGTGCGGGTTTTTTGTTGCCCAATTTTTCCGTGAGGTTTCTGTTACAATAGAAGGAACTAGGAGGACGCTCATGGCACATCAACTGATTGTTATCACCGGCGCCAGCGGGACCGGTAAAACCACCGTCAGCACGTATTTACACACGCATTACCAGGTGGCGCGGGTCATTACCCATACGACGAGGCCGATGCGCGCTGGCGAGGCGGATGGCGTGGACTATTATTTTGAAACACCCACTAGTTTTGCTCAAAATCATTACATCGAGCATGTCACCTATGCGGGCTACAGTTACGGCAGTTCGTATGAAGCCTTGGACCGGGCTTTTGCGCAGTCGGATTACGCCAGCATCGTGCTTGATACCGCCGGTGCCATCAGCTACGTGCAGCAACTTGATCCCAAGCCCGCAGTGCTGTTTCTTACCCTCGAGCAGCCGCATGTGCTGAAGCAGCGGTTGCTGAACCGCGGGGACGAACCGGCCATGATTACGCAGCGCCTGCAAAGCGATGAGTATCGCCGCGACTTGACCTTGCCACCGGCGCTGGCTGGCGTGGCCACCGTGGTCACCAATGATAAGTGGCCAGACGCCAAGCGGGCGATTGATCAGTTCTTTCAGCAGCTGCAGGTGAAGCAGGAAGCTGAGCAGGGGCGCTAAGGATATCAATAGGTGGCTCAACCTCGTAGCCTAGTTGCGCTACGCTGGGCCCCGCGAGCAGCTAGGCTACGCATCCGGCTAAGCCCGGTCTCACTGCGCAGCCTTTGTAGTTGCGCTCCGTGAGACCAACGCCGGAGTGGCTAGCTACGCTCAAGGCCTCGCCGTCAAGAACCGACGGCAATGCCTTGAGCTAGGCTACCCATCCGGCTAAGCCCGGTCTCACTTCGCAGCCTTTGTAGTTGCGCTCGGCTCCGCAGCCTCATTGAACTTCTTTCTTGCCTATGCTAGACTGTATTGACTAATCGTAATTGTTCTGATTAACGGTGGAGGGCTATGATGTCACAGACAACAATCGCTATTGATAAGATGAAACAAAGCGGGATGCGTGTCACTAAGCAGCGGCGGGATTTGGTCGCTTATTTAGCGGCTTCTGAGCAGTTTGTGCCAGTCACCACGCTGGATAAATACATGCGCCAACAGTATCCAGGACTCTCGCATGATACGATTTACCGTAACGTCAAGGAATTTGAAAAGCTGGGTATTCTGGAAAGTGATGTCCAAAACGAACAAGCCATCGTGAAGTTGCAGTGTGATTTCCAGCATCCACATCATCACCATTTCATCTGTACGAATTGTCATCGGGTGCAAGAGTTGAAAATGTGTCCGTTAGACTATTTCGAAAATCAGCTGCCTGGCGCCAAAATCGCAAGCCATAACTTCGAACTGTATGGCCTGTGTGCTGACTGCGCGCAAAAACAAGCAGCGACTGACTAAACGCGGTGATGGCCGGCTAGTAGCTGGGCGTCATGGCGTTTTTGCCTTTTCTTAAGGCGTGCCAAGCGGAATTTAGGTTACAATCGATATAATTAGTTTGAAAAGGAGGGCGCTTATGGCTTATCGGACCCCGCCGTTGCTCTCGCCAGCGGCCATTGTTTCCATTATCGTTTTAGTCAGTGGGTATAACTGGGTCAACAATACCGTCAATCCGACGAGTACCCCCAAATCTGAGGCCTCGCAAAGTGCGCTGATCTCCAGTATTAATCAAAGCAAGGCGGACAAATCAAGTAGCTCAAGCAGTAGCAGCGAGCCGGCATCTAGTGCCAGTGACGCCAGTGCTTCTAGTGCGCCTGAGGCCAGCTCCAGTAGCCAACCTGAGGCTTCCAGTTCGAGTCAAGAGGAGAGTAGCTCAGACAGTTCAAAGGCCAGCAGCGGCTCCTCAGGTAGCGGGAACACGCAGTCCAGCGGCGCGTCGGGCTCGTCCTCATCCAGTGCGAGCGCCAGCAGCTCCTCCAGTACGGCCGATAACAACAATCAAGAGTAGGAAGGAGGCTAAGCCATGCTGACAGCATTGGATTTACTCAACCGTTTTTTAGGCTATTTCAATATTCAGGATAAGGCGAAAGGCAAAGCCTTCACCGTAGTGGCCGGCGTGGCCAATTTCTATGTCCTGTACTTGGCCATTCGCTCGCTGCGTTATGCGGGTTACCGCATTCAAGGCGTGCTGTTTTTGCTCCTGTTCATTGTGCTGCTGTATTTCATCGCCTTGAATGTGCTGTATTACTTCACCAACAAAACGACCAAGCTGGACATTTCCCCGCTGATTGAAAAACGGCTAGGCGGCAATCCTGAGCGCATGAAGGCGGCGGAGGCGGCTTTAACCAAGGGCCACCAGATCGGTGCTGCCAGCGGCGTCTTTGCCCAACAAGAGCTACTGCCTACCGTGCTGACCACCACGCCCAAGCAGCAGGAAAATCTGGCAAATTTGATCCAACTTTTAACCACGGCTGGGACCATTACCACGAATTATCAGGGCCTGGATGCTCATGCCATTCAGCGGGTCGCCCAAAAGACGCACAAACCGGTGTCGGCGATGGGGGGGCCAGTGGAACTGCCTTATTACCGCTTGGATATTCAAGGCGATCAGGTGCAGGTGCTCGGTGGCCTCAATGCCCTGAACGCGGTCTCGCTAGGGGATGTGACCCAGGTCGGGTTGATGCCAGTGAAAGCCGCACTGAAGGATTATCAGCTCGCCGCGGGACACGTTTTTCTGCAAGGCGGTGAGCATCAGCGGCCAGGCCGGCACGGCTTGTTAAAGGAAAACCACCCCTATGAAATTGTGGTGCAATTCGCCTATTCACCACGCGCGGATGTGACAGGCCAACAAAATTGATTTGCAAAACGCTCACGCTATCGGTAGTATTATTTATTAAAACTGATAGCGTTGACGTTTTTTTTATGCCAATTTGTTCGAACTACACATACAGATGTTTTTAATCTAAACACGATAGTGGCAATTAAAGGCAATTAAACAGATGATTAACCAGGGTGAACTAAACCGGTCACGGGGTGAACCAAGCCCCGGCAAAAAGGCTTATTTCTTGCCAACCGGCCTTGGACCGGCGTATGCTGGAAACAAGCATTGTCTGTGCAGTGCCTGAATTGCGCAAAAGGGGGAATCCAGATGTCAATGATCGAATTTCATGACGTCGAGAAGTACTACGGCAAGTTCCACGCGTTGAAGGATATTAATTTAACGATCGATCGCGGGGAAGTGGTCACCATCATCGGCCCGTCCGGCTCTGGGAAAAGTACCTTACTGCGGACCATTAACGGCCTTGAGTTGATTACTTCCGGGCAATTGATCGTCAACGACTATGACTTAGCCGACCGCAAAACCGACATGAATAAGATTCGCAAAAACGTCGGCATGGTGTTCCAGCATTTTAATTTGTATGCCAACAAAACGGTGTTAGAAAACATCACCCTCGGCCCCACCTTGGTGCTCAAGGCCGATAAGGCGCAGGCAGAAAAAGAAGCCATGGCCCTGCTGGACATGGTTGGCTTGGCCGATCAGGCGCCAAAGTTCCCAGCCGCGCTGTCAGGCGGCCAAAAGCAGCGCGTCGCGATTGCGCGCTCCTTGGCCATGAAGCCGCGCGCCATTTTGTTTGACGAACCGACTTCTGCGCTGGATCCGGAAATGATCGGTGATGTGCTGGATGTCATGCAGAAAATCGCCAAGCAAGGCATGACCATGGTCGTGGTGACTCACGAAATGGGCTTTGCCAAGCGCGTGGGCGATCGCATTGTCTTCATGGCAGATGGCCAAATCTTGGAAGATGCCACCGATGTGAAGGGCTTCTTCGATCATCCTAAGGAACCACGGGCCCAGGAATTCATCAGTAAGATTTTGAATCACTAGGAGGGGCGCGCATGAAAAAACTTTTCAAACGCATGAGCGTCCTGCTCGCCGCAGGGTTTTTAATCTTGGTGGCAGCAGGTTGCGGGAAGCCATTGGCGGATCAAGACGCCTTGGCCCGCGCCAAAAAGGCGGACACCCTGGTTTGGGGCGTTAAAGCCGACACCCGGCTGTTTGGGTTGATGGATGTGAAAACTGGGTCGATCAAAGGCTTTGAAGTTGATATGGCCAAGGCGCTCACCAAGCAAATTTTAGGCAGCAAGGGGAAGGCGGAGTTGGTGCAAATCACCTCTGATACCCGAGTGCCGATGCTCAAAGGTGGCAACGTGGATGCCGTGATTGGCACCATGACCATCACGCCGGAGCGGCAAAAAGTGTTGAACTTCTCGGATTCATACTTTAACGCTGGCCAGTCGCTACTGGTGCCCAAGGATAGCAAAATCAAGTCCGTCAAGGATTTGACCGCTGGCACCAAGGTGATTGGGGTGCAAGGCTCCAACTCCGTGGATAACATTCGCAAAGTTGCGCCAGCCACGAAGGTGCTCCAGCTTTCGGACTATGCCCAAGCCTTCACCGCCCTGAAATCGCACCAAGGCGATGCGCTGACCACCGACAACGGCATTTTGTATGGGATGTCGCAACAAGATCCCCGCTATGTCGTCGTGGGCGGCTCCTTCACCAAAGAACCGTATGGGATTGCTATGAACAAGGGCCAAACCAATTTGACCAACGCCATGAACAAGGCCCTCAAGACCTTGCGGCAAAATGGCACTTACGAAAAACTGATCAACAAATGGTTTGGTGATGTGCCAGGCTTTGATATTAAGGAGGTGGGCTAATGTTCAAGATTATGTTCAGTAACTGGGACGCCCTCCTGTCTGGCCTTGGCTACACCTTAATGGCCAGTGTGATTGCCTTGATTGCCAGCCTGATTATCGGCACGGCCTTTGCCTTGATGGAAATCTCCCTGCACAAATGGGTGCGGGTAATTGGCAAAGCCTATGTGGAATTCATTCGCAACATTCCGCTGCTGGTGATTGCCATGGCCTTTTATGTGATTGTGCCGCAGTTCATTATGCAAATGGACGGCTTCACTGCTGGCACCATTGGCCTGACGATTTACACCAGTGCCTTTATTGCCGAAACGGTGCGCGCCGGCATTCAATCCGTGCCGAATGGCCAAATGGAAGGCGCCCGCAGCAACGGCTTGTCTTACATGCAGGCCATGACGCATGTGGTGTTCCCCCAGGCGATTAAACTGGTGATTCCGCCGCTGGGCAACCAGTTCATCAACCTGGTCAAGAATTCATCGGTACTGGCGTTTGTCGCTGGCTTTGACCTAATGTACCAAGGCAAGCTGATTGCCAATGCCACCTTCAACACTTTTGATACTTATTTGGCCGTTGGGGTGCTGTACTTGGTGATCACGATGCCGATGTCCTACGCGATGCGGTATCTGGAAAAACGTTGGCACACGGCCTAGGAAGGGGGAGTCAGGATGCAGAATTTTATTAATGCTTATTCAGCCGTCAACCTGAGTTACCTCCTGCGTGGGTTATGGGTCACGATTGAAGTGTCCGTGGTGTCGATTTTCTTCAGTTTCTTGATTGGTACCTTGCTTGGGATTGCGCGGTATGTGAAAATCAAATACTTTAGCGCGATTGTCGGCTTCATCATCGACCTGATTCGCAATCTACCGCTGCTGTTGCTGCTATTCTTCACCTACTTTGCCTTGCCGAATATCGGGCTGCGCCTGTCGGTGATTCCAGCTTCAATCGTGGCGATGACGGTGTTTGAATCCGCCATGCTGGCCGAGATTATTCGCTCCGGGATTGGCGCCGTGCCAGTGGGTCAAATGGAAGCGGCGCGCAGTAATGGCATGAGCTACTCGCAGGCGATGCTTCAAATCATTTTGCCACAAGCTTTCAAAAAAATGATTCCGCCGCTGGTATCGCAGTTCATTTCGCTGGTGAAGGATACCAGCTTGGCAACGATTATCCTACTGCCAGAACTCACCCAGCATGCACAGATCATCTATGGGCAGAACGTCAATTACACCATTCCGATGTTCGTGGCGTTAGCCGTGCTGTACTTCATTGTGAACTACGCGTTATCGGTTGGGTCACGCATCATCGATCACCGGTTGAATTAATAGGCTGAGACAAAATGCGGTTTTAGCCCAGAGGATAAGCCAAGCGGCCTGTAAAACCTGAACTTAGGTTTTGCAGGCCGCTTGGCTTATCTGGCTAGGGCGTCGCATTTTGGCTCGTACTGTTCTGAAATAGTTGTGTGCCCAACTTGTTTCTCATGCTTGATCAGTGTCTTCCAATTCCCAAAATTCCTGATATGTCAATGTGTTGCTGCTAAAAATTCTGCGCTATACTGGGCGTAATTTAAGTATTCAAGGAGAAAACAATGACAGCAGAATTTGATCAACGTAAGGTCAATCAGCAGTTGCGCTTGTTGCATCAGGCGTTATACGCGGATTTTCAGAACCTTTCTGATTTAGCGTTGTGGCATGAGACGAGGGCTGATCACCGCACGTTGCCGCCGGCGGAGGCGCAGTGGCAGGCCGTTCAGCTCGGTGATCACTGGTCTGGCCGAGACGATTACAACTGGCTCCGCTTTACCGTGCCGGTGTCAGCGGCCAGCGAAGCCACAGTGGCGAAACTGGATGTCGGGCGCACTGGAGATGGCAACAATTCGGGCTTTGAAGGGCTACTGTTTGTGAACGGTCAAGTGCGCCAAGCGGTGGATAGCAACATGAGGAAATCTTCTTTGGTTCCGAATACGCCGGGCAGCAAGTCGCCTGTCAGTTGCTGATGTGGAGTGGCTTGGAAGGCGGCGGACCCAAACAGACCCAGCATTTTGTCTTCAACCAGGCAGCGTTCGGTCCTGAGCACCGGCTGGCGCGGCAGACCTACCGCTATCTGGCCAACATCGTGAATCTGATTCCGGAACTGCATATCGATGATCCGCTACGCTATGACTATCAGCGCCTGGTGAAGCAGGCTTTTAGCCACTTCTTCTGGGCGACCTTGACAACCGCCGCATTGGATGAGGCTTGTGGGCAGGTAATGACCTTGATTGAGACCTTCATCACCGCGCATCACGGCAGCAAGCTGGCCTTTAACATCGACGCAATTGGCCAAACCCACATTGATGTTGCGTGGCTGTGGCGGTATCGCCATACCCGGGAAAAAGCGCGCCGGTCTTTTGCCACGGCGCTGCGCTTGATGGACCGTTACCCTGAGTTCAAATTCTTCTACTCCACCCCGCAAGTCCACAAATTTATTGAACAAGATGACCCGGCGATGTTCAAAGCCATTCAGCGGCGGGCCGCGGAAGGCCGCTGGGAGCCAGATGGCGGCACGTGGGTGGAGCCCGATACCAACTTGCCTTCTGGTGAAGCATTGACCCGCCAGTTCTTGTACGGGACGCGTTATTTTGAAGCGAAGTTCCATCACCGCCAGACGGTGCTATGGCTGCCAGATGTTTTCGGCTACTCCTATGCCTTGCCGCAAATCATGCAGGGTTTTGGTATTGATCGGTTTGCCACCACCAAAATCTCTTGGAACGATACCAACCGGATGCCGCATGACGTGTTCATGTGGACTGGCCTGGATGGCAGCCGGGTGCTGACCGAATTCATCACGACTACCGAGCGAACTTACGATTACACCAACCCGAAAGAGTGGAAGTACACCTACAATGGCGAAATTTCCCCGCATGTCATCATGGATTCGTATCGCGCCTACCAAGATAAGGACCTGACCAATGTCCTGCTGATGCCTTATGGGTTCGGCGATGGCGGCGGCGGGCCCACCAAGGAAATGATTGAAAATATCCAGGTGATCGATCGGCTGCCTGGCATGCCGCATATCCAAAATAAAACCGTGGCCGACTTCTTCAGTGATTTGGAGCAAACCTTTACCGCTAACCAGGCTACCTATCCGGAATGGAATGGCGAGCTCTACTTGGAATACCACCGCGGCACCTACACCTCGCAGGCGGCAATGAAGCGGCAAAACCGCAAACTTGAGCTGGCCGTGCGGCGGGCTGAAATCATTGCCACCACAGCTTGGGTGCAGCAGGGCGTCGCTTATCCGAAGGCGGCCTTTGATCGGATTTGGGAAATTCTGCTTTGCAATCAATTCCATGATGTCCTGCCCGGCTCGGCGATTGGGGAAGTCTATGAAGATGCCAAGGCGTTGTACGCTGAAGCCCGGCAGCTGGTGGCCAACATTATTGCCGACCGGCTGTCAGCTGGGGCTGCCAATCAGTACACCTTGTTTAATCCCACGCAATTGTCCCATCCCACGGTGTATATTGACCAGCCTGAAGCCGGCATTTTCGAAGACAACAGTGGTAACCAAATTGCGGCTCTGCGCCAAGGCCACGGCTGGCGGCTGCCGCAAGTGGCGATTGCGCCTTTTAGCAGTCGCAAAGTGCATTTTGTGCCTGTGAAACAGCCGCTGCACCAGCAGACTTTGGCTGTGGATCACCTGACCACGCCGCATTACGAGCTGGCGTGGAATACTAAGGGTCAGCTGACGCGGCTGTTCGATCGTGATCATCAGCGGGAGGTCTTAACGCCAGGTGGCTTGGGCAACGCGCTACGGGTGTATGAGGATCGGCCAACGGCATTTGATAATTGGAATATTGATGCCGACTATCCAGCCAAGTCACAGGAGCTGGCGGCGGACCAAATCACCGTCACCGCTGACGAAGCTGGTTATGAGGTGGCCATGCACTACACTTTCCATCATTCGACGGTGAGCCAAACGTTGAAAATTCCGCTGGATTCACGGCGGTTGGATTTTGTCACCAGGGCCGATTGGCATGAGCATGAAATCTTGCTGCGGACCCATTTTGACCTTAACGTCATGACCGATGTTGCCCGCTACGACATTCAGTATGGCAACATGACGCGGCCAATTGCCCGTAATACTTCCTGGGAAGAAGCCAAATTCGAAGTCGTTGGCCACCAGTGGGCCGATATGAGCCAGCGCGACTATGGGGTGGCGCTGCTTAATGATTGCAAATACGGCTATGCCGCCACGGCGGCCGGGCTGAGCTTGTCCTTGATCAAAGCCGGGGTCTATCCAGATCCTGACGCCGATCAGGGCCAGCATGACTTCACCTACAGCTTGCTGCCGCACGAAGGCGACTACCTGGCTGGTGGTGTGGTTGAAGCCGCTGCGGCCCTAAATGATCCTGCACTAGCCTTGCCAGGCATCGCCGCGAGCCTACCCGCGTTGTTCACGGTGGCCAGCACCACCGCCGGCGTGGATGCCATCAAGCAAAGCGAAGCCGGGGATGCGGTGATCATCCGCCTGCATGATTTCTCTGGCGCGACAACGACCGTCAGCCTGACGCCGAACTTTGCTTATACGCAGGCGCAGGTGGTGCGGCTAGATGAAAGCCCCGTGAACGACCTCACCGCCAATGCTGACGGCGCAGTGACAGTTAACTTGCATCCTTATCAGATTGTGACCTTGGCGTTTAAGCGCTAACTGACCGGATGTCAATTCAAAACAAGTGCCTCGGATAAGCAAGTGGGCATGCTTTTTCTAGAAGAACATGGTATACTCGCTGTACAAATAGCAATTCAATGCAACACAAGAGCCATCACTCATTCGGCGAGTGATGGCTCTTTTTTCGCTTATATGTGAGCGTGTGGATTAGCGACAACCGGGGCGATTATCGTCGTCGAGCCAACCAGTCGGCGAATAGTTCGGTTACTATCCCCACCACCGCTGGGGCAATGATTGCCACAAATAGCATCTTCAATACAACACACCTCCTTACGAGGCCGGTTGCCGACGATAGTAGCCAATGAAAATGATGAACTGCGAGCAAAGTGCCCAGTGCTGGTGATGTCATTTGCACGAGTGATTTGAAGCATTATTAAAATTTAAGGTTGACACTCACTGAAATTTCATTTATGCTAACTCTCAACAAAGACGAAGATTAGCAGAGTAGTTGCCGTCATCAACTCAGGGAGCCGCGGTTAGTGGGAAGCGGTGTTGATCAAGCAGTGAAAGTAGGCTATGAGTTGTCGCGGCGAGGAGTCGCGGCTGGGTGCGCCCATTACAGCAACGGCATATCGCCAGTTTTTACTGGTCGTACGCTCTGAGGTTAGTTTGGTGACGAACTGACAAGATAAGGTGGTACCGCGCTCAGCGCCCTTAGTAGTTAAGCTACTAGGGGCGCTTTTTTCGTCCCCGTAATTCGAATGGAGGCATTGCTATGACCCAACCCAAATTAACGAAACGTCAGTATCTGGTGTTAGGTTCCATGTTGTTCGGCCTGTTTTTCGGCGCTGGGAATCTGATTTTCCCGATTCACCTCGGCCAGATCGCCGGCGGCAACTGGTTGCCAGCCACGCTGGGCTTTTTGCTGTCAGCGGTGTGCTTGCCACTGATGGCAATCTTAGCTATCTCGATGACCGAATCCGATTCCATGTTTCACCTAGCGCGGCCAGTGGGAAAGGCGTTCGCCCTCTTCTTCCTGGTGGCGACCCATGCCAGTTTGGGGCTGTTAATTGCCACCCCGCGCACGGCGACTGTGGCCTTTGAAATGGGGGTGCAACCGTTTATCGGTAAGGATCACTTGCAACTGGCCCTATTGTTGTTCTCGGCAGTCTACTTTGCCTTAACCTACTTCTTCTCCCGCCAGCCGTCCAAAATGACCGATTACGTCGGCAAGTTCCTCAATCCGGTGTTGCTATTACTGCTCGGGGCGGCGTTTGTGGCGGCGTTCATCATCAAAGGCGACGGCCCACAGTTGCTGGCGGCGACGCATGCCACCGCGGCTGGCAGTCAATTGACCAATGGCTTTTTGCAAGGGTACAACACCATGGATGCCTTAGCTGGTTTGGGCTTTGGGGTGACAATCGTGGCGGCGCTGGGCTTCTTCGGGGTCACCTCGCCGCGGCGCCGCAGCCAAGATGTCGCCAAGGTGGGGGCACTGGCGATGGGGCTGGAAGCGATTATCTATGCGCTCTTGATTGCGCTTGGCGTCCTGTCGCTGCGGTTCACCGCCACCACTGCTAACGGTGGACCGGCATTTACCGCCATTATGACGCATTACACGGGCCTCATTGGCACGGGCCTGTTAGCCGCGATGACCGTGCTGGCCTGTTTGACCTCGGCGATTGGCCTGGTCACGTCGCTGTCACAGGACTTGGGCCATCGATTTCCGCACATTGGGTTCAAGCGCTTTTTGCCGCTGACCTGTTTCGGGGCCTTTTTGATTTCCAATATCGGGCTCAATCAAATCATTGCCTGGTCGACGCCAGTATTGATGTTGCTGTATCCGCTGGCGATTGCGTTGATTATTTTGGGGCTGTTGCACCCGTTCATCGGTAAAAACGGCCTGATTTACAAAACTACTGTCGGCCTAACGGTGATTCCGGCAGTGCTGGATGCGCTCAATGCGCTGCCTCAACCCGCGGCGAGCTGGATTTGGATCCAAGCAATTACCGGATGGGCGACGCGCTTCATTCCTTGGTATCAATACGCCATGGACTTTGTACCCTTCATGCTACTAGGGCTAATTGGTGGGGTGGCATTGGCCAAAGCGACCGGCACCTTGCAGCGGCCTGAACTGGTTAGTGAAATCCGGGAATAAGTCAAAACTCGGTCCTGCCTCACCGCTGTAGCGGTAAAGCAGGACCGAGTTTTTTCGGGTTAGTCTTCAATCAGGTACTGGCGTAATTTGCCCGCCTGAATCGGGTTAACTGTGGTTTTGATGCGGGTGCCATTTTCCTCATAAGCAGTTTCGATGACGCCGGTTTCGCGGTTGATAAAATCGACCACACTACCTTGGGCAAAGGGGATGAGGTAGGTATTGACCTGCGAGTCGGCGAAAATACGGCTGGTGATCATCTCCGTCAAGCGCTGGAGCGAGGCTTGATCGCGGGCGGAGTAAATCAGCTGATTGCCGTTTTCTTCCGGGAAACGCGTGTCTGCCCGTAAGTCGGCCTTGTTGTAGGCTTCGATCATCGGAATGTTTTCTATGCCGATGCTGTGCAAGGTGTCCTCGGTGACTTTCATCATTTCCGGGTAATGCGGGTCGTGGTAATCCACCACCTGGATCAGCAAATCGGCATTCGCAGCTTCGGCCAAGGTTGCCTTAAACGAGTCGACTAGGTTATGTGGCAACTTCGAGACGAAACCAACCGTATCCGACAGCAGGAACTTGCGATTGTCCGGCAAAGTCAGCTGGCGCACGCTGGTGTCCAAGGTGGCAAACAGCATGTCCTTTTCAAAGACCTGCTTAGTTTCCGGATGATCGGCGAACAGATCCAGCAAGCCGTTCATGGTCGTCGATTTGCCGGCGTTGGTGTAGCCCACCAACGCCACGACTGGCAGTTTATTTTCGGTCCGTTTGGCCCGACGCACCTCGGCGCCGATGTCGGCTTCTTTAAGTTCGCGGCGCAAACGGGCGATGCGTTTGTTGAGCACGCGCCGGTCCATTTCGAGTTTGGTTTCACCTGCCCCACGGTTGGCCAGGCCGCCGGCACCACCGCCGCCTTGCTGATCCAGCTTGTTGGCACTGGGATGCAGGCGCGGCAAGGCGTACTGCAACTGGGCGATTTCGACTTGCGCCTTGGCCGACTTGCTGGCGGCGCGGTTAGCGAAAATTTCCAAAATCAGCTGGGTGCGGTCAACCACATGAAGCTTCATCTGCTTTTCTAGATTGCGCAGCTGCGAGGGGCTGAGCTCGTCGTTCACCAAGACCGTGGTGGCGTCGTTGGCCCGAGCCAGTTCGGCGATTTCGTCGACTTTCCCGATGCCAAAATAGGTGGCACCGCTGGCCCGGTCTAGGTTCTGCCGGGTTTCGCCAACCACGTCATAGTGGTTGGCTTTGGCGAGTTCGGCTAATTCCTGCATGGAATAGTCGAAATTGTCCTGCATCTTGGAGATGCCGGTGATGAGTACTTTTTCTGGTTGTAATTGATCCATAAATCCTCCTGAGGCGCGCCTTGAAAAAAGACAAAAGAAGGGAAGCTGTCATCAGCTTCCCCAAATAATCCTGGTTCCGTAGATCCAACTCGCAAGTCGCGCCAAAAAACGCTGATTATCCAATTAACTGCGTGGCAACAACTTTTAAACGCATCGCGAGTTAGCTCCTTTCCTATATCTAGGTTCAGTTTAGCATGTTTGGCGGAGAAATACCAAGGCTGCGAAGTGAGGCCGCTTTTAGCTCGACAGATAGCCTAGCGCCAAGTATTGCCAGCGTTCTTGGCAGGCGAGGCTTGGCGCGTAGCTAGCTGCTCGAGCGTTGGCCTCACGTAGCGCGACTACAACAACCAAATTAGCTCGGGCAGGGCAACCTCCGCAGTAAGGGGCTGGAACGTGGTGGCCAGCACTTTGAGCCTCTGCGAGTCTCAAAGTCGCGGCTTGTTCTAAGCCAACAAAAATCGTTGGATTAGAACAACAACACCTCGAGCCCCTTTCTGCTCCAGTTGCCCTGCCCCACAGTGTGGTGAACGGTTAGATGACACGGGTTCGCATTAAATTTTACTAGTCCACATAGCTTTGAGCACTGCTCCACCCGCTAATCTAGATGGTGAGCGTACTCGATGATAGCCAGGTTACTTTGAGGTTTCCGCTTTGACGCCATTGACCCATTCGCGGAGGATGAAAGGCTTGATGAGCACCTGCACCTTACCCGCGGCGACGTGCATCTTCAGCGGCAGCTTAGTGCTCGGGTCGCCGTCGATGCGGCTGCGTAATTTGGTCTTCGTACTGGTGATGGTCAGTTCATTCGTGGCGAAATAGGTCATGCCGGGCAGCTTGCTGAAGTTGCCGGTTAAGAAGTAGGGCAATAGGAGCAAGGTCCGCCGCCAAGTCATGCGCGGAGCCACGAAGACGTGAAACAAACCGTCGTCAGGTTTGGCTTGCGGGGCAAAGTTAAGGAAGCCGCCTACCGAATTAGTCATGGTCACCAGCAAAAAGGCGGTGTCCTTCTGCCAGGTTTCGCCAGCGCTTTTGATAATCAGCGGCCAGTGTTGATTTTTGCCGAGACTGTGCAAGCCGCGGGCAAGGTAGACGAAAGGACCGAATTTCTGCTTTTCTTTTTGCGAGACAGAAACGGCGGCGTTGGCCAACACGCCCAACGTAAGGGTGGAAATCATCACCTTGTCGTTCACGATGCCGATATCCAGCGGCTGGGGCTGGCCTTCGAGCAGATTAACTAAGGCCAAATCAACCATTTGCGGCACATGCAGCACCCGCGCCAGATTGTTGACCGTGCCCTGGGGAATGATGCCCAGCAGCGGCGGTGTGCGGCGTTTGACAAGGCCAGCTGCGACTTCGTTGATGGTGCCGTCACCGCCAATGGCCACCACAACATCGACCTGAGCGGTGTAGGCGAGGTCGGTGGCTTCACCAGCGTGACTGGTGGGCTTGTTGATCACAGTGTGCCCAGCGGCTTTGATGCGATGAGCAATATGTTCGGCGACGGCCGTGGCGCCATTATGACCGGCGTGTGGATTGTAGATTAAGGCGTAAGCTGTCATTTTTCTACCTCCTAAACGCAACAATAAGTTTTGCCTACAGTGTAACACGTTATTTAAGGCTGCGGAGGCTGGTGGTTTTAGCTCGAAGATTAGGGCCCACCATTTTGTGAAACCGCTATATTGGTGTAGGCCAATGTGCTACAATCGGGGCGAAAGGATGATGACAGATGAAAAAATTAGGCGTTTCCGTTTATCCAGAACGCTCAACTTATGAACAGGACGCGGCGTATCTCGAACTGGCCGCGAAATATGGCTACAAGCGGGTCTTCACCTCACTGTTGCAAATTAACGGCGACCAAGAAGAAGTGGTCGGTAACTTCAAGCGCGTGATCGGCAAGGCGAATGCATTGGGCATGGAGGTCATGGTGGACATGAACCCGGCGCTGTTTGCCCAACTTGGTGTCAGCTATGACGACCTCAGCTTTTTCCATGATTTGGGCGCTTATGGCGTGCGGCTGGACGAAGGCTTTTCCGGCCTGGAAGAAGCGCGGATGACACGCAATCCCTACAACCTGAAAATTGAAATCAATATGTCCCAAGGCACCCCGTATGTGGACAACATCATGACCTTCTCGCCTAACCGCGAAAACCTGATGGGGTCGCACAACTTTTATCCGCGGCGTTACACGGGCCTCAGTGTGGATTATTTCAATCAGGCCACGGCGATTTACACCAAATACCGGTTGAATACCGCAGCATTTATCAACGCTCCAAGTGGCACGTTTGGCGCTTGGCCAGTGCAAGATGGGATGTGCACGATTGAGGACCACCGCACCTTGCCGATTGAAACTCAGGTGGCACATTACAAGATGCTCGATACGATTGATGATTTGCTCATTGCCAATGCGTACGCCAGCGAGGCGGAGCTCAAGGCGGCGGCCGATGAGTTCAACGCGCCAGCGCCAGGCATTCACGTTGAACTGACGCCGGGAATTTCACCAGCGGAAGAAGCGGTGGTGTTTGCTGAAGGGCAGACTTATCGCGGCGATCACAGTGCTTATCAAATTCGCAGTACCAACGAACGCGGCAAGCAGCAGGCCAGCGATTTTCCGGCGCATCACACCGAGCCCATCAAAGCAGGCGACCTTTTGATCGATAATGTGGGTTATGACCGGTATGCTGGTGGCTTGCAGATTGCGCTGAAGCCGATGGTCAATGACGGCCGAGTCAATGTCGTGGGCCGGGTTGTCCCTGAAGAAATGTTCCTGCTGGAGAGCCTGAAACCATGGGCCGGGTTCCGGCTGGTTAAAGCTAATCATTAGTTGGTGTGAAGGTCCGCTTGGCGGGCCTTTTTTCGGGCGGGGCCTCAGAAAAACGCCAGAATGGTCATTATTTTACTGGTTAGCCTTCACATTCTATTCGCATCTGCTTGGCATACTAACACCATACAAGAAAAGAGGTGTTGCTCATGTCAAACATCTATCCCATCGCGGCATCGGTAGCTGCGGGTATGCTCGCCATTGCGACGGTGGCCGTCTTGCGCCGACGGAAAGTGCGCGCAACGCGTTAACCTTCTTCATCTGCAACCAAAAACGGGAGTGCCTCGGCACTCCCGTTTGCGTGTGGTTTAGTCTTCAGTGATCCCGCGGCGGCCATTGCGCGTGGCGGACAAGGTGACAAAGAGTAAAGCACCATCGACTACGATGATGGCGCCCCATTTCAGCAGCGGGGCGGCGTGCACCAGCAAGTTGGTGGCCATCCCGTAGCTCACTAGCCCCAGCAGCAAGACGGTGATGACCACTGTCAAGCCTAGCCAGGTGGTGGGGCTGAAGGCATTACCATTTTGCTGGTTCTGCCGCTTGGCAATCCAAGGCATCATGAAGCCCAGCACGATCATGCCAATCGGGACCAAAATGTTCAGCGTCAATTCCAAAGCGAAGATATCCGCCGAGGCATCAGTGGGGAAGAAGCCCAGCACGGCCAGCACCGCCGTAATGCCCAGCATCCAGGCGCCGACGACGATGCCGACGGTGCGGTTTTTGAGGAAGGTATAAGCCGGCTTCGGGAAGCGGTCTTGATGCAGGCGCACCATGAGGTATGACCAGAATAAGAAGCAAGTGGAAGCCGGGGACACGATGCCGTTCAGATTTAACAACCAGTTAAAAATGTCGTTGATCTGCGGCAGCAAGCCACCCAGCGCCATGATCACCGCACATAAAATGGTGGTCATCCAGTAGCCGTTGATCGGCAGGCCATCAGAGTTCTTCTTGGTGAGCTGGCGCGGCATGAAGCGCTTAGCCACGTCTGAGAGGAAGACTCGGGTGGAGGCGTCCAAAATCACCGCCAGTTGCGCCAGCATGTAGATGCCTTGCACCACGGCGAAGAGGTACATCAGGCCTTTACCTAGCCCGAATTGTTCCCCAATCGCCAAGAACGCGTAGTACGAGCCGTTCATTTTCAGGTCATTTGGCAGGTGGTGGGCATTGAAGTACACGCCCAAGGAGAAGGTGCCCAGTAAGGTGAGGAACATCGTCATGATGGCAATCATCTTCAGGGCCTTCGGAAAATCCTTGGCTGGATGTTTCATATCCGCCGTGTACGGCGCGGCTAGCTCCGAGCCGTTCATCGCAAAGACGAACAGGCCAAACGTCGACAGGAAGCTCAGGCTGAGGAAGTCTTTGGGCATGAAGGCCTTCAAGTTGAAGGGATGCGTCGCAATCGGATCACCTTTGGCCAGGCCGACGAAGGTCATCACCACGAACAGCACGGTCATGATGAACATCGCCGCGCCGCCAATGGTGGACATGACTTCCAGACTCTTGTTCTTGAAGAAATGCTGGAGCCAGATGAAAATCACGAAGATGACGGCGGTCAGAATGCCGAACCAGGCATTCCCCAAGTTCTCCTGAATGTTGCCGTTCCCTTTCCAAATCCAGCCGAAGGAAATGACCACGGAATTGGCCACATCCACGACGTAAGGCAGGCCGGTGATCCAGTAGAACCAGGCGGCAAAGTAGCCCACGGTATCGCCGTTGGTTTGGCGCATCCAGGACGTGATGCCGCCGCCGTGTTCGGAGAAGGTGGAGCCCATGTGCGCCACAATCAAGTTGTACGGAATGACATACAGGAAGGTCATCAGTACCCATGAGGTGACAGCGACGAGGCCCTGATTTTGGAAATTATAAATAATATCATCGAAGCCAATAACGGTGACGAAATCCATCAGGCCAACCACGACCCAAGGGATATATTGTTTCTGCTCGTCAGGTGTTTTCATGCAGGTTTCCTCCAAGTTTCAATCGAATACAGCGGCCAGACGCCACCGCCTTTAAAAAATCTTTACCATTTTACACCAGGGCTGTTTTCAGGAAAAGCCCCCAAGCCAAAAAATCCCGGCTCATCAGAGTCGGGATTAAAGCCTGAACGGCAGTTAAGCCGTAATGCCTTTGCGCCCGTGCCGGGTGACCAGCAGCGTCAAGCCCAGCATGACCGCGTCGGCGAGCACAATCAGGAGCACCTTTTCACCACCGACGATGTGTGGGAACAGGCGGAAGTTAATGCCATAAGTGGTGGCGGCCATCAGCCCAATGGCTAACAGCACCGTGATCACTTGCCAAGCCCGCGGTCCGAATGCGACCCCGTTGGTTTGCTGGCGTTTGGCCAGCCAGGGCATCATGAAGCCGAGGATAATCATGCCGGCAGGCACAGCGAAGTTCAGCGATAACATGGTGATGAAGGTTTTGGGATCCGAGTCAGTCGGGAAGAAGCCCATCACTGCCAAGATAAAGGTGACGCTGAACATCCAAAGGCCGACCAGAAAACCAGCCCGGTCGGATTTGATATAGGTATAATCCGGCGTCGGGAAGTCCTTGGCGTGACGCCGCAGCATCATAAAGGACCAGAATAAGAAGCAGGTGGCAAAGGGTGAGACAATGCCGTTTAGATCCAGCAACCAGTTGAAGATGTCGTTGATCTTCGGCAGCAGGCCGCCCAGCGCCATGATAATCCCGCAAATCGCGGTGGTCAGCCAGTAACCGTTAATCGGCAGGCCATCGGCGTTGATTTTGGTCAGCTGCTTAGGCAAGAAGCGCTTGTTGACATCGGCCAGGAAAATCCGAGTCGAGCCATCGAGCAGAATCGCCAGCTGGGCCAAGTCATACAACAGCTGAGTAACCGTGAAGGTATAAAGCAGAATATTGCCGAGTCCGAATTGATGGCCAATCAGCTGGAACGCGTAGTAGTTCCCGTTCATTTTTAGATCATTCGGCAAGTTGTGGGCGTTGAAGTAGACCCCTAACGAGAAAGTGCCGAACAGCGTCAAAAACATGGTCATGATGGCAATCATCTTGAGCGCCTTCGGGAAGTCGCGGCTTGGGTTCTTCATGTTTCCGGTGTAAGGCGCCGCCATTTCGGAACCATTCATCGCAAAGACGAACAGGCCGAACGTGGACAGAAAGCGGAAACTCCAGAAGTGCTTGGGCATGAAGGCTTGCAGGTTGAAGGGATGGGTCGCAATCGCGCGGCCTTGTTTCAATCCCACGAAGGTCATAATGACGAACAGCACCGTCATGCCGAACATCGCAATACCGCCGATGGTGGACATCACTTCTAGGCTCTTGTTTTTGAACAAGTGCTCCAGCCAGATGAAGACCACGAACACGAAAGCGGACAAAATACCGAACCAGGCGTTACCCATATGCGATTGAATGTTGCCATCGCCGTTGAGAATCCAGCCGGCGGAAATGATGACCGAGTTGGCCACATCCACCACGTAAGGTAGTTCGGTGATCCAATAGAACCAGCCGGCAAAATAGCCCACCGTATCGCCGTTGGTTTGGCGCATCCAGGAAGTGATGCCGCCGCCTTCTTCTGAGAAGGTCGAGCCCATGTGCGCGACAATCAAGTTGTAAGGAATCACGTAAAAGAAGGTCATCAGGACCCAAGTGAACAGCGCCACCAGGCCTTGATTACGGAAGTTGTAAATAATATCGTCGAAGCCAATGACAGTCACGAAGTCCATCAAGCCAATGATGAACCAGGGAATGTAGTGCGATTTTTCATTTTCAGTTTGCATTTTTTCTCCTCAAGTCAATTGAAACAGCCAATGACTTAAGGCCCGGGGCTTTGTTGCGTAGCATGAGGGACTCCTAACCGCTGCGCAGACTGTCGCGAGTGTGCAGTGAAAAATAATGACACTATTAGCCATTTTAACTGAATCTGCGGTCAGGTCTAGCTATTTTCTGAAAAAAGTTTGCGATTTGATTAAATGCCTTACAAAGCTGTTAGCTGAAACTGGCCATTCGTTAGGCCGCAAGCGGCAGCGGTAGGGTAACATAGATGCATAGACAAACCGGCTGCGGCCGGAAGCAAATGGAGGAAATCATTATGACACAACAACCAGTCGTCAGTGTCCATGACGTGACGAAAATCTATGGGAAAGCCGGCGAGAAACAATATCAGGCCCTAAAAGGCGTGACCTTTGACGTGCAACCTGGGGAATTCGTGGGCATTATGGGGGCTTCTGGTTCCGGGAAAACCACCTTACTGAACATCTTAAGCACGCTGGATCGGCCCACTGCCGGCAGCGTGGCCATCAACGGCAAAGATGTGACCGGGCTGAAAGGCAATCAACTGTCTGATTTTCGCGCCCAGCAAGTCGGGTTTATCTTCCAAGACTTCAATTTGCTGGAGAACCTGACCGCCCGCGAAAACATTGCCTTGCCCATGGCACTGCAAAACGTCAGTCACAAACAGCAGCAAGCAGCGGTGGACAAAATTGCCACCACGCTGGGCATCGAAGGCGTGCTGGATCACTATCCGACCGAACTATCCGGCGGCCAAAAGCAGCGGGTGGCAGCGGCGCGCGCGTTAGTGCAGCAACCGGCGATTTTGTTCGGGGATGAACCCACTGGGGCTTTGGACTCGCAATCCGCCCGCGAGCTGCTGAACACGATGAAGCACTTGAATGAGCAAGAGCACGTCTCGATTTTGCTGGTGACCCATGATCCGTTCTCTGCCAGCTACGCTCAGCGCATTTTGTTCATCAAAGATGGCCAAATCGGGCAGGAATTGGTGCACGGCGATAAGACGCAAGAGCAGTTCTATCAGGAAATCCTGAGCACGCTCGGCACCTTTCAGCAGTAAGGAGGATCCCCATGTTACGTAAATTAGCTTTAGGCGGGATCAAATCTCGCTTTCGTGACTATGCGGTCCTGTTCTCCGGTTTGGTCATTGCCAGTGCGGTGTTTTACATGTTCATGGCCTTGGCCACCAACAAGGACTTCTTGAGTCAAAACTCAGCAGTGGGGATGACCTCGGTCATCTTCGGCCTCGGGGAAGTGCTGCTGATTATCATCACCACCGTTTACATTGTGTACGCGAACTCGTTTCTGATGAGTATGCGCCAGCGCGACTACGCGATGTTTATGATGCTGGGGGCCAAAAGCCGCAAAATCGCCCAACTGATTTTTATTGAAACCGTCACGGTCGGTATTTTGGCCGCGGCAGTGGGCGTCGTGGTCGGTGTTGGCCTGACTAGTTTGGTCGGGCAGCTCCTGATGGCCCAACTACATGCCGCGGCCACGCACTTCGCGGCGCTATGGCTGCCGGCTTTGCTGGCCACTTTTGCCTTTTTCGTGTTGATGTTTGTGGTGGCAGCGTTCGTCAATGCCCACAACTTACTCAAGACCCCGGTGCTGTCGCTCCTGCACGCGGCGCAAACGCCTAATCGCCTTCAACTCAAGCCGCTGCGCCTGACCTTGCAAGCCATTTTGGCGCTGGTTCTACTGGGCATTGGCTATTGGGCGATGCAACAGCTCAATACCTTGCAAATGGCCGGCCTAGCTCTAGCGTTAGTGACCATCGTGCTGGGTTCGTATTTTCTGTTCAACTCACTTTTGGTGTGGCTGATTGGCTTGCTCAAGAAAAACCAACGTTTTGCGGCCAAAAACCTGCGCACCTTCACCTTGAGTCAGTTGAGCTTCCGGATTCGTGATTACACCAAGATTTTGGCGGTCGTGTCCATTCTGTTCGCCTTGGCGCTAGGCGCCATTACCACCGGGATGGGCTTTGAACGCGACATTCCGACTTTGGCCAGCATGCAAAATACCTATGATGTTGTGACCGTTGACGCCACTGCCAGCACCCAGGCTGAAGCCAAAAAGCTGACTGGCGTCACCAGCCAAACCGCCTACCATCTGAAGGCTGATCAAAAGCACGTGTACTTCGATGCCGCGGAGTTGGCCAAAAATCCGTTGCTTTTGGTCACCACCTATCGCCTGGGCGGCGTGACGCCCACCAAAGTGACGGCGAAGAACTTTGCCAAGGCGGCTGATATGGCGCCACAGCAGTTGACCCAGTTTTTGACCAAAGCTGATTTTGGTAAGAATGTGACCGTCGCTTCGGCGGCCCAATTCGCCGCGCTTGGCGGTAAAACCCATGTGGCGACGACTTACCAAGTATCGGACTTCCGGGCTAACTACGACGTCATTGAAAAGCTCGCCAAGACCACTGCTAAGCAAAACGGCTTCAAGTCGGCGGATGAAGCAGGCCAGAAGTTTGCCTATTATACCTTGATCAATGGGATGTTCTCTGGGATGGCCTTCATGGGCTTCTTCCTTGGCATTGCCTTCTTGGCGATGCTGGCTTCAACGTTGATGTTCAAGATTCTCAGTGGTGCCAACTATGATCAAGGGCGCTATCTGATGCTCCAGAAAATCGGCGTGCGGCCGCAGTTGTTGCGGCGCTCCATTCGCCAAGAAATCGGCGCCTTGTTCTTCTTCCCTGGCTTACTAGGGGTGGTGCATGTGCTGTTCGGCTTGCAACTGTTCAAGGGCCTGATCCAGCAGCCTTACCACAACTTGTATATTCCATTTGGCATCTTCATTGTCCTGTACGGTCTGTATTACCTGATTACCGTTTGGCTGTACGAACGCATTGTGGTGAAGAAAGATATCGCCACCGATTAATGATTTGCCCAAACGCGATTGGCGGCCGCGCCAGTCGCGTTTTTGTGTGCCTAAAAGCCTGCCGTAGCAACGATTAGCTGGGTGTGTGTCAAGACCGCTTGACAAGCCATGCCCTGCGCGGTATTCTAGCTCTCGTTTTTAAAAGCGGGGGGCTGTGTCAAAAGGCGGTCTTGGAGCCGACAGGTAGCCTAGCTTTACACCCAGTCCGAACTTTGGACTCGGTGTAAAGCGTAGCTGCATGTTCGGCTCCGGCCTTTTGGCACGTAACTCTGCTGAAATATTTAGCGTAAAGCGATGGCGTCGTGGTATTCATCCTGGCGCCAGGGGGAGTAGACATGATCGAGCAGGAAGCTTTGGGGACCGTGGCCCAAGAAGTGGCCACCATCGCGTACCCAAGTTTGGCGGGGATGCAGTGCCCGCATTGTGAAAGCACGCAATTTGTTCCGGTAAAATTAGCGCATAAAAAATTGCGGATGAAAATGGTGATGGCGGATAACTCCGTGCAGCCAGTGCTGTACCGGCCGGCTGAGCTGCAGTGTCTGGAATGCGGGCGCCGCTTTGAGGCCATTCCGCATGAGGCAGCCGCAGCCGAACGCTTGGCGGCGCCGCACACGCTGACCATTACCCGCGAGAAGAACCGCCTCGCTAGCACGGTGTATGTGATGATCAACGGTTATGCCGCTTGCTGTCCGATTGAAAATGGCGAAACCATTCAGCTAGAATTGAACGTGAAGGACACGTATATTTTCATCGCTTCCGGCCTGAAGAAATTCGACCGCCAGAACGTCTTCCATTTGCAGCTGACGGATACCGCGCCGGATCCTGAAATCAGTTTCAAGTTCCATCCTCAATTCTTATAAACCAAGCAACCGCCGCTGAATCTTCAGCGGCGGTTTTTGAATCAAAAAGCCGCGCCTTGACGACGCGGCAGGTGAAAGCTTATTCGAACATCTTCTTGGTGGCCCGCAGCAAGGTTGGAATATCCTTGTCGTAGCGCGGGGTGTCCACCAAATGACTCATTGGAATACCGGCGAAGTGGTACGCGGCGATTTCGCCGGAACGGACGGCACTTTGCTCGGTAAAGACCATCTGGTAAGGCTGCTCAACGAATTCACCGGTGAAGGCCAAGTTGGTTGAGTGGGCCGGAATAACCAGCGGCCGGTCAGACTTCGCCCGGTTGTTGAACAGGGCGGAAGCGTATGGCATGTAAACCGGGATGCAGTTGATCACGGAGTCCATGATTGCATCGGTCTTGGTTTTGATGTTGACTGGGCCAGGGTCGACCATGCTCAGCTGACCAAGCAGTTCCTTGAGCATTTCTTCCCCGGTCATTTCGATGTACGGCTTCGGCACGAATTCACCGGTGCGCCGTGGATACAGGAAGTAGCCCCAAATGACACTTTCGTTTGGCCTTTGGGTGGTGAAGTGCGGCTGGTGGTGCACCACGATGGACATGTTGACATCCGGCTGGCCCAGCGGCGTGATTGGTGCCGTGCTCAAGAAGGAGTTCAAGGCGTTGCCTGGCACCTGCGTGGTGATCCGGGTGATTTCATTGAGCAGCACATGATCCTTGGTGGTCAAGGTGAAGCTGACCCATTCGGACGCATCGCGGTCGGCGAAGAACTTGTCAGGATCGCCCAGGTTGTAGAAGTGAGCTGCAGCCTTCTTCCACAGGGAAGCGGCGATGCCGTAGTCCATGTTCTCTGGCGCTGGCGTGTTGAAGTCGCCAAGCGTGGCCGAGTCGGTAATCGAGCCGTTGGTGAAAATGACCGCCGTATCGTCGTCAATGGCCACGTTTTCCACTTCACCAGAGTTGGCATCGGTGACTTCCAGGCCAGTGACGGTGATTTCGTCTTGCATCTTGGAGTCCTTGAAGGTCCAATCGGAGACAATTTTATCCAAAATAATGTTGACGCCTTGGTCTTGCAGATATTTGATCAAAGGCAACATGATGCTTTCGTACTGGTTGTAGCGGGTACGGTTAACGCCTACCAGATGCTCGATTTGGGTGAATTCGTACAGCATCATGTGCATGTAGCGCCGCAGTTCCTGCGCGGAGCTGGCAGTTCGGAAGGCAAAGGTGGTTTCCCACATGTACCAGAAGTTGGTGGTAAACATGTGCGGATCGTCCTTGAAGTAGTCAGCGATGGACACGTTGTTCAGTTGTTCTTCGTCCTTATCTGGCATCATCACCAGTTTCGTCAGCAGCATGCGGTCTTGATTGTTTAAGCCCAACTTCCCGGCATTCAGAATGCCATCGCCGCGGCGCAGCAGGCGCGCCTTATCCAAGGTGCGGTGCTTAGCATCAAAATCGCGTGTATCTTCCGCTGCCGTCATGCCTGGTTCAGTCACGGACTGCACCCGGCTCAGCAGGTCCATTAGATCCACATAAGTCCGGTAGTTCAGCATCCGCCCGCCCCGCGCCACGAAGCCCTGGCTGTTTTCCACAGGATGTTCCTTGTTCCAGTAGTCCGCGGCTTGCTCAGTAGCGGCGCTGCCGTCGTTAGAGCCGTGATCGTCCAGACTGTAGAAGGTGATGGCACTGCCATCCCATTTGCCTTCCTGAATCAGATAGATGGCCGCGGCCATGTTGGCCAAGCCGGCGCCAATCATAATTGCTTTGTGTTTAATCATCAAAAAGCCTTCTTTCCTTAAGCCGAATGCCTAGTCGCGCTGCGATTCGAAAATCGCATAGTCTTTGGCGTCATCGTGCCACCAGTCCATTTTCTTCAAGGTGTAAACCGTTGCCCCAACTGCGGCGCCAACGATTAAACCTAGGGTGAGGAGCGTGTGTGTTTTTTTCATCATTCAGACCACCTTTCTTTACGTCTTAAGTGTAGAAAGAAAACGTATGCAAAAAAATGGGCAACCTACGCGAGTTGCCCAAAAAATGCTTAAGGAATAGTATGGTTTTCTGATTCACACAAAAAACCGCCCCAGCTGGCGCGGTTTGGTTAACCTAGCGTTTGCGCATTGCGAATGGCGTTTTGGACGGCGCCGGTGAGCATGATGTCGGCGCGATGCACCAAGGTCTTTTTCGGCACGGTCATGCCTTCCATCAGCCACTGAATGACCTGGGCCACAATCGCCAGGCCGAAGAAGTTGCAGATGTCATCCGTCAACGGTTTGGGCAGTGAAGGATCGGCGTCATTGACCACTGAGCGCACCAGGGCATCAGCAACGGTGGCTAGCAACTGCTCCAGCAAGTCACGCGCTACCGAGTGGAAGGAAGCAATACAAAAGCTGCGGTTATCATCGATGTAATCCAGCAGCACGCGGTAGGCCTTTTGCCATTCGGTGATCTGGGCGTACTTGGCCATCTGCGTCACAATTTCCTGGTCGTAAATCCAGGCTAGCAGTGAGTAAATGTCCTCGAAGTGGTAGTAAAAGGTGTTCCGGGTCACGCCGGCTTTGGCGGTCAGCGCGCTGATGGTGATGTGATCCAGCGCGGTGGTGGCCATCATGTCGCGCAAGGTGCGGGCGAGCACTGCTTTGGTGTCAGTTGCCATGAGGGCCTCCCTAAACGAGGGTGAGTTCGTTGTAGCCGAGCACCTTGATGCCTTCATCGGTGAGGGCGATGCGCGAAATTGAGCCGTTGCGCGGGCTGTCAGTGACGGTCCAGCCATCAGGTTTGCCGAATTTGTCGATAATGCTGCGAATGGTGGTGCCATGGGTGACTAGCAGCACGTTATCGCCGTTTTGATTTTCATCGCGCAGCAGCTTGAAGCCTTTTTGCAGCCGATTCCAGTAGGTCAGCGCGTTTTCGGCGTCATGGAAGGGGTCGGCTTCGTGCATGAAATCTTTGGAAGCATCGACGCCGAATTTTTCAATCAATTCCTTGAAGGTGTTGGCCCCATGCGGAGCGCCGACTGCGTACCAGGTCTTCGGTGAGTCTTCACCTTCAAAATAGCCGTAGAATTGCTCGCGGAATAACGGGGTGGCGGTGAGCTGCACCGGGCTGTTGAAGTTCTTTTCCAACACGAATTCCGCGGTGCGCGTGGCGCGCGTGGTGTCACTGCAGTAAGCGTGGGTGAAGGTGATGTGGCGCAGGGCTTGGCCGGCGCGCTTACCGTCAGCGATGCCTTTGTCGGTGAGCGGCGAGTCGGACCAGCCTTGCATTTTGTTGAATTTGTTGAACCACGTTTGGCCGTGGCGAACCATGTAAACCGTGACCGTTTTCATTGTGCTTACCTCCGCGTTTTGTTACCTCTAGTTTAGCACATTCTACTGGTTGGATACGGGCCGCGGGTTGCGGCGAGTGGGCTCCGCTTGGCGGGGGTGCTGGCTGTGCGGCCGCGGGTGACGGTGAGGGGGCTCCGCCTGGGGCGCGTGGCCTGCTGTGCGGCCGGTCCGAGCCAAAAAGCGGTCTCGGACCTAATTCTGGAGCCTCATTCTGAGTCTCCAGAATTGCCGCGATGAGGACTGGTCAGCCTGAAAACCACAGTCTGACTAGTCCTCATCGTTTCACTGCTGGCCGCGCGCCCCAAGCTCCGCCCCCCTCACCGCCACCCGCTCGATAACAGTAGCGGTGACACTAAGCTAGCAGTAGCTGGCTGGTTAAGCCAACAGACTGTTATCGTTAAGCCAGTTGTAGAGTTGTTCCTCGGCGCGGTCCAGCCAATCAGGTTGCACAAACTGATTGGCTTGAGCGAAACCTTCAATCAGCTGATCAGCGAAAGTGAGGAGCTGGGTCAGACTGGCTCTTGTCGCTTGAAGCGTGGCCTGGTTATAGGTGACAGCGAGTTGTTGCTGCTCGGCTGCGGTCAGCCGCGGCCACAGGTTCTTCCCGTTCACGCCAGGGTCGAATTGGCCGTGGTCGTTAATAGTTTCGCGATAAGCCAGCAGAAGCAGGAGCTGTGGGCGCAGGTGTTGATTGAATTGCTCATTGGCGTAGAGGAGATTACGCCGACCGAGGCCTTTAACCACATTGCCGGCGATCCACACCAGCTCGTTGACGGCGGCGTCATAGTCCGCTTGCCTGGGTACAGGGAGAAAATGGCTGCTGGCGTCGGTGGTTCCCGGTTCCACTAGCTGACCTTGGCGCCAGACGATGCCATTGAGGTGATCACCGGCGAGGTATGCCGTCATGTCTGAGGCAGGGGCGAGTTTGAAATCCACCCGCCGCGTGCCGGGGTAGCGGGTGAGCCAGCATTCCCATTGAGCAGACGCGTCAAACAGTTGCTGGTGGGTGAGGTGTTGCACCAAGGTTGGGTCACCGAGGGCTTTGATCCACACCCTGCCGTCTTCTTGACTAGGATTTTGGCAGAATAACGTGACATCTAGGTCGGTCCAGACGTCTGGTTCAAGCGCCGGGTTATTGCTAGCGCCTTCTGTGCCGATGGCGACGATATTGGGGTTCTTTTCGGCCAAGGCAATGAGGGTTTGTAAATCGGTCATGAGCATCCTCCAAGCTTTAAAAATAGCCAACTTAACAGCAAGGGCCGCTAAGTTGGCTAATCAGATTAATCGTTAAAGTTACCCGTTTCGACGTCTTGGATAAATTGCTTCAGATGGGCGAAGTAAACTGGCGCGTTGTCGATCATGTGGTGATGACCGCCATCTGGGGTGGTTACGAGGCGGGCATGTGGAATGACTTCTGCCATGCGTTGCGCTGAGCGCATTGGCATGGTTTCGTGTTCCCCAAAGGTCAGCAAGGTTGGCACTTGAATGTTGTGGATTTGGTCGCGAATGTCCCAATCCTTGAGCTTGCCGGTGACGACGAATTCATTGTCGCCTTGGAAGGCGTTGTAAACCGCGGTGCCGGTGGTATCAATCAGGTGAGAGATGGCCGGTGGCTGCTTGCGGTCGACGTAGCCTTTGTTCAAGATATCGACAAAGCCTTGGTACTTCGGATCTTTCCAGTTACCTTCAGCTTCGACCTTTTTCATGTAAGCCACCGCGGAAGGCGGCAGCGCCTCTTCGCGCACGAGGTTGATGTGTTCAACATATTCGTCGATGTTGTCGATCATGGACGAGATGATGGCGCCTTTAAGGTGTTCGCCGTACTTGAGGGCGTAAAGCTGCGTCAACGCGCCACCCCAGCTTTGGCCAATCAGGTAAAAATGATCGAGGCCGAGCTTTTGGCGCACTTCTTCGACTTCACCCAGGAAATAATCCGTGGTCAGGTACTTGGCCGCAATTTCTGGGTCGGAATAGTCGGGCTGATCCGAGTAAAAGCTGCCCAGCTGGTCGTACATGTGGACCTGCACCCCGAGATCAGCGAGTTCTTCGCCGAAATTTTCCCAGTATTCGTGGTTGCCGCCAGGGCCGCCATGCAAGCAAAGCAAATGAATGTCGCCTTCGCCTTGTGTGTTGGTCCAAAGGTGGTAGCCGTTATCAAGCGTTAAAATCGTGGTTCCTTGCTTCATGTTGGTCACCGCATTTCATTAGAATAATCTCATTGTAGCACGCCGCCTCTAGTTCTGCTTCTCAAACTGGGCGCGGATTTGCGCAATCCCTTTTTTATCCCCGGAGAAAATAATATGGTCCCCGAGGTGTATCTGAGTATCGCCATGCGGGGCGATGAAATGATTGTCGCGGAAGATTTGACTGATGGTGATGTCGTTGACGAAGGGTAGGTTCTTGACTTCGAGGCCGGTGAAGCGCCGGTTGTTGACGACGATTTCGAAAATACCGGCTTCGGTGTCTTCCAAAATCTTCAGCGTCGATGGCGTTTCAATCAGGCTGCGCAGCATGGCAATGTTGGTTTCAAAGGTGTTGTAGATTTCCACGCCTTGCGCGGCCAGGTCATCGTATTCGGAATCGCTGGCGTTTTTGGCTTCAAAGCGCGCGATGATCCGTGGGACCTTCGCCGCCAGCGCCCATTTGGCCAGCGCCACGTTTTTGGTGTGGTCAAAATAAGCTAAGGTCACGATGTCGGTGTCAAAAGCGTGCGCCTCCCGCAACGTGGCCTCGTCCAACTGCGGCAGTAGGGTGACGTCAACTTCGGAGTTGTAGGTTTTGTACTTTTCTGGGTCGTCGGTGTACAGGTGGACGTCATACAAGCCCTTGCTCAGCTGCTGGGCAATCGGCACGGTGGTGAGGTTGGCCCCGATGAAGTGCACGCGGGTCTTCTTGAAGTCTTCTTTTTCCGCCACGTAGAAGGTATTGAACAAAATCGGCGAGACGATGCAGGTGATCACCGCGGCTAACGTGAAGGCGCCGCTTTGGGTGGTGCTGATGATGCCCAGACTCCGGCCCACGGACAGCGCGGGGATGACCAGCGTGATGGTGGTGGCCGTCAAGAAGGTCCCTGCCAGCGCGTTATGCTTGCGGAACCGCAGCATCAGTAGCGGCACCAGTGCCACTTTAGCCGCGAAGAAGCCAATCAGCAAAATCGGAATCAGCGCGAGACTCTTGGGTTCCTGCAGCAGTTGCCGCAGATCGATGTTGGCGCCGGTCATAATGAAGAAAATTGGAATGAAGAAGCCGTAACCGAGCGAAGTCAGCTTGTCTTGCGTTTCCTCCCGCGGTTGCAGGAGTTTCATCACCATTCCGGCTAAGAAGGCGCCGAGGATATTTTCCGCGCCGACTGACTCTGCCACTGTGACCAGTGTGACAATCAGGAAAAACGCCAACCGGATGTCCAGCTGGGTGGTGCTTTTATCGATTTGAGCGAACCACTGGTAAGGCTTGCGGAACCGGAGCAGCAACACGATTGCCGCCAGGAAAATCAACAGTAGTAGCCAGACGCTGCGCGAGCTCGTGCCGTTGAGGTTTTGGTAAACGGTCAAGGCAATCAGCGGTAGCACCTCGCCCAGTGCTGCCAGCAAGAGAATGGTTTGGCCAAAGGGTTTGCTGAGCAGCTCCTTTTCTTTGAGCGCGGCAATGACCACGCCCAGCGCCACCGTGGCGAAAATAATCGCCGCGAACCCGACATGCGAGTACAGGCCCATCAGCTTGAGCAAATAGCTGAAGCCCAGCGCGACGAGAATGATGCTGCCGTAGCCGAGAAAGGCGAGCTTAGCGATACCAATTTTGCCGGTGGTATTCTTCTGCGGCTTAAATAAGGAAAAGTCGATTTCCATCCCGGACAGAAAAATCAGCACAATCACGCCCAAGCTGCGCAATTCCTCCAGCACGCTGTTGGTGGCCACCCAGCCCAGCAGACTTTTCCCCAGCACAATGCCGACGATGATCTCCGCCACCGCGGTGGGCACGCTGTGAATGTTGAACCGTGCCATCAGCAGCGGAATGAGTAGCGCCGCAAACAACACGACGAGCAGGGATGTACTTTCCATAAAACATGCCTCCCAAGCAAAGTTGAGCTTATTTTACCGCAACTTGGCTCGGCGTGCTTGTGTGTGCGGTCGCGGGTGGTGGCGGTGGGCTCCGCTTGGCGGGGGTACTGGCTGTGCGGCCGGTCTGAGCCACAAACCGGTCTCAGACCTAAAGTTGAAGCCAGCCTCGCTTCGCTCCCTGCTGTCTTCAACTTTGCCGCGATTAGCTCTGGGAAGCCCCACGCAAAGTACGCGTCGGTCTTCCTGTCGCTAATCGATTCACTGCCAGACCCCCGCCAAGCTCCGCCCTCCGCCACCACCCGCTGGATAACAGAAGGGTTCTGGAGAGCAATGCTTCGAATGTGCTTAACCCAGTAGCGCGGATTGATTCTAATCAGATTGATGCAACATCGTCGTTGGCTTTGGACCGATCAAGTAACCGGTACTCAAAAGTTGACGATATTGTTATTTAGCGGGGGAGGTCGGTGAGGCAGAGGGGCGTGGTGGTCCAGCCGCGAAACATTCAGCACTCGAGGAGACTGCGGGCTTTTCAGGCTGCTCCTGTGCTGAATGGGGTCAGCTATGAGACGCTGCTGAGCGTAGCGATAGCGGCTCATAGCTGAGGCTGGAGACCGCCTTTTGGCTCCAGCCGACCCCTCAGCAGGACCACTACGCCCCGGCGCCTCACCGGCCTTCCCCGCGGCCCATTCCGATTTGCTTTGATTGCGAACATATTTCACAAGTGGTATGATAGTACAACGATTATTTTCAATTAAGGGGGCGCGCCCGTGGATAAAGAAAAGCAGTTCGAACAAGCGCATCTTGATCGGACGATGAAAGAACTAGACGCAGCCGATGATCGCCTGAGCCAGGAAATTGAGCGGACCAAAGCGGAAGAAACCAGTCTGAATAAGAACTTTTTTGCTGACACCTCAATTAACCTGTCCAATGACGCTGAAACCATCGAAACCGCGGCCAGCATCCAGCAGCAACAACAGCTGCTGGACGAGCGCAGCAATGCTTGGCGTCAATCCACCATGCAACTGGACACGGTGCGCCGGCTGAAGGGCAATCCCTTTTTCGCGCGGATCGATTTTCAAGAAGGCCAAGAAAAACCCGAAACCATCTACATCGGCCTCGGCAGTTTTACCAACAAAAACGGCAAGTTCTTGATCTACGACTGGCGTGCGCCGATCAGTTCCATCTATTATGACGGCGGCTTGGGTAAGGTGACTTACCAAACGCCGGACGGCCCGCAAACCGTTGACGTCTCCTTGAAGCGCCAGTTTGTCATCGAAAATGGTCAGATTCAAACCATGTTCGACACCACCGAAACGATCGGTGATCAGATGCTGCTGGAAGTGCTGAACGAGAAATCCGATACTCAAATGAAGAGTATCGTCACCACCATTCAGCGCGAACAAAACCAAATCATTCGTGACACCTCGGCTGATTTGCTCTTCGTACAAGGGGCCGCGGGTTCCGGGAAGACTTCGGCGGTGCTCCAGCGGGTGGCTTACTTGCTGTACCGTTACCGCGGCAACTTGTCCGCCAGTCAAGTCATCATGTTCAGCCCGAACCAGCTGTTTTCTGATTATATCGGCAACGTGCTGCCGGAATTAGGCGAACAGAACATGGTGCAGTTTACCTTCTATCAATATGTGACGCGCCGTGTGCCGAACATCCAGGTACAGGACCTGTTCTCGCAGTTTGAAGCGAAACTGACCAAGCCGCAAAAAGCCATCGCCAAAGCTAAGGGCAGTCTGGCCTTTTTCAAGGCCACGGAGCAGTACGCCCAAACGCTGGAAGCGGCCAACATGCGCTTCCGCGACATCAAGTTCCAAGGTAAGGTCTTTATTTCGCGTAAACGCATTGCCGATATTTTCTATAGTTACAACGAAAATTATCATCTGGGCAACCGCCTGAGCGCCACCAAGGAACGCCTACTTTCGATGCTGAACCGCAAAGTGGACAGTGAAATGAAGGCCGACTGGGTGCAAGATACCGTCGAAAACCTGTCGGAAGAACAGATTCGCAGTTTGCAGGAGAATGGTCAGAAGGAATTCAAGGATTCCGACGCCGAGTACAAGTTCTATGCCCGGAAAATCGTCATTGACGCTTTCCAAACCATTCAGCAGTCCATCGTTCGCAATCACTTCCTGAACGTCCGCGCGCAGTATGTGCACTTCCTACGCGAAGCGCCGCATTACCTGAACCTGGCCGAATACGGCCTGACCGCCGCCGAATGGGACGAGGAAGTCGATCAGTTCGTTGAGGCTTTCAAAGCCCGCCAGCTCACCATGGCCGACGCGACGCCATATTTGTACCTGTATGATCTGATGACCGGCCGTCATGGCGAACGCAACATGCGCTATGTCTTCATTGATGAAATCCAAGACTACACGCCGTTCCAGCTGGCTTACCTACAGCGCAGCTTCCCGAAAGCGAAGTTCACCTTGCTCGGCGATCTCAACCAGGCGATTTTCACTAAGGAAAACTCGCATACGTTGATTGCCGATGTGTCCAAACTGTTCGACCCGGAAAAGACGCGGGTGGTGCAGCTGACCCGGTCGTATCGCTCTACCAAGCAGGTCACCGACTTCACCAAGGCCATTTTGAAAGCCGGCCAGAAAATCGAAGCCTTCAACCGCCAAGGCCCGCTGCCGATTGTGTACCAACGCGCCGACGAACAGGCGCTGCTGGCTACTTTGGTTAAGCAAATCAACATCGATAACGCCGCCAAGCAAACCACGGCCATCATCGCCAAGACCCTGGAAGCCGCGGAGCAGGTTCAAGCCGAGTTGCAACAGGCCGGCGTGAAAACCACGCTGATTCGCTCTGAGAATCAGCGCCTGGCCGCCGGCGTCATCGTGGTGCCATCGTATCTGGCCAAAGGGCTGGAATTCGATGCCGTGGTGCTGTGGCAAGCCAATGCCGCCAACTTCCACCATGAAGACGAACGTGAATTGCTGTATACCATTGCTAGCCGGGCGATGCATCGTCTGACCATTTTTGCCAGTCCGGCACTATCGCCACTGCTGGCAGACGTGCCAACTGACCTTTACGAAATGAAGTGACTTTATGTTAATGTCGGAAACCCTGTCGGTGACCACCCACCGGATTTTTCAGGGGCAAATGAATGAACATGCCAGCTTGTTCGGTGGCCAAACCGCGGCTTGGCTGGATGAAACTGCCAGCATCTCAGCGCATCGCTTCGCCCGTAGCAAAATGGTCACCGGTTCCTTGGATCGGTTGGTGTATGTGAAGCCGGTGCTCATCGGCCACGCTTTGACCTACACCAGCTTCGTTACCGGTTGCGGCAAGCGCTCGCTGGAAGTGTTCACCAAGCTGGTCGGAGAAGACCTCGACACCGGCGAACAGTACCTGGCCGCCTGGAGCTTGATGACCTTTGTGATCAATCCCGGTAGCACCTTGCCAAGTCTGGAAGCTGACCTGCCGCTGGGCGCTGAGCTCGCAGCCGGTTACGCTGATCGCGTTGCTGCCAATCGCGTGGCCCGGCAGGCGATGCCGGACATAACCATCGACTAACCAACGCCCTCTCTGGAGGGCGTTTTTTGGTGCACGCAAACCCGTCTGACTGGACAAGCTATGACTGCATTCGTTTACAATTATATTTGTAAGGGATTATTAAATGCATAAGGTTTGGATAAGGGAGGACCCCATGACAAAAGAGAAACGAACCCGCCGCCTCTGCGCCTCACTGGCGCTGACTGTGCTGGCGAGCACCACTATTTTGACTGGCATGGCGCCAGTGGTGGCCCATGCGGAAGGGGAAACACCAGGGGAAGCGACCAGTTCCGTGCTGGTGACACCTTCGCTGGATGGTGCGGCGACTGATAGCGAATCGGCAGTAGATCTGCCGGTGATTGGTGATGATGACGAAGGCGAAACCTCGGCTGACCTTGAGGAGGAGATAGAAACAGAGGTTGAAGCGAATATGCCAGGCGCAGAAACCTCAATGTCTGACGAGGCGAGCATAACTGACAATCAGCCGGCCCCAACTTCAGATGACGCAACAGTAGACGTTGCCGCTGAAATCAGCCAGGACGAGAAGGCCGGGGCGCCGATTAGTGCGCAGGGTACTTGGGGAACGGTTGACTGGACGCTGACCAATGAAGGGGAACTGATCCTTCACGGTGGCAAAGGGGTAGATACTGACGGAGAATCTCCGTGGGAGGAATTTAGCCGTGAGATTGAGCAGGTGATATTCCTCGATACTGTTTATGCGCCAGATGACAGTTCAAGTCTATTCTCGGAATTTTACCAGGTGACAGATTTCATTAATATCGAGTTGCTGGATACAAGTAATGTGGTTTCGATGGGGAGCATGTTTTATGCCACAACCCAGCTGTCTTCGCTTGACGTGAGCAATTTCGACGTCTCTAATGTTAAATCGATGTACTGGATGTTTGGCTTTTCTGGTGTTGATTCATTTGATTTGTCTTCTTGGCAGTTTAATTCGGAAGTCGATTTGGACCGAATGTTCGCTCGCACTGATCTGACTGAAGTTAATTTTGGAAATGCGGTATTCGCTGATCCGCAGGAACCATTTGAAGCTCGAGATTCAAGTGTCGACAAACTGGTATTAGGCAGCCAAACACGCCTGGCTAATGTGCCAATCAAAGACGGGATGCAATGGGAAGGCACCACAAAGGGCCACACCTTTTTCGACAATTATGCTGGCGGATATGCAGATACATATACACTGACACCAGCGCCGAGGAGCGGAACATGGGGGACAGTAGCCTGGACGGTGGACGAGGATGGCACTCTGTCGCTTGAAGGTGGCGCAGGGTTGGATACCGAATTGCGCTCGCCATGGTGGGTATTTGGTAGTTTAATTACTCGGATTGTTCTTAATGGCCAAATTGAGGCCCCAAGAGATTCATCCTACCTGTTCGCCTATCTTGATGGTTTAACCGAGATTGAGCATCTTGACAGACTTGATGTGAGCCAGGTCGAAGATATTAGCGGTATGTTTACCTACAATTCGAGTCTAGAAACCGTTGAAGCAGAAAACTGGAATACAGCTAAAGTAGAGCAAATGGCATGGCTGTTTGATGGATGTGAAAGTCTAACGGAAATTCGAATTAATTCTTGGGATGTCAGTTCAGTCAGGTCGATGCATTCCGTCTTTTCCGGCACAAGTAGCTTGACTCAACTAGATCTTTCAAATTGGCAAGTGGACAATTTGAGCGATATGAGTAATTTTCTGAGCCAAAGCGGGGTCGGGGAGGTTGATCTATCCAATTGGAACGGAAAAGAGGTTTATGCCAGCAACTCGTTTATTGATATGCCTGCTCTTAAGCGCCTTGATATCACAGGACTCAAATTTTATCCCAGTTCTGCGCCTGAGTTGATTAATGAAGTTAATCAACTGGAGATTTTAGTCATCAATGACGAAAATTATCTAGACCGCTTTTGGGCCCCAGCAGGTCAAGTTTGGACTGGGGAGAAGACTGGCCATCAATTTGGCCTACAATACAACGGCGGGTTCGGCGACACCTATCGCCTTCAAGATGGAGCACTTGGCTATCTCGGCATCTGGTTCGACGATCATACGCTAGGTGAAGATCGAGGAGAAGGAGGGGTGTTATACGGAGAGATTGGTGCGACAGCAGACCTGAGTCAAATTAATTTGCCAGATGGTTACGAGCTTGTAGATCCGAATGAGAAATTGACATTAGCACCATTGGACGAAGACGGCGAGATTGAGTATCAAGCAATCGGTATCAAACAAATTCCAAAAATCACCACTCGTCGCATTACATTTACCGGTTTGCCTGCGGGTATGCTAAAGGACGTGGTTCAAAAGGTGCAGTGGCACTGGAATTGGTATGGCCCGGATGAAGAAGATGAAGAAATCTCGCGTGATTACGACGAATATCTGGCTTATTTACCACAAAATCATTACGAGGCCTATTCGGTCCCATCAGTTCCGGGATACAAGGCAGAGGTAACCACTGTGGCTGCCCAAACTATTGATACCAGCGAACCGATTACCGAATTGGTAAATGCTGAGGATGTGACAGTTCACTATACGAAGTTAGCAAATGATGGCGGGAATGCTAGCAACGGTGGTACCAACATTGGCAACAAAAATAAAGACGCTTATGGTAGCCTACCACAGACCGGTAGCGTCGCTGCAAACGGTCTAGCCGCTTTGGGCATAGGCTTGCTCGGCTTACTCGGCATCAATTGGCGCAAGCGTCACCGCAGTTAAAACACAAGTAAGTGTGTCACGCGTACCAATAAAATAAATCAAACACATGATGGCCCGATCCCCGACTGCTGCTGGGATGGGCCATCTTTTCTACGGGATTATTCCGACTATGTCTTTATTGAACTTACTACTGGCCTGGACCCGCACATCGCGGCAGGACAGGTCATTGCGCAAGGCCAGGCGCAAACCCCGGCCGTGCAAGCGTCGTTGCAACAACTAGAGCTAACGCAACAGCTTGGTTAAAAAGGTGCTGGGCACCTTTTTGCCGAAGAAACGGACAATAGCGGTCTAATTTGGCCGCTATTTTTATACGCCTAAGCGTATGCTATCAAGGATTACCAGGCACAAAAATCAAATAATGCAATTAAACTCCATAAATATATATAAAAAGGATATTTACTTCCAAATCAAAACAGGGTACCATATGCGGTGAAAGGAGGAGGTCAAATGGACTTGAATCAGATTCATCATCAGTTGATTGTTTCTTGCCAGGCATTGCCGGATGAACCGCTACACAGCAGTTTCATCATGGGTCGGCTGGCGATTGCGGCCAAAGAAGGTGGCGCTAAGGGCATTCGTGCCAATTCGGTGCCGGATATTCAGGAAATTGAGCGGCAAGTTGATTTGCCCGTTATCGGCATTATCAAACGCGACTATTCCGATTCGGAAGTGTATATCACCGCCACGATGAAGGAGGTGTGCGAACTGATTGACGGAACCAAGGCAGAGGTAATTGCCACTGATGCCACGAATCGCAAGCGGCCGCACGATGAGCAACTGCCAGACCTCGTGGCCGCCATTCACGCCGCGGGTCGGCTGGCGATGGCAGATATCTCGAATTTCGACGAAGGGGTGGCTGCTAGCAAACTGGGCTTTGATCTGATTTCGACGACCATGTCAGGATACACGCCGTACACGCCGCAACGGGACTTGCCGGATTTTGACTTGTTGAGCAAGCTAGCCCAAGCCGTGACCACACCGATTATCCTCGAAGGTCACACGTATGAACCCGAACATGTCACCCATGCGTTTGAACTGGGCGCATATTCCGCCGTTGTCGGCGGTGCCATCACGCGGCCGCAGCAGATTACCGCGCGCTACACTAAGACCATCGCTGCATATAACGCTAAATAGAAATAGGTTGATCATATTGAAGAAATTATTGATTTGTGATTTAGACGGGACATTATTGGATGCCCATAATCAGATTGATGACGTCAGCTTGGCTCAGTTGAAAAGCTATGTGCAAGCCGGCAACGAATTCGTCGTTTGCACCGGTCGCCTCGATGAAGACATCAAGTATGTTGAACGTCAAATCGGCGTGGCTGGCGCTTATCGCATCAGTCAAAATGGCGCCGTGGTGCGTGATCAAGCTGGCGACCTAGTGAGTCAAGCGACCATTCCCCATGCACTGGTCCCGACGATTAACGGCATAGTGTTTGGCCAAGGTCTGCGCGTCGAAGTTTCCGATATCAACCATCGCTATTTTCCATCACCTCGCGATCCTTCACAGGTCGCCGAATTCGTTGATACCTCTATAGTAAAGCCCGACCTTGTTGGCTTTATCGAACAGCCGAGCTTCGACCCTGTCATTTATTTGATTTTTGGTGATACCGCCACCTTTAAGCCGCTGATCAAAGCACTGAAGGCGGCGTTAGGGGATCAAGTCAATGTGCAACAAACCAGTCCCAGTTCACTGGAAATTTTTTCGCCGCAAGCCTCCAAAGGGCAAGCCGTTCAAGCCCTAATCGAGCAGCGCCAGTTTGACCCTAAGCAGGTTTATGTGGCCGGGGATGCTGAGAACGACACCACGATGTTTGGCTTGACGCCGAATAGCTTTGCTGTGGGTAAGTTGGCAGACGCGCCAACGATTGCCGCCGCCAGCGCGCATGTTGATAGTATCGCCGAATTGATTGAAAGGATGGCCTAATTGTTGAGCAAAATTGTTTATATCCCACTGGATGAGCGGCCATGTAATCTCGATTATCCGCTGCGGTTATTTACCCAGCTTGAGAATGTCACGGTGGTGGCGCCGCCAACGTCTCTGCTGGGCCACAAAAAGCTACCAGCAAATGTGAGCGCTTTACGGGATTTCTTGAAGGCGGAAAGCGCCGACGCTGACGCGGTGGTGTATTCCACTGAAATGCTGGCTTATGGGGGCTTGTTGCCTTCTCGGATTTATCCTGAAACGGAAAAACCTGATATCGCCGAATATAAAGCATTTTTGAAAGGGCTGAAGGCTACCAATCCAGCGCTAAAACTGTACGGCTCGAACTTGATCATGCGTACCCCTCGCTACAGCAGTGGGGATGAGGAGCCGGCTTATTATGAAGATTATGGCGCGGAGATTTTTCGCTACGGCTGGCTGATTGATAAGGAAAACCGCGAAGGCCTGGATGACGCCGAGCGCGCCGAGGAGCGGCAGTTAAGCCGCACCGTGCCAGCAGAGGATATCACCGATTACGAGCAGCGCCGCGAGAATAATCTCAAGGTCAATTTGGCCAATATCGATTTGGTCCAGGCCGGCGTGATTGACTATTTAGCCATTCCGCAAGATGACAGCGCCCCTTATGGCTATACCGCGCATGACCAGGCCGCCGTTTATCCGCTGATCAAGAAAACGCGGCTGCAAGCGCGCATCGGCACCTATCCTGGTGCCGATGAAGCAGGGTACACCTTACTGGCGCGGGCGGTGCAAGGCTTGACCGGCGGCAGTTTCAGCATCTATCCGCTGTATGCCAGTGAAATTGGTAAAACTCAAATCCCTCTGTATGAAGATCGGCCGCTGTGCGAAAGTGTGAAGTCGCACATTCTGTCGGCTGGGGCGCAAGTGGCCTTAAGCCCAGAGAGCGCTGATTTGATCTTGGCAGTGAACACGCCAGGCAAGCAGATGATCGAAGCGCGTGATCAGCGTACCCATGCCGATGTCACCTATGATACTTACCGCAATCTTCGCGCCTTTGTTTCGCAGATTGGTGTGTTACTCGATGCCGGCAAAGCCGTAGCAGTGGCAGACAGTGCCTATGCCAATGGTGCCGACCTCGAGCTTATCGAGATGTTGGACACCCAAGGCTTGCTCCCTAAGCTGGCGGCATATCGCGGGTGGAACACCAACTGCAACACGCTGGGCAGCACCATCAGCGCCGCGATGATTCAGCGTAAGGCCACGCCGGCAGTACGCTGGCATGAGATTTTGACCGCACTCTTGGATGATGCGTTTTATCAAAGCGTCGTCCGCGGCGAGGTCACCGACAACTGGCTGCCTCGGTTCGGACTCAATTACTTCGACCTGAAAGACCAGGCCGAGGCCGTGGGGGCTGAAGTAGCTAAGCAGATTGAAGCGCTGGCTGCCACCACGTTGCAACATTCATTGGCTGGGGCCAAGCTCCAGCTGCGAATCAGTTTTCCTTGGAACCGCATGTTTGAAATTAATTGTGCCTATACCACCTTGGAGGTGTGATAAACATGGAAAATAAAGACAGCAATCATTTTGTTCAAGCGCTGCTGGTCGGCGCGAATAAGTTCTCGGAACAGAAACATATCATGGCGATTCGTGATGGTTTCATCACGTTGATGCCCGCCACCATCATTGCGTCATTTTGGGTCCTGATTAATAACCTGGTGCTCGGTGCTAATGGGCTCCTTGGTAAATTCGCCTGGGCGGCTAAGCTGACTTTGATTGGCGGCCAGGTTTACAATGCGACACTCGGCATCCTCGCGATTTTGATCGCGTACACGATTGGCGAACGCCTGACTCGCGCGTACAAAGGCGATGATCCTTCCTTCGGTGGGGTCTTCGGCGTGATCAGCTTCTTCGTGCTTTTGCCAGCTAGCTTGGCAGTGACCACAGCCACTGGTAAGAACGTGACCGTTGCGGCGATTTTCTCCCAGAACGAGACTAGTGCTACCGGCATGTTCTTGGCCATTATTTCCAGCTTGATTGGGGTAACCTTGCTGTGCAAATTCAACAAAATCGACAAGCTGCGCATCAAGATGCCAGACTCGGTGCCACCAGCATTAGCTAAGTCCTTCAACGTCTTGATTCCAGCCTTCCTAGTTTCCTTGATTTTTGGTGTGGTCGACTTCGCCGTTGAAGTCGGATTGAACACCAATTGGCCAGATTTGATTGTTAAATTCTTCCAGGCGCCATTGGTTGGCGGCTTCCAGAGTTTGGCCGGGATTTTGATGTATGTCTTCTTGAGCAACTTCCTGTGGGCTTTTGGTTTGCACGGTACCTTCATTCTGGGCTCCATCGGCGAACCAGTGCTGCTGACGTCTCTGCAGCAAAACATGGATGCTTTGAAGGCCAATGCAGCTTTGCCTAACATTGTGACCAAGCCATTCTTGGATGCCTTTGCTTGGTGCGGTGGCGGTGGTATGATCCTTTGCCTGATTTTGGCCGTACTGCTTGCTTCCAAGCGTGAAGACTACCGGACCATTGCTAAGGTTGGTTTGGTGCCATCACTGTTCAACGTTTCGGAACCAATTATGTTTGGGATGCCAGTGGTCTTCAACCCAATTCTGGGTATTCCGCTGGTCATCACGCCATTGGTGACCACCACCATTGCATACTTCGCCACAGCGGCTGGTCTGGTTGCCCGCACCTCTGTCATGACGCCATGGACCACGCCTGCAGTCATTTCCGGCTATCTGGCCACGAATGGTGACTGGCGCGCTTCTATTTTGCAAATCATCTTGATCGCCATTGGGACGTTAATCTACTTCCCATTCGTTCGCTTCGCTAATCGCACCAAGGACTAAGCTAGTCCCTCCGCTGTGCTATAATTCATAGCAGAGAGTGAAGGGGTGAACAGGATGGATGTTTTAACCACGATTAACGGCTTTTATCCATCACTAACGAAAGCCGAACGTAAAATTGCCCAGTATGTGCTGGTCAATTCAGAAGATGTGCAACATCTATCGATTGGTGACTTAGCGGCGAAAGCCCAAGTCGCGGAAACCACCGTCATCAGGTTCTGTCGCAAGTTGCATTTCAAGGGGTTCCAAGACTTTAAACTGCAACTAGCCCGCGATTTAGCCGTGATCTCGGTCAATCAGGAAACCCCGGATGAAAAAGACGAGCTGCCCACCAGCCAGTATGTGGAGTACCTGAAGCGGCTGCAAAAAGCGGTTTTGCCGGAACATTTGGCGGCAGTGGCTAAAGCCATCGATGAGGCGCATGCGGTGTGCATCTTCGGTGCCGGTATTTCCGCCATGGTCGGGAATTATTTCAAAACTCGCCTGACGCGGATGGGGGTCGCTGTGATTTTTGACCCTGACATTCATCTGCAAGCCATCGATATTGCCTTGCTGCAAGCGGATGATGTGGTGGTCGCAATCTCTAACACCGGTAATACCCGCGATTTGCTACAAAACGTCGCTATCGCCAAGCGCTTCGGCGTGGACATCATCGCCATCACCAACTACCTGAACACTAAGCTGACCCAAGCGAGCGACTTTACATTGGCCCCGCCTGCTGGTAGTGGTCGCGACAGTTCCGACTTTCTGCCGGTGCTTGGCCAGCTCACCATTATCGACCTGATTTGTCAGCAGCTCCGTGAGCTCAATCCAAAACGTACGCAGTTGCTCAAGGACCGCATCAACGATGCCTTGATCAACCGGGTCGACTAACTGAAACGTTTATGAAGACATCCGCCTCTGCGGGTGTCTTTTTGCGTAGGGTAAGGATTTCGATATAATCAAGGCAAGATTAGAAAGACGAGGCGAGGATGCAGATGAAAAATGAGCTTGAAGCGTTGTTGACACAACCTGATCCACTCAGCTTCACCGAAGCAAAAATCCAGTGGCTGCTTGACCACATCGGCGATCCAGACGGCGCTATCCGCGACGACCTGGTCTATACGCTGTTAGCCAGGGGCTTCATGGCCGGCGGGTTCACCACTGGCCAAAAACAGTTGATTGCTCGCCAAACCACAGCCGGTGAGGCGCTTTTCACCGGGCAGGGTAGTGAATCTGATTTAATCTTCACCCGCAGTTTCACGGCGCTACTTGGCGCCTTGATACTCAGTGCAGATGCAGAGTCGGCGTTTCTGACGAGGGAGCAACGCCAGATCTGGTTTGCGCAGGCGTTGAAGTATCTGCCAAGCGAAACCGACCGCCGCGGTTATGTGCCAGGCCACGGCTGGGCGCATGCGATTGCGCATGGCAGTGATTTCCTGGATGCAGCAGTGCAACATCCTGCCTTTCCGCCAGCGCAACTGCCGGCCGCGGCGCAGGCTGTCAGTGCGGTTCTACTTGCCACCACCGCGCCTTTTGCCGATGATGAAGAGGAACGCCTAGCAGTGGTGTGGAGTAGTATCGCTAAGCTGGAGGGTGGCGAGGCGTCAGTCATTGGCCAGCTGCAGGCGTGCAGCCAACAGATTTGGACCAGTTACGAGCAGACGCCAGCGGATATTCAGTATTATTACCGAGTGAGCACGTTTAAGCGGGTGTGCGAGGCGCTCTATTTCCTGACCCCTAACCTGCAAGCCGTCGCCAAAGCCGAAATTGACTCATATTTCCAACAGATGGGTTTCCGCGATTAACCCCAACCAATCATTAAAAACCGATTGCGGTTTGGCCAAATTGCTTGCAAGTGGGCGCATTCCTTTGTACGATGCGAACAGATGAGTCTTTCAGAGGAGGAAGCAACGTGGCAGTGGCTATCGATTGGAACGTATTAGGCTTTAATTACATGGAGTTGCCTTGTCGCTATGAGGCGCACTACAAGGATGGCGCGTGGGATGAAGGTAAGTTGGTGCAAGGCAATACCTTGCAGCTGAACGTCGGCAGCCCGGCGCTGCATTATGGCCAATCTGCCTTTGAAGGCTTGAAAGCCTATCGCACAAAAAAAGGCACTATTCAACTGTTCCGTCCGGCGCTTAACGCCCAGCGGCTGCAAGATTCCGCCAGCAAGCTCCTGATGCCGCCAGTCCCAACGGCTCAGTTTCTCGCCGCCGCTAAGCAGGTCGTGGCCGCCAACGCTGACTATGTTCCGCCCTATGGCACCGGCGCGACGCTGTATCTGCGGCCGCTACTACTGGGCGTGGGCCCGAATATCGGGGTGGCACCAGCCAAGGAATACCTCTTCACGATTTTTGCGATGCCGGTGGGGGCTTACTACAAAGGCGGAATGGTGCCCACCAAGTTCATCGTGGCCGATCATTTCGACCGCGCGGCGCATTATGGCACCGGGCAAAGCAAGGTCGGCGGCAACTACGCCGCCAGCCTGCAAGCCGGTAAGTATGCCCATGAGCACGGCTACGGGGATGCGATTTACCTCGACCCGATCGAGCACAAGTACATTGAAGAAGTTGGCAGTGCTAACTTCTTTGCTATCACCAGGGACGGCAAACGGTTCTTGACGCCGCAGTCGCCGTCCATTCTGCCAAGCATCACCCGGCGTTCGCTGCTCGCCTTGGCCCGTGACCGCTTCGGCTTGGATGCAGAGGAAACCCAGATTCCCATCACGAGCCTCGCTGACTTCGCTGAAGCTGGCGCTTGCGGCACAGCGGCGGTGATTACGCCAATCGCCAGCATCACCTACCATGACCAAGTCCATCAATTCGGGGATGGCGGCATCGGGCCGGTAACCCAGCGGCTGTATGATGAGCTGACCGGCATCCAATTCGGCGATGTGCCAGCGCCGGCTGGGTGGATTGTGACCGTTGACTAGCAAGAGCATACAAGAAGACCCGCCACCGCAAAATAGGTGACGGGTCTTCAGTTTATTCCGCTTTGGCCATGCCTTCTGGATAAACCTCGCAGTTGCTGGCCTGGTGGTCCTGCAGGTCATGGAGAGCCTGCAAGGCGCATTCGACCATGTTGCGTACCGCGGTGTCGGTGTAGTAGGCAATGTGCGGCGACAAGATGACATTCGGCATCGCCAGCAGCGTTTGCCACTGGGGATCATTGAACTGGCCAGCTTGGTCTAGGGCCAACAGATCGTCGGCCTCGTGCTCAAAGGTGTCAATGCCGACGCCACCCAGCTGGCGACTTTGCAAGGCGGCGATGACGGCGGTGGTATCAATCAAATTCGGCCTTCCGGTATTGATCAGCAGACTACCTGGCTTCATCAGCGCCAGCGCCGCTTTGTCAATCAAATGGGTATTCGCCGGCGTGCCAGGCACATGCAGTGTCACAATGTCACTGTGCTTCAGCAAGGTCTGAAACGACACGGATTCATACTGCAAACTGGCATCGGTTTTGGGATGCGGGTCAAAGGCCAGTACTTTGGCGCCAATGCCGTTGAGACTGGCAATCAGGCTGCGGCCGATGCGACCGGTGCCGATGACGCCGACAGTGGACGTGCGCAGCTCGCGGCCGATGTGCTGGGTTGCGGCCTGATACTGATTAGCCTGCAGGTCGCGCTGCACCAGGCCGGTTTGGCGCAGCAGGTAAAGCATATCGGCCAAGGCAAATTCGGCAATGGCATTCGGCGAGTAGGCCGGGACATTGGTGATGCGAATACCTTCGCGCTCAGCGGCAGCAAAATCGACATTGTCTACGCCGGTGTTGCGCAGCGCGAGCCAAGGAATGTGGCGCTGCCGCATGGCTTTGAAAATGCCGGCGGCGTAAGGGACAGTTTGAAAACTGGTGATACCTTGGCTGCCTTTGGCCAAGGCCAAGGTTTCCGGGGTTAACAGCTCTGCAGTTTGGCGAATTTCATCGCCGGTGTGATTCGTCCATCGCTCGAAGTGCTGGCGCTCATCTGGCCGCACCCCGAAAGCAGTGATTTTCATCAGGAATGACTTCCTTCCGGGTTGGTATAGAAACCTAAGTGTACCAGAACGAAGCAGCCAAATGAAAGCGACAACATCTTTCTTAAATAAAACTTTTAACGGTTGATGACAGGCATAATATCGGCTGATCATAAACAGCATCAGTCATCTGTGGTAAAAGTAAGTGGCTTGAGCCCGATGTCAGCAAGCAGACCGGCGCCGCCCCCGTTTCATCAAGGCGGGTGGACTGTATGATTGCGGCGCCGCAGATTTTTCCCGCAACCCGGCAACTGTTTTCCCCGAAATCCCCAAAACCGGCGGCGAAAGCGCTAAACTAGAGTAAATCTCAGCCTCAAGGAGCAGTTATGGAATCCGAAATGAATTACTACAAGTTCAGCCGCGACGAGTGGGCGAATTTTCACGCCCACAACTTTGCTTCCGTCTCTGACGACGAACTGAGCCAGTTGCAATCGCTGAACGATATCATCAGCATGGACGATGTCAAAACCGTCTACTCACCGCTGCGCCACCTGATTCACATCCGCTACAACGACTACCAAGACGACGCGCGGACCCTCAGTCAGTTCCTGAGCATTCCGTATCACGCCCGGCCGTTCATCATCGGCATTTGCGGCTCGGTGGCGGTAGGCAAAAGCACCACCGCCCGCCTGCTGCAGCTGCTGCTTTCGCGAGCGTATCCGGACCGGCGCATTCAGCTGATCACCACGGATGGCTTCTTGTACCCGAATCAGGAGCTGGAGCGGCGCGGGATTTTGAACCGCAAGGGTTTCCCGGAAAGCTACGACATGGACTTGCTGATTCATTTCCTCAACAACGTCAAAAACAACAACGGCGTCGTGCGGGCGCCGAAGTACAGCCATCAGATCTACGACATTGTGCCGGGGGAAGAAGAAGTCATCGACCATCCGGACATCCTGATTGTCGAAGGCATTAACGTCCTGCAGCTGCCAAGCAAGGCACCGATTTACGTGAGCGACTACTTCGACTTTTCGATTTACGTCGACGCCGACCCTAAGAACATCGAGCAGTGGTACCTGGAACGTTTCGGCATGTTGCTGGATACGGCCTTCACTGACCCGACCAACTACTATTACCAGTACGCCATCGGGGACCGGCAAGATGCGTTCAAAATGGCCAAACAGGTCTGGCGCGACGTCAACTTGAAAAACCTGACCGAGTACATTCTGCCGACCAAAAATCGGGCGGATGTCATATTGCACAAAACCGCCCATCATCTGATCGATGAAGTGCGGCTGCGGAAATTCTAGGCGGTAATCTGAGCAGATTCTCATCCCAGATTGACCCGCTGGCGTTTTTTGCATAGAATAGTAACAATTCAATAAAGGGAGTGTGGCAAAACTTGGCAACCAAGGCCCAGGACTACGACAAAATTATCGTCCTTGATTATGGCAGTCAGTACAATCAATTGATCACGCGGCGCATTCGTGAATTCGGCATCTATTCCGAACTCAAGCCGCATACGATCACAGCAGAAGAAGTCCGCCAGCTCGCGCCAAAAGGGATCATCTTCTCTGGCGGCCCGAACTCGGTGTACGACGAAGGCGCACTTGGCGTCGACGACGAGATTTTCAAGCTGGGCATCCCGATTCTGGGGGTTTGCTACGGCATGCAGCTGATGGCGCAGCGCCTCGGCGGCGACGTGGAAGCCGCAGACAACCGCGAATACGGTAAAGTCGACATCACCGTCACCGACCCGACTGCTAAGGTCTTCGCCGGCTTGCCTGAAGAGCAAACCGTGTGGATGAGTCACGGCGACCTGGTGCGGGCAGTGCCGGCAGGTTTTCGCACCACCGCCACCAGCACGAACTGCCCGATTGCCGCGATGGACGACGATGACCGTAAGTTCTACGGGATTCAGTTCCACGCCGAGGTTCAAAACACGCAGTATGGCCATGAAATCCTGCACCATTTTGCCTTCGACATTTGCCACGCGGAAGCTAACTGGAACATGGGCGACTTCATCGACGACCAAATCGCGGAAATCCGCGCCGAAGTCGGCGACCAGAAAGTCCTGCTCGGCCTCTCTGGCGGCGTGGACAGCTCCGTTGTCGCGGCGCTGCTCAACAAGGCGATTGGCGACCAGCTGACCTGCATCTTCGTTGACCACGGCCTGCTGCGCAAGAATGAAGCGGCCCAAGTGATGGACAGTCTCGGCAAAGGCCTCGGGGTCAAAATCATCAAGGTGGACGCCGCGGACCGCTTCCTTGGCGATCTCGCCGGTGTCACCGACCCTGAGCAAAAACGTAAGATCATCGGCCGCGACTTTATCGAGGTCTTCAATGATGAAGCCCGCAAGCTGCACGGCATCGATTACCTGGCCCAAGGCACGCTGTACACCGACGTGGTGGAGTCCGGTACCGATACGGCCCAAACCATCAAGTCGCACCATAACGTCGGCGGCCTGCCAGAAGACTTGAAGTTTAAGCTCATCGAACCGCTGAACAAACTGTTCAAAGATGAAGCCCGCGACCTCGGCGAACGTCTCGGCCTGCCGCATGATCTCGTGTGGCGTCAGCCGTTCCCAGGCCCTGGCCTCGGCATTCGGGTGCTGGGTGAAGTGACCAAGGACAAACTGGAAATTGTCCGCGACTCCGACTGGGTCCTGCGCGATGAAATCGCCAAGGCCGGCCTGCAAGAAAGTATCTGGCAATACTTCACGGTCCTGCCAGGCTTCCGCAGCGTTGGCGTGATGGGGGATGGCCGCACGTATGATTACACCATCGCCATTCGTGCCATCACTTCGATTGATGGTATGACCGCCGACTTTGCCCGCATTGATTGGGATGTACTGCAGAAGATCTCGGCCCGGATTGTCAACGAGGTGGGGCATGTTAACCGCGTCGTGTATGATATTACGTCTAAGCCGCCGGCAACCATTGAATGGGAATAAAATGCAGGTATCACTTGAAGTGAAAAGCTTGGTTTAACGGCATTTCAGACGAAGTGAAACGGGTTGAAATGGGTAGAATTTACTTGGTTCCCTGCCAAAATCCTGCCAAATAAAGAGCCATATACTCATAGCGAATTGCTTGAGATATGGCTCTTTTTGTGGGGTCGGGTACTACTATTCATCTGAACTTGAGTTAACTGTTATTTGTTGCTCAAGCAACATGGTATATACGTCATTTTCGATAAATGAATCAAGCATGCGAACGTTTGAAAAAATCTGCAAATTTCCTTGATAGTGTTCTTCTAATTTTGAGGCGCTAATAAATTTCTGATCCTCCGGGGTGAGTTCTGACAGAATTCGCTTGAAGGCATTAGAGATGACCGTGGAGATTTCCTCCTTGGTTAGTTTTTCAAATTTAATCTTTTGATCAATTCTTGAATATATTGGAAGGCCCACTGTGGACGCAATAGTTTCCTCATCGTTGAAATTAGACGTTAAGATGAATATACAACTAGATACGTCCACTTTGTAATTGATGTCCTCGAAAATACCCTCATCAAACATTTGATAAAATACGTTATATAGGCTGGGGGATACCTTATCGAATTCGTCGATAAGGACTATGTTTGATTCGCGCGATAGTAAGTCCCTAGCCATGGATGGCCGAGCATGTTCATCACCGAAAACATATTTGAAGGCTTCCTCGGTTTGCATCATTGAAAACTGAATTCGTGTTAACTTACCATGATAGAAGTTGCTAATGTTCTTAGCTAATTCAGTTTTCCCTACGCCAGAGGGACCGTAGAACATCATGACGGTAGGTTTTTTCTGATGATGGTACGCCGCTTTATACAATCCTACGCACGATTCACGTTTAGCGTTGTTTTGGCCAACAACTTTTCCGGTTAGTAGTTGAGAGTAAAGTTTTGTGACTTCGGTCGTACTGGGTGAAAAATATGGCGACCTTGCTTCATCAATCTCATCTTCATTAAAGTTGGATCTGATAGAGTATTCAACTCGTTTCGGAGGGTTTTGAATATACAAGTTTTCGATCTCGTGACCAAGTAGTACAATATTCGAGAAATTTGAGATTACGTGTTCTGTGACCGATGCAAAGTCATCAGCAAAAATTACTACGTTGTCAATTTCATCGCGGCTAAATTCAGCATCTTTGTTGCCCATAGTATCGTTGGCGCGGACTGTTACGTTATATTGACGAATCAGCTCCATAAATGGTGTGTAATTGTCCTCTACTTGATTTCGATTAAGTAGAGAGTGGAAATCTTTGCTCGATCCGTAGAATAATTGAATATTTGCCATTAGCGAACCCCCGCTAAAACGACATCGAAAACATCAAGCGATTTTTCGTCGTTAGAATCAGCATCCTGATGGGATTGAGCCTGCTTGGCTAAACCGCTAAATCCGACTTCGGACTGCTGACTGTCAAGATTGAATTCTGTTTCAAAATCGAGTTGGGATAGCCTTGTTGTACCGACGTGAATAGCATACAGAACTAAGTTCATTTTAGGCAAATCCTGAATGCGGTAATTGTTCTTAAAAGCATCAATGTTAAAACGAAATACTTTTTGAGTGATGATGGATTTACCAAATTTTGAATCAGTTTTTTCTCCGACTACTTCGTAGTAACCTTTAGAGTTTCGGATGCCGCTGTTCATTTTTGAAATTGCCATGGTAATATCTGGATTGTCGAGCTGCTGATGTCCCTCCATCATCTCTGTTAGAGGTGCTATGGTTGCGAAGTAAGTCATTGAATCCTTCGGAATTGAGAGTGCGTAGCCTTCCTTAATATCTAATAATGGCGTTCCCCGTTTCGATTCAGCGGCCTCCAAGAAATCATAAAGCAAAGAATTCTCAATGACGGTTCTGGCAATTTTACTTCCGTTGAGAGATCCGTTTGCTCCCATCATTGAGTTGATGCCGGCGGATAAGCCAGAGATATGACTCATCAGCTTATTGACTCCGACGCCTTCGTCTAGTTGTGCTTTTATGTCAGCATCTGCGCCAATTTTCCCAGTCATAGATCGAATTGTTTCCTCGGTTCTCGTCAGATGTCCTTTTTGACGAACCTGTAATAAATCTACAGCGGAGGTTTCATCAAAGTAGATGATTTTTCGTGGCAGGTTTTTCTTCATGTGTGTTCCGCCTTATCTATATAATTTTTATTGATTCATACGTATTATAGCAGAGTAGAAGGCTTATATGGTTGATTCTCGAACAAGCGTTCCCGAGTGCGCTGATCTTTTAATTCACTCATTTAGAGACTACGAAGTTTTGAAATGTGGATTTTAGAATGCTGATAGCATATATTGATATTATGACTCGCTGGGTGTATACTGAACTCATGGAAAATCCTAAGTTCGAGTTTTACACGCGTCCCAGTGGACACAATGAATTCCAAGAATTCTTAGATAGTTTGAAACCGGTGGAAAAGCAGAAGCTGGTCACCGTTATTGCTAAGACACAGAAATTCGGTTTGCAGGTGGCGGCGCGCCAAATGTGGATCAGAAAAATCTCAGATGGCATCTTTGAGCTTCGGACAACGGGATCTAATATCCAGCGCGGCTTGTACTTCCACGTTGAAGGTCCGCATTATGTGATTACGCATGGCTTCACGAAGAAGACCCAGAAGACGCCGGTGTCTGAACTTAATCATGCCAAAGAACTCAGGACAGAATACTACGATAATTTGGGAGGTAAGTAACATGGCAAAGAACATTCTTTTTGACGATTATCTCGCTGAACAACTTAAAGACCCTGAATTCAAGGCAGGCTTTGATGCCGAATCTGCTAAACTTGAGAGTGCGGTGGCGTTGATGAACGAGCGTGAACGTGCTGGCTTGACCCAACGGGAACTGGCAGAGCGTGCAGATGTGCCGCAGTCAACGATTGCAAGAATTGAACATGGCCAGAATACTAGCTTCGATACCATGAGCAAGATTGCCTTTGCACTGGGAAAAAAGCTCAAAGTTGAATTCACTTAAAATATAGAGATGTGTCCTAATGTTTGTGAGCGTCAGTTTTCGGAACTTCGAGACTGGCGCTTTTCTTTATATGATTGATGCGTGATACTTGAAACATAATACTGACGAATCGAGGCTGTTTCATGAAGGAAGCAGATCAAAAACGAGCTGCTACGGCTTTTACCAAGCGTTGGCAAGATCGTGGTAATGAACGACAGGATAGTCAGACCTTCTGGTTGGACTTGCTGGAGACTGTCTATGATATTCCTAATCCTGGCGAGTACATCAGTTTTGAAGACCGAGTAATGCTGGATCACACCAGCTTTATTGACGGTTTCATTGACACAACCAAGGTGTTGATTGAACAGAAAGGCCGAAATAAGAGCTTGTTTGATGGCATACGGCAATCTGACGGCAGTTTGCTGTCTCCGTTTGAGCAAGCAAAACGATACTCCGCCAATTTACCGTACTCTAAGCGGCCGCGCTGGATTATCACGAGCAACTTCACCCAGTTCTTCGTGTATGATATGGAGCAACCTAATGGCGAGCCGGCAGTGATCCAGCTTAAGGACTTACCGACCGAGTATTACCGTCTGGACTTTATCGTTGATCAGTTGAACCCACATCTCGATAAAGAGATGGAAGTTTCAATGCAAGCTGGTGAGTTGGTCGGCAAGATTTACGATGAACTTTTCACGCAATATCGCGATCCTACTAATGCCAGCAGTCAGCGTAGTATCAACGAGTTGTCGGTGCGTCTAGTGTTTTGCTTGTACGCTGAAGATGCTGGCATGTTTGGCCGTCATGGTATGTTTCACGACTATCTCAATGAATTTGAGACGCGGCATCTGCGCACGGCCTTGATAGACCTGTTTCGTGTGCTGGATACGCCAATCGATAAACGCGACCCATATCTGGAAGAAAAGTTGGCTGAGTTTCCGTATGTGAATGGCGGAATGTTTGCTAATGAGGAAGTTGAGATTCCACAATTCACCGATTCGTTGCGCGCTTTGATTCTAGATCAAGCCAGCAAGGAGTTTGACTGGTCTGAGATCAGCCCAACAATTTTTGGTGCGGTGTTTGAGAGTACCTTGAACCCAGACACGCGACGTGAAGGTGGCATGCACTATACCTCGATTGCCAATATTCATAAAGTCATTGATCCAATGTTCCTAGACGGTCTCCGAGATGAGCTGACTGAAATCAAGCAAATTAAGCAACGTAAGACCATGATTCAACGCGCGACAGATTTTCAAGCCCGGCTCGGTAAGTTGCGTTTCTTTGATCCAGCGTGTGGGTCAGGTAACTTTCTGACTGAAACCTATTTGTCATTGCGGAAGCTCGAAAACCAGGTTATCAGCTTGATTTACGGGAATGAAAGTATGTTGGCAGTTGATGACGATTTGATCAAGGTGTCCATTCAACAGTTTTATGGTATTGAAATCAATGACTTTGCGGTGTCCGTCGGCAAGACAGCGTTGTGGATCGCTGAATCGCAGATGATGGAAGAAACGGCGGCGATTGTCTACGCGAATATGGACTTCTTACCCCTGAAGACATATACCAACATCACAGAAGGCAATGCCATCCGTCTCGATTGGGAAACGGTAGTTGGCGGTGAACGGATTACTTATATCATTGGCAATCCACCATTTTATGGTCACGAGAAGCGGACACGTGCGCAAGCTGCAGATATGGATATTGCCTTCCATGATTTTAGCAAGTACGGCAAGCTGGATTATGTCGCGGCGTGGTACAACAAAGCGGCAGACTTCATTCAAGGTAAAACGACCGAAGTCGCCTTTGTTTCGACTAACTCGATCACCCAAGGTGAGCAAGCCCCAACACTTTGGCCAAAGCTATTCGAAAAAGGGATCGAGATTCAATTCGCGTACCGGACATTCCGCTGGAGCAGTGAAGCCAAGGAAAAAGCGCAAGTTCATGTGGTCATCATTGGGTTCACCGGCTACCCACGCAAGGGAAATAAGCGTCTGTTTGAAGGCGGCCAGATGAAGCTGGTTGATCACATCAATGCGTATCTTACCGAGGGAGCGAATGTTTACCCACAACCTCGGCGAAAGATTAGTGTGTCTGGTTCTCAATTTCCAATGATGTCGCAGGGTAGTAAACCAGTTGATGGTGGTAACTTGATTCTTTCTCCAGCGGAACGAGCGGCGTTAATTAAGCAGTACCCGCAAACTGAAAGTTATATTCGACGTTATGTTGGCTCCAGAGACTTTATCAATAATGTTGAGCGTTACTGCATTTGGTTAAAGGGTGTCTCACCAAGTCAGTTTCGCTCTGTTCCACCGATCATGGAACGATTAGCGGCCGTCACCGAAGCAAGATTGAAGAGCCCTACGCCGTCAGTTAAGGCATTGGCGGAAATGCCCATGTTATTCACTGAAATTCGTCAACCGGATTCAAACTATCTAGCGGTCCCCGAGGTTTCGAGCGAAAACCGCCGTTATGTGCCGATGGGGTGGATGCCACCAGATATTATTGCCAGCAACAAGCTGTATCTCGTTCCGAATGCCAGCCTGTATATGTTCGGCGTGATGACTTCTAATGTGCATATGGCGTGGATGCGTGCGGTTGCTGGTAGGATGAAGAGCGATTACAGTTACTCGCCAACCGTCTATGCAAATTTCCCGTGGCCGGAAGTTGATGACAAGCAAAAGACGCAAATTGAACAAACCGCCCAAGGAATTCTGGATGCCCGTAAGCTCTATCCAGATAGTAGCTTAGCTGATCTTTATGATCCGTTGGCGACGGTTCCTGAACTGCGCAAGGCACACCAAGATAACGATCGAGCCGTTATGCGGGCATATGGGCTGACAATTAAAGGCACCACCGAGAGTGATACGGTCGCCATGCTGTTTGAACGTTATCGGCAACTGACCAAGTAGAATTTCGAGAAAAAGGACTACCCGTTTAGATTGGGTAGCCCAGAGTGTTTTTATTTGGCCTGTGGGGCCACTAATTCAATCTTTTCGGCCTTGTAGTAGATTGGGTTGCCGACCATGCTCGGTTCTAAACCGGTAAAGCGGCATTTCACGCTGTCACGTTTCATGATTTCCGCGTTGTTGATTGGACAATCGAGACCAGAAACGGTGATCTGAGTGGACTTCTTACGATGTTCACCTTCCAGAATCGTGACGGAATACTTATAGCCGACAATTTCATCAGTGTTGAATTTTCGCGGTGTACCATCATTGCCCATGATTTTGTTGCCAGAATCATCAAGGCGTTCTTCCGTAGCCATTTTAGGGGTGACTTCGTCTAGTTCAAAGATGTTGCCGATCTTGGAGTAGTCGAAATCGCGCATGCTTAACATTTTAGCCATAGTGTAATTTCCTTTCGAAGTTGAGTATACTTGTTATTGGGTATTTTCCTAAGCCGTTCACTGTTCAGGAGTGAGCGGTTTTTTGATGCGTCTTTGGATCAATGGAACCAAGTCTGGCCGGTCATTGATGATCACAAAATCAATCAACTTGTTGGCAAGCTCTGAGTTCCACAGATATTCTGGATCCTCCGCTAGCAGTGTAGGTGGAACAATCATTTGGTGGCTGACCAAGAAGTATAGTGCTTGGGTGATTGCAAAACCGCCTTGGTGCTCAAACCAGTACATTGATTTGTCAAAATCTGTTCGTGGTTTTTGCCGACGAATCGTCGGTACAAAACAAGGCTTGAGAAAGTTTATCCACCAGCGGGCGACGGTTGTGTAGTCAGTTGATGTGTAGAAGTTCAGTTCGGTTTTGACAAAACCGCGAATGAGATTACTTAGCGTTTGCTCTTGGGTCATGTACGCGATTACCATTAGCAGGCTTTTGGCAGTATCGTGTCGAGTTTCTGCCTCAAGCCGAATTTGTGGTGCTTCGTCCAGCATTTTTTCGCGGTCAACGCCAGAGAGACTATGCGCCAATTCCTTAGCTTTCTCATAGAACCGGAATATGCAGTCGGAGCCACGAGACCCGATTTGTTGGGTCTTAGATCGAGTACGCTTGTCGAACTCACTATCAATTAGTTGTGCGGAACGACCCTTGGATAAGAACTGCTTACGGCGTACCTTGCCGATGATGGTATCAATGCCAAAGAATGGCTTGGTATTATAATCATCTAGCGCCAGATCGAGGCGACTGATTTCAAACGTGGCGGCGTGGTTGGTTGCCAGCTCGATAATCCGTAAGGCAAGTTCTTGGAAAACGTTCTGTTGGGTATCGGCTGCCAACATACCCCATTCATACATGGTACAGGCTTGGCCGCTCATGACTAGAGTACCGCGTGTGCCGTGGTCTTCGGTTGTGTAGTAGCGGATTGATCCGCAAGCGTAAACAATGTCATACTCTTCGTGCTTTAACGAACCGGCTTCACTGGTGACACAGTCAGGTGTGATCAACAAGACGTCAGAGAAGATGGTTTGCCATTGTACATTTACGAAGATGATTTGTAACCAGTCGACTTTGCCGAGTACGTTTTGCGTAGTGGGTTGCGATGTAACTATATTGTTCACCTCCTTAAAGTTGCGACTAGTTGCAACTTTTAACATTGTCGTGAAAATCTGATACAACACGGTATTGATGCTTATGCGCAGGTTAATTTGCGCATTTATTTGTTTCCTTACAGGGTGCTATTAGAAAGGCACCCTGAATTGTGATTTGCCCTCGGCCGGCACTTATGCCGCTGGCCGTGCCGACCGGGGCATACTACTCAGAGTTATATTGAGAGCGACTCTTGAAATACATCTAGCATTCGTATTCACCTTCCTTTTTAGTTTTCTAGTAGTTCAATTAGAACTCATGTGAAAACTATTGAGTTCGTAAACACAGAATAATCCATTTAAGTATAGATGTCAATTAAAAACAATTTGAACTATTTGGTAACTTTGTGGACTATCCATATTGACTTTACAAACAACTCCATTTATGATGTGCTTACGGGGACTTCCCGAATAAAAACGAGGTGATTAGAATGATTGAAAATTTTGGCCGTAACATTGCGCGTCTGCGAAAGCAGTACGATATGTCGCAGGAGGATCTGGCGAACAAGATTGGTGTAAAAAAACAAAGCATCTCAAACATTGAGCGCGGTGTGCGCTATCCAACGTTTGAGACGCTTGAGAAATTTGCCAAGGTGTTTAATGCAACACCAGTTGAGTTGTTTGGTTCGCCAAAAGAAGTGGCCTTGAATGATGTGCCAGTAATCTTAGATCGCATTGACGCATACGATGAGAGAATCAGAACTATTTTCCAGATTGGCACGTTGATGGATCATTACTCAGCTTCTGATCTAGACAAGATTGCCTACCAAGTCGATCATGTGATGAATTTCTTTGCGCCGCATCCACTTTACGATGAGGATGCGATGCCAATTCTAGACGATGATAACAAGGTGCGGATGTTCCCAGGCAAGATTACCCGATTGCCGTTAGACAAACTGGATGAGATCGTCAAGAAAATTGATTATGTGTTGAAGAATGAGGACAAGCTTTAGAATCGTGCGGCCATTCGTATGCAAAGGGCAGTGCGTCAATAATAAGAAATCGTGGGTAATCAAAAAGGCGACTACGCCGTCCAAAGCAAGTAGTCACCTCACACAGATAAGATATGGGTCCTATCTGGATTGATTATCTCACAGGCAGGGAAAACATTACAAGTGAGGTAACCATGAAAAACAGTACAATCAATAAAGCCGAATTGATGCGGCTTGGTCATTACCGCGAACACACCGCGATGATGATCATCCGTCAAGCCAAGATCATCATGGTGCAAAGAGGCTACCCGTTTTACAGTAATCGTCGGCTAGGTGACGTACCGCTTAGCGTTGTCGAAGAAATCATTGGCTGTTCACTCGGAAACGAGGAGCAAGACCATGTCTAAAACTAAATATACCGGTGTCTACTCGGACGCCAACGGAAAGTTCTTCTATCAAACTGAATTGGGGGTAGATAAAGCAACTGGCGAGCGCATTCAATGTAAAAGCCGTAAAGATCAGTTAGGTCAGCCGTTTGCTACCGCCTATGCCGCGCACAAAGAGCTGATTCGCGTCAAGCATGAGTATCAACTTTCAAACGGGCTGATCAACTATAATTTGACCTATGACGAGTTCATGGCTCAGACCTATAAGCCATATTATCGCTCGATTGTTGAAGATAGTACGTGGAACTCTCGGCAATCAACCATGAAGATTCTTACTGACCGTTTCGGTAAAATGAAGTTACGTGACATCGAAGTTGGCGACTGTGAGCGGTTCCGTATCTGGTTGCTTAATGATTCAGGGCTATCGCAAGCCTACTCGTCGCTGGTGTACACAATGCTGCGAACAACGTTAGATTATGCGGTGACACTCAACTTTCTATCAAGTAATATTTCAAAGCGAACTAAGGCCATTCCTAAAGGTAAAGCTGCCGTCGCGTTTTGGACGAAGGACGAGTTTGAAGCAGTCTTGTCAAAAATCTATTGCGAGGACTTCTACGAGCATATGTGTTTCGTCATGCTGTGGGTGTATTACATGACCGGCATTCGTGTCAGCGAAGGTTTGGCGCTCTGGTGGAGCGATATTGATTTTGGTAGTAAGAAAATGCGCGTTCATCATACGCTTGATATGAGAAACCAAAATGATTGGACGCGCAAACCATATACCAAGACAGTAGAGGGTATGCGCACCATTTCGCTTGATGACGATACGATCGCTGTATTGAAAGAGTGGCAGGCCGTTCAAGAAGCACATGGCGTGAAGAATTTTGTGATGAGTGCAACGGGCAAGCCGACGTACCGCTCAACTGTGATGAAAGTGATCACGCGTTATGCGAAGCTGGCAGATGTTGTAGACATTCAAGCTAAAGGTCTACGGCACTCACATGTGAGTTACTTGATCAACGAATTTAACGCGAATGTGTTACATGTATCGAAACGATTAGGCCACTCATCACCAGAGATCACGTTGAAGCATTATTCGCACTTGTGGAGCCGTGGCGATGAGGAACTTGCGGCGAAGATGAGTGGCAACATCAAATTTGATTCGGCGACTGAATCAGGCGTCGATTTTAATGGTAATCAGTCAATAAAATACTAGCCTGCCAAAACCCTGCCAAAATGGAAAGTGGAAGCCTCTAAACACTGATGTAGCAACGTTTCATGAGGGCCAACTTTCCTCGAATGGGAATAGACAAAATCGGCTTTTAAACGCCGGTATATCAACGTTTTGATGACTGCCTAACCCGTTCGTGCAACTATCGTGCAACTTCTGGCGCAAGTCCAGCGGTAACACCGTTGTTTTGAACCTGCGCCACGTCTGATTTAGCGGTCGAAATTTCGACTAGACCATTCAGCCGTTTGGCGGCCTCAAAGTTCATATTCGGATATAAATGCCCGTAAGTTCCGAGCCCCAGTTTACAATTCAAGTGCAACACCCTGACGACTAGACCAAAAAGGCCATGAAGACCTATTCTTGTTAGTACTAGCTAAACAAGAAAGCAGGAATCTTCATGACCCACTCTCAGACTAACACCCACAAGCATTACCAACAACT
>NZ_RHOK01000055.1 GCF_003946175.1 Lacticaseibacillus suibinensis | reverse complement strand
GACGAATTGTCAACTCAAGTGCAACTTTTTGCCCATGAAGACTTCCGATGGTGTCTTCCAGCCTAAGACCTTGCGTGGTCGGTTATTCAGTTGTGCAATATAGGCATCGATTTCCGCATCCGTTTGGAGGTCTAGGTCTGTGTTCTTGGGAAAGTATTCTCGAATCAGACCGTTGGTGTTCTCGTTGGTCCCTCGTTGTTGTGGCGCATGCGGATCAGGGAAGAATACCTGTGTAGCCAGGCACTCTGCTAGCTCCCTGTACCGGGCAAACTCAGTCCCACGATCAGGCGTGACAGTTCGCACCCGATTGGCTGGTAAGGCACCAAGCAACTCAATCATGACATCTCTTACGGTGTCCGCTTTTACGTTGGCCGTCCGCTTGGAAAGTAGATACCGTGATTTACGGTCGACCAGTGTCACTAACGCTGAGTGCCCCGTCTTTCCGCGTACCGTGTCACCTTCCCAGTGCCCAAACCAGCTGCGATTTTCTGCTGACCGGGGCCGGTCGTGGATCGATGGCGCGTCATTGAAACGACCCCGTCGTTCATTGATAGTGCCTTTGACTTTACGTGTCTTGCCTCGGTGTCGAAGCTGTCTGGGTAGGCCACGAGCACCATGGCTCTTCAATGGGACACCGAGGTTGTCTAGGCAAATGCCTCTGTAGATAGTCGGATAGCTGATACGAATGCGGCTACCCTCTAGCGCTAGACGACCAGCGATTTGTTCAGGCGACCAGTGAAGCGCCGTGATGTATCGAATGACAGCCTCTCGTGTCTCTGGTCGTGCGAGAATCCGAGGACGTCTACTAGCCAGACGAGCCTGCTGGTAACGCTTCTGGGCGTCGGCTGCCGAATAGTCCTGCCAGCCACCGTTACGGGCAATCTCACGACTGATGGTGCTCTTTGAACGTTTTAACCGCCTGGCAATTGTCTCAAGAGTCTCGCCAGTATTGATTCCTAGCAGTATCGATTCGCGGTCCTTTAGGGTAAGATGTGTGTACGGACTCATAGCCGAGTTCTCCTTGTAGTTGGTCTTATGGTGATTCCATCTTACAAGGACTCAGGCTATGAGTCTTTCTATTTGACTAATTTGTTGCACTTGAATTGTAAATCCGTC
>NZ_RHOK01000054.1 GCF_003946175.1 Lacticaseibacillus suibinensis | reverse complement strand
GAGTTGTTGGTAATGCTTGTGGGTGTTAGTCTGAGAGTGGGTCATGAAGATTCCTGCTTTCTTGTTTAGCTAGTACTAACAAGAATAGGTCTTCATGGCCTTTTTGGTCTAGTCGTCAGGGTGTTGCACTTGAATTGTAAACTGGGGGAGTTTTAACTCTTCCAAACCAGTTAAAATCATTGCCTCCGAACTTGGTGTTCCTGAAAGTGCCCTGTATCGTTGGCGGAAGCTATATACCGAAGATGGAAAGCAAACGCCGTTTGCTTCTTTAGAAGCTGAGAACCGTGCCTTAAAACGTGAAAATGCCGAATTAGCATTGGAGCGGGATATGTTAAAAAAAGCCGCCGCCTACTTTGCCAGTCTCCAGAAGTAACCCCCAGCGATAAGTATGCTTTTATGTTGAGGGAAACCTCTGTTTCTGTGGTAAGGTGGGCGCGTTTGTTAGACGTATCAACGAGTGGTTATTATGCTTGGCGGAGAGCTTTGCCAAAGCGAAACGCCAAAGAAAGGCAATATCGTCAACGAATCAAACACTTTTTTGATCAAGGACAGGGCACTTACAGGCCCAAACGCATCTGCGGTTTATTGCGTAAAAATGGTAATAAAGCTTCCTATCACCTAGTTGCCCGTCTGATGGCTGATGCCGGTCTGTATTCAACGCTACGTTGTCGTCATCCGAAGAGTTTGACCGATAGCCGCCTTGCTCGTCAAGGTGATTATCCCAATCTAGTGAAACACCAATCTTTTAAGCCGTTTGAAGCCTTATCAAGTGACATTACACAGACGACAACATCAGAAGGAAAAGCTTACATTTGCCAAATAAGGGATTTGACCAGCAACCTAGTGTTAGCTCATCAAATATCCAATCATATGGACACGGATTTAGTCTTAGCGACACTTAAACAAGCCCACCAAAGGTGGGTTTTGCCAGAAACGTGTATTTTTCATAGTGACCGTGGTAGCCAATACACGGCCAAAGCAGTGACAAAGTTGGTCAACCAATATCATTGGCAACGTAGCTTCTCAGCATTGGGAAAACCGGGTGATAACGCTTGGAGCGAAAGCTTCTTTGCCATCATGAAGAAAGAGCTCATTTATCAGATACAATTTAAAGATATCAATGATCTGAGAGCGCAAGTCTTCGCTTACATCGAGACCTTTTACAACCGCATAAGGGTACAAGCACGCTTAGACTACCTTGCACCAGTAGCATGGCTTTCCTTGTATGACCAAGCTTCACAAAAAGTCGCTTAGCAAACTGTCCGAAAAAGTGTTGACTTCCCAATTTCATCAGATAGTACGAGGTCTCTCTTACCCTTCTTGCTAGGGAATCTCCTGCCTCGCCCATAAAGCCAGAGCATCTCATCCATCTTACGCTGCACTTGGTTGAAGTCGGCAAACACTTCACGCGATACCCTAACTGGGATTCCCAGATGCTGCATAAAGTGGCTTGAGCCTAGATTAATTCTGCGATGACGCCCATCTGTCGAAATCAGCTGGTATTGATACCTCAGTTGTGTGCCGCAGACGCATTTTAGGTTGGCAGATTTTTCTGGATGTGTCTTTCGATACTCCCATCCATAATCAACCTGTATTCCGACAAACTTCCAGTGCGGGGCTTCCTCGAATACCGTATTCATCACCCGGTCCGAGAAAGTTAACTGAATACTAGCCGTATAGGCTTCTTGCTGCTCTGGAGTCATCTTAACCAAAATCTTGGAGCGCTCCTCCATTGTGTATGTCACATTGACCCTGTGTACAGGTCTCTTACGCGGCAAAGCTTTTACCTTTTTCTTCTTCCCCATGTACTCGTCCACTCCATTATGTAAATACAACCAAGGCCAGAAGGTTGATGAAACTCCAAGCGAATTCAACGCAACAAGCTCCAGCAAAGTCTCACCTGAGATTAACTTTACAAGAAAGCGCATACAATCGCGAGAGCTTTAATGAATTTTTTTGTGTGGCACGACGGATTTACAATTCAAGTGCAACAAATTAGTCAAATAGAAAGACTCATAGCCTGAGTCCTTGTAAGATGGAATCACCATAAGACCAACTACAAGGAGAACTCGGCTATGAGTCCGTACACACATCTTACCCTAAAGGACCGCGAATC
>NZ_RHOK01000053.1 GCF_003946175.1 Lacticaseibacillus suibinensis | reverse complement strand
CATTTCGTTGACGCTGAAGGTAACGTGCTCCGTGATCCAGTGACCCAGACCATTACCTATAAGACCGTCACCAATGCGGTCACCGGCGACACGATTTACACCCCGCAAAATGCTTACTATCAATACGATGTACCAGCCATCGCTGGGTACAATGTTGATACCAACCAGGTTGCGCAGGCAACCGTTAAGCCTGGCACCGCTGTCGCAGATGATACCGACGTCACCGTCACCTACACACCAAAGATGACATACGGCACGGCCACCAGCACCCGGACGATTCATTTCGTTGACGCCGCTGGTAAAGAATTACGCGATCCAGTTGTGCAAACCATCACCTACAAGACCGTCACCAATGCGGTCACTGGCGAAACGATTTACACCCCTCAAGGTGCCTACTATGCCTACCAGGTACCAACCATTGCTGGGTATCACACTGACAGCACCGTCATTGCCCAGCTGGCGGTTGGCGCTGGCACCACTGCCCCTGAGGACATTGACGTTGCGGTGACCTACACCAAAGACGCGGCGGTTGTTACCCCGGCTCAGCCAAGCACCAAGCCGAGTGTTGCTACCACGACGAAACCAGCTATTGGCAGCAAGACAACGACCAAAGCTGCTGCTCAGGCAGCCGCCAAGAAGTTGCCAAAGACCGGCGACGAAGCGAATACTTCAATCGCACTGTTAGGTAGTGCCCTTGTCGCCTTAGTTGGTGTTGCTGGCTACCGCAAGCGCGCTTAAACCAATATGAACAGCAAAAACGACAGTCTCCGGACTGCCGTTTTTTTGTCCCTTGCAAATGCGCTGCCCGCGCCAAAATGTGCTTCTTGGTATAATGAAGGCGAGATTGGAGGAGATGCTTTGTCTATCAAATTAGTATTGAGTGATATCGACGGCACTTTGATCAACGATGAAGGTGCCATCCCGGCGGCCAACCGCACCGCGATTCGCGCCTTTGTGGCCGCCGGCGGGCAGTTTTGTCTGGCTTCGGCCCGGCCGCCGCGAGCGATGACGGCGCTCGCCCAGTCGCTTGGCCTGACGGTGCCGCTGGTTAGTCTGAATGGCGCCTTGATCACGACGGTCACGCCTCAAGGCACCTTCACGATTTTGCACGATCAGCCCTTACCTGACAGTGCAGCTGCAGCAATCACCGGGCTGGTCACCAGCAAGCACTTGCCCATCAGCGTCAATTACATGGCGGGCCTTGACTGGATTGTCGCCGAGAACGACGCTTGGGTGCGCCAAGAAGTCGCCATCACCGGCTTTGCGCCGACCAGCTTTAACGCCGCCAGCTTAATACTCACGAAAAAGCCCGTGCATAAGCTACTCTGCATGGGCGCACCGGCGGCGATTAATCAACTTGAGGCGGCCATCACTGCGTCAGGCCTATCGGTGGCAGTGAGCCGCTCCAAACCCACTTACCTAGAAATCACGCATCCTCAGGTGTCAAAAGCGGCGGCGCTAGCTTTTTTGACCCAGCATTTTGGCCTAGATCAAGTCGCCACCATGGCGATTGGTGACGGCGATAATGATCAACCCATGATTAAAGCCGCCGGCGTGGGCATCGCCATGGGCAACGGTCTGCCAGGCGCTTTAGCCGCAGCGGATCACGTGGTGGCGGATAATAATCACGCCGGCGTGGCCGAAGCCCTGACTCGCTTTGCTTAGAGGCTGAGACAAAATGCGGTTTTAGCCCAGAGTATAAGCCAACCGGCCTGTAAAACCTGAACTTAGGTTTTGCAGGCCGGTTGGCTTATACGGCTAGGGCGTCGCATTTTGGCTCGTACTGTTCTGAATTAGTCTTGTGCCCATCTTCAGCTCAAATTATGTCTCTATCACTTTTGCGGTCAATTCGCCTAAAACCGCGGCTTTTTGCATGGGCGTTTGCACAATGCGCAGCTTCACCGGCGGTACCGCTGCTAGCAGCGGTAGGAGGGTGGCCTTAGCCCGAGATTCATAACCCCAGACATAGGCTAGAAAAGCTAGGTATTCGCGGTCAAGATGTTCCTCAAAGCCTGACGCCATGTCTGGCCGCGTCCGAGGATCCCGCCGAAACGCCAGTGACCGCCGCAGCACCCGCGCAATCGAAACCACCCGCGGTGCACGCAACCAAATGATGCGATCAGCTTGCGCAATGCGCGCCGGCAGAGTGCCGCTGTAATTGCCATCAATCACCCAATCGGCATGCGTGGCCATGAAAGTGGTCTGAGCGGCCTGAAACCGGATTTTAGCGGCGGCACTGTAATCCGTGGCGTGCCACAGCCGGTCCAGCGCCAGCAGCGGCCAGCCGGTGTTAGCGTTAATTTGGCGGGCCAAAGTTGATTTACCGGTGCCACTATTACCGATCAAAACGACTTTCATCCCTCAATTTTCAAGTCAAGTGCAACGATGATAACGAATTCTTGATAGTGGTCTAGTCTGTTACGCCATGCATCGGTAGTAATCGCATGGGCGAAGATAGTTCAGAATACGTCTGGGACGATGGTTCAGTGCGGATTGGACTGCTTGA
>NZ_RHOK01000052.1 GCF_003946175.1 Lacticaseibacillus suibinensis | reverse complement strand
AGATGGTGTGAAGCCTCGCTTTCGTGATGGTTTTCGTTGACTCAACCTTAGCATATAGGCGCACCCAATGGGTGAAACACCAAAGCAGCGCAGTCCCGTGTGAATCGTGGGATTGCGCTGCTTTTTTGAAATTCTATGAATAATCCAGGTTTATATCTCCACACTTTCACACAGTGGCAAAGCCTGACTCTTGAACAGCAATTGGCAACCACTGGAGGGAGGCAACTAGAATGACCATCGCTGAAATGGCAAGAGCCTGGGGCGTACCTATCGAAGAAATCCGCGCGTTCCTGCACGGTGTCACCATCAGCAAGAAAGATCCTCGCACAGATGCCGACTTAATCCCGTGGGCCGACGTTGCAGCTGCTCGTGACTACTTTTGGCTTAATCGCAAGAACGCCACTCAGGATCTTGACTGAGACGCTGCAATCACGGGGACCCCAGACCGCTAGGTTGCAATAGGAAATGACAATCCATCGACAACAGGAGGGGACTAAAAATGAACAACGTACTGACTGGCCTCAAGTATTTCTTCATTGTTCTATGGGAATTATTCGAGCATATCTGCTGGCTGATTGGCGGTACATTCTACACACCATGGCCGTACATCATCATTGGCGTCCTAGCTGCCGGCTATGGGCTTCTAGCCTGGAAACAAGGGCCTGGAGAAGCCGGCGCCATGTACGGTCGGGGCGCGCTAGCAGCGCTACGCATCGTCGGTGCCCTATCCGCAGTCGCCTGGAGTGTCGCGAAGGTAGCGTTCGGCATCATGATTGCCATTGTTACGCTTGGCGTCGTCGGCGCAACACGCAACTAGTCACTCTACAGGAGGCTGGTAGGATGCAATACCTCAGCTTGACGCAGGCACTTAACATTCGCGATTCTAACGATCTGACCGATGGCGATTGGCACTGGGGAGCGCTAGACTGGACCCATCTCACACTCCTTGAGTCTGAGGGCTCACTGTGGGGCGACTACGGCATCAGGCGCGATCAGGTGGTCCCACATGCGCCGGGCAGACCGCGTTTGAACGTCGCAAACCACATCAGGGCTCTGCTAGACATGCTGTCGCTGGGCCAATTCCCGCAGGCGAATGGTATGCGCGATGATTTCATCGACAACGAGAGCTTGAACCCAGAGATCTTCTACCACGTGTCTAAAATGCGTAGCCTGAAGAACTGGCCGCAAATTGACGCCTTTATGCAGCAGGAGTATTTAGGAGAGTGGAGGCGCTACAAAGATGGCACAGCTTCAATTGACGCCTGAACAACAGGCGCACAAAGATCTAGTAGAGTACAATCACCAAAAAGAAGACGGCTGGTATCTTGTGGGTAACCCGGATCTCAGCCTGAACGGCTTAATGGTACGGTACCACGCTTAAAGCAGCGGTATAAACACAAGATAGGCAGGGGCCAGGAGTGGCCTTTTTTTTATGCAGATTGGCCTTGCATATTGCGAACGTGTGTTCGTATAATGTAATGGAGTCAACAAAGAGGGGGCAAAATTATGGAACGTAACGTCCCACGGGAGCTTTGGCTGTACCCGGATCGAGGCATGAAGAAGTGGCTTGGCTGGATCCTAAGTGACCACAGCGCCTACATGGAATCGCAAGCAATAGATGAAAAGCCAACACCAGAAAAACCTGAGCAGAAGGCGAGCGTAATTGACCAGATACTTCAGACTGCCTGGGAGCAAGGCCAGGTCGTGGCAATTCAGCTCAATGCACTGTACGACGGACAATACCGGAGAGACCTGGAGGGGGCAATTCTTGGCTACGCTGACAGTCAGATCTACCTTCAGCGCAAGGATGGCCTGGTGCTGCCGGTGCAGGTTGAAGACATTCGGCATATCGACGTACTGGACGCGACCGTGTGGTGGCATCAATGAGTACGCCGTTAGACGACCCGCAGCGCCTGCCAATTCATGACATCATGTGCATTGACTGTAAGTCCTTCTACGCCTCTACCGAAGCAATTAGACGCGGGGAGTTTCCGCTGGCCGCCAAGGTGGCGGTGCTCAGCAATGAAGAAAGCAACGGCGGCCTGGTGCTGGCGGCAAGCCCCGATACGAAGCGTGATTACCACGTTAAGCTCGGCACGCGTCGGTTTGAGATCGACGATCAGATGGATATTGAGCTGGTGGAGCCACGCATGGCTGATTACATCAAGCTCAATTACAAGATCAACCGAGTCTACCGTGCCTTCACAGACGATAACCACTGGTACCCTTACTCGGTTGACGAGTCATTCATCGACGTGACCCGCAGCCACGGTCTTTTCGGCAGTAACGAGGAGATCGCGGCTAAGATTCAGGAAGAAGTCTTCCAGAAGTACGGGATCATCACCACGGTTGGTATTGGCCAGAACCCGTTGCAAGCCAAGTTGGCATTAGATAACGATGCCAAGTACCAAGAGCCTTGGCGGGCAAGCTGGACATACGAAGACGTGCCCGAAACCATCTGGCAGATCAATAATCTAACCGATTTCTGGTCGATAGGCGACAAGACCGCCGCTAAGCTGGAGGCCATCGGCATTCATTCCATCTATGACCTGGCTCATGCGGATCGCGGTAAGCTGCACGCCAGGTTTGGCGTCTTAGGTGACGCACTTTTCTTTCACGCCTGGGGCATCGACTATTCAGACCTAACGAAGCGATACCTGCCCCGACCGGAAAATAAGGGTTACGGCAATTCTCAGGTGCTCATGCGCGATTATGTGACGAAGCGTGACATCGAAGTGGTCTTGAGCGAAATTGCAGATCAAGTGGCAACCAGGCTGCGCAAGCACCACGTCCAGGGCGAAGTAGTCAGTGTTGGCATTGGCTACGCGGATGCTGAAGAGCGTGGGTTTGGAGCCCAAATGCACATCGACGCCACCAGCCGCTCAGACGACATCATCAGTGCGGCCCGCCGCTTGTTTGAAAGCAAGTGGAACGGCCAGCCGGTGAGGAACGTCTCAGTCCGTGTCAATCGTGTCAGCAAGGCTGCTGGATTCCAGCTCAACCTCTTTGATCCACCAGAGAAGCAGACGGCTGACCTGGCCCTGGATCAAGTCGTAGACAAGATTCGCAGCAAGTACGGCTACAAGTCACTGGTGCGCGGCTACTCGAAGGAAGCAGGCGG
>NZ_RHOK01000051.1 GCF_003946175.1 Lacticaseibacillus suibinensis | reverse complement strand
TGAGTTGTTGGTAATGCTTGTGGGTGTTAGTCTGAGAGTGGGTCATGAAGATTCCTGCTTTCTTGTTTAGCTAGTACTAACAAGAATAGGTCTTCATGGCCTTTTTGGTCTAGTCGTCAGGGTGTTGCACTTGAATTGTAAACTGGGGTACCAAAAATGGCGCGCAAACGCATCAAAAAGCCCGCGCTTGCTCGATTTTTTAGCGGCTGGTACAGAAATGTTGAAAACTTTTTTCATAAATAAGAGTTTGTTGTTATAATTAGTAGGCTTAATAGGTTTTTAGTTTTTGGGGGAAAAGGAGAATAGTTATGCGTGGACGAGAAGATTTCTTCCTGTCGCAGTCGCGAATCGAGGAGCTGAGTTTATTCCGGCGAATCGTGAATGCGCGGGCATCACAAACGCCTGTTGCGGAACGGCTCGCAATTGAGCGCACCGGGGAGCCATTGGTGACAGAGGTCAATTTGAAGCAGATTGCGGCTTTGACCAAACGGAACTATGGCGCTGTTTACAATACTTATAACAGTTTGGTAGCCACTTTGGCCGCGGTTTTGGGCGTTAAAACCAATGCTGTTCGCAAGCTTTTTAATGTGTCTTCCAGCACTTTACGTTGGGCGTTGGTGCGGGAAGGGCACCCATACCATTTTTTAAAGACGCTTTTATACCATGATTATCCTGACTTTGACACGTTTTTGGCCGCTGAGCAGACGTCCAAAGCCACCATGCTGCGGCACTTAAAGCCGCTGCGTGAATTTGCCCGGGAGTTTGGCGTCCGGTTTTACTATGAGACGTTGACGCTGCAAGGCGATGAAAAATGTATCCGGCTGTTTTTAACCACGATTTATTGGATGGCCACTGACGGTTCCGCCTGGCCGTTTGACGATTTGCCGCGGGATATTCTGGGCGAAGTGATTGATGGGTCCGTGAAGCTGTTCGATATTGGCCAGCCGAATTACGTGACTCGCGAAATTCTGATGTACTACATCGCCATTTCGCAGCGGCGGGCGGATGAGGGCCAGCGCGTGCCATACGTGCCAGCGGACACGGTGTTAAAGTATCCGGTGGCCAATATGTTTGACGAACTGAGCGCGCTGAACAGCGACCGGTTCCATTTCCCGGTGCTCAGTACCGACGAGCAAATGGGGGAAAGCACGGCCCTGTACTTTACGTTCCACTTTTTGCCGTTTTACACGTCAACCAGTACGCGACTTCAGGCCAAAACTTTCGATCGGTTCAAACGCTATAATCCCAGCATTTATACTTTAGTGACCGATTTTCTCGAGAAACTGCCAGTCAGCTTCTTGGTGGAAGGTCAGCTGCCCAAAGCGGCCTTCAACATGCTCCGGGCGAATTTGCTGGCGAACACCGTCAGCACGTTGCAGTTCCGCGGCGACCTGTCGCAGACCATTGCTTATGCGATGAATCAGCGGATTGCTCAAATGCCAGATAGCCCGGTGCTGGAGCGTAAGGTGCGGCAGACGTTGGAACATGTGGTGTACACGCGGCACCTGGAAATCTTGGAGCCCGTGATGGATCAACTCGTGCATTCTTACTATACGAATGTGCAGCAGGTGGCGATGCAGTTTGCGCCGCTGGTGAAAGTCAAAGTGGCGCCAGTGATCGAGCAAACGGTCCTAGGTTATATTGATCTGGTGGGCTTTTTGATGGCGCAGCCGTTCGTTGAAGTCTTGTCGCCGGCTGATGATTTGAAAGCGGCAGACTTGATCATTGAAAGTGCTGAACTGCCAGATTCGCACCAGTTCCGGGCCGGCCAGCTGACTTATAAGTGGGCTGCCAGCGTGTCCAACGATTGGTACGGCGAGCTTTATAGTGAACTGCGCCAGCTTTGGGATGAGAAGAGCGCCATCGCCATCAATAGCACAGACTTTGACTACTAGTTGCAGCCAAACGTAAAATGCAGTATTCTTGCCTTAACAAAACAACACGTGATTAGGCGCTTATCCAGAAAGCAACAGAGACGTAGCGGGCGGTGCGAGCTACGAGCTTTCTTATTCCAGCGCGACAGTGGGCGGCGTCGAACCGCACGGCTGCTGGCCGTTATCAGCGAATTAAGGGTGGCCTTCGGGTCAAACTTGGGTGGCACCGCGGAAAAGCCTTTCGTCCCAATGAGATGAAGGGCTTTTTGTGTGCAATCACGTCATAGGAGGATATTATGCTAGATATTAAAGTGATCCGGGACAACCCGGAATGGGCCAAGACCAAGCTCGCCGCCCGCAATGTTAAAGGGGAAGAAATCGATGACCTGCTGGCCGAAGATGTCCAGCGGCGGACTTTGATTGCCAAGACTGAGGAACTCAAGGCTCAGCGCAACAAGGTTTCGGATGAAATCTCACAGAAAAAGCGTAACAAAGAAAATGCTGATGCCGAGATTCAGGCCATGCGTGAAGTTGGTAAGCAGATCGGGGCCTTGGACAAGGAACTGGCCGCGGTCCAAGACAAGATGAACTACACACTGGTGCGTCTGCCTAACTTCCCGGCTGATGATGTGCCAATGTCCCTGAACGAGGACGACTCGCGGGAGGAATACAAAGTCGGCACTATCCGTCAGTTTGACTTCACCCCGAAAGCCCACTTTGAAATCGGCGAAGCGCTCGGCATTTTGGACTTTGAACGGGCGGCGAAAGTCGCCGGCAGCCGTTTTGTTTACTACAAAGGCGCTGGTGCCCGCCTGGAACGCGCGGTTTACAACTTCTTCCTTGATGAACACTACAAGGAAGGCTACGAAGAAATCATTCCGCCATACCTGGTGAACAATGACTCGATGTTCGGCACGGGCCAATTTCCTAAGTTTGGCCAGGATGTCTACACCATCATGAATGAAGAAGATCCGCTGACACTGATTCCGACAGCGGAAGTGCCTTTGGTTAACTACTATCGCAGCGAAATCATCGACGCGGAAAAGTTGCCCATTTCTGTTACCGCATTGACCCCAGCTTTCCGCTCTGAAGCCGGGAGTGCCGGGCGGGATACCCGCGGCTTGATTCGGATGCACCAGTTCAACAAAGTCGAAATGGTGAAGTTCTGCAAGCCAGAAGATTCCTGGGATGAATTGAAAAAGCTGATTCACGATGCTGGCGATTTGCTGGAGAAACTCGGCCTGCCTTACCATGTCATTACGCTCGCCTCTAATGACGCCAGTTTCACCTCGGCCAAGACCAATGACCTAGAAGTCTGGCTGCCAGCTCAGGATCGGTACCGTGAAATCTCCAGCTGCTCGAACTGCACGGACTTCCAAGCACGCCGCGCTCAGATCCGTTACCGCGATGAGAACGGCAAACCGCAGTATGTCCACACCTTGAATGGCTCCGGCCTCGCTGTTGGTCGGACGGTCGCTGCAATTTTGGAAAATTATCAAAATGCCGATGGCTCAGTGACCATTCCTGATGTCTTGGTCCCATACATGGCGGGTCAAACCGTTATTACCGGTGAATAAAGCCATGAGTTTCACAACAGCCTCGAGTTGGAGGCTGTTTTTTTATGCCCAGCTGTAAGCGTTGCTAAAGTTTGTGAAATTTCTAAATGCCGGTGATTGTTTTGTGGTTTTGGCAAAAAAGTGTTGACGGTCCTTGGGGGAGTTGGTATTATTGTCAACGTTGTGAAACGCCGAGACACGCCGGTTACGCGGCATGTTTGAAAAATAGTGTTGACAACCATATGTTCAATTGCTAGACTGTTAAAGTTGTCTTTTGGACAAGGTAGTCCTTTGAAAACTGAACAAAGTTTCGTAAATGTGATAGGGCTTTTCGATGTAAATCGAAGAGAATTAAACATGAGCGAAGTCAATTCGCAAACAACAAATCGAGCTATTCAAATAACTCATTATATGAGAGTT
>NZ_RHOK01000050.1 GCF_003946175.1 Lacticaseibacillus suibinensis | reverse complement strand
TTCAAGCAGTCCAATCCGCACTGAACCATCGTCCCAGACGTATTCTGAACTATCTTCGCCCATGCGATTACTACCGATGCATGGCGTAACAGACTAGACCACTATCAAGAATTCGTTATCATCGTTGCACTTGACTTGAAAATTGAGGAAAACAAAGACGCAAGAAACGGCGTACGATGTTCTTAAAGATAACGTCACCGGCGATCTGTTTTACTCGGAAATCACACTTCCTGAAGTCGTTACCGATCCAGTTGTTGGCTACCAAGCAAGCCAAGTGACGGTGCCAGCAGTCCACTCGAGCACTGGTGGCGAGCCAGCTGACGTGGTAGTGACGTATCAAGCAGATTCTCAGGACATTGAAATCGACTTTGTCGACGGGGCAGGCAAAACCCTTTTGCCTGCCGATACGTTCACCGGCTTTACAGATCAAAAGATTAGTTATGACGTTGAGGCCAAGATTGCCGGCCTTAAAGCTCAAGGCTATGGTGTAAAAGAAAGTACCCTACCAGAGGTTGATGGTATGGGTGGCTTTACCGTTGGCCCTAACGGCAATCGGTATACAGTTACGTTGGTAAAACTGGTCAATGTTGAATTCTTTGACACGACAAGTAAAGCTGATTTAGGGGACTTTTCCTATTTGCCGGATGATCAGAGTGGTCTGGATTATGCGAAAGTGGAAAGTCATCTTCCTGCTGGCTATCGCATAGACAAAACCCAGGTCTCTCACGACCCAAAGTCGGGCAAGTATTTGGTCGGCGTGTACAACGTTCAAGAACTCGAGGCAAAAACCAAGCAATCAATCACCGACTTCACGGATGCCCTTAAGAATGCCATTACCTTTAAGTATGTTGATCGTGATAACGACACTGTCTTGAAGACACTTGTGATTGCACGCAACAAAGACGGCATTGTTCCGCTGGACAAGGCAACTTCTCAGATTCCGGCAGGGTACCGGATGGACCTTAGCAGCAATGGCTGGGATCAGGCCACAAACACGTACACGATTAGCCTCTATAATGTGCAAGCATTGCACGATAAAATCAATGATGCGATTGGGGACTTCACGGATGCCCTAAAGAATGCCATCACTTTTAAGTACGTTGACCGCGATAACGACGCTGTCTTGAAGACACTTGTGATTGCGCGAAACAAAGATGGGATTGTTCCAATGGACAAGGTAACTTCTCAGATTCCGGCAGGGTACCGGATGGACCTTAGTGGCAACGACTGGGATCAGGCCACAAACACGTACACGATCAGCCTCTATAATGTCCAGAACTTAGAAAATCAAGTTCAGACCTCTATCGATAATTTTACGGAGAAGCTTAAGAGTGCGGTAACCTTTAAATATGTTGACCGTGACACGGGCAAAACGTTGAAGACTTTGGTTATCCTACGTGGCGAAAATAATAGTATTCCGACTGACAAAGCCTTTGCTCAAGTACCAGCGGGGTATCGTGTTGATGTCACGACAAGTGGCTATGATGCCACGTCGAACACGTACACGGTTAACCTCTACAACGTCCAAGCCCTAGAAGATCAAACCAAGAAGTCGATTGACGATTTCACGGATCAGATTAAGAATGCGGTAACCTTCAAGTATGTCGACCGTGACAAAGGCAAAACTCTGAAGACGCTGGTTATCCTACGTGGTGAAAACAATAGCATCCCGACCGACAAGGCCTATGCTCAGGTGCCAGCAGGTTATCGCGTTGACATCACGACAAGTGGTTATGATGCGGCTACGAACACGTACACGGTTAACCTCTACAACGTCCAAGCCCTAGAAGATCAAACCAAGAAGTCGATCGGCGATTTCACGGATAAGATTAAGAACGCTGTAACCTTTAAGTACGTCGACCGTGACACGGGTAAGACCTTGAAGACTTTGGTTATTCTACGTGGCGAAAATAATAGTATTCCGACTGACAAAGCCTTTGCTCAGGTACCAGCAGGGTATCGTGTTGATGTCACGACAAGTGGCTATGATGCGACTACGAACACGTACACAATTAAGCTCTACAACGTCCAAGCCCTAGAAGATCAAACCAAGAAGTCGATTGGCGATTTCACGGATCAGGTCAAGAACGCTGTAACCTTTAAGTATGTCGACCGTGACACAGGCAAAACGCTGAAGACGCTAGTTATCCTCCGTGGTGAAAACAATAGTATCCCGACTGACAAGGCTTTTGCCCAAATTCCGACGGGTTATCGTATGGACGTCACTAAGAGCCACTTTGATACGGCAACCAACACGTACACCATTTCCTTATACAATGTCAAAGCTTTGGATGATAAGGTAAAAGATGGCTTAAATCAACTTGCTGACGCGGCTAAGACAGCAGTAAAAACCATCAAGGTCGACATTATTGATGGCGCAACCGGTGTTGTCATCAAGCATCTTTCCTATCTTGTTGGCGCCAAGAGCGGCGTGCCAATGGATAAGGTTGAAGCTGAGATCCCGGCAGGATATCGGATTGACGAGGCCAAATCCGGGCAGGATAAGGCGACCGGCAAGTACAATGTGGTGATTGTCAAGATCACCGATGACAGTGCGACTGTTCAGAATGGAGTAAAAGTTGCTACTCATCAGCCTGGTCAGGCTCCTGCAGCAGCGGCTCAAACAATGTTACCGGCAACAGGTGACAGCGAAAATACAGCGGCTTCGGCCCTGGGGGTATTTGCTGTGATTGGGGCGCTTTTCGGTTTAGCCGGTACTGCCGCGAAGAAGCGAGTGTAGTCAAACGTTTTGAGTGTGTAAGTATTGGGCTCGGATTCACGCGGGAAAATCCTCTCTTCGGAGAGGATTTTTTCATATGCTGATGACTAAACTTTAATAATGCTAGGTGCTTTGCAGTCAGGGTGCGGGAATGACCGAAATGCCCGATAGCAAATAGCTAGTTCAGACCAGCTCGATTGCGGGGATGGTCTTTTTGATAAAACGAGTTGCCACAGATCCGGACAAAGTTTTAGGTTTTGGAATGTTAACGTTCCGAATGTTTTTAGGCAACTATTGTCATGAGTATCGCCTGATCGCCATGCCGGAGATTATCGTAAATTCAAGCAGGCGCCGTGTGATGTACGATAGTGATTTACGCGGGAATTTTCGATAATTTCCAATGCAGGGAATAGCTGGTTAAATAAAATATTTTTTTGAACAATCGTTAAAAAATAATCCATTAAACGTAAAATAAAATATCGGTAACTGGATTGTGGCAAAAAAACAGCTCCAAAAAGCCTATTCATTTATTCAAGCTAATCCCAGCATTCGAAACCACGGATATTGGCGGACAGTTCAGACGATTTAGACAAAAACAAAATGGCGGAATCGTACTACATCAATTATTTCGGTGAACTTTCGACGATTCGGTTATGCTTGATCGTCAATCCACGCCATGAAATCGGTTTAATCTTACTAACAATTTATCAACGATTTGTACTTACCAATCGGAATTTTATTTTTGAGATTGCACACATCGAGGCCATTTTTCGCTTAAATTCGGCGTTTGAAATTGCATTTCTTCGATGGTATATTGGCCCCATTACAACTGACAGTGGCTTGAACGACGGGAATTTTGTCCGTTTGGATCAGGCACTGCGGGGTGTAATATTGGGGGAACTTTAATTTTGGACTTAGCGCACTTGCTGACCTGTATCGATTGGTCCAGCTAGTTTGTGTTGTCCATTTTGGCGAGTGTATTTGGCGCGCGGTGTGTTAGCGTACCGCTAATCGCGCTCAATGCGCAAACCCAAAAGGCCCTCAGAATTTATCTGGGGGCCTTTTTGTGGCGCGTGTCATAAAAAGTTATCGCTATTATTTTTTAAAACGTTCTCATGAATTAAATTCTGCGGGCCGAATTTTTTTCAACCTATAGAAGAGGGGGGAAGTTGAAAATGGAAAAATCGCACGTCGACACACGCGCCTCAAGACGACGCTTTAAGACCTTGAGACGTCGGCTGACGTCAATGATGATGTTGTTAGTGATCTTGGTGCCATTTATGCAGGCAGCGGTTTCGCCAGCGCAAACAGCCAGTGCGGTTGTGGGTCTGGAACCGGAATATTCGAATTCCCCAGTTTACAATTCAAGTGCAACACCCTGACGACTAGACCAAAAAGGCCATGAAGACCTATTCTTGTTAGTACTAGCTAAACAAGAAAGCAGGAATCTTCATGACCCACTCTCAGACTAACACCCACAAGCATTACCAACAACTC
>NZ_RHOK01000005.1 GCF_003946175.1 Lacticaseibacillus suibinensis | reverse complement strand
CTGAGTGCATCACAGTCAGCACAGGTATCAGCAATCGACTCTGCAAGCATCAAGGACAGCCAAGAACTGTCGCTGCTTGCCAGCCTGAGTGCATCGATCAGTGCTTCTGAAAGTGCCGACGGCTCTGCCTCAATCAGTGCATCGCAAAGTGCATCTGACAGTGCAATCGACTCCGCCTCCGACGCAAGTCTGAGCGCTTCGATTAGTGCTTCGAACAGTGCCAGCGGTTCCGCCTCAGTAAGTGCATCTGAGAGTGCTGATACGTCAGCATCGATCAGCGGCTCTGAAAGTGCCGATACTTCCGCCTCGATTTCCACGGCATCCGAGAGTGCTTCGATTAGCGCTTCGAACAGTGCGAGTGGTTCTGCATCAGTAAGTGCTTCTCAAAGTGCTGATACGTCAGCATCGATCAGCGGCTCTGAAAGTGCCGATGCTTCTGCATCGATTTCCACGGCATCCGAGAGTGCTTCGATTAGCGCTTCGAACAGTGCGAGTGGTTCTGCATCAGTAAGTGCATCTGAGAGTGCTGATACGTCAGCATCGATCAGCGGCTCCGAAAGTGCCGATGCTTCGGCATCGATTTCCACGGCGTCCGAGAGTGCTTCAATTAGCGCCTCGAACAGTGCTAGTGGATCAGCAACTGTCAGCGCTTCTGAAAGTGCCGTAACCTCGGCAAGCGTTAGTGCTTCTGTAAGTGCTAGCGACTCGGCTGTGGTCAGAGCTTCCCAGAGCGCCTCTAACAGTGCTTCGCTGTCAGCCAACCGCAGTGCTTCTAACTCCGCAATCGTGAGTGCTTCGACGAGTGAATCAATCCTCAAGTCTGAGGTTTGGAGCATCTCCGAAAGCCTGAAAGAAACAGTGGTACATCCGCAAGAGGCACAAGCACAGACTCGAGTAGGGGCGCTGCGCCGCATGGCGTTGGCCGCTCCTAGCGATCCGGCTTCACAGGCCGTTTCGGAAACTGTTGAAGCTAGTGTGGCAGACAGTGTGGCAGCTTCTCTATCGGCTCAGGTTTCGGCCATCGATTCCGCAGCCACCTATGACAGCCAGCTGCTGTCACTGCTTGGCTCATTCAGTGCTTCCAACAGCGCATTCGTATCCGGTAGCATTAGTGCAATCGGTTCTGCGATTGTCAGTGGTTCTGCTAGTGAGTCAATCGACGCCGACGCGATTACCAGCTTGTCTCAGAGCATCTCAATTGCGAACTCTCAAGCGATTCCTGCAAGTGATATCGCTAGCGCCTCGACGAGTGCTTCAGCATCAGCTTCGGCAAGTGCTGACGCCTCAGCGAGTGCCAGTCAAAGTGCTTCGATCTCTGCTAGTCAGAGCACCAGCATTTTGGCCAGTCAGACGCCATCAGAAGCGAGTGCTTCGGCATCTGCTTCTGAAGTGGCTAGCGCCTCTGCATCGGCTTCGGCTAGTGCAAGTGCCAGCTACAGCACTGCGGTATCTGGTTACCCAAGTCTAAGTGCTTCTGAGTCGGTTCAGGTTTCGGCCATCGACTCGGCAAGCATCCGCGACAGCCAGATGTTGTCACTGCTCAATAGTCTGAGTGCTAGCGATTCTGCCAGCGTCAGTGCTTCACAGTCCACAAGCATTAGTGCCGATGGATCTGCGATTACCAGCGGCTCTGAAAGTGAATCGGCCGATGCATCAGCCATCGCCAGCTTGTCTGAGAGCATTTCCATTGCCAACTCTCAGTCCATCCCGGCAGATGTTTCCGCTAGTGCCTCTGCAAGTGCTTCGACATCAGCTTCGGCTAGTGCTAGTGCTTCAACAAGTGCCAGCGAAAGTGCTTCGGTATCTGCAAGTCAGAGTACCAGCATCCTAGATAGTCAGACACCTTCTGAAGCGAGTGCTTCGGCATCCGGTTCAGCGTCAGCCAGCGCATCCGCATCAGCTTCGGCTAGTGCCAGTGCTAGCTATAGCGACTCGGTATCCGGTTACCCAAGTCTGAGTGCTTCGCAGTCGGCTCTGGTTTCGGCCATCGACTCTGCAAGCATCAAGGACAGCCAGATGTTGTCATTGCTCGAAAGCTTGAGTGTCAGTGCTTCTGAAAGTGCTAGTGGTTCTGCCACAGTTAGTGCTTCCGAGAGTGCATCGACTTCAGCAAGCATCAGTGCTCATGGCTCCGCTATTGTCAGTGCCTCTGCTAGTGAATCCACGGACGCCTCAGTTCTTGGCAGTTTGTCCGAGAGCTTGGCTGACGTGGCTCGCCGGTCACTCAACGGCCCAGCTAGTGCCAGTGCTTCAACCAGCGCTGCGACATCAGCTTCGGTCAGTGCAGATGCCTCTGCAAGTGCTAGTCAAAGTGCTTCGATCTCTGCTAGTCAGAGCACCAGCATTTTGGCCGGTCAAACGCCTTCTGAGGCCAGTGCTTCGGCATCAGCATCAGGGGTGGCTAGTGCCTCTGCATCAGCTTCGGCTGTTGCAAGTGCCAGCTACAGCACTGCGGTATCTGGTTACCCAAGTCTAAGTGCTTCTGAGTCGGCTCAGGTTTCGGCCATCGACTCGGCAAGCATCCGCGACAGCCAGATGCTGTCACTGCTTGGCAGTCTGAGCGCTTCCTACAGTGCCGACGGTTCAGCCTCTACGAGTGCTTCCGTCAGTGCTAGTGGATCCGCATCAGCTTCTGCTAGTGGCTCAGCTTCCGCTAGCGGCTCCGCTTCAGCCAGTGCTTCTGCAAGCACCTCGGCTGTCGCCTCCGCTAGTGTAAGCAACAGTATTTCCGTTTCTGCCAAAACCGCAACTGGCGCTGGTAAGAATGGGAATTCTGGTAGCGGCACTGCGGTCTCGACATCCGCGACTAGCGCAGATCGTGCTCGGCTAGCGCGCATCAAGAATGGTGCTCGCGCTAACGGCCGGCTGCCTAAGACGGGTGAACGTAGTGAGTCACTGCTCTCTGCAATCGGAGCAAGCCTGATTGTTCTGATGGGACTCGGCGCTGCGGCCAGCCGCAAGAAGCGTCGTCACCAGGCTTAATCAGCCAGCTAAGATCTAAAGTACAAACGGAAAGGCTCTTCAACCACCTGCAATTGCGGGTTGGCTGAAGAGCCTTTTTGCGTGGGCGGGAGGGGGGATGGCTCATGATCAACGAAAGGTCAATTTATGATAAATAAAATGAGTAATATTTTTAGGCGTTTTTTTATTAAATCAGAAATTTGGTGATTTGTGTGAACCTTCCGTTATTCAAAGGGTAAAATGCTTCTCGGCATGCTCAGTGAGCTTGCTCCTGTTCGAAAGGCCGGTGTGAAAGCGATTAATAATCAGATGCTGCTATAAGCAGCGTGGCAGAAGTTAGGAGGCTAAACTATCCACGCTGGGCTACTCACAATCCGCTTTGTACAATAGTGATATTATGTGGTATAAAGCGCCACGGATTGCGTAAAAACGAAATAATTGAGAAGCTCTCAAGAAGTAAATCGTTATTTATATTGAATATTCGTGTTGACGAAATAATTATGGGTTGTTATAATTCGGGTGTTATCTAATACTTCGCTGGGCGTAAACACGCCAGGGGGACAGCGAGTCAAATAGGAGGAACTCTATAATGAAGAAGTCTTTACTTGTTAGCGCTGCTGCTCTTGCTTTGGCCGCTGCCACACTGGTTGCACCTGCGACCGTCTTTGCTGAAGACAATGGTCCTGCTGTGGGCCAGTCAACGGCTGAATTTGAAGTAACGGCCGGTGGCGACACAGATACCAACCCTGGTGGCGACAATGGTACTGGCGACAATGCAAATTTGTGGCTGGTGAAAGCACCAGACTTGAACTTTGGCAAGGCAACTGTTGCTGATATTATTGCCGGGAAAACATTGACTTACACCACGGTGGACGGCAAGACGGCCAATTCCAAACAGATTACTGACCCTAAGCCAGATCCTGCCGAAAACAATGAAGGTAAGCTGCAAGTAAGCGACCTTCGTGGTAACGGCGCCGGCTGGACACTTTCGGCCGCAATTACACCTTTCACGGCAGACGGTGCAACTTCACCTCTGAACGGTACCCTGAATCTTAAGCTTACCAATCTGAAGGCGGACAACGTGACAGCGACAGCTATTGCGGATCAGAATTCCGTTGAGCTGACGACAGACAACTCCGCGAAGACGCTGTGGACTGCTACTACCGATCAAGGTCAGGGTAACACGTCGGCTGATGTGGATGCTTCCACTTCACTGACCATCAACCCTAACGCCCAAGCTAAGGCTGCTGTGTATGATGCAACGATTACTTGGACACTTTCCAGCACCATTACTGCAGGCTAAGCCACTCATGTGAGTACTTAACGCGATCGAGGGGCGTCCTCGGTCGCGTTTTTTCGGATTAAGGGTTAAAGACCTTTGAATCTTCGTGTTCCCATTGTCGAAAGGAGTTTTACCTTGCGCCTTAAAACCTTGTTGTTTATCGCTTTGGCGGCCCTTGGTCTGGGGGTTGCTCAAGTGCAGCCCAACCAAGCTCAGGCCGCATCTGGGGCAGCATACACCGTTAGCCCCATCATTCCCGATAATCAGCGCACTACAGTGTCGAGCTACTTTGACTTGGTCGTCAAACCAGGTTCTACTCAGCCGCTAACAGTGGCAGTGACCAATGAAACGGCAGGGGTTCGACACATTAAGGTGTCTTTGACGCATGCTTATACTCAGGATAATGGGGAGATTGGCTATAAGCCAAACGGTCGAACTGATTCCTCAGCCCAGTATCGGGTCGATCAGTTAGGTCAAAAGAGTCAGGTAGTGACATTGGCCGGGCATCAGACGAAACGAGTGACCGTGAACCTGAAGATCCCGGAACAGGGTTTTACCGGTGTGTTGCTTGGCGGCCTTTATCTTGTCGACAAGGAAGAAACTGCTGGGAGTACCGGTGACGGCGTTCAGTTCAAAAACCGCTATGCGACCTTGGTCGGTATTCAGCTGCAAACCAGCACTGGCGCCATCAACAATGTGAAACCAGACTTGAAGCTAAAGGGAGTCGGCGCTGGGATTTCGAGTAACCAGCCCGGCGTTTTGGCAACGATTCAGAACCCAATGCCAACGTACTGGGGTAAGATGCTGTTCACTGCAAAAGTATACAAGCGAAACTCCAATACTGTTGTTATGAAGCGGACCGCTAGCGGGTATACGACGGCGCCGAACAGCCGCTTTGACTTCGGGATTACGCAGAAAGACGGGCTAACCCCTGGCGATTATACCTTGGATCTGCTGGTCACTGGCCCCCACGGCCGCTGGCACTGGAAGCGCAACTTCTCGATTTTGACTGAACAAGCACAAAAAATTAACAAAAAATTGGCGCTGAAGACGCCGTTTGTCATGCCATGGTGGGGTTGGGTCCTCATCGGCGTTGGCATTGTCTTGCTCCTAGGCTTGCTGTGGTGGCTGATACTCCTGCTGCTGCGCCGCAAGAAGGATGATAAGGCTGAGAATAAGCCGCAATAGCGGAAAGGAGAGTGCCCTATGCGATATTGGAAAATCGGCTTAGCAGTGGCCCTCACCGCAGCCGGCCTCACCCTCGGGGGCACCGGGGTGAACGCGGCGACGAATACGGGTGCGGCGGTGGGTCAAACCGTTGCCGAGTTCGTGGTGTTACCAAGTCCCTACCAGCCAAGTAAGCCGGGCAAACTACCGCCGCGGGTAACTCCGACGGATCACGTGCCTGGTACGAAAAGCGCAACTGGTCGAACTTATGGCCGTTTGCCTAAAACCGGTGAAACACTTGCCTTGATTTTAGCCGGCGTCGGCTTTGGCTTACTGGGATTAATTGCGATGATGTTGTTGTTGCTGTTGTGGCGGCGAAGGGAGGATGCGACTGATGAAGCACTTAACTAAAAAGCGCCTGAGTCGCTGGCTGACCCTTGCTGCGGTGGCAACATTGACGGCTGCAGTCGGCGGAACCATGCAGACAGTCAAAGCGGCAGATCCTCCAGATTTATGGACCCAGGCGACTGACATCAATGATAAGCGTTATCCGGAGCCTTTTGATCCTGATACTGGCTTACCAGCTTTTGTGCCATTTGATCAGGCAATGACAACTGCAGGAGTAGCGGGCACAAGTAGTGTTTTGCTTGATAACGCTGCGGGTAACCACGTCGCAGTGCAACTTACGCATGCTCTGACTCAGTCCGGATCAATTTGGAGCACATCGACGCTTCCGCTGACAAAAAACTTTTCTACGAAGATGCATATCTATTTTGGTACTAATACGGATCCTGGTGATGGGATGGCGTTTGTCCTGAGGGGTGGGGGTACGCCATCTTCTGTTGGGAATGCAGGTTCCGGAATCGGTATCTGGAGCGTAAAACCTGATACGGGGGGGAATATTGCCGGAGCTTTAACTAATACCTTCGCAATCGCTTTTGATACTTACAACAACGGTGCTAAGAATGATACAGATGTGAATGTTAAGACTCCCAGTGGCGCGGCGAATGCTGATGGTCAGTATATAGGCTGGGGATTTCCGGCAATGGACTATCAGTACGGGACAAAGGCATACTCAGCCCTGCAATTTGATTCTCTCAATCGTGCAGACGGTGGGATCAATAAGAAAACAGATGGTGCAGGTATTCCTGATCAACGGGGCTTGGGTGGCTATCAGGTAATCACAAAGGCCAGTGGTGAGAAGTTTACCGACGGCAAGTGGCACACTGTAACCGTTGATTGGCAAACAAATGCTGCCAAAGATGGCGGCGGTAAATTAACATTTAGTGTTGAAATAAGTAGTGGTCATGTCTTTACAAAGACATTGACATGGACGGCTAAGGACATGACGACCATCTTTGGCTCCACAGCTATATCACAAGGTGTTAATTGGGGTTTTACCGGCTCCACAGGAGCTAAATTCGAAGAAGGCGTTGTAACCTTTGAAACTATTCCTGGGCTGGTTGATGCTAGTGTTTCCGCTAACGTGACTGGTCGTAACGGAAGCGGGCCGCCAGCACCAGTCTATGTGGGCGATTCACTCTCTCAAAGTTACACGATTACTTACAACGGTATTAATAGTAAGCAGGATTGGCCACTTCCTGATAAAACAACGAATACAACTACGATGACTGGTACGCTGCGCACCACTTCCGGTTATGGGTTTGAGGTCAATCCAGATGGCAAGACGGTAAACGTGACTGTACTCAAGGATGGGGTGACGCAGACGCTTGTGGGTACTGCGACCCAGACGGCCGATGTTATCGACAAGTTTGGTCAAACCAAGAAATACGCTACTCAGGTCGACGTCACTTTGCCAGGCTTTACAAAAGAAGGCGGTGATGGCCAAACCTATACGGTAACGGCACCAATTTTGGCAGCTACCGCGAGTGCCGCAGCCACTGCTAGTGCAGGTACTATCGCTGGTAGTAATGCGAAGTACTCGGCAACCGTGTCCACGCCAGAGGTACTCGAAAATCCCCTAGGCATTGGTGCTCCGAACTTCATCTTCAATAATCTGAGTGTCGGCCAAATTATCAAAGGGCTCTCAGGAGTCAGCGGCACGATGGACGGCACTGGCAACCTTGTCGCCGCGGCTCCAACCGGTGTGCATACGACAATCACCGCTTCCATGACGCCGGTTAACTTTCCGGGTGGGACTGGCTACACGGCTGGGAACACGACCATCGGGTTCACGTATAGTGGCCGAAATGTCACCTTGCCGGATGATAACAAGGCGAAAACAGTGTACAGTGCCGATACGCCACCAACTAGCGGCGCCATTACCAATCTGAAGTTGAACATGGCGCCGTATCCGCAAATCAAACTTGGTAACTATTCTTCGACGATTACCTGGACCATTGCGGCGACACCAATCGCCGGTTAAAGAGAACGAACATAACGCGTCAAAAAGAGCCGACCAACTTGGCAATCAAGTTGGTCGGCCCTTCGTTTACACTGAAGTTGTAGCGGTAAGAAAGCAACGAGCTTATTCTGTCGGTGCCACCCGCCGCATCTCCGCATACTCCGGTTTCGTCTCGAATTCATGGCGGGCAAAGGAGCACAGCGGCTCGATCTTCTTACCTTCCTCGCGAGCCTGATCCACCACGGCTTTCACCAGTTTGCCGGCGATGCCTTGACCGCGGAGAATGGGGTCAACGTAGGTGTGGTCGATGACGTAATTCCGGCCGTCATCGATGGGCTGGAAGGTCACTTCCGCAATCAGTTTGCCGGTGTCGTCATTTAAGAAGTAGCGGCCGGTTTCATGTTGAAAGGTCATCATAAATCCCCCTTTTGACCCGCCGAGGCGAGTCTTCTTTGACTATATGGTAACAATTTGAAAAGGTTAGTTCAAGAAAGCGCTGACAGCCGCAAAAAGCGGGGCCGCTCGTGGTAGAATGTGACGTATACCATTAAGGAGGAGACACGATGCGTAGTCGCGGCTTTGAAATTGTTTCAGCGTTTGAAAATCAGGGCGTGAAGCTCCCAGAACGGCAAACCAAAAATGCAGCTGGGTATGACTTTTTTGCTCGGGAGGATTTTGTCCTCAAGAGTATTTGGCGCTATGACTTCATTCGCCTGTTCCGGCTGATCAAAAACGAGCACCCGCTGACCGAACAGGACTTCACCCGGGCCACTAAGATTTTGAAGCCGCTGTTGGTGCCAACCGGGGTGAAGGCCTACATGCAGCCGAATGAAGTGCTGATTTTGGCCAATCGCTCTAGCAATCCGCTGAAGCGCGGATTGGTGATTCCGAACGGGATCGGCGTGATCGACGCGGATTATTACAACAATACCAGCAACGAAGGCGAAATCTTTATCCAAATGCTTAACTTTTCGCCGCGGGATGTGGTGATTGAGCAAGGTGAGCGCATCGGCCAAGGCATTTTCATGCCGTATCTGCTGGCCGATGGCGACACCGGTAACGAGAACGCTCGGACTGCCGGGTTTGGCTCCACTGGGAAGTAATAGCAAAGGAAGCGAGTAGATGGCCAAGGCCAGAACCAAATATGTTTGTCAAAATTGTGGCTACATCTCGGCCACCTTCCTCGGCCGCTGCCCGAACTGCGGCGCGTGGAATTCGCTGGTGGAAGAAACCGAAGCGCCGGTGAAGACGGCGGCGCCGCGCAAAACCAGTGGCGGCACCAAAATCACCCCGCAGCGGCTCAATGAGGTGTCGCTCAAAAAAGAGCCGCGCGTGGCCACTGAACTCAATGAGCTGAATCGCGTGCTCGGCGGCGGAATTGTGCCAGGCTCTTTGATTCTGATTGGCGGCGATCCTGGGATCGGCAAGTCGACGCTGCTGACGCAGGTGTCGGGCTACCTGGCCCGCGGCGGGGCGAAGGTCCTGTATGTGTCCGGGGAAGAAAGTGCCAGCCAGATCAAGCTGCGGGCGATGCGCCTGGGCGTGGGTGATTCGGGGATGTACTTGTATCCGGAAACGGATATGCCCAGCATCATTGCCGCCATTGATGACATGGCGCCGGATTACGTCATCATCGACTCGGTGCAGACCATGAATGTGCCGGATATGAATTCGGCGGTGGGCTCAGTCAGCCAAATCCGCGAAGTGACAGCCGAACTGATGCGCATTGCCAAAACCAACCAGATCACGATTTTCATTGTTGGTCATGTCACCAAGGAAGGCGCCATTGCGGGGCCGAAGATTTTGGAACACATGGTGGATACGGTGTTGTACTTTGAAGGCGACATGCACCACACCTACCGCATGTTGCGCTCGGTGAAAAACCGCTTCGGCTCCACCAATGAAATTGGCATCTTCGAGATGCACCAAAGCGGCTTGGCAGAGGTGGCTAATCCGTCCGAACTCTTTCTCGAGGAACGCTTGGCTGGTGCCACCGGTTCTGCGGTGGTGGTGTCGATGGAAGGCACGCGGCCGATTTTGGTTGAGTTGCAAGCCTTGATGACGCCGACGATGTACGGCAACGCCAAGCGCACGTCTAGCGGCTTAGACCATAACCGAGTCAGCTTGATTATCGCCGTGCTGGAAAAGCGCGCTAACCTGATGCTGCAAAACCAGGATGCTTACCTGAAGGCGACTGGTGGGGTGCGGCTGGATGAACCGGCAATCGATTTGGCGATGGCAATGGCGATTGCCAGTTCGTATCGCGATACCGAAATCGCCCCGACCGACTGTTTTGTCGGCGAAATTGGCTTGACTGGCGAGGTGCGCCGGGTCAATCGGATTGAGGATCGCATCAAAGAAGCGGCAAAATTAGGCTTTAAACGCATTTTTGTCCCTAAGAATAACCTGCAGGGCTTTGCTTCCCGTGATAAAATTGAAGTGATTGGTGTTGCCAGCGTCAGTGAGGCGCTGCAAGTCGTATTCAATCAGAAAGGAGGAACGAAATGAGAAAACGTGTGATTGCAATCGTGTTTGGGTTAGTCGGCGTCGGCGTTGGGGTCAATACGCTGCCGTTCTTATGGATGCTCTTGCATCTGGACAGCATTGCGTGGTTGAACAACGCGATCGTTGACGGGTTGATCGGCGCCGTGGTGTTCTTGGCCATTTCTGAAGTGGCGTCCGGTTGGATTATCCGCAAACTCGATCAAGCAGAAAAATATCTCAGCACGAAATCGGCATCGTTCCTGTTGTTTGGTGTGTTAGGCACGATTGTTGGCCTGGTGTTAGCTGCCATTATTTCAATTCTCTTTTATAATCTCCCCGGGCCATGGGGCGTGCTGTTGCCGCTGGTTTTGATGATGTTGCTTGGTTACTTCGGCTTTCGGCTGGGGACCACGCGGCGCGACGAATGGCGCAAGCTGTTCGGCCAGCGCAATCGTGACCGCGATCGTGAGAAAAAAGAGGATGACAACGCGGCGCTGCTTGATCGCCGGGTGGGGGACAACTTCCGCAAGTACAAGTTGCTCGATACCAGTGTGATTATTGACGGCCGCGTGCAGGCGATTGCCAAGACTGGTTTTTTGGAAGGCACGTTGCTCGTGCCAACCTTCGTGGTGCATGAGTTGCAGCTGATTTCCGACTCGGCCGACGCCTTAAAGCGCGGCCGCGGCCGGCGGGGGCTGGATATCATTAACCAGATGAAGGCCGATGACGAAATCAACGTGGAAATGTACGACGGCGATTTCGAAGACATGACCGAAGTGGACAGCAAGCTGTTGAAACTGGCCAAGATGCTGGATGGGATTGTGGTGACCAATGACTACAACCTCAACAAAGTGGCGCAGTTTCAAAACGTGCCAGTGCTCAATATCAACGAGCTGGCCAATGCCCTGAAGCCGGATCTTATTCCTGGCGAGCCGATGACCGTGACGGTAATCAAGTCTGGGACTGAGCGGCAGCAAGGGGTCGCCTACATGGAAGACGGCACGATGGTCGTGGTTGAAGACGGCCAGTTCTACATGAACAAGCCCCTGAACGTCATTGTGACCTCCGCCATTCAAACGGCAGCCGGCCGGATGATTTTCGCCAAGCCTGCCCATCAGCAGCAGTCCTTGCGCGATGAAGCCGGCAAGGATGCCAAGCCAGAGGCGTCAGAACCGAAGAACACGAAAAAGAAAAAGTAGGGCCGAGGCGCTCGCCGTCTAGCCGATCGAGTCGCCAGTGCTTCGTCGCTGGCGGCTTTTTTTGCAGAAAAAAGGCTTCTGCGCTATTGTGAAAACTCGCAACCGGGCGTGTTCGAAGCCGCCCCTTGTGGTACACTGTCAATGCAAGTGCACTGCGTTTTATTTGGTGCACGCCCCAGTTTGGGGAACAAAATTATGGAGGCATCGTGCATTGACAGATCGACCAATTCGGGTGCGTTACGCACCGAGTCCAACCGGACATTTACACATCGGGAACGCGCGGACGGCGCTGTTCAACTATTTGTTTGCCCGGCATAACAACGGGACAATGGTGCTGCGGATCGAAGACACAGACACCAAGCGCAACATTGCAGACGGGGAAAAGAGTCAGATCGAAAACCTGCACTGGTTGGGGATCGACTGGGATGAAGGCCCTGATAAAGGCGGCGACTTTGGCCCTTACCGGCAATCTGAACGCAAGGCTATCTATGAACGCTATATCCAGGAACTGATGGATAAAGGCCAAGCTTATGAATCCTACAAAACCGAAGCTGAATTGGAAGCCGATCGTGAAGCTCAAAAGGCCAATCACGAAATGCCACATTATGTCTACGAATACGAAGGCATGACCGTTGCAGAGAAGCAGGCTAAAATTGCCGCCGCCAAGGCGCAGGGCCTAGAGCCGGTCATTCGCTTCCACATCCCAACTGATAAGACCTACGAATGGAATGATATCGTCAAAGGTGATATTTCCATCGAAGGTAAAACCATCGGCGGCGACTTTGTTATCATGAAACGTGATGGCATGCCAACCTATAACTTCGCAGTGGTGGTTGATGACCATTTAATGGAAATCACCCATGTGCTACGTGGGGATGACCACATCGCCAACACGCCAAAGCAAATCGCGATTTACGAAGCACTGGGCTGGGAACCACCGGTATTTGGCCACATGACGTTGATTATCAATGGCGAAACCGGTAAGAAGCTGTCCAAGCGTGACGAATCCGTTTTGCAGTTCATCGAACAGTATCGCGAACTGGGTTACCTGCCAGAGGCGATGTTTAACTTCATCACCTTGCTGGGTTGGTCACCAAAAGGGGAAGACGAAATCTTCTCCAAGAAGGACTTCATCAAGCTCTTTGATGAAACCCGCCTGTCCAAGAGTCCGGCGCGCTTCGATAAGAAGAAGCTGGAATGGGTCAACAACCAGTACATCAAGAAGACCGATCCAAACGAACTGACCGCCTTGGCCAGCGAGAACCTGATTGAATCCGGCCGGTTGCCTAAAGATCCAGATCCGAAGACTTTGGAATGGGCGCGGCAACTGATTAGCCTGTATATCCCGCAAATGAGTTACACCGGCCAAATCACCGAGCTGTCCAGCATTTTCTTCGAAGCTCCTAAGGCTTTGGATGAAGCAGCGCTGAAGGAATTGGCTGACGACAACGCTTTGCCAGTGATTCAAAACGTTGCTACTAAGCTGCGCGCTTTGGATACCTTCTCGGCGTACTTCATCAACCAGGCGGTTTATCACACTCGGCTTGAAACCGGCGTGAAGGGCCGCAAGCTCTACATGCCAATTCGTATCGCTACCACCCGCGAGATGCACGGCCCGCAACTGGCCGAAACCATCGAACTGATGGGGCGCGAAAAAGTCTTAGCCAACATCGATTACGTTTTGCAAGCTTTACAGAAGTAAGACGATGCATGAACAGCCACTCCCAGCGGGGTGGCTGTTTGATTCATTGCCCGGGAAATAGCGGTACCTTGCTTCAATGGAAATTGTTTCAATTAACCCTAGCAACTTCACAACAATCCTGTTACAATAATTGTTGCAAGTTACTTATATTGTCACAGGACGAAAGGAGCGCTTTTTATGACAACATATGCTTTAACTGCCGCGACGGGTCACTTTGGCCAAACCGCGGTCAAACAATTGGTGGCGTTAGTCGGGGCTGAGAATGTCGTGGCGTTGGCCCGCAATGTCGACAAGGCTAAGGGCTTAATGCCAGCCGGCGTGACGGTGCGGCCTGGCGATTACACGGATCAAGACCAGTTGACGGCTTCACTGCAGGGCGTGGATCGGTTGCTGTTTATTTCGTCGCTGCCAGGTGGCCAGGTGTCGCGGCTTCAGCAGCATCAGAACCTGATCAATGCGGCCAAGGCGGCGCAAGTCAGTTTTGTCGCTTACACCAGTTTTCCCCATGCTGATCAGTCTAAAGCCCCACTGGCGGCGGATCATCAGGCGACTGAGCAGGCGCTGAAGGATTCGGGTTTAACGTATGCCTTTTTGCGCAATAACTGGTACTTAGAAAATGAAGCAAATGGCTTGAAGAAGGCGGCCGCGGGCAAGCCCCTGGTTTACGCGGCTGGCACCGGCCAGGTGGGCTGGGCTTTGGAACGGGAATACGCCGAAGCAGCGGCCAAGATTTTGGTGGCCGATGCACCGCAGGCCGTTTATGAATTATCCGGCCCCGCGCGGACCTATGCGGACTTGGCGGCGGCGATTGATGGGGCGACGGCACAGTCACTCGATGTTGCGACGTACAAACAAGGGCTGGAAGCGGCGGGCTTGCCCGCCGGCGCGGTTGCAGCATTGTCGGGCATTCAGCAGTCGATTCGGGACGGCCAGTTGACGCCGGACGGTGATACACTTTCTGCAGTGCTTGGGCATGAGCTAACGCCACTGCCAGATGCGATTCAGGCAGTGCTGCGAGGGTAAATCGATGAAATACTCGCATAAGCTCAGCGACGGGGTGCATATTTTGGCCTATGTCGACATTTACCAAGATGCCGATCTCTCCAGCAGTGCCATTGCGGCCAGTATCGAAGCCAATCCAAGCCTGGTGCGGCGGCTGATGGCCCAACTGGTTAAGGCCGGCCTGCTGACAAGTCAGCCTGGAGCCGCCGCGCCGGCGCTGGGCCGACCAGCGGCAGAGATTTCGCTGCTGGATGTCTACCAGGCTTTGGAAGGCAACCAGGAGCTGCTGCATATTGATGAGAAAACCAACCCGCAATGTATCGTGGGCGGCAATATTCAGGCTAGTCTGAATGCAGTATACGCACAAGTACAGCAAGCGGCCGAGGCGCAAATGGCGGCGATTAGTTTGCAGGGGATTATCTCAGATATTCTGCAGCGTGAAGCGGCAAAACACTAGCTCGATTTTTGCAAAAAAGGTCAACGTCTTTAAGACGTTGGCCTTTTCTGATGATACGAATCAGTGAGCTTGAAGGAACGACTTGATTAAGCCGCGTGTTTCTTGAGCAGGAACGCCCCGCCAAATGCGGCAATAATGGCCATGAAACCCAATCCCGCCAAGGCTGCATCTTTAGCATTGCCAGTACGTGGCAGACTTGCCTTGGTGCTCTTCTTGGCTGCCGTGGTAACCACTTTATGGCCTAATTTCTTGGCCGGGGCTTTCACGGGTTTTGGCTCTGGCTTGCCTTGGTTATCCGTAGCGGCTTGCTTGCCGGTGTCGGTTGGGGTCGGGGTAGTTTCAACCGGTGTTTCTGCTTTGGCCAAGGCATCGATGGTCAAAGACAGTGGGGCGATGTCGGTCATCCCAGTACTCAGCACGATAGCTTGCTTGGCATCCGTCAGTGGGACGTCGATTTCGTACTTGCCGCCGGCGCCAATCACGGTTTCCACTAAAGGTGCGCCATCAACAGACTTGGCATAAATGGGTTCGCCTGTTGACAGGTCCGGATCGACGACGGTGCCAGTGATGCGAGCGACTTTTGCGTCTTGGTCGTAGGTCACTTTGTCAGAGGTGATTTCTTTTTTGGCCAAGTCACCTTTGGTAATCAGACCCAGTTTGCGTTTCAAGCTCAGGAGCCGGAAGACGTGCTGGTCGATTTCGCTTTCTGACAAGTTGCCTGCTTTAACGGCATCAAGCAAGGCAGGAATGGCTTTCGCGTAATCATTATTCATGATGCCATCGTTACCGGCTTCAGCAGCTAGTACGTCGACGGCAACGTCATTATGTTCCTGAGCAAACTTGGTGATGGCGCCCATACCCAGACCGTCGGTGATAATCACACCTTGGAAGCCGAGTTCTTCGCGCAGCAGGCCTTGAACGACCTTCCGCGAAAGGGAGGAAGGATAGTCAGGATCAACGGCCTTCATCACAATATGAGCAATCATAATGGAATCAACGCCGGCTTCAATCCCGGCCTTGAACGGTAGCAGGTCCTCTTGTTCGAATTGTTCTTTGGTGCGATCAACCACGGCAAAATCCGTATGGGTGTCAATCGCCGCACCATAACCAGGGAAGTGCTTCAACGTCGCGGCAACATTTTGCTGCCAAGCCGGAACCACCTGCGTGATGTAGTCCGCTGTGGCCGCGTAGTCTTGACCAAACGAGCGGGCGTAGATGAAGGCATCCTTGTCGCTGGTGGTGTCTGCATCAGGGGCGAAGTTCCAGTTGACGCCGAGGTCACGGAGCATTGCACCGACATCGGTGGCCTCTTTCAAGACTTCTGGCATGCCCCCTTCGGCATACGCCTGCTGCGGCGATGGGAAGGCACGATAATCGGACACGACTGGATTATCACTCAGCCGTGAAACCTTGCCGCCTTCTTGGTCGATACCGACCAGCAGCGGTAGATCAGCAGCATCTTGGAAACTCTGAATTTTAGTCTTAAACGCTGCTGCATCTTTAACACTGGTGAAATCGGCGCCGTAAACAATCAACCCACCCAGGTGATATTTGGCGACGTCTTGGCGCACCTGTTGGTTGTCCTGCGGGGTGCGCGAGATAAACATTTGCCCAACTTTTTCTTCCAAGGTCATCCGGCTGATGTAGGCGTTGATGTCTGCGTCAGTCAGTGTGTTGTCAGCCGTCGCGGCGTGAACCGTGGTGGCGCTGAAACCGCTACTCCCCAGCAGCAGTCCAGCGGTACTCAACGTGGTGACCAAAAGATTTGCCCATTTCTTCATAACCCATGTACTCCTCTCGAGCCAATAATGGCTAGTGCACTGTCATTGGTCTATACTCCTCCTTGCTCAGGGTGAGTATAGCACCGGCAAATGATTGATGGAAGCGTTTTATAATATCTTTTTTAATTTTTTCACAAGTGTGAACGCCTTTATTTTGTGGGTATGAATTAATTAAATAACAATATAATCCCGTTTGGTCTGGACCAAAACGGGAAAGAATGACGGTTAGAATACGCAAAGGATAAACTGAAACCTATTTTTCGAGCTAAGACCGGCCTTGCCTGTTGCCTGATAGTTGCGCTGCGTGCGGCCAACGCCCGAGCAGTTAGCTACGCCCGAAGCCTCACCGCCAAAGAACGGCGGTAATGCTTCAGGCTAGGCTACCTGTCGGGCTAAGTGCGGCCCCACTCCACAGCCTTTTATTTGCTGGTTTTACACAGCTTCATTTGGCGGGTAGAATAGTCTAATACGAAACGGGGGAGAAACGATGGCTAGTGCGGCGCAGCGTATTTTAAAAGAGAAATTCGGCTACGATGAGTTCCGGCCGGGTCAAGGCCAAGCGATTGAACGCGTCTTAGCGCATGAGAATACGCTGGTCATCATGCCCACTGGTGGCGGGAAGTCGCTGTGTTATCAGGTGCCGGCGCTCCTACAAAGCGGCCTGACGGTGGTGGTGTCGCCTTTGATTGCCTTGATGAAGGATCAGGTCGATGCCCTCAATGAAAATGCCATTCCTGCGACTTACATCAACAGCACCGTGGCTTATCCAGAGGCCCAGCACCGGCTAGATATGGCGGCGCGTGGTGAGGTAAAGCTGCTGTATGTGGCGCCAGAGCGGCTGGAGATGCCGGATTTCCAACAGGACTTAGCCAGCTTGCAAATCGATTTGCTGGCGGTGGACGAGGCGCACTGTATTTCCCAGTGGGGCCATGATTTTCGGCCGAGCTACCTGCAGCTGCAAACCATCGCTGCCGCGCTGCCGTCGCACCCGACCGTCATTGCGTTGACCGCTACGGCGACGACGCGGGTGGCGCTAGATATTGGCCAGCGCCTGAACATTCCGGAAGCCGGGATGATCAACACTGGCTTTTCCCGGCCAAATCTGAGCTTTCAGGTGGTGAAGGGCCAGGACAAGGATGCCTTTTTGCTCGACTACCTGAAGCTCAACCAAACGCAAAGTGGCATTGTCTACTGTGCCACCCGGAAGGAAGTTGAGCGGCTGTTTTTGCTATTGGACCGCCAAGGCATTGCCGTGACCAAGTATCATGCGGGGCTGTCCGAGCAGGAACGCACGGCCAATCAGGAAGACTTTCTCTTTGATCGCAAGCCGGTGATGGTGGCGACGAACGCCTTTGGGATGGGGATTGATAAAAGCAACGTGCGCTTTGTCATTCACGCCCAGGTGCCAGGCGACCTTGAGTCTTATTATCAAGAAGCCGGGCGCGCCGGGCGAGACGGGTTGCCCAGTGAAGCGATTTTGCTGTTTGCCCCGGCGGATTTGCAAATTCGCCGCTTCTTCATTGATCAAAGCGAAGGCGATGACGCCTACAAGCAAAACGAATACCGCAAACTGCAGGTGATGAACCAATACGCCAACACCGGCGATTGTCTCCAGCAATTCATCCTGCAGTATTTCGGACAGGCCTCACAGCCCTGCGGCCAGTGTTCGAATTGCCGAGACGACCGCGAAGCCGTGGATGTGACGCTGGATGCCCAAAAGGCGTTGTCCTGCGTGGCGCGGATGCATGGCCGCTACGGCAAGGGCCTGATTGCTGATGTGCTGGCAGGCTCTAAAAGTCGGCGCTTGACGCAACTCGGGCTGGAGCAGTTGTCCACTTACGGCTTGCTAAGCAGTTGGCGGAAAAAAGACATCAGTGGCTTTATCGACTTTCTGACGGCTGATGGTTATCTCATGCCCCAGGGCGGTCAGTATCCGACCCTGGGACTGACAGAGCTGGGCGCGCAGGTGCTGCGCGGCGAGGCCACAGTGATGCGTAAGCAGGCCGTCAAGGCGCGCCAGTCGCTGCCGGTGGATGACGAGTTGTTCCAGCAGCTGCGCAGTTTGCGCTACGACTTAGCGCAAAAGCAAGGCGTGCCGCCCTATGTGATTTTCTCTGACGAAACGCTGCGGCAGTTGTGCTTGCTGCGGCCGCAAACCGAAGCCCAGATGCTCAATGTCAAAGGCGTGGGTCAGGTCAAAGTCGACAAATACGGGGCGATTTTCCTTGAAGCACTGGCGGCTGAATAAACAGCGCAACTAGCAACGATGCGGGTTTTCGAGTATGATACAAGAGACATAGGGGGCGACAAAATGCTGCAACTATATAACACGCTCACGCGGCAAAAAGAACCATTCACACCGATCAAACCAGGGGAAATCAGTATGTATGTCTGTGGCCCCACGGTGTACAACTATATTCACATCGGCAATGCCCGCTCGGCGATTGCCTTTGATACCATTCGGCGGTACTTCGAGTATCGCGGGTACAAGGTGAAGTACGTCTCAAACTTCACCGATGTTGATGATAAAATCATCAACGCCGCCCATGAAACCGGCGAGGCGCCGCTCGACTTAGCGCAACGCTTCATTGATGCCTTCATGGCCGACACTGGCAAGCTGAACATCGAACCGGCCACGGCGCATCCTCGCGCCAGCCAAATGATTCCGGAAATCATTAGCTTCGTTGAGCGCCTGATGGCCAAGGGTTATGCCTATGAATCCGAAGGCGATGTCTATTATCGTGCCCGCAAGTTCAAGCACTATGGCGAGCTGGCCAACAAAAACGTCGACGAGCTGGAGCAAGGCGCCTCCCAGCATGTGGCCGATGCCGAAACCGCCCGCAAGGAAGATCCCATCGATTTTGCCTTGTGGAAAGCGGCCAAGCCCGGTGAAATTGCTTGGGACTCGCCTTGGGGCCAAGGTCGGCCAGGCTGGCACATTGAATGCTCCGTGATGAGTACGACCTTGCTAGGCGATACGATCGACATTCATGGTGGCGGCCAGGATCTAGAATTCCCGCACCACGAAAACGAAATTGCCCAAAGTGAAGCCGCTACCGGTAAGAAGTTCGTCAACTACTGGATGCACAACGGCTTCGTGACCATCGGGGAAGCTGACGAAAAAATGAGCAAGTCACTGGGTAACTTCATCACGGTGCATGAGATCGTCAAAACGGTTGATCCCCAGACGCTGCGCTTTTTGATGGCCAGCACGCAGTACCGCCGGCCAATTCGCTATTCTGAAGCCGGCCTCAAGGAAGCCGCCCGCAATCTCGAACGGCTGAAAATTGCCCGCGATGCTGTGGCCTACCGGCAGCAAGGCGCCCAGCCTGGCAGCAGTGCTGAGGTGATGGCCCAGTTGGCCAGCCTCAAAGCGGCCTTTATCGGGGCCATGGATGACGACATCAACGTGCAAAATGGCCTAGCTGTGGTTTACGATTTGGCCAAGCTGATGAATGAAGTCGCCGGCGCCGATACGGTTTACGCCGACACCCTGCAGGCGCTACTCGACTTGCAGGCGCAGTGGCTGGCGATTTTCGGCGTGCAGTTCCAAGCCGAGCTGCTGGATGCCGATGTCGAAGCCTTGATTGAAAAGCGCAATGCCGCCCGCGCCGCCAAGGATTTTGCCTTGAGTGACCAGATTCGCGACGACCTGCAGGCCCAAGGAATTTTACTGGATGATACCGCACAAGGAACGAGGTGGCGCCGCAAATGACAGCTGACGCAAAACAATTGAATGGCATTGCCCTGGCGTACTTGGGGGATGCCGTGTATGAAGTCTACGTGCGCGAGCACTTGTTGGACCGCGGGTTAGTGCGGCCCAGCCAGCTGCAAAAGGCGGCGAAAAGTTTCGTGTCGGCCAAAGCCCAAGCGGCGCTGATTGGCGAAATGGAAAACCAAAACCTGCTGTCTGAAGCAGAATGGAACTATTTCAAACGCGGGCGTAACGCCAAAAGTTACACCCACGCGAAACATACGGATGTCGTGACGTACCGCATTTCTACCGGGTTTGAAGCGTTGTTTGGCTATCTGAAGTTAACCGCCCAAACGGCGCGCATCGATGAGCTTGCCGCCTGGTGCATCGCATTTGTCGAAGAAGGAGGGACAGGCCATGGCCAATTCAAGACCAAGTGAAGCCCATCGCAGTCAGCCCAAGGATCAGGCGCATGAAGATGAATTCGTTTTCGGCCGCCATGCTGTGGCCGAGGCGCTGAAAAATGGGAGTGCCAAAACCATCAACAAGCTGTTCGTCCAAAACGGACTGAACAGCGATCCGGTGCGGGCGATTGTCGATAAAGCAACAAAGCAAAAGATTCTGGTCAGCCAGGTGCCGAAGACTAAGCTGGATCTGCTGACTGATGGCGGCAATCACCAAGGCGTGATGGTGGCGATGACGCCATACGCTTATGCCACTTTGGATGAGCTGTTCGCACACGCCGAGGGGCACGACCCGTTCTTTGTGATTTTGGATAACTTGGAAGACCCGCAAAACCTCGGTTCGATTTTGCGGACAGCCGATGCGATTGGCGTGGATGGCATTATCATTCCCAAACACCGCGCGGTTGGCTTAACCAGCACCGTGGCGAAGGTCTCCACTGGGGCGATTGAGCATGTGCCAGTGGCGCGGGTGACGAATTTGGCCCAAACCATCAAGAAGCTCAAGGATAAAGGGGTTTGGATCTTCGGCACCGCCATGGATGGCCAAGACTTCCGCCAGTGGAATGCCACCGGCAGTATCGCCCTGGTGATTGGCAACGAAGGGAAAGGCATTTCCCCGGGGATTGCCAAATTGATGGATGCCACCTTGACCATTCCGATGGTGGGGCACGTGCAAAGCCTCAATGCCAGTGTCGCCGCCGGCATCTTGATGTATCAAGGCTTTACCAGCCGTGGAGGCAAATAAATGCGCCGGCATCTGCTGATTGTGGATGGCTACAATGTGATTGGTAATTGGCCGGAATTGGCCAAGCTCAAAGCCACCGGTCATTTTGACGCCGCGCGCGATCAGTTGCTAGACGAAATTGCCGAGTACCGGGCGCATGAAGACGCGGAGATCATTGTGGTGTTTGACGCGATGTATGTGCCCGGCATCGGCGAAAGCTACGATAAGTGGCAGTTCAAAGTGGTGTTCACCCAGCAGGATGAAACCGCCGATAGCTATATCGAGCGCTTGGCCAATGATCTGAATACGCCGCTGGTACAGCTCACCGTGGTCACTTCTGATCAGGCCGAACAGTGGACGGTGTTTTCACGCGGTGCGCTGCGGATTTCTTCACGCGAGTTCCTCGGCGAAATTGCCCGGTCGAACCGCGAGTTCACCCATTCCACCGACCCGTTCATCATGCGAGAAAGCAAGCGCAACACCCCTTGGAGTAATGAGCAGCTACGCAAGCTGGATAAAGCGCGGCGCAAGCTCACGCGGCATCCAGATCAAGATCAATAAAAAATGACCAGCCAAAGTAAAATCTTGGCTGGTCATTTTGATTTGGCAGATGTCACTTCGAATCAAGTAGCGCGTCATTGATGTCAATTTTCTTGGTGATGATGCCTTGTTCATAGAAGACATCGGCGATTTTTTGCTGTTCGGCAACAATCGCATCGGTGACTGGCGCCATCGAGAAGGTGCGGCGCTCCACGGTGAGCTTCATAATCTTCTTCGACAGTTTCAGGGTTTTGCTCAGCATATCGATCAGCTCAGTGGGGTGTTTGGTCGCCCAAGTCATATCTTGGCCCATGTACTTAATCAACAAGCTGGAGACTTTGGTGTGGTTCTTCGCATACTTACGCGTTGCGACCACGAAGTCCCGGTTCATCGCCAGACCCTTAGCATTGGTCAGCAGCTTCGCATCTTGTTGCACTTGGGCGGTGGCGGTGTAAGGATCCCAGGTGACCCAGGCATCGACGTTACCTTTGGCAAAAGCGACACTGGCGGCGCCTTGGTCCATGTTGACCAGTGTGACATCTTTGGTGGTCAAACCAGCCTTGGCAAGCACTTGAATAATGGTGAACTCGGCAGCGGTGCCTTTGGCGTAGGCAATGCGCTTGCCTTTGAGCTGCTTAATCGAAGTGATGCCGGAGTTTTTGCCCACCAGCACGCCGGTCCCATATTCCTTCGAGGCCCCGGCGCCAATATAGACGAGATCCAACCCACTGGCTTGGTTAACGACTGGTGGGGTGTCACCTAAGCGCGCATAGTCGATGTTGCCGGACTTCAGCGCAGTCATCAAGGCGGCACCGCTTTGAAATTCCTTGAAGACGACCTTGTAACCTTTGGCCTTCATCTTCTTGGCGAGTTCGCCGCGCTGGCGGGAAATATCCGCTGGGTCGACTTTTTGATAACCGACCACCACGCGCGTCAGCTTCTTGCCGTCGCTACTGGTAGAGGTGATCGTTTGGGTGTAGCCGTACACCGCCACCGCTAGCCAGGCGACTAGCGCCAAGAGCAGCAAAGCAATTTTAAAGCGCGGTTTGTGTGACATGGTCGCCCTCCTTCAGCCATTGCTTGAGCATTGGCCGCAGCACTTTGCCGGTTTGATTGCGGGGAAATTCATCCAAAAACATCACTTTGGTGGGTGCTTCATACTTCGCTAGGTGGGCGCGGCCGTATTCAAGCACAGTTTGGCGCTGCTCTTCCTCGTTTTCGCCAGGCGTGGTAGAAATAATCGCTGCCGTGACTTCTTCGCCGTAGAGTGGGTCGGGCAGGCCGATGACGCACAGCTGGGCGATGAAGGGCAGTTCGTCGAGCACGTTTTCGACATGGGCCGGCGCCACTTTTTCGCCGCCACGGGAAATGATTTCCTTGGCGCGGCCTTTGACAAAGAGATAGCCATCTTCGTCAAAGTAGCCCAAATCGCCAGTTAAAAACCACCCATCAGCAAACGCATCGGCATGCGGATCCATGTATTGATCGATGACATGATCGCCGGCAATGACAATTTCACCCAGCACGGAAGGCGCAGTAGTGAGCGTGCCATCTTGCTGGCGGATTTTGACTTTGGTGCCAAAGGGCTTGCCCGCCGAGCCAATTTTCGGGGCTTCCAGCGGGTTAATCGTGCACTGGCTGGCGGATTCGGTCATGCCGTAGCCTTCGATGACATGGGTGTTGAAGCGGTTTTGGAAGGTGCGGAGCTGATCTTCTGGCAAGGCAAACGAGCTGCACCGCGTGAACATCAGATTAATCTCGGTGCGACGCTGATGGTAGACCTGATTGGCGGTTTCGTTTAGCAGCAGAATGCCTACAATTGTCGGCACTACTGACGTCCAGTTGACGCCGTTATCGGCCACCCAATTCCAGAAACGCGAAGCCGAGAATTTCGGCGCAATCACGAGTTTGCCATCGGCCATGCGCATCGCCAAAGCCACCATGACTTGGGCGTTGATATGAAACATCGGCATGGTGATCAACGCCACTGAGTCTTCATGCATGTCGTTGCTTTGGGCGTCATGCGTGGCGGCGTTAAAAATCAGGCGCTGCGACAGGCCAACGCGCTTAGGCTTGCCAGTGGTGCCACTGGTGGCCAAAATCAGCGCCAGGTCGTTTTCAGTCACTGGGCCAGTTTGGGCCGGCCCGCAATCAGCCGGTGCGACCACCAGCGTGGCAGTCGGCAGGGTGGCCAGCGTCACCGCTTGTTGGGTGAAGGAATCACGCATCACCTGAGCGGCCATGTCTGGCAGTAGGAGCATGGCGGCATAGTGATGCTCATCGCGGTCGGCGAGCAGTTCACTGGCCGGGCTGGTCGGGGAGACTGGATGCACCGCGATTCCCACTTGCCAAGCGGCTTGGTCAATCGGGATAAACGCAGCCGAATTTGGCAAACACACCATCAACACATCGCCGCGGCTAAGGCCTGCTTCTTGCCAGCCTGCCTTGAGGGCTTCAATGTCTTGATCTAAATCCGCACCAGTGAACCAGCGGTCTAAGGCGATGTCTTTGACCATGGGTTGGTCCTGATGCGATTGATTTTGCTGAGTCAGATGTTTATTTAGCGGTGTCATTAAGCAAAGCTCCTTTAGGTTGACGATTATGTTTTAACAGGTGCCATTGCGGCCGGCCAATCAAGATGCCAAATGGCGGCACCTTGTAGCAGAACCAGGCAATGCCGAAGGACACGGCCAGCACGAAGACGTACCCGAGCGGAATGGCGGCGAAATAGCCCCAATCGGACAAATGAGTTTGGGCTAAAATCCAGCGCAACAGTGTCAGGCCAATGGTCTGATCCAGGTAAATCCCGAAGGACACCTTGGCACCATTTTTCACCCATTGATCCAGCCGCGCCGGCATGCCGTGCTGGCGCCAATCTGAGTATTTTAGACCAATCCAGAAAATGGTCAGAATCATCAGCACGTCATAAACGAACATATATGGCTGGTGCGGCGATACCGCGTAGCTGTGGGCAAAGCCGAGCACATTGCGGTTCCAGAAATAATACGGCACGGTGCCAACGCTGAGCAGCAAAGTCGCGGTGATCAAAGCGCGGGCGTGTTTGCGAATGCTTTGGACCATCTGCTGGTAGTGGAGCGACGTGTATTCACCAAAGATGAAGTAGAACTGGTAGGTGAAGACGTTGACCCCGTAGGACCGGACCCACCAGGTGAGGTTGGAGCGATCCATGAATTGATAGTCATACTTGATGAAGAACACCACTGCCAGCTGGACGAGAAAGCTGACCAGCAAAATCAAATTGTGATTCGATACTTTTTGGAAGAGTTTCACCATGAACGGGAACAGCACATACAACTGCAAGGTCACCACAATGTAGTAGAGATAGAACTGATCCCCGTGCAGCAACGCAGAGGTCAACGTCGGCCAGTAAGTGGCCCAGGTGAACGGCGCAATGGCCAGGAGGCAAGACGCGGTCAGTAAGATGATGTTCCACAGCACATAGGGCCAGCCGGAGCCGGCAAAGCGCTTCTTGAAGAAGGTGGGCCAGTCATTGCGATGATAGTAGTTCAAGGTCAATACCAGCCCGGTCATGAACATGAAGCCCATCCGGGTGAAGTGAATCAGCAGGTGCGTGGCCAAAAGCGTCATGTGCGGCGCCCCAGCAGCATCTGCCATCGACTGGGAAAAGGCGGTAGTGGTGTGGTTGAGCAGCACCCCGAAGATGAAGATAATCCGCATTAAGTCGACTTCATGTAAATAAGGACGTTTCTTCTTCTTGGTCGGTTCAGGCACGAGCGGTCACCGCCTGTTCTGGCGCGAGAATGACTTCAAGCACTTCTTCGGCCACGCGGGCCACGGTTTCGGCATCCTGCCCTTTGGCGCCCTTGGTTTCATACACATTGCGACCGCTTTTGACCACAATGACACGGTCTGCCATCCGCGCCGCCTCATCTACGTCATGGGTGATGAGTAGCGTCGTCAGGTGCTTTTGGTCGCAGATTTGCGTGATGAAGGCCTGCATATTGCGCCGCGTCAAGGCATCCAAGGCGCCAAGCGGTTCATCGAGCAGCAGCAATTGAGGATCAGCCATTAAGGCCCGAGCTAAGGCCAGACGCTGCTTTTGGCCACCAGAGAGGGCAGCCGGATACTGGGCGGCGAAATCGCTCAACCCCACCGCTTCGAGCGTCGCCTGGGCGCGGGCTTTGACTTTGGCATCGTGGCTGTTAAAAGAGACGTTTTGGAGCGTCGTCATCCATGGCAGCAGCCGGCCGTCCTGAAACATCACCCGGGTCACCAAGTTAGGCTGACTGTAAGTGATGGTCCCAGCACTAGGCTGTTCCAGTTGGGCAATCAGGCGCAGCAGCGTGCTTTTGCCGCCACCACTCATGCCGACTAACGCCACGAATTCCCCTTGCTGAATGTCGAAACTGACATCCTTCAGCGCGTGGTTGTCGCCATATTGCTTATCAATGTGGTTGAGCGTCACCAGAGCATTACTCACGGCTTGCACCTCCTTGGTTTTGCCAGCTGAGGCAGAGACTTTCTAGCGCTTTAGCAATCAGGTCGGACAACTTCCCCAGTAAGGCGTAAATCACGATACATAGTAGCACCGTGGCCATGTCCATGAATTCCTGCGCGTTGGTGGCCATGTAGCCAATCCCGGAATTCGACGAAATCGTTTCGGCCACAATCAAGGTCGTCCACATCACGCCTAGGGCATAGCGCACCCCGACCAAAATTGTCGGCAGCGCCCCAGGAAAAATGATTTTGGTGAACTGTTCCCATTTGGATAAGCCATAAGCGTGGCCCATTTCCATCAAATTCGGATCCACACTGGTGATGCCGTGGAAGGTATTGATATAGATGGGGAACATGACGCCGATGGTGACCAGTGAGATTTTGGCGGTTTCGCCAATCCCCAGCAGAATAATAACCAGTGGAATCAAGGATAAATGGGGGATGTTTCGCAGCATTTGAATTGAAGAATCGAGCAGCCGCCGACTAAACATGGATAAGCCATTGGCTAGCCCTAAGATAAAGCCGATGCTCCCACCAAGCACAAAGCCAGTGGTAGCGCGGTAAAGGGAAATGCTGATATTCTTCGGCAGTTCTCCGGTTTGCCACAGCGCAATTCCGTCTTGAATGACGGCAAGCGGCGAGGGTAACAGTTGACTGTCCACCCAACCTGCCGACACCGACACCTGCCAAATCACGATCAATAAAATTGGTAATAGGAAGGGCAAGAGCCCTGCCCAGCTAAAACTGAAAGACCGAGCTTTGTGCGTCGTTTGCGGCGAGGTCGTCGTTTGGTCCATCATGGTCATCTCCGTTTCTGAAATTTAAGACTATCAACATTCTAAGAGACAAATTTGATGAAAATGTGAATATGCTAAGAAAAACACGGAATTGTGCGATTTGTCTAGTTTTCCGCTCGATGTGTACGACGCCACAAGCCTTTGCCAACACCTGTTCGCTAGGCAGAAAAATGGTTTCCTGCTACACTACCGCCATAGACTTAGCCCACCGTAAAGGAGGGTCAATGACTGATGAAGAACTGAGCTTGATCCAGCGGGCACGCACTGATTCACAAGCGTTTGCGACCTTATTCAATCAATATCTGCCGCTGGTACTGAAAACTGTCAAAGCCTATTACATTCGCGATTTCACCTATGATGACTGGTTGCAAGAAGCCCGGATTGCGATGCTGAATGCGGTGCGCCGGTATGACGGTAGCAGCGGCTCGCGCTTTGGCTCGTTTTACCGCATGGTGCTGGTGTCACACATCAATTCCTTGCTTCGGAATCGGCTGGCGCAAAAGCGTATGGCCGATGCCACCGCTATTATTATTCCCGACCCTATTCCTACGACCTTTGGTGAAGGCACGGTCAGTTATCGCATCGAGGAAAATCTCTTCATCCGCGCCGAACTCGCCCATTTCATCGCCAGCCTCTCCGACCTTGAACGTGCCGGCCTTATCGCCCAATTCGATCAAGTCACCCCCAAACCCGACCGCCGCGCCGTCGAACGCAGCAGAGTCAAGTTTGGCAACTATTTGAAAGAACAATTGTATTAAGGAAAGGCTGTGGAGGTAAGCCGCTCTTAGCCGGATGATTAGCCTAGCCAGATGGGTTGCCACCGATTTTTGGTGGCGGGCCAGCTGGCGTAGCTAATCACTCCGGCGTTGGCTTACCGCAGCGCAACTAAGAAAGGCTGTGGAGCATGGCCGCCTTTAGCCGGATGATTAGCCTAGCCAGATGGGTTGCCACCGATTTTTGGCGGCGAGGCCTGAAGCGTCATTCCAGTTTTAGCCAAAGCAAATAGCCCACCCTTGACTGTGACGTCAAAGGTGGGCTATTTCAGTATGGTGTTCATTTTACTGTTTCCGGGTCAGCAGCGACGCAGTGAGCTGAATCAGCAAGGCGCGCGCCGGCAGATCCGGTAAGGTCGCTAGTTGCGCCTGCGCTTTCGCGGTGTAATCTGCTGCTAAAGCCCGCGCTTGGCCGACGCCGTCGTATTGCTGCATCAAGGCCAGCACAGCGGCGACGTCATCATTGCTCATGGCATCGCGCTTGGCCAAAAGTGGGGCAAACGCTTGGCGATTTTGGCTCATGGCGAGCACCAGCGGCGCGGAGTAGACACCTTGGCGTATGTCTTCGTGCACGGGCTTGCCCATGGCCGATGCGGTAGCGGTGTAGTCGAGAATATCGTCTAACAGCTGAAAGGCGATGCCGATGTTCAGGCCAATCGCCTCGGTCTTCTTGGCGAACCGCAGCGACTGCCCGCTTTCATAGGCACCAATGAAGGCCGCCAAAGCGAACAGCTGACCAGTTTTGCCAGTGACCTGGTGCAGGTAGTCGTCAATGGTCATCTCAACATTGTAGCGGCGGGCCATCTGGGCCATTTCGCCGTTCAAAATCCGTTCCATGCTGAGCGAATCCTGCTGCACAGAGCGAAGGTCGCTGGCGTAATGGGCAATCAGCTTAAAGCAGACCACAAACAGATAGTCGCCGGCGTAAACTGCCACATCATTGCCGAATTGGGCGGCAATGGTGGGCTCATTGCGCCGCGTGGCCGCCTTGTCCACAATGTCGTCATGCACCAAGGTGGCGGTATGCAGCGTTTCAATTGCAGCCGCTAGCGCAATCATTTTCTGGCGATCAACGGTTTTGAACTGGGAAAAAAGCAGGCAGTAGGCTGGCCGCAGCAGCTTGCCGCCGCTGTTGATCATGCGCACCAAGGCATCGGCCACCGGCTTATTGTCGGGATGCACTTCGTCTTCAATCAGCTGCAAAGTCGCGCTCAATTCCGGTGCTAGCGTGGGGTAAGCCGCCCACATTGGGTGTATCTTCATGATTTTGATAACTCCTTCTTCGGGCGTTTCTGATGATCAAAGCGCAAGCGCTTGAGGGTATCGATGTGTTCGAATAGAAAATTGGCCGCCACGCCAACCGCAATTCCTGACAAAATCCCCATGAACGCCAGCACCGGCAAGTACAACATCACGGTCCAGCTTTGTGCAATCAGGCTGGCCACCAGCAGCTGCCCGACGTTATGCAAAATCCCGCCGGCCGCAGAGAGCCCAATCATGCTGATGCGTTTTTCACCGAGCTGTTTGAGTAGCAACATGCCGCACCAACTCAGCAAGGCGCCTGCGCCGCTGTACATGAAGGTAGACAAGGTGCCGCCAAGCAGGGTGGTAAGCAGAAGCCGTAGCAACATCAATAGGAAACTGTCAGACACGGACATCGTGTACAGCGACACAATCGTAATCAGGTTGGCCAAGCCGAGCTTGGCGCCAGGGGCAAACGCGAAAGGAAAGGGAATCATCCGCTCCAGCAAGCCGATGATCACCCCTTGGGCACAAAGCAGGGCAATGTAAATCACCTGCCGCGTTCGCTCTGGGCGATAAGCGCGCCTCATTCAGTCACCATCCCGCCGGCGCCGGTGTTAGCCGCCTTGCTGGATTTAATTTCGACCAGGAGCTTATGGGGCAAGCAGACAATGGTTTGGCCGGCCCGCTCAATCTTGCCTTTTTTGACGCAAAGCTGATCAGGGCAGTCGGCATCGCTGATTTCAATTTGCTCATTGGTGGCAACGACTTCATTGTACTCATTGCCATTTTTGAAGCGAAACTTGCTGACGCCATGATGGCCGGTGAGTTGGATATGATAAACCTCTTTGCCATCATGGGTAACGACTGCAGTCAGAACTTGGTCAGCCGCTTGCGCCTTCGCCTGCTGGCGGGCAAAGACCACGTAAGGGATGAAGGAAGCCAGCATGAGCGCTAGAACGATGATGACGTCCCAGGGCCGGATCATTTTTAAATACTTCTTTGATTTTGCCATGCTGTGCCTCCTTTCCGACTTGAGGGCTTGGCATAAAAAAGAGTTCCGGGGTCAAGTCTACCCCAGAACCCCTTAAGCAAGCAATGTTGCTATTTGGCTACATCACTGCCATATAACGCTTTTGGTTTTCCGTACCACCACTTGCCGAAGGTCTTTTGCAGGTAAGGGACAACCCACTTATCAAGCCCAAAGGCCCGGCCGGAACCATTCATCACGGCAATGGCCATTGGGATCATCCAGATGTTGACCCAGTAGAACATGCCAGACAGGCAGAAGATGGCGGTGAACATCACCGAAGTCGCACCGCTGAGCCAGGTGAAGAGCCCGGCGACCAGCGCCAAGCCAATCAGAATTTCAATGACGGTCATGGTCTTTTGCATGAAGAAGGCCACGTCTTGGTTCGGGATCATGGCTTTGGTGATGCTGTACATCCAGTTCGGCATCTTTTCAAACACCATCATCGGTTCCTTGCCGTATTGATAGGAAAGGGAGAAGACGGACTTCACAGCTTTAGCCGTGGTGGCAACGGCATCAGCGCCGGCGCCAGAAGCAGCGCTGGTCGCATCAGCCCCAGCAGCAGAAGCACCACTGGTCGTGGCTGGCTGCAACCAGTCAAATGGCAGGCGCAGCTTGTCGATGAACCAGGATTCCTTCCCGGAAATCTTGCCGGCACAGTCCACCAACCACATCAGACCTAAGAAAATCCGCGCTGGCACGGCCCACAGGACATTGCCTTGGCGAGAAATGTGACCGCGCATCAGGTTGCGGTCGTCATGGGTGCGGAAGAACTCGTGCATCAAGTACTGGAAGAAGTAATAGCCAGAGTAGGTCTGCAAGAAGTAAAGCATGTTGACTAGGTGCTTCATCAACATCGCGAAGAAGCCGGACAGATGCAGCCAGCCCATGATGTTTGCAACGCCGTAGCGGGAGCCCAACGAAACCATGAAGCCAGAATAGGATGCTTTGTAGTCAACATCTGCTGCTTTGCCAGCAACTTGGTTTTCGATGTTGAGCAGGGCGGTTTTGGCACTGGCTTCAGCGCCTTGAACGATTTGTGGTTCGCCGCGATCGGAGTTACCAGCGAAGAAGGACACGTCCCCAACGACATAAATCGCAGGGTCGTCTTGCGACTGCATGTGGCTGTTGACCACGATGCGGCCAGCGCGCGCTTGGGTCAAACCGAAGTTCGCTGCTTGGTCCGTGGCCTTAACGCCGGCGGTCCAGATTAAGGTGGCGGTTGGATAGGTGCTACCATCTTTCAGGTCCACATGGTCTTCGTGAACGCCGACAACGCCGGTGTTCTTCATGACCCTGATGCCACGCTTGAGCATGTAACGCTCCGCCTTATCAGCATCGGAGCGATCCAACATGTTCATGATGGTTGGTGCCATTTCCATCAAAGCAAACGTAATCTCTTCAGGATCCAGCTTGTATTCCTTGGCCAAGCTATCACGCCAGTCGCGCAATTCACCGATGGTTTCGGTCCCGGTAAAGCCAGAACCCACCACCACGATGGACAGCAGCGCCTTGCGCTTAGCTGGGTCGTGTTCTTCAGCGCCGCGGCGCACCACGTCCTCAACATGCTTCTTCAGGGCAATGGCATGTTCCCATGAGCCCAAGGTGAAGCCGTGTTCTTTGACGCCAGGGGTGCCAAAATCATTCGGTTCAGAACCAATGCCGAGCATCACGTAATCGTAAGGATACGCGCCATGCTTGGTTTTGACTTCTTTCTTCTCGCGGTCAATCGTGGTGACCGTGTCAGTGACCAGCTTCACGTTCTTGCGCCGGCAGAACAGCCGCTGCAAGTCGTATTGAATCGCATCTTGAGGGACGCGATTCGCCGCCACTTCATGTAACTCTGTCATATAGGTAAAGTAGGAATGACGGTCAATCAAGGTGATCGTCACGTCTTTATCGTGTTTAAAATGTTTGGCTAGCCGCTTGGTGGCGTAGACCCCCGCAAAGCCGGCGCCAACAATAACGATATTCTTCTGCGCCATGGTAACACTCCTTAATTTTGAATAATGCCAAAAGCTTGTTCAATGCAACACCAATTATACCTTTTTAGTACAGTAATTGTCCACGATTTCACGAACCCCAAAAATGTGTTCCCCACAGTTTGCCGGAAAAGGAACAAATTCCCTTTTTGTAGCAATGAAAGCGGCATCAATAAAATGAGAAAGCGCTCAGAATTGTTCGGTTTTAGTTGCAATTTTCCGATTGGCTGTTTAGACTTAGTTTGTGTGAAATGTAACACAAAGTTCGCCAATATGAGGTAAAAAGGGGTAATTCGATATGAAGTTAACCAAAACACTAACCAGCGTGTCCATCATTGCATTGTCCGCCTTGACCCTTGCTGCTTGTGGCAGCAACAGCTCAGACAAGGACAGCTCTAGCAGCAAGACCAAGAGTTCCAAGGTGGCTAAGAAGTCATCCAGCAGCGCTAAGGAACAAAAGCAAACTGCTGGTGCCGCCCTTCAAGACGGCGACTACAGCTTGGAAGAAGCTGACTACTCACATGGTTACAAAGTGGAAATGAGCATGACCGTTGCCGGGGGCAAGATCACCAAGACCACTTATGACTATGTCGACAAAGACGGCAAGTCCAAGACCCAAGACGCCGACTACGAAAAGACCATGAAGAAGCAAAGCGGCGTTGGCCCTAAGGAATACATTCCAGAACTGAACAAGTCCTTCACCAAGAATGGCTCCAACGTTGGCGCCATTGACGTTGTTTCTGGTGCGACTGATTCTAGTTTGAGCTTCAAGAACTATGCAGCACAACTGGTTCAAGCAGCGCAGGCTGGCAAGACCGATAAGATCACCATCCAAAACGGCCAGAAGATGAAAGACGGCACCTACACCCTGGAAGAAGAAAACTACTCCCACGGCTACCGCACTGTCTTCTCCATCACCGTTGCCGGTGGCAAGATCACCGAAAGCAAGTATGACAACGTGGACAAGAACGGCAAGTCCAAGAGCGACGATGCTGAATACGAAAAGAGCATGAAGAAGGTCAACGGCGTGGGTCCTAAGGAATACACCGAAAAGCTGAACGCTTCTTTGGTTAAGAACCAAGAACCTGCCAAGGTTGACGTTGTGTCCGGTGCGACGCACAGTTCCGACTCTTTCATCCTGTATGCTGAACAGCTGATCAACGCTGCTCAGGCTGGCAACACCACACCAATCAAGGTGTCCAACATCGTTTACGCTGAATAATTTCGGCGCGATGCCTGAAAGCAGTATCCCTGCGGATGCTGCTTTTTTTATTGGCGCCAGTCAGTATAATAAGAAGCGAAAGCGAGTTGAAGAAGATGAAGAAATGGCTGATCGCGCTCACGGCGCTGATCGCACTGGCGCTCCCACTGGCGGCCTGCAAGCAGCAGGCAAAACCGCAAGCGGCGCCGGTGATCCAGACCCCGTACAAAGATACGCAGTTTTTGATGGGGACTGTGGTCAATTTGAGTGTGTATAACAAGGGTAAGGAAAGCGCCTTGGATGATGGGTTTGCCCGCATCAAGCAGCTGGCAAAAGAAATCACCGTCAACCAGAAAGGCTCGGAAGTGGATGCGGTCAACAAGCAGGCAGGCATCAAGCCGGTGAAAGTGACCAAATCCGTGTATGCTTTGATCAAGTACGCCAAGGCCTACAGTGAACGGTCGAATGGCAGCTTTGACCTCGCCATCGGACCGGTCACGCAGTTGTGGCACATTGGCTTCTCTGATGCCCGCAAACCGGCGCAAAGCGAAATCGATGCCGTGCTGCCGCTGGTGCATTACCAAGATGTCGTTTTGAATGACAAGCAGCAAACCGTTTACCTGAAGAAAAAAGGCATGCAGCTGGACCTCGGCGGCATCGCCAAGGGTTTCATCGCCGATGAAGTGGTGAAAGTCTTCAAAAAAGACGGCGTCAACACGGCCATTATCGACCTGGGCGGGAACATCTTCGTGATGGGTCACAGTCCGAAAGCCAAGAACCGGCCGTGGACCGTGGGTATTCAAGATCCCAAGGCGAGCCGCGGCACGTCCATCGGCACCGTGCCGGCTTCGAACATCACTGTCGTCACCAGTGGCATTTACGAGCGGCATTTGGTGGTTGATGGCCACAACTACTCGCATTTGATGAATCCTAAAACTGGCTATCCGTTTGAAAACAACTTGGCTGGGGTTTCCATCATCACCAAGAAGTCTGTCGACGGGGATGCGCTGTCCACGGCTACCTTTGATAAAGGACTCAAGGCCGGCATGGCCTTCATTGAAAAGCAAAAAGATGCCGAAGCGATTTTCATCACCAAAGATAAGAAGGTTTATGTTTCCAGCGGTTTGAAGAAGACCTTCGAGCTCATTCCTGATACTGGGTACAAACTGGCCACGTTGAAGTAATCACCAAAAGGGGGAGTCCGGGACCAATGTCATTGGCCGTTTTCTTGGATTTAGTTGAAGCACGCACCAAACTTGCTAGCATTTTGCCGTTTGCGATCGGCATCGCGTTCACCCTGGCCTACTTTCACCAGTTGAATGGGCTGAACACGGTGCTGTTTTTCGTGGCCATGTTGCTGTTTGACATGATGACCACTGCGCTGAATAACCTGATGGATTACCAAAAAGCCAAGGACCAGCACTACAAGGCGACGGTCAATATCATTGGCACCGCCAAGCTCAAGGTACCAACCGTGCAGGCGCTGATTATCACCTTGCTGGCGGTTGCCACTGGGCTAGGCCTAGTGCTGGCCTGGCGCACCGGCTGGCTCCTGCTCGTGATTGGGGCGGCGTGCTTTGTGATTGGCATTTTCTACACCTTCGGCCCGCTACCCCTGTCGCGCCTGCCGCTAGGGGAAGTGTTCTCTGGCGTCACGATGGGCCTTGGCATTCCTTTGATTGCGGTGTATGTGAATGTGGACGCGGCAAAATTGTTGGACCTGCAGTTGGCGTGGCCCCAGCTGGCGTTGACCGGCGACTGGCGGGCGCTCGTGGCGCTGGGCTTGGTGTGTGTGGCACCCATGGGCACGATTGCCAATATCATGTTGGCCAACAACCTGTCAGATTATGACCAAGATGTCGCTAATCACCGGCTAACGTTGCCGATGTATCTGAGCCGGGCCGCCAGCGGCCGCCTGTATTGGAGCTTGGCGCTGGTGGGGTTTGCCGCGGAAGTGCTGCTGGTCGCGTTTGGACTGTTGCCTTGGCCGGTGTTGATCGGTCTGTTGGCGCTACCGTTAGTGTGGCGCCAAAGCGCGCAGTTCGTCGCCAAGCCCGATAAACGGCTGACTTTCCCCAATGCGATTAAGACGCTGGTCGCGGAAAATGGGGCCCTGATCGTGGGCCTGTTGGTGAGCTGGGGGGTGAGCCGATGACGGACGCACCTTATCCCAAGTTAACCTGGCCGCTGTTCATTGAACTCATTCGGCTGCCAGCCAAACTCGGCAGTTTTTTGCCGTTTGCGTTTGGGGTGGCGTATGCCTGGTATGGCTTCCATCAGTTCAACTGGCTCAATACCTTGATCTATTTCATTGGGCAAATGAGCATTGCCTTGTTTGTGACCGGCTTTAACAACGTGCAAGACTTTTATAAAGCCAAAGATGAGCACTATCGCCAGACCCAAAACATTCTCGGCCGTGAGCACCTGGCGCCGCACCGCATTTTGGCGCTGATGCGGGTCTTCTTGGCCGTTGCGGTTGGCGCCGGCCTAATCTTGGTATGGCGCACGAATTTGAGTCTGCTACTGATCGGTGGGGCGGCGATTTTCGTGGCGATTTTCTACACCTATGGACCGGTGCCGCTGTCCCGCATTCCTTCCGGCGAAGTGCTGGCAGGGATGGTGGAAGGGTTTGGCACGGTGTTCATCGCCGTGTTCGTCAATATCGTGCCGCAGCCCATCATGCTCGGCTTCACGGGCAATCACTTTAGCCTTAGTGGCAACCTGCCCGTCATCCTCACGGTGCTTTTGGTGGCGCTGCCGATTGTGATTTTGGATGGCACGTTAATGTTTGCGGATAATATCTGTGACCTTGCCCAGGATCAGCGCAATCAGCGCTACACCTTGCCTTATTACCTGGGTAAAAAGCGGGCGCTGCGCATTTACCCCTGGCTACCGGCCAGTGCGTATATGCTGATTGTACTGGCAGTGGGCCTGCGGTTTTTACCGTGGCTGGTGCTGCTGGTGCTGCTGATGTGGCCGCGGGTGCGCAAAAATATTCAACGCTTTGAAGCCGTGCAGGACAAAGAAAAAACCTTCAACACCGCAGTGGCGAATATGCTACTGACATCAGGCACCGAGACCATTTTGCTCATCGTGGCCATTGGGCTAAACCTTGCATGGCCCGGGGTTTTCTGATAAGCTGTTGAGAGCGAATGGAGGGCGAACATGTCAGTTAAAAAAGTTGCGCTGGCGTGCAGCGTGTGTGGCCGCCGGAATTATTTTGTGCCGGAGAACCCACGCCGCACTGAACGCCTAACATTAAACAAGTATTGTAAATACTGCGGGCGCGTTACTGAGCACCGCGAAACTAAGTAGGAGGCGAGCTAGATGAAGTTTATCAAGAGTGTTATTCATGAAATGACCTTAGTGACATGGCCGACCGCCAAGGAAACCCGGCGCGACACCACGACGGTTATCATCACTTCCTTGATCTTCGCCGCGTATTTTGCGCTGGCCGATTGGGTCATCCTGCTGTTGCTCAAAGCATTTGTGTTCTAAAGTTGAAATTCACCGCTGGCATGGCGTATACTGATGTCAGCGAAAAAACCGCAGCCCTCGGGCAACGGTTTTTTATTTGCGCTTTAGCCAAGACATTCATTAAAGGAGAACAAACATGGTTGAATCAGCTGAAAAGCTTTGGTACGTGCTGCACACCTATTCTGGTTACGAAAACAAGGTCAAGACGAACCTCGAATCTCGAGTTTCTTCAATGAACATGGACGATTACATTTTCCGTGTCATCGTGCCTGAAGAAGAGGAACACGACGTTAAAGATGGCAAAGATAAGGTCAAAATGGAAAAGACCTTCCCTGGCTACGTCTTGGTCGAAATGGTCATGACAGACGAATCTTGGTTCGTGGTTCGGAACACGCCAGGCGTCACCGGTTTCGTGGGCTCGCATGGGGCCGGCTCCAAGCCAAGCCCGCTGATGCCAGATGAAGTGGCCACGATTTTGCACTCCTTAGGGATGTCCACCACGCATGCGAACTTGTCCTTTGAAGTGGGCGAAACCATCACCATCATCGCCGGCGCCTTTGCTGGCATGAAAGGCAAGATTACCGCTAATGATCCGGACAAGATGAAGCTGAAGGCCACCATCAACATGTTCGAACGTGAAGTGTCTGCCGACCTTGATTACGATCAGGTCGACAAGTTGTAAGATGCTGGCGCTGATGTTAATCGGTTGCGGTGCCATATTGGCGGCCGCAGCCGATTTTTATTATCTAGGTCACCCGCAAAAACACCGGCAAGTGGCGGTTGGGGATGAGGTGCCGACGGTGTTTTTGCCTGGCTATTGGGGCAGCCGCTTTTCCTTCGGTCACATGTTGCGCCGTCTAGTGATGGACAAACAAGTCGTCGCCATCGTCAAACCCAGCGGCCGAGTGCAATTACGGGGCCACTTGCAACTCGGCCCGCATGTGGCGGTGCAGGTGCTGTTTACGCAAAAACGCCTGCGCCCAGATCGCCAGCTGGCTGGCCTACAAGCGGTGGTTGTGGCCCTGCAAAAGCAGGCAGACTTCGCCGCCATCAACCTAGTCGCGCACTCCATGGGCGGTATCACCGCGCTGATGTACGTCATCAGCCAACCGCCGGTGCCGGTGCGCGCCTTGGTGTCCATCGCGGCCCCGTACAACGACTTAGAAGTCGCCAAAAATGATGCCATTCGCAACTGGCCACTACTGCCCAGCGGTCCCAGCCAAACCGCGCCGGTTTACGACTTCTTTCAAGCGCACCGCCAGGCCTTGCCGGCAAACCTGCGCTGGCTCAACATTGCCGGCGACCTCTTCACCGGCGCTGCCCATGACGGCGTCGTCGGCGTAAATTCCAGCTTTGCCATTCGTTACCTCGCCCAAGACCACGTCGCCGACTACCATGAAGTCCTCATCCGCGGCCCGCGCGCTGCCCACAGTCTGCTTCATGAGAACCGCTTGGTCGATCATGACATCGAGCAATTTATCTGGGGCAAGTGATGTAGATTTTGGTATCCACATTCCCGCATCAGTGGTTCAGAGGACGGTAGGGCGATTGCAGCTTGAGGGATAGTCAACCTGACAGTGAACGCAGTACTTTAGGGCCGGACAACCGGAGCGGGGAAGGGCTCAGTGGTGAAATTGTTCTTAGCCAACTTGTTGGCTTAGAACAAGCCGCGACTTTGAGACTCGTACTTTGAGGCTCAAAGCGCTGGCCACCACGTTCCAGCCCTTCTCCGTGGAGGTTGTCCGGCCCGGCCAGTTCAAATCCCGTGTGAGAACTATTGCGTTTTGCGCCGAATCATGATAGCCTATTCAGGTATGTTTTGAGCATACGCGTGGGAGGCCAAATCGACTGGCCATCATCACCACATCACGGACTTAAGGAGGTTATGTTTCGTGGCTAAAAAAGTAGCAAACATCGTTAAACTCCAGATTCCTGGCGGGAAGGCAACTCCAGCTCCCCCTGTTGGCCCTGCACTGGGCCAAGCTGGGATCAACATCATGGGCTTCACCAAGGATTTCAACGCTCGGACCGCAGACCAAAATGGCATGCTGATCCCTGTTGTCATCACCGTGTATGAAGATCGTTCATTCGACTTCATCACCAAGACCCCACCAGCTGCTGTTCTTCTGAAGAAGGCAGCCGGCGTGGAACACGGCTCCGGCGAACCTAACACCAAAAAGGTGGCTAAGGTAACCAAGGACCAAGTGAAGCAGATTGCTGAAACAAAGATGCAAGACCTTAACGCCGCAGACGTAGAAGCTGCGATGCGCATGGTTGAAGGGACAGCACGTTCCATGGGCTTCGAAGTCGAAGGCTAATGCATGTCCGGATCGTCAGCGAAAGCTGAATGAATCAAGTGGAAGGGCAAGTGCCCGCTGACCACATTTGCAAGGAGGAAAATTCCAGAATGGCTAAGAAAGCAAAGAAGTACCAAGACGCTGCCAAGCAGGTTGAAGCTGGCAAAGCTTACACCCCAGATGACGCAGTGGCATTGGTCAAAAAAATCGATTTTGCCAAGTTCGACGCAACCGTTGAAGTTGCTTACAACCTGAACATCGACGTTAAGCAAGCAGACCAGCAGATCCGTGGCGCCATTGTGCTGCCAAACGGGACTGGTAAGACCCAGCGTGTGATTGTCTTCGCTGAAGGCGAACAGGCTAAGGCCGCTGAAGAAGCTGGCGCTGACTTGGTTGGCTCCGACGACTTGGTCCAAAAGGTTCAAGACGGCTGGCTCGACTTTGACGTTGCCGTGGCTACCCCACCAATGATGGCTAAGGTTGGTCGTTTGGGCCGGGTCCTCGGGCCTAAGGGCTTGATGCCTAACCCAAAGACCGGCACCGTGACGATGGACACCGCTAAGGCGGTTAACGACGTCAAGGCCGGCCAAGTGGCTTACCGCGCTGACAAAGCTGGGATCGTTCACGCCCCAATCGGCAAGGTTTCCTTTGATGATGCTAAGCTCGTTGAGAACTTCAAAGCCCTCAACGACACCATCCTCAAGGCTCGCCCTGCGTCTGCTAAAGGGACTTACATCCAAAGCTTGACCGTTACTTCCACCTTTGGCCCTGGGGTCAAGGTTGACGTTAACGCCTTCTAAGGATCATTTGCAAACGGCCTTTCCTCTTCGCTGAGGGAAGGCCGTTTTTGCGTGCTTAGAAATGGGCGATGGGGGTGCTGGTGCGCTCGTGGTAGTTGCGCTCGAAGTGGCGGTTATACAAGCAGGCGTAAAGCGTATTGAGCACATAGCTGATGGCGATTTGGGAGGAGAAATCCGACACTTTCATTTTGGCGGTTTCGCTCATCGGCACAGTAAGTACCACCTGCGCGTACAGCGCCAGTGGGCTTTCTGGGTCGGCGGTGATGGCAATGATGGGGGTGTGATTTTGGCGGAAGAGTTTGGCATCGTTGACCACCTCGGCAGTGCGGCCGCTGTAGGAAATGATCAGGGCAACGTCTTTCTCATCGGCATGGTAGGCCAGATAATATTGCTCAGCCTGCAGGTCGAGCAGATTGACCGTGTAATTGATTTTCAGCAGCTTGAGCTGAAAATCGCGCAGGCGAATGTAGTTGCCGCTTACCGCAATGCCGAAAATCGTGCGCGCCGTCAGTAACAAATTCACCGCCTGTTTCAGCTGTGCCGGCATGACCGCTTGAGCAGTTTCCTCAATGGTTTCGGTGGATAGCTTGGCGATTTTCCGGGCCACTTCAGCGTCGCTGTCCGTCGGCAAAAACGGCACGTTGGCATTGACGTGCGGGCCGGCACTGGCAAGCTGCGAGCAGCACTGCGCCAATTCAATTTTGAAATCCCGGAAATTGCTGGTGGCGCACTTCTTACATAAGCGGGTAATGGTGGCCGGCGATGTATGGCACTGAGTCGCCAGGTCATAGATTGAGGCGTCCAGCACCGCCGCTGGGTCTTTTAAGATGCAAGCGGCGACGACCTGTTCACTCTGGGTGAGTTGGGATTGATTTTTAAGCATGGTGATTAAGTTGGTCATAGGGGCCTCCGTGAAAGAAAGTATCGTTAAAAACGTTATTTTGAGCATTTCCTTTGTGAGTTTGTAACAAAGCCAGCGTTATCGTTTACATCGGCAACTGCACCTTGGTAGCCTGAAGAGGAAGAAAGGGGAGAATTAGCATGGATAAAATTACCACTTGGGTTGAGCACAGCGTGGTGCCCACCGTGTCCAAGGTCACTGATAAACGATACTTCCAAGCCCTGCGAGCCGGCTTCTTTGCCATTATGCCATTAACGATTATTGGCTCGATCTTTATGCTGATTACTGATTTTCCAATTGCCGGGTACGCCGATTTCATGGCGGGCATCTTTGGAAAAAACTGGGCAAACTACATTTCACCCGCCTATCGCGCAACGTTTAACATGATGGGGATGATGTTCGCCGGCACCATGTCGTACAAGCTGGCTGAGCAATATGACCTCGACAAATTGACGGCGATGGTGCTGGGACTGGTGTCCTATGTCATTGTCATTCCTAAGACCGTCATTGGCCCGAAAGGCGAAGTCGTCGAAAAGGTCATGTCTTTCGACTGGACCGGGACGCAAGGCGTCATCACGGCGATTTTTACTTCCATCATCACCGTTGAAGTGATTCGCTTCTGTGTGAATCACAATATCACGATCAAGATGCCAGATAGTGTGCCAGAAATGGTCAGCAAAGCCTTTAGCGCCTTAATTCCCGGCTTTTTCATCGCTGTGATTCTGCTGGTGCTTAACGGCATCGGCACCGTGATTTCTGGCTCCTTCCCGCAAATGATTTATTCCGCTTTGCAAGTGCCGATTCAAGGGATTATCGGCACACCGATCGCGATTATCATTGTGTCCGGGTTAAACGGGCTACTCTGGTGGTTCGGGATCCATCCGACGGTCATCAACTCCATGATTTACCCGATTTTGTATGCCAATGCCGACAAGAACCAAGCCTTGTTTGAGGCCGGCAAGCTGACCGCCCACACCGGGAACTTCGGCACAGTGCAAATGCTCGATCAGTTTGCCACCATTGGCGGGGCTGGGTGCACGATTGGCCTGGCGATTGCGATGTTGATTGTGGCGCGGTCCTCGCGGATGAAGGCGATGTCTAAACTTGCCAGTGTGCCAGCCATTTTCAACATCAACGAACCGCTGATTTTCGGGCTGCCGGTGGTCTTCAATCCGCTGATGCTGATTCCAATCACCTTGGCGCCAATCGTGACGGTGCTGGTGGTGTACCTGGCCATGTCGATCGGCTTTATGCCAATGTTTCGAGGGATTCAAGCGCCATGGGCGACGCCGTTCTTCTTCTCTGGCTTTATTGTAGCCGGTTGGCAAGGCGCCGTCACGCAAACGGTTGCGGTAGCGCTATGTGTGGTCATCTATTATCCGTTCGTGAAGGCTTTGGATCACCAGTATCAGCTGGAAGAACAAGGCGACAAGAGTATCAAATTGTAAGCAAAGTGAGGTTATGTTCATGGGATTGCGGAAAGATTTTCTCTGGGGCGGCGCAGTGGCGGCCCATCAACTTGAAGGCGCCTGGCAAGCCGGCGGTAAAGGGGTGTCGATTGCCGATGTGATGACCGTGGGCGCGCATGGCGTGCCGCGGCAGATTACCGCTGGGGTCCTGCCAGGCCAGAATTACCCCAATCATACGGCGATTGATTTTTATCATCATTATCCTGAAGACGTGAAGTTGCTGGGTGAATTGGGCCTGAAATGTTTTCGCACCTCGATTGCCTGGACCCGCATCTTTCCCAATGGCGACGAAGACCAGCCGAATGAGGCCGGTTTGCAGTTTTATGATGACCTGTTTGACGCGCTGCTAGCGCAAGGCATTCAGCCGGTGATCACGCTATCGCATTTTGAAATGCCGTATCATCTGGTTGAAGCCTATGGCGGCTGGCGGTCGCGCAAGCTGATTGGGTTCTTCACCCATTTTGCCGAGGTGGTGTTTAACCGCTACCGCGACAAGGTGAAATACTGGATGACCTTCAACGAAATCAACAACCAAAATAGCCTCGATGTGTATGACCTGTGGACGAATTCCGGCATCAAGCCACAAGCGGATGAAAACGCGGAGCGCTTGCTCTACCAGGCTGGCCACTATGAACTGGTCGCCAGTTCCTTGGCCGTGCAAATCGGCCACCGCATCAATCCGGATTTTCAAATCGGCTGCATGGTCAATATGCGCCCAGTGTATCCGGCTAGCCCGGCGCCACAGGACGTGTTTAAAGCGTCCTGCATGATGCAGGCGAACTACTGGTTTGTCGATGTCCAGGTCAACGGCCGCTACCCAAACTGGCTCGAATGTTATCAAAGCAATCAAGACTTTGGGCTGGATATCACCCAGGAAGATCTGGACGTGCTGGCGCAAGGCACCGTGGACTACATTGGCTTTTCCTATTATCGGTCAGAGACGGTGACAGCGCGGGCTGACGAGCCGGCCTCGTATGTGACCCTCGGTGCTAACCACATTGTTGAAAACCCCAAGATTGAAACGTCGGAATGGGACTGGGGCATTGACCCCATCGGTTTACGCTACGGCATGAACTGGTTCACCGACCGCTATCACGTACCGCTATTCATTGTCGAAAACGGCTTTGGAGCGCGGGACACAGTCGAGCACGGACAGGTGCATGATCCGTATCGGACCCAGTATCTGGCGGCGCATATCAAGCAGATGAAACTCGCGGTGGAGCAAGATGGAGTGGACCTCATCGGTTACACGCCTTGGGGCATCATCGATTTGGTTTCCGCTGGCACTGGGCAAATGGACAAGCGCTATGGCGTCATCTATGTGAACAAAAACGATGCCGGCGAAGGCGACCTCAGCCGGCTGAAGAAGGATTCGTTTGCCTGGTATCGCCAGGTGATTGCTTCCAACGGCGACAAGCTCGACCCAGTATCATCCAGAGATTAAAGCTAAGCTCGGGGGAAAGAAAACAGCCACCTCATTACGAAGTGGCTGTTTTGCGTCTCTGCTCTGCAGGTCCTTAAAGCTGGGGTGATTGGAGCGAGCTTGGTCGGTCGTTGGCCAAAAAGGCTAACGGCGTGCCAGCGACCATTTGATCATAAGTCTCGGCTTTCAGTTGGCTGGAAAAGGCATATTCATCGGCGGCTTCAGGCAGCTGCGCGAGGTGCAACTCATCGACGATAGGCAGCTGGCCGGGATGGCGCACCAGAAATTGAGCAGCCAGTCCGCCAGGCACCGCGAGATAAAAATCGTCATCTGGGGCCAGCACATGCAGGCCAGTGGCATAGGCGACGTGGGTCCACAACCAGGGTGCTCTTTTATCCATATTGATTTTGGTCAGAAACACGTCAAGCTGCGTTAACGCTAGCGTCAAAGGCGCCGCGCCGCGCGCCGTGATGGTCAGCGTCTGGTCGGCCAAAGTAGCGGTCACGCGGGAGCGCATCAGCTTGGCGAAGGTCCCTTGATCCGGGAAGGTCTGATCAGCCACATGAAGCGTGTTCACACTTAAACCGCGCCCATTCAGCAAGGCTGGTGGGTCAGGCGGGGTTAAAAAATACGGTTGCCGATAAGCTGCTTCCAAATTGTCCATTGCGTCTCCCTCCTTGAGCGCAAAAGCAATCACGCATCATTCACGTTGTCATTATACCGCGATTAGAAAGTGCTTACAAAAAGCCATAAGGCGGTGCCCTAGTGGCTCAGATACAAAACGGGAAAACGCGGTGTGTTATCATGGAGGCGTGAAGGTAAAGGAGGACGGAAAATGGCAACTGCTCAACCAATCGTCCAATATCTGGACGTCAACAAGGTGTACCGCGGTGGCAACGTGGCCGTGGAGCACATTAATTTAACCATCGAGCGCGGCGATTTTGTGTGCTTGATTGGGACCAGTGGTTCGGGGAAGACCACCACCATGCGCATGATCAATCGCATGCTGGAGCCTACCGGGGGCCAGATTTTATTCAATGGTGAGGATATCCACAAGAAAGACCCGGTCAAATTGCGCCGGCAAATTGGTTACGTGATTCAAAACATTGGCTTGATGCCGCATATGACGCTGTACGAAAACATCACGCTGGTGCCGAAACTCTTGAAGTGGCCAGAAGCTAAGCGCCGCGCCAAGGCGGAGTCGCTGATCAAAATGGTGGAGCTGCCAGTGGACTATCTCGACCGTTATCCAGCTGAACTGTCTGGCGGTCAGCAGCAGCGCATCGGCGTGATACGGGCGCTGGCTGCGGATCAGGATCTGATTTTGATGGATGAACCCTTCGGCGCGCTGGACCCAATCACGCGTGAAAGCCTGCAGGAGTTGGTGAAGTCGCTGCAGGAGAAGCTCGGCAAAACCGTGGTCTTTGTTACGCATGACATGGACGAGGCGCTGAAGCTCGCCACCAAAATCGTGGTGATGGATGGTGGTCACATCATTCAAAATGCTACGCCTGCCGAACTACTGCAGCACCCCGCCAACCAATTTGTTCGGGATTTGATTGGTGAAGAACGCCTGATTCAAGCGCGGGCCGATGTCACCACGGTGGGCGCAATTATGCTGAAGAACCCAGCCGTGATCACCCCAGGCAAGTCGTTGCCGGAAGCCATCGCACTGATGCGCAAGCGCCGCGTTGATACCTTGCTGGTGGTGGACGATAACGGTTATCTGAAGGGCTTCATTGATGTGGAATCGCTGACCCATCAGTATCAAAAATCCACCGCCGTGGCTGACATCATGCAAACCAAATTGTTCTATGTGCAAGAAACGGCTTTACTGCGCGACAGTGTCGACCGGATCTTGAAGCGTGGCCTCAAGTACGTGCCAGTGGTGGATGCCGACAATAAGCTGCGCGGCATTGTCACCCGGGCGTCCTTGGTGGACATGGTTTATGACACCATTTGGGGCGGCGATAACGACAACGGCGACGCAAGCAACCCAGAACCGGTCGATCAAGAACCAGCGGAGGGAGGCGGCGTCAATGAGTAGCTTTTTGGCGGCGCATGGGACCGAACTGGTCGTCAAAACCTGGGAGCAGCTGTATATTTCCGCTATCGCGCTGGGGTTAGGCATTCTGGTGGCGGTACCGCTGGGCATTGCCTTGACCCGTTTTCCGCGGACAGCCAAGGTGGTGATCGCCATTGCCAGCATGTTGCAAACGGTGCCGAGCTTGGCGCTGCTTGCGTTGATGATTCCCTTGTTTGGGATTGGGCAAGTGCCAGCGATTGTGGCGCTGTTCATTTATTCGTTGCTCCCAATTTTGCGCAACACTTACATTGGCATGGAAGACGTTTCACCAACGCTAAAGGATTCGGCGAAGGGCATGGGGATGACCCCGTTGCAGTCGATTTTCCAGGTCGAAATTCCCATGGCGATGCCAGTCATCATGGCGGGTATTCGCTTGTCGGCAGTGTATGTGATTGCCTGGGCGACCCTGGCCTCCTACATTGGGGCCGGCGGCTTAGGGGACTTGATCTTCAACGGCCTGAATCTGTTCCAGCCGGATCTGATTATCGGCGGGACAATTCCGGTGACGCTGCTGGCGCTTTTGGTGGACTATGCTTTAGGCCGCTTGGAGAAGCGGCTGACCCCGCACACCGGGCGTGAGGAGGTGGGCCAATGAAACGATGGTGGCAAGCATCACTCGCGTTAATTGGGTCCCTGCTGCTACTGACCGGCTGCGGCTTTCCTGGGATTGCGGGCACGCAAAAAGGCACCGTGCGGATTGCGGCATTGAGCTCAACGGAAAGCAGCATCATGGCTAACATGTTGGCCGAACTCATCACGCATGAAACTGGCATGCCAACCACGCTGGTTTCCAATCTGGGTTCAACGACGGTGACCCATCAGGCGATGATTCGTGGGGACGCTGATATTGCGGCCACGCGTTACACCGGCACTGACCTGACCGGCACGCTGAATATGCCAGTGGAAAAGGATCCCAAAAAGGCCGGCACAATCGTGAAACGCGTGTTCAAGCAGAAGTATCACCAGACCTGGTACCCAACCTATGGCTTTGCGGATACTTACGCCTTCATGGTGACCAAGGCCTTTGCCAAGGCCCACAATGTGCAAACCATCAGTCAGCTCAAACCGCTGGCGCCGGCCATGAATGCTGGGGTGGACAGCTCCTGGATGAATCGCAAAGGGGATGGCTATCCCGACTTCGGTCAGGCCTATGGCTTTGATTTCAAACGCGTTTATCCGATGCAAATCGGGTTGGTGTATGACGCTGTGGAAGCCGGCAAAATGCAGACCGTGTTGGGTTATTCCACCGATGGCCGCATTCGCAGCTACAATTTGACCGTGTTGAAGGATGACAAAAACTTCTTCCCGCCATATGATGCGTCGCTCGTGGTTAATGACAGCCTGCTGAAACGCTACCCGAAGCTGAAGCCACTGCTGCACCGCTTGGATGGCAAAATTAGCCTGAAAACGATGCAGGATCTGAATTATCAAGTGGATGATCAGCTGAAAGAGCCATCAGTGGTGGCCCGCGAGTTCTTGGTGAAGCATAACTATTTCCGGGGAGGTGATCATTAATGGCTGATATGAATACGTGGCAGCAGTTCTGGTACTACATGAGCGAAAACGGCGCTTATGTGCTGAGCCAATTCAGTCGCCATTTTCTGATTTCAATCTACGGCGTGTTGATTGCGGCGGTGGTCGGCATTCCGATTGGATTGTTCATCGCGCGCAATCGCAAATTATCCAGTACCATTATCGGCATCGCCAATGTCATTCAGACCATTCCGAGTTTGGCGATGTTGTCGATTATCATGCTGGGGCTGGGCCTCGGGGTGAACACTGTGATTGTGACGGTATTCCTCTACTCGCTTTTGCCGATTATCAAAAACACCTACACCGGGATGGCCAGCGTTGATCCCAATGTGATTGACTCGGCCAAGGGGATGGGAATGACGAGTTTTCAGCGCCTCTACATGGTGGAAATTCCGCTATCCTTGTCGGTGATCATGGCAGGGATTCGCAATGCGTTAGTGGTCGCCATCGGCATCACTGCCATTGGGGCCTTTGTCGGCGCTGGCGGCTTAGGTGACATCATTGTCCGCGGCACCAACGCGACCAACGGCGGCGCCATTATCCTTGCCGGCGCGCTCCCGACCGCCTTGATGGCCATTATCGCCGACCTCGTGCTGGGGACCGTACAACGGCGCTTGGAACCGAAGAAAGCCCGGCGTTAAATTTCAGAAGGCATGACCCTCAAAATCGGGTCGTGCTTTTTTTGTCGATACGGCCGCGGGTGGCGGCGGTGGGCTCCGCTTGGCCGGGGGCGCTGGCTGTGCGGCCGGTCCGAGCCAAAAACCGGTCTCGGACCTAAAGTTGGAGCCAGCCTCGCTGCGCTCGTTGCTGTCTCCAACTTTGCCGCGATTAGCTCTGGGGAGCCCAGCGCAAAAAGCGCGCCGGTCTCCCTGTCGCTAATCGGCTCACTGCCAGCCCCCCGCCAAGCTCCGCCCACCGCCGTCAGCCGCTTGATAACAGTAACGGTTCAGTTAGATTAAGTATCGGTTTAACGTGGATTGGAGTTCTTGCGTTACAAGCCGAGGCAGGTTGAGATCTTCAAAATTTACGTTTGAGGGTATGAATGGGTATTGTTGTCTCTGAGGTCGGTAATCGGCTGTCTGTAACTGGCTGGTAATCCGGGTTACTGTTATCTAGCGGGTGAGGGTGGGGCGGCAGAGGGGTGAGGTGGTCCAGCAGCGAAACAGTCATGCCACGAGGAGACTGCGTTTTTTGCAGGCTGCTCGTGGCATGACTGGGGGCAAATCCGAAACGCCGTTGAGCGAAGCGATGGCGATTCGGATTTGAGGCTGGAGACCGCACTATGGCTCCAGCCGACCCCGCAGCAGGACCACCGCACCCCGGCGCCGCACCACCCTCACCTGCGACAGCACACAAAATCTTCTTCAGAGTGCAATACCGCTTGACGCTGATGGCCCAACATGGTACGCTACCTTTTGTGATTATTCACTCTGCCTAAGACTCAGGTGGCGCAAGCCTTAATATCCTGCCGAGGTGGTATCAGTTCGTTAGATACCTCTATGTCTTGGTAGACATGGAGTTTTTTTATGCGAAAAACCCCAACCAAACTACAGGAGGTGAAAATCAATGAGTGAAACAATTATCGCTGCCAAAGCCAAGGTTGTTGCTGGCATCTCTGATCAGTTCAAAGCTGCTAAGAGCGCTGTTGTCGTTAACTACCGTGGCCTGACCGTGGCCCAAGTAACCGAATTGCGTAAGGAATTGCGCGACGCTGGTGTCAAGATGGAAGTCATCAAGAACACCTACCTGCGTCGGGCAGCCGATGCTAACGGCTACGAAGACCTCGATGCCGTTTTCACTGGCCCAACTGCTATCGCCTTTTCCAATGACGATGTTGTTGCTCCAGCTCGCATCATGGCTAAGTATGCCAAGCAGTTCGATGCCCTCGAAGTAAAAGGCGGGATCATCGAAGGCAAGGTTGCTAGTCTTGATGAAATCAACCAGTTGGCTTCGTTGCCAGACCGCGATGGGATGTTGTCCATGCTGTTGTCTGTTCTGCAGGCCCCAGTACGCAACGTCGCATACGCTGTCAAGGCCGTTGCCGACAGCAAAGAAGAGGAACCAGCTGCTTAATGCCGCTTGACCTCGTTGCTTAATGCCACCAAACATCATATAAAAATGGAGGAAACAAACATGGCTTTAGACACACAAGCAATTGTCGACCAGCTTAAAGATGCATCTATCCTTGAACTGAACGACCTCGTAAAAGCAATTGAAGAAGAATTCGGCGTTAGCGCTGCTGCTCCTGTAGCAGCCGCTGCTGCCGGTGCCGACGCTGGCGCTGCCGCTAAGGACAGCTACACCGTTGAACTGACCGAAGTAGGTCAGGAAAAGGTTAAGGTTATCAAAGAAGTCCGTGCCATCACTGGTTTGGGCCTTAAGGATGCCAAGGGTCTGGTTGATGCTGCTCCTTCCGCAATCAAGGAAGACATCGCCGAAGACGAAGCTAACAAGCTCAAGGAACAACTTGAAGCCGTTGGCGCAACGGTTACCCTCAAGTAATCAGGCGTCTACCCAAAAATCGTCAGCGATCAGCTGGCGATTTTTTTGATTCTCCGGATACAAAAAAGTACAAAAAAGCCGAGCATTTTCGCTCGGCTAAGGGGCCTATTTCGTCGTGGCTTGATACAGCAATGGTTCACTCATACCAGGGCCTTGGTAGGCCAGCTGCAGGTGCATGCCGGCACCAACAACGACACCGGCATTGCCGAACACGGCCCAGAAGGTGGTGCTAGCATAGCCGCCTGGCTCGATTTTGGTGGTGCCCACTTGATTGGCCGGCACCGTCGCGGGGGCGAGGAACGGGCCGGTGATGGTGAACTGATCAGGCGTCGGTAAAAAGGCGGCAGTTTGGCTGTAGTTGGCATATTCCACGGTAATCTGCACGCTCAGGTTCTTGCGCAGCGTGCCTTTGGTGACCAGCGCTTGGCCGGTGGTATCGAGCTGATGCGTGACGCTGGTGATGCGTAAGCCGTAAGCGTCATTGGGGCCGAGGCCCATTTCATTCACTGGCAGAATGCGCGTGCTGCTACCGGCGCTGTCGACCACGGTCAGGGTTTTGGTGGTAGTTTTGCCATGCGCTTTGGCTTCCAGGGTCAAGACGCCTTGTTTCAACCCGCCGTTAATGGTTTGCTGCTTGCCGGTGCCAGTGCCGCTAACCAGGACCTTATCAGCCGCGTCGCGATCCCGCAGCGTGAACTTGGCATTATCGCTGATGGTGAACTGCAACTTGGTTTTGCCGTTTTGCGATTTGAATAGCGTCGTTTTCAGGTTAATGGTTGGGGCGGGGTAGGTCTTACTGGACTGATTCTGCTGGCCGCTTTTGGCAGGGCTGCTGCAGGCGGCTAACAGCGCCAGGGCCAGCACGGCGAGCCCGGTTTTGAAGAATTTCATTGTACTGCCTCCATCTCTGCTTTGATTGTACGAATTCCCCAGGCGAATTACAAACTGAAGCCGCCGTATAACACTATTGTTAGCTGGCACAAGGTCAACCTCCGTTATAATAAACAGGAACGGAGGGCGTTATGAAGAAGTTTGGACAATCAATTGTCGATGGGATTCGCAAGCACCTGACCTTGCTGAAGGTGCTATTTGTGTTGTCAGTGTTGGTGTTTGTGATCATCGAACTGGGCCGAATCGGCCGCGAGCTGAGTGGGGCGCAAATGCGGGCGAGCTTAGCGTCACAAAGTCCGCAGTCGCTGCTAGCCATGGCGGCGCTGGGGTTGGTGGCGGTGGTACCGATGCTGAATTACGACTTTACCATCACCAAAATGCTGCCTGGTGACTTTAAGCCACTGTATGTGGTGCGGTCGGGCTGGGTGGTGAATTCCTTCACCAATATCGCCGGCTTTGGCGGCTTTTTAGGGGCCAGTTTGCGGGCGAATTATTATCACGATAAAGCGACCAACAAGCAAATTCTGGTGGCTATTTCCAAAATCGCCTTGTTTCTGCTGGCAGGGCTGTCGCTGTGGTCCATTTTGGCGCTGCTGCTGATTTTTGGGCTAGGCATCGGGCAAATGTTCTCGGATTACTGGATTTGGTTGATTGGCGGGGCCATGTATTTTCCGGTGCTGATGGTGGTGACGCATCTGTCCAACCAACGCTTCTTTGCTGACATGCCCATCCGCCGCCAGCTCAGCTTGACCCTCAGCTCTTTTCTGGAGTGGGGCGGCTGCGCGTTATTCTTTCTGGCCATCGGCGGCTTTATGCATGTGCCAATCAACTTGGCCCATGTGCTGCCGCTGTTCATGGTGGCCAATGTGCTCGGCGTGATTTCGATGGTGCCAGGGGGCTTGGGCTCTTTTGATGTGTTCATGTTGCTGGGGCTGACCCAGCTTGGCGTGAACAATAACCTAGCGGCGGTGTGGTTGCTGTTTTACCGGTTGTTCTACTATGTGATTCCTTTCCTGATTGGGATCGGCTTGTTTCTGCAGGATGCTGGCCGCCGATTGAATGCCGAACTCGAAGGCCTGCCGCTACAAGTGGTGCGGAAAGTGGCACATATCGTGCTGGTGGTCTTCCTGTATTTCTCCGCCATTATGCTGCTGCTGCGTGGCATTATTCCGGTGTCGGCAATGAAGAACCACGTGTTTGTGCGGCTGTACCCATACACCTTCCTGTTTTTGAGCCGGGTCACCAATATCATGATGGCCTTTATCATTTTCGGTTTTGCTCGCGGCATTGCTAATCGGGTCAAAAAGGCTTACGCGCCGACGGTCATCGTGCTGTTGCTGGCCTTGGGTGGCTCGCTGATGCGTGAGTATAGCTTGCGCTTCATCCTTTTTCTGGCGGTCATTCTCGTGGCGGCGGTATTCGCGCGCAAGGAATTGACCCGCGACCGGATGGATTTTCCTTGGGGGAATCGACTCGTTGATGCCGGTATTTTCGGGATGACGGCGCTGTTTTATGCGCTGGCGTTGTTCTACAATGTGCCCAATATTCACCATCGCCGGCCAGTGCCACAGGTCTTCCTCTTTCCGTCAGAGCGGATGTGGTTTTCCACTTTTGTTGGGGTGTTGGTGGCGGCGCTGACGCTGGGCGTGATTTATCACTATCTGTCCAACCCGAAGCCCAATCTTGGCGTTGACCTTGATGTGGCGCGAGTCAAGGCGGTGCTGGCGCAATACGGCGGCAATGAAATTTCACATTTGGCCTTCACCGGCGATAAAAAGTTGCGTTTCTATCAGGTGGCCGGCGAGGACCGGGTGTTCTTCCTGTATCGTAAGAAAACCGATAAAATCGTGATACTTGGGGAGCCAATCGGTGATCCGGACCAAATTGGCCCCGCCATTGCCGATTTCATGGTCGCTGCTGACCGCAATGACTTGACGCTGGTCTTCTACGAAATCTCCGAGCAGCTGACGATGCTGCTGCATGAGTATGGGTTTGACTTCATGAAGTTCGGGGAAGAAGGTGATGTGGATGTGACCAACTTCACCTTAGCAGGCACCAAGCGCAAAGGGGAGCGCGCTTTGATGCACAAATTTGAGCGTGAAGGGTACACTTACGAGTGGCTCAAGCCCCCGTTTAGTGCCGAGACCCTTGCGGCACTTAAGCAGGTATCAGATAGTTGGCTGGAAGGCCGCCCGGAAAAAGGCTTTTCGCTCGGCTTTTTCGATGCCGATTATCTGAACACGGCGCCGGTGGCGGTCATCAAAGACCAAGCGGACCAAATCGTGGCCTTTGCTTCGGCCATGCCGATGCATGATGGCCAAACGACCAGCATCGACCTGATGCGCTCCAGCGAAGCCGCCCCAAGTGGCATCATGGATGGCATCTTTATCAACTTGTTCCAGCAGGCCCAAGCAGACGGCTATCAGTACTTCAACATGGGGATGGCGCCACTGGCCAATGTCGGCACTTCCTCGTATTCCTTTTTTGAAGAGAAACTGGCGCATTTGGTTTACCAATATGGGTATCGCTTTTATGGCTTCCAGGGGTTACGCTCATATAAGAACAAATATGTCACCAAGTGGGTGCCCAAGTATGTCGCGTATCGCAAGCGCAATTCGCTGTTGTTCACTTTGCTGCAAATTCTGCTGCTGGTGAACCAGCGCGTGGATCAGCGCAAGGAAGGCAGCTACCTGACGCGCCGCTTGGCTAAAATCAATCGGATCAGTGACTTGGTCCAACGAACTGAGAGGTAAAACATGTCCCATTATTATGAAAATGATCCTGACCTCGCGCATGATGAACACGAATTCAACTTTACCCTAGCTGGCCATCCGTTGCGGTTCACCGCCGATAACGGGGTGTTTTCCAAGCACACGGTGGATTTTGGCAGCCGGGTACTGATTGACACCGTGGTCGAACAAACCCTGCCAGCCGGGCCAATTTTAGATGTTGGCTGTGGCTACGGTCCAATTGGTTTGGCCTTGGCCAAGCAGTATCCAGAGCGGCAAGTGGTGATGAGCGATGTGAACGAACGCGCTTTGGGCCTAGCCAAACGCAATGCCGAAGCGAACCAAATCGCTAATGTCACTATTGTTGAATCGTCGGTATACGATGCGATTGACGGGCAATTTGGCGTCATTGTCACGAACCCACCGATTCGCGCCGGCAAAGCGATTGTTTCGGCCATTCTGGAAGGGGCCCTTGCGCATTTGCTGCCAGGCGGCCAGCTCTATGCCGTGCTCCAGAAAAAGCAAGGCGCCCCGTCGGCTTTGAAGCTGATGCAGGCCACTTTTGGCCAAGCCGAAAAGCTGAAGATGGCCCACGGGTATTATATTTTGCGGGCCACGAAACCAACGGCCTAGCGTTGATTGCGAAAGGAGCCGCTCATGAACCAATCAGAATCCGAGCATTACATGGACCTCGCGCTAGAAGAAGCCCGCGACGCCGGCCTGATTGGCGAAGTGCCGATTGGGGCGGTGATTGTGCATGAGGGTCAGGTGGTAGGGCGCGGGCATAACCTGCGCGAACACAGCCAGGACAGCACGCTGCATGCCGAAATCTTAGCCATTCAAGAAGCCTGCATGACCTTGGGCAGCTGGCGGCTGGAAGATTGCGATTTGTATGTCACACTGGAGCCATGCCCGATGTGCGCCGGCGCGATGATCAACAGTCGCCTACGTCGTTGTTACTACGGGGCCCCAGACCCCAAAGCGGGCGCCGCTGGCACGCTGGTGGATTTGCTCGCAGATCAGCGGTTCAACCACCAAGTTGAGGTGGTGGCCGGCGTCAAACAAGCGGAAGCGGCGGCATTGCTGCAGGACTTTTTCCGGGGCATTCGCGCGCAACGCAAGGCAGCGAAAAAGGCCCGGCAGGAGGGACAGCCATGAAAATCCTGATTGTGGAAGACGAGCCAGGCCTGCGCGCCAGCATGGCAGCCTTTTTTGCCAGTCAGTATCAGGTGCTGGAAGCGGGGAATTTGGCTGCCGCAACCAAGGCGGCGGCCTAATTACAAAATATTGATGAACTGGTCCGGAGCAGCGATTAATGGTTCTGCGATGCAGACTAGTCAAGGCTTAGGGTTTCGTGTATACTAGATTTTGCCGAAAGGCCTTGAGGCAATGGCAGCCTTTCGAATTGTGTCAGGTCCGGAAGGAAGCAGCACTAAGAATCGTTTGTCATGTGCCTTAAGTTTTTGAGTCAATCAACAGGACGTCTCCTTGTCGAGGCGTCCTTTTCTGTGCCTTTAAACCAAGACCTTGCACCACCAGGCACCAATGATCAACGGTCTCGCCACCGTAAACGCCTGCCAGACCCGGCCCACAGCCCAACCGACCGGCCACCAGCAAGGGCCAGGGATGACGGCATCAGTAACGTTACATGAGCAAATCTCCTCGGTGTGGGCAAAGATTTGCATGGTTTAGCCGGCTGAACGATCACGAATTTACCCCGCGTGACTTTTCCTGGCAGTGAGCATAAATGCGGCGCCGGAGCCTGGTCGCGTATGGTAAACTAGAACAGATAGAAAGGATGAGGACAGTGGCTTATCAAGCGTTGTATCGGGTGTGGCGACCTCAAACCTTCGCCGATGTGATTGGGCAAACGGCCATCACCACGACTTTAAAAAATGCGCTGATTACCGGCCAAACCAGCCACGCTTATCTCTTCTGCGGGCCCCGCGGCACCGGGAAAACCAGTGTGGCGAAAATCTTGGCCAAGGCGCTGAACTGCCGCCATCTGGAAGACGGCGAGCCGGATAATACCTGCGACTTATGTGTCGCCATCAATAATGGCAGCTTAACTGACGTGATTGAAATCGATGCGGCGTCAAACAACGGGGTCGACGAAATCCGGGACATTCGCGACAAGGCCAAGTACGCGCCGACCGCCGCGAAAGTCAAAGTTTACATCATCGACGAAGTCCACATGCTGTCGACCGGCGCGTTCAATGCCTTGCTGAAGACTTTGGAGGAACCGCCGGCGCATGTGGTGTTCATTTTGGCCACCACCGAGCCGCAAAAAATCCCAGCCACCATTATTTCGCGGACGCAGCGGTTCGATTTTCGCCGGATCACGCCGCAAGATATTGTCGACCGGATGAAGCATATCCTAGACGAAAAAGGCATCACCTATGATGACCAAGCCTTGCTGGTGATTGCCAAGGCGGCAGAAGGCGGCATGCGCGATGCGCTATCCATCCTGGATCAGGTGCTCGCTTTTGGGCAGGATCACGTCACCGTGGAAAATGCTTTGGATGTCACCGGCGGGGCAGCGGTAACCCAGCTAGGGGAATACCTCCAGCATTTGGCGAATCATGATACTGCGGCGGCGCTGACCACCATCGAACAGCTGCTGGCAAGCGGCAAGGACGCCGGGCGCCTGATTGATGATTTGATTGGCTACCTGCGCGACCTGCTGGTGTACCAGCAGGCCCCGACCTTAGTCAACGACACCGCCAGTGCATTGCAAGACACGCACTTTAAGGCGCTAGCCGCCAGCTTTGCCCCAAGCCAGCTGTACCAGATGATTGCGGTGCTCAACCAAACCCAAGGGCAGCTGCGGCTGACCAATAGTCCCACCTTGTACCTGGAAGTGGCAACGGTGCAGCTGGGGCAGCCGGTGCCGACTCAGACCGCCGCGCCAGTAGCAGCGGCTCAGGCCGCCCCTGCGGATGCTTCCGCTGTGACCAAGTTGGAAGGCGAGGTTTCGCGGTTGACTCAGCTGGTGCAGAACCTGCAAGCCGGCGGGCAAGCCCCGGCGGCCAAGCCGAAGCCAAAAGCCAAGCCGGTCAAAGTCAACAAGGCCCAGATTTATCCGGTACTGGGTGCCGCCACCAAGCACGACCTAGAAGCAGTGCGTGACATTTGGCCCGATCTTTTGTCCATGCTGTCGGTCCCAGATCAGGCCATGATGAAGGTGTCCAAGCCCGTGGCGGCCAGTCCTGAAGGCGTGATTGTCAGTTTTGCTTATGACATTTTTGTCGAACGCGCCAGCAACGACGCTAACCTGCTGGCAGCGCTGAAGGATGACCTGGCGAAGCTGATGGGCAGTCCGAAACAGATTGTCCTCGTGCAGCAAGACGAATGGCCGCGCGTGCGCAAAGCCTATCTGGCAGAAAACGGCGCGCCGCACGCGGCGCCGCAGCCGGCAGCAGTGCCGCCGGTGGTAAAAACGATGACCGACTTGTTCGGCCAAGACAACATTACGATTAAAAACGACTAGGAAAGAGTGATTGATATGATGCGTGGCGGCAATATGGCTGGCATGATGAAACAAATGCAAAAGCTGCAAAAAGAAATGACTCAGGCCCAAGACGAACTCAATGCCACTGAATTCACGGCGACTTCCGCCAGTGACATGGTGACGGTGGTGTTTGCAGGCGACAAAACGCTGAAAGACATCCAGATCAAACCTGAGGCCATTGACCCTGACGATCCTGACATGCTCCAAGACCTGGTGCTGGAAGCCGTTAATGCTGGCTTGAAGCAAGTCGATGATGCCACCAAGGCCAAAATGGGCAAGTACACCCGCGGCCTACCGGGCTAGGAGGCAACATGCAATATCCTGCACCGATCGAAAAACTAATTGCCAGCTACATGAAGTTGCCTGGCATTGGGAGTAAGACTGCCACCCGCCTGGCGTTTTACACCATTGATATGAACAAAGATGACGTTGAAGCCTTTGCCACCAGTCTGACGGATGCCAAGTCGAAGCTGCATTACTGCAGCATCTGCGGCAACATCACCGATGATGACCCGTGTGAAATCTGCCAGGATCAAGGCCGCGACCAAACCACCATTCTCGTGGTGGAGCAGCCTAAAGATGTCATGAGCATTGACCGCACCAACGAATACCATGGCTTGTACCATGTCCTCCATGGCGTGCTCAGTCCCATCGAAGGCCGCGGACCGGAAGACCTCAACATCGAAAGCCTGATCAACCGCCTGCAAAAGCATCCGGAAGTCAAAGAAGTGATTGTGGCCACCAACGCCACCCCAGAAGGCGAAGCCACCGCCCAGTACCTAGCCCGGTTGATCAAACCGGCCCAAATCAAAGTCACGCGCCTAGCCCATGGCTTGGCCGTGGGGTCAGATATTGAGTATGCCGACGAAATGACCCTGCTAAAGGCCGTTGAAGGGCGGACGGAAATATAGGCGAGGTCAAAGGCTGTGGAGGTCGGCGGGCTTAGCTCGACGAGTAGCCTAGCTCTGAGCATTGTCGGCGTACTTTGCCGATGAGGCTCGGAGCGTAGCTAGTCGCTCGAGCGTTGCCGACCGCAGCGCAACTAGATTGCGGTCGATTTCTGGTCTTTCATTGTAGTCGCGCTACGTGAGGCCAACGCCTGAGTGATTAGCTACGCCAGCTGGCTAGCCATCATCCTAAGTACGCCCCGCTCCGCAGCCTTTTGCCTGAAAGGAGTGCCCCATGTTTTTTCATAAATCAAAACCTTCAATCAAAGAAAATGCCGACCGCAATCTGATGCTTGAAGTCTACGTCGTCCGCGACAAAATGGCGGCGCAACGGAAGCTGATTGCGAGCTTCCGGGAAGTGGATGAGCTGACCAAGGCGCAACTGAGCGTTCAGGCCGGGTTGTTCGACTTTTTGCACCGCGAAGCACGTATTCGGCAGGTGTCAGGGGAGCTGGTGGCCCAAATTGCGGCGGCGCATCTGGAAGAAAATCAATGACTCGATCAAAAGCCGGCAACGGCTTTTTTGCGTTGCGGTACTGATGGTTTAATTTATGGCGGGTTTCAAGTAAACTAGAAGTAACACAGTAGAAGAGAGTGAATGTCGTGGCAGGAAGATTTATCACGTTCGAAGGGCCGGACGGGGCGGGTAAAACCAGCGTGTTGAATGCCCTAATGCCGGTGATTCAGGCGCATGTCGAGGCCCCAGTCAAGTTGACCCGCGAACCGGGAGGCGCCGAGATTTCAGAAAAAATCCGTACCTTGATTTTAGATCCTGCCAACACGGCGATGGATGCCAAAACCGAGGCGTTGCTCTATGCGGCCTCGCGCCGTCAACACCTGGTTGAAGTCATTCGCCCGGCGCTGGCCAAAGGGGCGCTGGTCATTTGCGATCGTTTCGTGGATAGCTCGGTGGCTTACCAAGGTGGCGGCCGGGAAATCGGGGCGGAAGCGGTGCTGGCGATGAATCAGTTTGCCACCGATGGCATGAGTCCCGAATTGACCATTTACCTGGACATTCCCAGCGCCGAAGGCTTAGCCCGGATCAAGGCCCATCGCGCCAGCCGCCAGTATGACCGGCTCGATCAAGAGCAGCTCGCGTTCCATGAACGGGTGCGCGCCACTTATTTGGCCTTGGCCCAAGCCCAACCGCAGCGCATCAAAACCGTGGATGCCGGCCAGCCCTTAGAAGACGTGATCAAAGCCTGTGAGGCGGTGCTCAAAGCGCATCTTGGCGCCGCTTGGCAGAGTCGCAAGGAGGAAACCTTATGAAGCTCATCATGGCCATTGTTCAAGATAAAGATAGCAACTTGTTGTCCAGCGAATTCATCGACGCCAATATTCGCGCCACGAAGTTGTCCTCCACTGGCGGCTTCCTGAAGTCAGGCAACACGACCTTCATCATCGGGGTTGAAGATGAACGCGTTGACGAAGTGCTGCAGATCATCAAAGAATCTGCCCAAACCCGGCGGCAATTCATGACCCCGCCGGTGAACTTAGACGCCACTGCAGACAGCAGCATGGCTTACCCGATTGAAGTGCAAGTCGGCGGGGCCACGGTGTTCGTGCTGCCCGTTGACGCGTTCCATCAGTTCTAATGGCTGACTTGAATGTCCTGCAGCCCAAGCTGCTGGCGCAGTTTGAGGCGATTATCGCGCGCGGCGAGCTAAGTCAGGCGTATATTTTCGCCGGTCCGGCCGGGGTGGGCAAGGCGGCGCTGGCGCAGTGGATCGCCCAGCGTCTATTTTGTCAAAATGTGCAGGATGGGCAACCTTGCGGGCAGTGCGCGGAATGCCAGCGGGTGCTGTCAGGCAACCATCCTGACGTGGTGTGGCTGCAAAGCGATGCCAAAAGCATCAAAGTCGACGATATTCGCAACTTGAAAGCCGAAATGAGCAAAACCGGGGTCGAAAGCAACCGGCGGATTTTCATCGTCACCGATGCGGAAAAGCTCACGGCAGGGGCGGAGAATAGCCTGCTGAAGTTCTATGAAGAGCCGGTGCCAGGGATGACCATCATCCTGACGACGAGTGCCAAAAATCAGTTGCTACCGACGATTGTGTCGCGGGCGCAGGTGATTAACTTTCAGCCGGCGCCGGCGCAAGCGGTGATTGATCAGCTGACTGCCGCTGGGATTGCGCCGCAGTTAGCCAGCGTGGCCGGGCATCTGACTGCAGACGTCGCGGCGGCGCAGGCGCTGGCTGAGGCGCCGCAATTTGAAAAGCAGGTCGGGGCCGTTTTGATGTTGCTGCGCAAAACTGCGGCGCAAGATCCCGAGGCCTTTGTGATGGTGCAAACGCAGCTGGTGCCCAATGCCAAAACGCCGGCTGATCAAAAGCAGCTGCTGGCGATGCTAGCGCTGGGCTACGGCGATGCCCTGAACTGCCATTACCAAGTCCAAGCGCCGCAAGCCTTTGGCCAAGCCGAGGTCATTGAGCAGCTTAGTGAGCTCAGTGGCCAGTTGCTAAGTCGCGCGTTGGCCGCGATTTTGGCCGCGCAAATCAGGTTAGACCAGAATGTCACATTTCAATCGGCAGTCGAGCAGCTGGTGTTAACGCTGCTAGAAGGGTGATCACGTGGAGAAAAAAGATCTCTATGATAGTTTTATTCAACTTGAGCATGATACGCAGGCGATTTTAACTAAAATCACCAGTCTGAAAGACGAGCTGGCGCATACCTTGGAGCATAATGCCGAACTCGAAATGGAAAACAAGCATCTGCGCGAGCACCTGGCCGAACTGCAAGATAGCAGTGAAAACGAGACGAATGGTGCCGTAGAACTGTCCAAATCGAAGGCCAACCTGGAGAGTCTGTATAACGAAGGTTTTCATGTGTGCCCGTATTTCTATGGCCAGCGCCGTGTGGCTGATGAATCCTGTGCTTTTTGCCTCGATGTCATCTATGGTGAACACTGATGACCGCTGAGCAAATGGCGAGCTTTGCGCCCCATGAGACTGGTACCCTATACCTAGTGCCGACGCCGATTGGCAATCTGGATGACATGACCTTCCGCGCGGTGAAGACGTTGCAGATGGTTGATCTGATTGCAGCCGAAGACACGCGCAACACGCAAAAGCTGCTGAATCGCTTTGAAATTACCACCAAGCAAATCAGCTTCCATGAGCACAACACCCAAGCCCGCATTCCGGAACTGCTGGCCAAACTGCAAGCTGGGCAAAACATCGCCCAGTGTTCTGATGCAGGGATGCCATCGATTTCCGATCCAGGCAAGGAACTGGTGAAAGCCGCGATTGAGGCTGGGATTCCGGTGGTGCCACTACCAGGGGCCAATGCCGGCTTAACCGCCCTGATTGCCAGTGGCATTGCGCCCCAGCCGTTTATGTTTTATGGTTTCTTGCCGCGCAAGGCTAGCGAGCAGCAGGCCGTCTTGGCGGCATTGAAGGATGAGCAGCAGGCGATTATTTTTTACGAGTCACCTTATCGCGTGGCGAAAACACTAGCAGCGTTGCAGGCCGGGCTGGGCGATCGCCAGGCGGTGCTGGCGCGTGAGCTGACCAAGAAGTTCGAGGAATTTATTCGTGGTTCCTTGACTGAGCTGATCGACTACGCTAAAGCCGGCGTGCGTGGTGAATTTGTGATTATCGTGGCGCCAGGCGCACCAGTGACACCTGAGCGTAGCGCGTTGCCGCTGGCTGAGCAAGTCCAGGCCCTAGTTGATGGCGGCGAGCGGCCCAATGATGCCATTAAAGCAGTGGCAAAAAGTAACGGCCTCAAGAAGCAGGATGTCTACAACGAATTTCATGGGTTATAAGCAGGAGGAGATTATTTGGAGTATACAGAACCACTGACCGTGCCTTTTTTCCTCGGCACGAAAACCGGTGAGCTGACGCTTAGCAACATGGTCAATATCATGCTCCTGATTTCGGAAAAACAGCTCGACCAAATTGGCGCCGGCATGAGTGCCTTGGCCGAGCACGGGGCGGGGTGGGTGATCACCCAGTATCACATTGACATCACGCGGATGCCGAATGTGGACGAACCGCTCATCATTGGCACGCAGGCCACCAGTTACAATAAGCTGATGACCTACCGTGACTACTGGATTGAAGATCAAAGCGGCCAGCGCATCGTGATGATGCACGGGGCCTGGGTGATGATGGATTTGACCAAGCGCAAAATCATCCCGATTATCACTAGCTTCCCTGAGAAAGTTGGCGCGGCATTTGACACTAAAGTTGAACGTTTTCCCCGCCTGACCAAGCGCACCGAGTTTGATCAGACCTTGACCTATCGCGTGCGGTATTTTGACATTGACCGCAATGGCCATGTCAATAATGCGCACTACATGGACTGGCTCGAAGATGCACTGGGGGCGGATTTTCTCACTAGTCACCAGCCGCAGTCCGTGGATATCAAGTACGCGCGCGAAGCCACTTATGGCACGACGGTGGACGCGGCAGTGACGGTAGAAGGCAAAACGTCCTACCATCAGATCAGTACCGATGGCGTGGTGAACGCCGAGGCCAAGTTAACTTGGCGGGCACGCTAAAAAAGCAGATTCCCTAGGGAGTCTGCTTTTTGGTTGGGCCAAGGTTCAAGGCGGTTCCGCTTAGAAAGCTAGCGGCAAAGGCGGCTTGGCTTTTGACGGTTTTGCCGAAATTATCAATCAAGCCGTGAAATTCCTGCGCATCCGCCAGTGGCCATTGGGCGACTGCAGTGGTCACTTGCGCCAGTTTGGGATAGGTGGGAAAAGGCTGGCCTAACCAGCCAAACAGCCGGCGCGCATACAGGTCGGCGATGAAGGTCGGCTGGTCGAAGGCGTAAAGTCGCATCGCATCAGCGGTTTCGTTGCCGATGCCAGGCAAGGCAAGCAACTGCTGCCGCAGCTGTGCCGGCGAACGGCGGCCGATTGCCGCTAGGTCAAAGGCGGAGGGCTGCAGGAACTGGAAGAGCGCCATCAAGGCTTTGCTTTTATTCTGGTAAAAGCCGCTCGGTCGAATCAGCTCGATCCAATCAGTCTGCTTCAGCGCCGCCAGTGCAGCGGGGTCAAAGCCCGGCCCTTGCCGCAGGTTGGTTAAGCTACGATCAACATTGCGCCAGTTGGTGTTTTGCACCAAAATCGCGCCCACCAGAATTTCGTATTTGGACTCCGCTGGCCACCAACCGGACGGTCCCAGCTCTTGGGCGAGGGTGTGATAAAGCGTGGGGAGGGTGAGTTTAGCTGACGGCATTGTTGACATACGCCGCCAAAGCGGCCCCGGTTTTGCCTGCTGACAACCCAACAATCAGCTTGATGCGCGCTTTTTGGCCATTCAGGCCGCGGCAGAAAATCACACCCATTTGTTTCAGCCCGACACCGCCGCCTTCGTAGTCGTAGATATCTTGCGCGATGCCATTGAAGCAGCGCGACACCAGCACCACTGGCACATTGCGGTCCAGCAGGCGCTGAAGGGCAGGCAAAGTGGCTGGCGGCAAATTGCCGGCGCCGAGCGCCTCAATCACGAGGCCTGCGGTATCAGCGGGCAAGGCATCGAATAGGGTGCCATCCATGCCGGCATAAGCCTTCAGCAAAAAGACGGGGGCCTTGATTTCATCAATGGGACTGGTAGCTGTCCGCAGCAGCTGCTGAAAGAACATCACGCCGTTTTTGCCGACCAAGCCGATGGGGCCAAAAGTCGGCGTGCGGAAAGTGGCCACGTTGGTGGTGTGCGTCTTGGTCACAAAGCGGGCGCTGTGGATTTCGTCATTCATCACCACCAGGCAGCCCATGCCACACGCCTGATCGCTAGCGGCAACGCGAATGGCCGACAGAAAATTATAATCACCATCGGCCCCAATTTCATTACTGGAACGCATCGCGCCGGTGACCACGACAGGAATTTTCGCATCAGTGGTCAGATCCAGAAAAAAGGCGGTTTCTTCCAGCGTGTCGGTGCCATGGGTCACGACAACGCCATCAATCCCATTGGCTTCGGCTTCGCGAATGCGCAGACTTAATTGCAACATGTGCGCTGGCGTGATGTGCGGCGAGGGCAAGTTGAAGGCTTCTTCTGACGTGATCGCGACGTCTGGAAAATGGGTCGCCACGCCTAAAAGCGGGTTGTTGACGCTTGGCACCACAGCGCCGTCAGCATTTTCGGTCATCGAAATGGTGCCGCCAGTATGCAGAACTAGGATATGTTTCAAGATGCACCTCCAAGGATTGTGAATAAGTTTAGCTTAAGCGGCGCCTCCGTAAGATGCAACCACTGGGCAACAAAAAAACCACCGTCAGGGCAGACGGTGGCTCAATGCCTCTGGGCGGAGGCTGTAACGCTTGGTTACAAAGACCAATATTAGCCGCCGCTGGTTAAAAGCGGTTTGGCAACCAGCAGGAAATAGGGAAAAGTTTCGTGTGAGTTTTCTCATAATCCCACCATGAAAATTATCTTTTGAGCAATGTTGCGTTTTCCAGAAAACCAAGTATGCTGGAGGAGTACCAAAAATCTAGGAGTAGGCATCAACGCGTCAAGTGCCGCCGGAACGGAATGTGAACGGTGGACGAAGATCAAGTGGATCGCGATGTTGGTGCCGCATTCGCCTGAGCAATTAGGCGTCTCCTCAAAGGAGATTGTCGTCATGGATGTTATTTCTTTTTCTGGCCCCAAAATGAAGGCCAGTCGCACGATTGTGTATATGGGGCTGTTGTTCGCGTTATCGCTGATTTTGAAGCGATTTATGTTTGGCCCTTCGTTTCTGCAGTTTGGCATCGCATTTCTCGCCACCACGCTGATGGGCTATTACCTCGGTCCGGTGTTAGCAGCGGTTGACGCCGCGCTGGCCGATCAAGTCGGCACGATTTTAGGCGGGGGCATGAATTTTCCTTTGTTCACCCTGAACGCCATCATCGCGGCGCTGATCTACGGCATGTTCCTGCACGGCCACAAAGTCACCTGGTGGCGGGTGTTGATTCCAGTTGTGCTAGTGGTACTGATTGTCAACATCTGGCTCAACACCTGGTGGATCGACCTGCTCGGCACCCCTTGGCAAGGAATCATCGTGCAACGCACCATCAAGAACCTCGTGATGATCCCCATCCAATGGTTCCTCACCTTCACCGTCTTAAAGACCTTGGAGCGGGTACAACCGAGTCTGCACGCATAAGGTATGAAAGTCGAAGAGGCCAGAACAACTGGCCTCTTTTTTGATGGGTGAGGTAAAGTCCTTCATGTTACAAATGATGATCGGCAAATCCTGTTGGGAATCCTTCAGCTACAAGCGATAGGGGTGCGATAACGTTAACGTAGCGCCGGCCAGCCGGAGCCGCTAGGGGCTCAGTGGTGAAATTGTTCTTAGCCAACTTGTTGGCTTAGAACAAGCCGCGACTTCAAGACTCGCAACGCGAGGCTCGAAGCGCTGGCCACCACGTTCCAGCCCCTAGCGGCGGAGGCTGGCCGACCCGGCAGTTAACTCTTAACCCCAACTTTTCCAATTTTCAACGACAATGGTAGAATAGGAACCATTAGAAACGGAGGCCGACAAGATGAAGATTCTGGCGCTGGACACGTCCAACCAGGCAATGAGCGTTGCAGTGATGGTGGACGGGCAAGTGCTCGCAGAAATGACCCTGAACCGCAAAAAGACGCACAGCGAACAGCTGCTGCCGACCATTGACCACCTGCTCCAGCTTAGCGCCTTGACGCCTGAAGCTTTGGACCGCGTGGTGGTCGCTGACGGCCCAGGCTCCTACACCGGTTTGCGCATCGCTGTGACCACCGCTAAAACGCTAGCTGACACCTTGCAGCTAGAGCTGGTCGGCATCTCCAGCCTGGCCACGCTGGCAGCGGGGGCACTGCGGACCAAAGACCTCATCGTGCCGCTGATGGACGCCCGGCGCCAGAACGTGTTTGCCGGCATGTACCAATGGCTGGACGGGGCGCTCATCAACGTGGCCGCCGATCGGCACGTCGCTCTGGATCAACTGCTGGCCGAGCTGGCCTTGCTGAAGCAGCCGGTCACCTTCATTGGCGGCGATGTGGCCAAGTTCCGCGACGCGATCAAAGCGCGGCTTGGCGCCCAAGCTCATTTTGTTGATGCCGTATCGGCCCTGCCGCAAGCAGGCCGCTTGGCGCTGCTGGGCCAACATGCGGCGCCGGTGCCACCGGCCACCTTTGTCCCGCGTTATTTGCGGCTGACTGAGGCGGAAACAAACTGGCTGAAGACCCATGACGATAAGGGGCACGCACCTTATGTTGAGAAAGTTTAAGCAATGGTTCGACCATGAACCACCCACTGAATTAAGATTTCCGGCGCAGCCTTTGGTCATCAAAGGCCGCCAGTTTGAATTGCGCCGTATGACCAACCTCGATATCGATGAGGCGTTGACGATTGAAAAAGCCATTTACCACGATACCCCGTGGGATCGGATCGCGTTTTTATCCGAATTGCGGAAGGTGCAGCGTAATTTGTATCTGGTGCTGACCGCCAATGGGGTCATGGTGGCCTTCGTCGGCTGCTGGTTCGGCAAAGATGAGGCGCATATCACCAATATCGCCGTGGCGCCGGCTAATCAAGGTCAAGGCATTGGCGAAGCACTGATGCAGGTGATGCTGGCCAAGGCTTATGAACTCGGCAGCGCCAAAATGACGCTGGAAGTGCGCACCGACAATCTGGTGGCGCAGAATTTGTATCATAAATTGGGCTTTACCGACGGCGCCATCAAAAAAGGTTATTACATTGCCACGCATGCGGATGCGATGGACATGACCAAGCCGTTAGATTAGAAAGGAACAACGATGAGCGAGCGCGAACTAATTTTAGCTTTTGAAAGCAGCTGCGACGAAACCTCGGTAGCAGTGGTGGAAAATGGCGTCACGATTTTGAGCAACATCATTGCGACCCAAATCAACTCCCACAAACGCTTCGGCGGCGTGGTGCCAGAAGTGGCCAGCCGCCATCATGTGGAGCAGATTACTGACTGCATCAATCTCGCCTTGGCAGAAGCCAAGGTCACTTATGCGGACCTGACTGCCGTGGCGGTGACCTATGGGCCAGGGCTAGTCGGCTCCTTGCTGATTGGGGTTACTGCCGCCAAAACGGTAGCTTATGCGCACCATTTGCCCCTGATTCCGGTGAACCACATGGCTGGCCATATTTATGCGGCGCGGTTTGTGAAGCCGCTGGTCTATCCGCTGCTGGCGCTGATGGTGTCGGGCGGTCACACCGAACTGGTGATGGTGACCGCGCCAGGGGAGTTTGCCATTATTGGCGAAACCCGCGACGATGCCGCCGGTGAGGCTTACGACAAAATCGGTCGGGTGCTGGGCATCACTTATCCGGCCGGTAAGGAAGTCGACCGCTTGGCCCATTTGGGGCACGATACGTTCCACTTTCCCCGCGCGATGGATGGGGAAGCCAACTTGGACTTTTCCTTTAGTGGTTTGAAGTCGGCGTTTATCAACACCGTGCACCACGCCGATCAACTCGGCGAAACCTTAGACCGCAATGACCTCGCTGCCAGTTTCCAAGCGGCGGTGGTGGATGTGCTGGTGGACAAAACCATGCAAGCTCTGCGTGAGCATCCAGTTTCACAGCTGGTGATTGCTGGGGGTGTGGCGGCCAACCAGGGCCTGCGCGAAGCAATGACGGCCGCGCTGGCGACTCAGTTTCCTGAGGTGGATGTGGTGATTCCACCGGTCCGGCTGACCGGCGATAACGCCGCGATGATTGGTGCTGCTGCGCATATCGAGCTAGCCAAGCAGCATTTCGCTGATGAAACGCTTAACGCCGTGCCTAACTTAAACTTTGCCCGCGCCTAACCAAAAGGCCGTTTTCCCGCTTGGGGAGAACGGCCTTTCGCTTGCCTGTGAATGCCTAACTTTCCAGATCTTCGAGCTTTTGGCTGGCTTCAGCCCAAGCTTCTTCGGTGTCGCTGGTGGCTTTTTGGTTGGCTTCCAGCTTGGCTTGCAGCTTTTGCATTTCGACGTAATCACTAAGCGCTGCTGGGGCGGTCATGGCAGTCTGAATGTCGGTGGCCGCTTGGGCGAGATCATCGAGCTGGGTTTCCAGCTTCTCGACTTCGCGTTGCAGTTTGCGGACTTCACGCTGATTTTGCTTGCTTTGTTGGTAGTCGACGGCGGCGCCACTGGCGGTTGGCGTTGCTTCAGGGCCAGCTTGTTCGGCCTTAGCGGCTTCAACTTCAGCCAGCTTTTCCTGGTAGTAATCCCAGTTACCCAAGTAGAGATCCGAGCCGTCAGGACTGATGGCCACAATGCTGGTGGCCAGCTCGTTGATGAAGTACCGGTCATGGGAAACGAACAGCACGGTACCGTCAAAATCAGCCAGTGCGTCCTCTAGCACTTCCTTGGAGTTGATATCCAAGTGGTTGGTCGGTTCATCCAAAATCAGGAAGTTGTCATGCTTGAGTGACAGCTTGGTTAATTCCAGTCGGGCTTTTTGCCCACCGGACAAATCACCGACGCGTTTTTCGATATCGTTGGCATCAAATAAGAAGGCGGCCAAGGCAGCGCGGACGCTTTGCTCGGTCATCAAGGGATGCTCATCCCAGATTTCGTTGATGACGGTTTTGTCCCAGTGGAGCTGATGCTGGTCCTGGTCATAGTAACCGGTGGTGACATTGGTGCCGAACTTGGCCGAGCCAGCCAGAAATGGAATTTGGCCGAGCACACTTTTCAGCAGTGTCGACTTGCCGACGCCATTGGGACCAATCACGGCGATGCGGTCACCTTTGTTGACCTGAAACGAAATCGGGCCAGCCATTGGGGCACTGGGTTCGTAGCCCACCGTGGCGGTTTGCACCTTGAGCACCTCGTTGCCACTGGTTTTTTCTGCGGAGAAGCGGAAGTGGACGGTTTTCTCGGCGCCACTAGGGCGCGGCAGTCGCACCATTTTCTCCAGCTGCTTGCGCCGGGCCTGTGCCTGCTTCGTCGTGCTAGCGCGGACAATGTTCTTGTCGACGAATTCTTGCAGCTTCTGAATTTCCTCTTGCTGCTTATTGTAGGCCTTCCACGCCAGCGCTTTGTTGTCGGCCTTTTGCTTGAGGTAGCCGGTGTAATTGGTGGTGTAGTGGATGGTCATGGTCGCCGTCAATTCATAAATCTCGGACACAACATGATCGAGGAAGTACTGGTCATGGCTGACCGTTAAAATCGCACCGCTGTAGCCTTTTAAATAACCTTCCAGCCAGGTCAGGGTATCGATATCCAAGTGGTTGGTGGGCTCGTCTAAAATCAGCAGGTCGTGCTTTTCCAGCAGCAACTTGGCCAGCGCGAGGCGGGCGCGTTCGCCGCCGGAAAGGGTTTTGATTTTATGGTCGAACACGGATTCCGGGAACTGGAAGCCATGCAGCACCCCGCGAATTTCAGCGCGGTAGCCATAGCCGTTAGCCGCCTGGAAGTCATGCTGAATTTGATCATATTGCGCCATGGTTTGGTCAAAGGCCGCCTGATCCTTGGCCAGGGCGGGATCAGCGATTTTGGCTTCTAACTCATGCATCCGCTGCTCCATCTTGATCAGCGGCGTGAACACCGTCAGCATTTCATCAAAAATCCCGCGGTCAGAATCTAGCCCTGAATCCTGGGCCTGATAGCCAATCGAAACGTCATGTGCCAACGTCACCTGGCCGTCATCTGGGGGATTAAGGCCGGCGAGAATCTCTAATAGCGTGGTTTTGCCGACGCCATTGGGGCCCACCAGGCCGATGCGGGCGCCGGTTTGGACCTCGAGATTGATGCCGGTGAATAGGTCGTTGCCGTTGAAGGTGCGGCCGACTCCTTGAGCTTGCATGATAATCATGCGTGGAACCTCCTGTCGTTGCGCTTGCTGCAGCAAGCATACATAGCTCCAGTGTACCATATTGCGCCACTGCGCCCGGCCTGGGTTCGTGAAATAAATTGAACAAGCAAAGCGACTTTGCTTGCTTCCAAAGGAAAAAGCAGTTACTATCAAATAGAAAGCATGCCGTATATTTCACAAAGTAATGCGGCAGAGATCGAGGAGGATTCATCATATGGCTGAAACCATTATTCCCAAGGCAACGGCAAAGCGCCTGCCGCTTTACTACCGGTACCTGAACTTTCTCGCCAATTCCGGGACGACCAAAGTGTCATCAACCGAACTTTCCGAAGCCGTCAAAGTGGATTCCGCGACCATTCGCCGCGACTTCTCCTACTTTGGGGCGTTGGGCAAACGGGGCTATGGCTACGATGTCATGGACCTACTGAAGTTTTTTAAAAAAATCCTGAATCAAGACCGCCTCACCAACGTCGCTTTGGTTGGGGTGGGGAATCTAGGCCACGCGCTGTTGAATTACAACTTCCGTCAGGCGAATAACATCCGTATTTCGGCTGGGTTTGACGTCAATCCAGCGCTGGCTGGCACCATCCAAAGTGGCGTGCCGATTTATCCGATGTCTGAACTGGTGAAACAGCTCAAGGAGCAACAAATCGAAATCGTCATTTTGACGGTGCCAACCGATGCGGCACAAGGCATCACCGATAACCTGGTGGCGGCTGGCATCAAAGGCATCATGAACTTCACGCCGCTGCGGATTTCGGTGCCAAGTTATGTGCGGGTGCAAAACGTCGATTTGGCGACCGAACTGCAGACCCTGATTTACTTCCTGGATCACTACGGCCCAACCCTGAAGGATACAGACGAAGACGATATTGAATAAGCCAACAAAACGACCCGTTTAGCGGGTCGTTTTTGAATCCCGATGCCAACCAAGAGCCATTCCAATCGAGCCCGCCGCTTTGCCATGAAGGCTAGGCTGGTGGCCGGTTATCTCACCATAATCGCTCGAGGCTGGAATGATGAGTGCTTAAAAACGGGAAAGATAATCCAGGTTTTGACCGTGACAGGGGTGCCAATCGACAAATTCGCCGGTCGGGTCTTGCCCGGCTGCTCCAAACTGAACACTTTGCCTGTCATATGTGCATCGGTTAGTTTGACCGTGATCGTTGAGAAATCGTTGCCCGTGACGACGCCATCAAAGCTTGTCAGTGTCGGGGTAAGCATCAGGGTCAGCGCGAGGGTTAATATGACCCCAGCGAAACCTGTCGCTTTCGCTAGTCGGGGCCGAAACAAGGTAAGGCTGAGAAAGAACAGCAGTAGCGAGCCGGCTAGTGCCACAAACGCTGCCGTGCCCAGCCTCGGCGCCCATTGAAAAGTCATAATCTGCTCTGTTGAGGTGATATCCGGGGTCGGAAAAGGCAAGGGAATGACCGTGAGTAAGGTCAACTCCAGTAAAACCAGAGAGGTCACTGCTGTGATAATCGATAGCATTTTCCGATGGGCCTGCAGTCGTGCCATGGTTTGCTCCTTTTAATCTAGGGGGTCGTGCGTGATGACAAAAAAGCCCGCACGCTGGCGGGCTTAGCCTTATAGATCCGGATTATATAGCACGTAGGTTTGGGCCGTGGCATTGTCAAAATTGAAATTGGTATTGGCATTGTTTTCGCGGACGTTCTGGTTGGTCAGGGTTTCAGTTTGCAGGCCCAGTGCCGTGCGCAGGAGATCAGAAACGCGCTGCAGTTCGGTGGTAGATGGAATCTGGTAAGACGAAGGCCCAGGATAAACCCAAGCGTCATGCCCTTGCAGGGTGGTGGAAGTAATCTTTTTGGCCGCACTGCGATAGTTCGTGGCCAGTGCCATCATGTCGTTAAAGGACAAGTTGGTGCGCATGTTGCTCGAAACGGTTTTCAGCAGCTTATCGAAGTTCTTCAAGGTGTCGGTGGACAGGGCCTTTTTAACAATGGCTTTGATCACTTGTTGCTGGCGTTCTTGACGGCCATAGTCACCTTTAGGATCTTGATGACGCATGCGAGCGTAAGCCAAAGCTTCGGCACCATTCAGATGCATTTTGCCTTTGGTGAACTTGTAATTGCCGACTTTAGGGTCCGACCAGGAGAACGCGACATTGACGTCAACGCCGCCCACCGCATCAACGATTTTTTCCAAGGCGCCCATGTTGACGGTTAAGTAATACTTGATCGGCACGTTGACCAAGCTACTGCTGGTGTTCACCGCCATTTTGGAGCCGCCGATTTCGTAAGCGGCATTGATTTTCTGCATGTTGAACGACTTGGTGCCAATCATCTTCGCTGCCGTGTCGCGGGGGATGGAAACCATGGTCGTGGTCTTCTTCTTGGGATTGACCACTGCCACGATCATTGTGTCAGAGCGGCCGGTTTCACTGCGGCCCAAGGCACCGGTATCCACGCCCAGCAGCAAAATCGCAAAGGGCTTCTTGGCCTTAATGGTTGCCGCCACTTGACTTTGGTCGCCATCTTCGGTGCCGATGCCATGGTAAGTGGAATCGACGGCATACTTAGCTTGGGAATAGAGCCGCAGCCCATAAGCGCCAGCGCCCACTAACAGCGTGGTGATGATAAGCAACAAGATTTTGAGTAAGGGCCGACGGGGGCGGTTGCTCCGGCGGTTAACGCGACTATCCATAAGGGTCCTCGGCTTTCGTTTTTTTCTATTGTAGAAATATTTTGATGAAACGCACTAATTTGCTCGCGAATTTAAAGCAGGCTTAATGATTGCAGGGTTAATGGACGAACGCGTACCCTAGGGTCAAGGCCAGCATGCCAATATGGGCAATCAGCGGGGTTTCGACGCTGCCGGTTTGGCGATACAGATAGGCATAGGCAATGCCGACCAATGTGGCGGTGAGCCAATGTGCCGGGTCGGTAGCTAAGGCAAACAGTAAGCCAGACAGCAGCGCGGCGCCGAATGTGCCGATGACGCCGGCCAAATTGCCAAAAATCACGCGGCGAAAGGCCAATTCTTCCAGTAGCGGCCAGATGACAATCAGCACTAGCGCGTAAAGCGGCAAGGTATGCAGCGTGGTGGTGGCCTGAGCTAACGTCGGCGCGGCGGTGTGAAACAGCAGGTTCTCCAGCCAAGTGCCGAGCAGCTGGATCACCAGGACAATGGCAATGCCGGTTACTCCCCAGATAACGCGACTTTGGGCGCCGGCCACGCCGGGGGTTTCAATGGCGTTAGCAACCACCAGCTGGCGGTCGCAGCGCCAGGCCCAGATTGCTGCCACGATGCCGAGGCCGATGATCAGCCACAGCCCGGCTTGGCCTGGCAAAAAGGCAAGGGCTAACTGCGATAGCACTAGCAGCCCCACGTAGAGGCCGAGGATTTGTGCAGCATGTTTTTTCAGTGACAAGAAAGGTGCCTCCTTCAATGAACCCGTGTGAGCCGTTCTTTTCACCAAGTATAACAGAGTGGGGTAAAAGGGTTGCATTCGCAACCGAAACTGGTTATAGTATCTATTGTAGTTAGCACTTAAGGCATAAGAGTGCTAAAACAAACTTAAACATGTATGGAGGGATCGCTTTGTTAAAACCATTAGGAGATCGCGTGATCGTCAAAGTCGTTGAAGACGAGGAAGAAACCGTTGGCGGTATCGTCCTGGCCAACAACGCTAAGCAAAAGCCACAACAAGGTAAGATTGTGGCCGTTGGCGAAGGCGGCGTTACACCAGAAGGCAAGCGGCTGCCACTGAGCGTCAAGGAAGGCGACACGATCCTGTACGATAAGTATGCCGGCTCCGAAGTGAAATATGACGGTGACGATTACTTGGTCCTGCACGAAAAGGACATCATGGCCATCGTTGAGTAAGCAAGAACCTTTGCTCCTGCTAGTCATTAACTAAACTATATATGAGGTGAAAGACACAAATGGCAAAAGAAATTAAGTTTGGTGAAGATGCCCGCCGCTCCATGCTGGAAGGCGTCGACAAGTTAGCAAATACCGTTAAAACCACTCTTGGGCCTAAAGGTCGCAACGTGGTTTTGGACAAGTCTTACGGTGCTCCAGAAATCACCAATGATGGTGTGACCATCGCCAAGAGCATCGAATTAGAAGACCACTACGAAAACATGGGGGCCAAGTTGGTTGCTGAAGTCGCAACCAAGACCAACGACATCGCCGGTGATGGGACCACCACCGCGACGGTTTTGGCCCAAGCCATCATTCGTGAAGGTCTGAAGAACGTGACCGCCGGTGCTAACCCTGTTGGCATCCGCAAGGGGATCGAAGAAGCAACGAAGACTGCGGTTGATGAATTGCACAAGATTTCCCATAAGGTCAACGGCAAGAAGGAAATCGCGCAGGTTGCGTCTGTTTCTTCTTCCAGTCCAGAAGTCGGCGATTTGATTGCTGACGCGATGGAAAAAGTCGGTCACGACGGCGTTATCACCCTTGAAGAAGGCAAAGGGATTCAAACCGAGCTTTCTGTCGTTGAAGGGATGCAGTTCGATCGCGGCTACCTGTCCCAGTACATGGTGACCGATAACGACAAGATGGAAGCTGACCTCGACAATCCTTACATCTTGATCACTGACAAGAAGATTTCCAACATCCAAGACATCCTGCCTTTGCTGCAAGAAATCGTGCAACAAGGTAAGGCCCTCTTGATTATTGCTGACGACGTTGACGGTGAAGCTTTGCCAACCTTGGTCCTCAACAAGATTCGTGGGACCTTCAATGTCGTTGCTGTTAAGGCCCCTGGCTTCGGCGATCGGCGTAAGGCTCAACTGGAAGACATCGCTGCTTTGACTGGCGCTACTGTCATCACTGGCGATTTGGGTCTGGATCTGAAGGATACCAAGATCGACCAGCTTGGCCAAGCCGGCAAGGTGACCGTGACCAAGGACAACACCACGATTGTTGAAGGCGCTGGCGACAAGGATGCCATTGCTGAACGCGTGGCCACCATCCGCAAGCAAATCGACGAAACCACCTCTGACTTTGACAAGGAGAAGCTGCAGGAACGCTTGGCTAAGTTGGCCGGCGGTGTTGCCGTAATCCGCGTTGGGGCCGCTACGGAAACCGAACTGAAGGAACGCAAGTATCGCATTGAAGATGCCTTGAACGCTACCCGTGCTGCGGTTGACGAAGGCTACGTTGCTGGTGGTGGTGTTGCTTTGGTCAACGCTGCTAAGGCAGTGGCAGACCTGAAGGAAGACGGCGACGTCCAAACCGGGATCAACATTGTCCTGCGTGCTTTGGAAGAACCTGTTCGTCAGATTGCCACGAACGCTGGGTTGGAAGGCTCCGTCATTGTTGAGCGCCTGAAGCACGAAAAGACAGGCTTTGGCTTCAACGCTGCTACCGGCGAATGGGAAGACTTGGCTGAAGCCGGCATCATCGACCCAACTAAGGTGACCCGTTCTGCTTTGCAAAACGCGGCATCAGTTGCTGCTTTGCTGCTGACCACGGAAGCGGTTGTAGCTGACAAGCCAGAACCAAAGACCGCTGCGCCAGCTCAACCAGACCCGACTGGCATGGGCGGCATGATGTAATCTAACAAGGCTGCGACAAAAGGCTCGGGCCTTTTGGAGCGCGACTATCAAGAACGGTGACTCGCAATGAGCGAGTCACTGTTTTTTTGCCTGTAGCCGGCGTCAGACATGCGCGGGCAGGGGTCAGCGTGGTAAAATAAAACGGGAAAAGGAGCTGATTCGTATGAAATTGATTGAAAATCCGATTCGTCTGAACTTTAGTTTGCACAAGTCTTTGCCTTACACCATGCGGTATCTGTACGGTAAGAGCAATGTGAAAACGTTCCGTCTCTATACGCTCGGCTCCGTGCATGTGTACTCGATTGAAGCGTTTGATAAGCTGGACATTGTGATGACCCATGAACATCGCAACATTAAGCAAACCGAAGTCGATTTTGTCTTGAGCAAACTGTTGCCCAATGACGATCCGCAAACGCTCAAAATCAGCCACTCGGCCAAAGCCGAAATCGAAGGCGATTTGCATAAGAAAATCCGCGTGAAAGACCTGGTCATCATCGAAAAGCCGCTATCTTCGGCTGATGCGAGCTAGCTTTCAACCAATCGCGGCGCCAAGCTCCCAAGCGGGAACTTGGCGTTTTTTGGTGGGCTGAGGCAAAAGGCGGTTTTGGAGCCGACAGGTCGTCACGCCATTGGCCTAGCCCGTTCCTTGGGCTTGGTCGATGGCGTTGCTACAGGCTCGGCTCCGGCCTTTTGGCAAGTAACTCTGCCTTCACCTTTGGCGTGACTTGAGTGGGCGCGGCGTTCCCTACACGCTTTTTTGGTGGGCTGAGGCACTGTCCGCAAGCGCTGAAGTTAGTGTTAAAATGATAGGTAACGATTTGGAGTGAGGGAGTAAACCATGGCCAAGCAAACCAGTATGACGCCGATGATGCAGCAGTATCAGGCCGTCAAAGATCAATATCCTGATGCGTTTTTGTTTTATCGCATTGGCGACTTTTATGAATTGTTCAACGATGACGCCATCAAGGGCTCGCAAATTCTGGAGCTGACTTTGACCGCTCGCAGCAAGAATGCGGAAAACCCCATTCCCATGTGTGGGGTGCCGCATCACGCTGCCCAAAGCTACATCGACATTCTCGTTGACCGCGGCTACAAGGTCGCCATTTGTGAGCAAATGGAAGACCCCAAAAAAGCGGTGGGGATGGTCAAGCGCGAAGTCATTCAGCTGGTCACGCCTGGCACCAAGATGGATGTCAAAATCGGCGAGGCCAAGTCCAACAATTACCTCGCCGCGGTGGTGCCGGCAGCTGGCCGTTACGGCATGGCCTATGCCGACTTATCGACAGGCGAATTCAAGGTGACGGTGCTGAGCAATCGCTTCACCTTGCAAAATGAGCTGGCAGCGTTAGGTACTCGTGAAATTGTCGTGCCAAATGAACTGAGCGCAGAAGATGAGAAACTGCTGGGCCAGGGCGAGCGCCTCCTGTCAAAAGCCGATGCCGTGGTCTCCGCGGAAGCCAGCTACGTCAGTCAAGACTTGACTGACCAACTGGCGGTGCAGGTGGTGTCGATGCTGATGCAGTATCTGCTCACCACGCAAAAACGCAGCCTAGCGCATATCCAAAAGGCGGTCTACTATGAACCGGCAGCTTATTTGGAAATGGACCAGGATGCCCGCACCAACTTGGACATCATCAAAAACAGTCGCACCGGCCGCAAAGGCGACACCTTGCTGGCCGTGCTGGATAAAACCAAAACTGCGATGGGCGGCCGCTTGCTGAAGCAGTGGCTGGACCGGCCGTTGCTGGATTTGAACGCCATTTTAGCCCGGCAAAATCAGGTTCAAGACTTACTGGATCATTATTTTGAACGCAGCGAGCTGCAAGAACGTCTGACCAAAGTCTATGATTTGGAGCGCCTCGCTGGCCGAGTGGCGTTTGGGACAGTCAATGGCCGTGATTTGATCCAGCTTCAAACTTCCCTCGACCAAGTGCCAACAGTGCAGGCTGTGCTCCAAAAACTGGATGATGGCAGTTTTACTGCGCTGCTGAAAGCCATCGACCCCGTAGCGGATGTGGCCGGCCTGATTCGGCGCGCCATTGAACCGGAACCCCCGATTTCCGTCACCGATGGCGGGGTGATCATGCGCGGCTATGATGCCAAGCTGGATGAATACCGGGATGCCATGGCCAATTCCAAGCAGTGGATTGCCGATTTGGAAGCGTCAGAACGCCAAGCTACTGGCATTCACAACCTGCGCATTCGCTACAACAAGGTGTTTGGCTACTACATCGAAGTCACCAATAGTCAGCTCGACAAGGTCCCAGAAGACCGCTACGAGCGCAAACAAACCCTGACCAACGCCGAGCGGTTTACCACGCCAGAGCTGAAGGCCAAGGAAAGCACGATTTTGGAAGCCGAAGAACGCGCCACCGGCCTGGAATACGATTTGTTTCAGACCATTCGCGGTCAGGTTAAAGACCAAATCGCGCGCCTGCAGAAGTTGGCGGCCCAGATCGCCGCGCTGGATGTCCTACAGAGTTTTGCCGTGGTCGCAGAAAACGACCATTACGTCCGGCCAGCGATGCACGCCGGTAGTCACGACCTGGCCATTCATGGCGGCCGCCATCCGGTGGTGGAGCAGGTGTTGGGGGAAGCCAAGTACATCCCTAACGATGTCGTGATGGACAAGGACACGGATATTCTGCTCATCACCGGGCCGAACATGTCTGGGAAAAGCACCTACATGCGCCAGCTGGCCTTAACCGTTATCATGGCCCAGGCTGGTTCCTTTGTACCGGCGGATGACGCCAGCATGCCGATTTTTGATCAAATCTATACCCGCATCGGCGCCGCAGACGACTTGGCTAATGGCCAAAGTACCTTCATGGTCGAAATGCTGGAAGCCAACGCGGCGTTGAGTCACGCCACTGCCAGCTCACTGATTTTGTTCGATGAAATCGGCCGCGGCACTGCCACCTATGACGGGATGGCGCTGGCCCAAGCCATCATCGAGTACCTGCATGATCATGTCCACGCCAAGACGCTGTTCTCGACCCATTATCACGAACTCACCGCCTTGGCGGACGACCTGCCAAAATTGGCTAATGTCCATGTCGGTGCCGTGGAAGAAAACGGTACGCTGGTCTTTTTGCACAAAATGATGCCAGGGCCGGCGGATAAGTCTTACGGGATTCACGTCGCCAAGCTGGCCGGTTTGCCAAGTAGCTTGCTGAACCGGGCGGATACCATTTTGACCAAACTCGAAGACAACAGCCAAGAGCCAGCCCCGGCCGCTGCGGCCCCGGCGGAAGACGCGCAGCTGAGCTTGTTTGCGCCTGAGCCGCCGAAGCCCAAAGACAGTCCGGTGCTGAAAAAATTAGCTAAGTTTGACCTCATGGCGGCAACGCCGATGGAGGCCATGAATTTGTTGTACGATCTGCAAAAGCAGCTAAAGAAGAAGTGAGATTATGCCTAAAATTCATCAGCTCTCAGAAACCCTGAGCAACCAAATCGCCGCTGGGGAAGTGATCGAACGTCCGGCTTCAGTGGTCAAAGAATTAGTGGAAAACAGTATCGACGCCAAGGCCACCCAGGTCGATGTCGTGGTGCAAGATGCTGGGCTGAAACTGATTCAAATCATCGACAACGGCATCGGCATCGAGGCTGAAGACGTGCCGACGGCGTTTCTGCGCCATGCGACGTCAAAAATCCTGACCACCCGCGACTTGTTCAATGTCCACACCTTGGGCTTTCGCGGTGAAGCGCTGGCGTCGATTGCCGCCGTCGCTGATGTCACCTTGGCCACTGCGACTGAGGCAGGGTTGGGGACGATTGCCCATATCCAAGGCGGCAAGCTGATTGACCAGCACTCGGAAGGCTTGCGCCAAGGCACCCAGATTAGCGTGAAAAATTTGTTTTACAACACACCGGCCCGCCTGAAGTATGTCCAGTCGCAAAGTACCGAGCTGAACCACATTCTGGACATCGTGAATCGGCTGGCGTTGGCGCACCCAGAAATCGCCTTTACCTTGAAGAACGGCAATAACCTCGTGATGAAAACCGCCGGTCATGGCAATTTGCAGCAAACCATCGCCGGTATTTATTCGGTGGGCGTGGCCAAAAGCATGCTTGATTTTAGTGGCAGTGACTTGGATTTCAAAGTCACCGGCTACACGAGCTTGCCTGACACTACCCGGGCCTCGCGTAATTACATCAGCCTGATGGTCAACGGTCGCTACATCAAAAACTTCCAGCTCATCAAGGCCTTTATCGCCGGCTATGGCTCCAAGCTGATGGTGGGGCGCTATCCACTGGCCGTGATCAACATTGAACTCGATCCGCTGCTGGTCGATGTCAACGTCCATCCCACCAAACAGGAAGTCCGTCTCAGCAAGGAAGACCAGCTGAGCAATCTGCTGACAACGACCATTCGTGAGCGGCTCGGCCGAGAGAACCTGATTCCTGATGCCTTGCACAACTTGCGGCAACACAAGCCAGTGGACATGGACCAGCTGACTATCGCCTTGAACCAAGTCACCAACCCCCAGCCGGCCGCACCAGATATGGTGCATGAAGACCCAGCACCGCTGCCTGAACAACAGCGTCCGAGCGCGGCGCCTGAGACTAGGGCCTCTACCGGCCTCGCCATTGATGAACTGGATGCCCGGCCGATTTTTGATGAACCTGACCGCCTGGCGGCTTGGGATGAGAAATACCAACAAGCGCCGCAACCGGTCGTACCCGATTTGACCCGGGATGACAAGCCGGTTGAACGGTTCCCCAGCGAGCTGCGCTATCTGGGTCAGGTCCACGGCACTTACCTGCTGGCTGAAGCACCAGATGGTTTGTACATGCTGGATCAGCACGCCGCCCAAGAGCGGGTTAATTACGAGCGCCTGCGCCGGGAAATCGGCGAAGTCAGCAGCGATGAACAAGCGCTACTGGTGCCAATCACCTTGGACTATCCGGCCAGCGATGCCGTGACCATTCGTGCCCGCCGTGAGGTGTTGGCCGGGGTCGGCATTGAACTGGAAGACTTTGGCCAAAATACTTTTGTTGTGCGCCAGCATCCAACCTGGTTCAAAAAAGGCGAGGAGGAACAAACCGTCCGCGCCATCATCGACTGGGTGCTGAATGAAGGCCATGTCACGGTGGCGGCGTTTCGGGAACAAACCGCCATCATGATGAGCTGTAAACAAGCCATCAAGGCCAACCATCACCTAGATGCCCCGCAAGCCGAGGCGCTGCTCAAGCACCTAGCCGAATGCGAAAATCCCTTCAACTGCCCGCATGGCCGGCCGACGCTGGTGCATTTTTCCAATACAGATTTGGAAAAAATGTTCAAGCGCATTCAGGACAGCCACACCAGCTTCGGAGGCGCGAAATGATTATCTTAGCCAGCAACTCGCCGCGCCGCCAAGCATTACTCAAGCGTGTGGTGCCTGACTTTACCGTGATGCCGGCCGCTATTGATGAGCGGGCCTTGCCCATCCTGCCGCCGCGCGCTTATGTGCAGCGGCTAGCCGCAGCCAAATGCGGTGCCGTGGCGCGCGAGCATCCCGGTGCCACGGTGATTGCTGCGGATACCATGGTGGCTTTCAACGGTGAGCTGCTCGGCAAGCCCCAGACGGCCGAGGCGGCGACGGCGATGCTCAGCGCGCTGTCAGGGCAGACGCATCAAGTCCACACCGGCCTGTGTGTTTACTGGCCTGATAAAACTATGCGGCAAACGGTGGTGACCACCGAAGTGACTTTTTGGCCGTTAACGGCCAAGGAGATTGCGGAGTACGTGGCGACCGGCGAGCCGTTGGATAAGGCCGGCGGTTACGGGATTCAGGGTCAAGGCGGTTTGTTGGTCAAAGCCATTGCCGGTGATTTCTACAATGTGGTGGGCCTACCGATTAGCACATTATCGCGGGTTCTAGCCGCCAAGCAATAAGTCGAGTAATCGGCTTTTTTTTTGGCTTTAAAGTGCCTTGGCGCCGTAATTGCGTAATTAATAGTCAGCGGCGAAATTGGCGCGAAATGATTGTTAATGGCATGAGCAAATAACTGGCGCGTTTTGGCATTTGGTGGCAAGATGACCGTTACTCAAAGCAATGGCGCGCTGTGCCAGTGCGTTGAGCGGTGTCTGGCCAAGGCGTTGTGCCGACTGCCAACTAAGGAGGTGGTGCTAACGGCTGGGGTCGTGGCCCGCAAATGACACCGAATGAGGCTGGACCCGCCGCGGCCAGCGACTGTTGATCTTGGGTAAGTTAGTGTGTTGGTTGCCTGCAATGCGGGTAGTGTAAGGCCCGGAAGGCGACCGTTTGTAAGAGACACAGTCAGTAATTTCAAGGGGGACTTTGGGATGAAAAAAGCAACATGGTTATTTAGTAGTGTAATTGCGGCATTATTGGCGACAGGGGCGCCGGCTGTGGTGTCGGCAGCAGGTACCGAAGCAAACAACCTTAGTTCAACTACCGGCGATGGGTTTGCTTTGGGAGAGACGGATCAGAGTGTTGACGCAGAGAGTATCGCTCAGTTGAATATTGAAGGTGAAGCTTTAGTACTGAAGGCCGTGCCAAATCTCAACTTTGGCCAGAAAACGGTGAAGGAATTTATTGATGGCAATAATAGTTTTGATTTGGTTGCCGATTCTGTTAATAATGGAGAGAAGGGTTACGACGGAAACTCGGCAAAGCTTATCCAAGTTGAAGACTATCGCGGTACTAACGCTGGATGGGTGCTCAAAGCTCAATTAGGTGAATTTGATACTGGTGGTAATATCAAGGTCAATTCTTTAACGTTGAGTGGAGATCCTAAAGGCGACAATTTTTCCGGCAAGTTGAGCACTGATAGCATTGCTGGATCTGGTGCCAATCTACTGAATGCGCCAGCTGGTGATGGTACAGGATCGACAACTGTTACACTGAAGACTGCGAAATTGACCCTTGATTCGAATGAAGCCCCATTAGCGGGCACTTATCAGGCTACAGTAACATGGACACTCGGGGCAGAGCCAGCAGCTGATGCGCCGGGTGCATAAACAGCGAATTAGGCTTACTTCTTTCTGCTGAGACGGAATCTAATTTTTGGCCAAGTTACCCCAGTTTTGTAGCGAGAGGGGGTGCGGTGATGAAACGATGGTGGTGGCTTTTCCTCCTGCTAGGCCTGTTCTGGCCAGGTCAACCAGTGGCCGCGAAAGGGGCGGGCTTCACGGTAACGCCGGAGTTGCCAGCGAACCAAATCGGTGGCGACAGCGGTTGGTTCAATTTGCTAGTTAAGCCGGGTGAAACCCAGAACCTAACAGTGACAGTGGCCAATCAATCCGATCAGAATAAACAACTGAATCTGGAGCTGACCAATGCTTTCACCCAAGACAATGGTCAGGTGGGATACGCGCCGAACCAGAAAAAAGCCGTTTCTGCCAAGCTACAACTGACGGCCATCGGGTCGAAACCCATCTCGCTGACCCTGGCCGCGCACCAGGGGCGGAAGGTGACTTTTCAGGTGAAGCCGCCAGCAGAGGGTTTCTCGGGTCAAATCCTAGGCGCGGTGTATGTCCGCGATGAAACCCCACCGGCAGAAGCTTCTGGCAGTGGCTTTGCGGTCACCAACGCTTTTGCGATGGTGGTAGCCGTGCAGCTGCAAACCAGCGAAAAGCTGGTACCACCAGCGGTGCAGTTGGATGCCGTGAAGGCCACCACTGAGCACATTCAAGCGACCCTCCAAAACACCGCCCCGCGGCTGTTTGGCAAAATGACGTTGCAGGCGAAAGTGCTGCCGGCTGGGCAGAAGACCGCCGTTTACACCCAAAAGAACACGGATTACGCGATGGCGCCGACTTCAGCGTTTAACTACCAACTCACCCCGACCAAAACTTTGGCGGCAGGCGAGTATCAGCTGGTGATCGACGCCAGCGCTGGCAACTACAAGTGGCATTTGACGAAGAACTTCACGTTGAAGCAGGCCATCGCCGCGGCCCCAGCACCGGCGCCGGAAGTTAACCCGCCGGTCTGGTGGCCTTGGGCCGTTGCGCTCGTCGCGGTGCTGCTGCTCGGCATCGGGCTCGGTTGGTGGCGTGGCCGTAGACAGCGGGGGTGACCTATGAAAAAAGTGGGATGGTTCTTAATCGCCTTGCTGGGCCTGAGCTTTTACACCGCGCAGCCGGTGCAAGCTGATCAGATGCGTAGCACGGCAAGCTTCACCCTCGTCGCGTCGCCGCCAACCTGGCCAACACCGGAGGCACCAACGGAACAGCCGCCCAAGCGGCCAACGCCTGGTCCGCTACCGGCCACTGGGGAGACACAGGACGCGCTGGTGGTGTGGCTGGGAGTTGGCCTGCTGACGGCACTGGGTCTTAATCAGCGTCGGGTTAACCGGCGGCGGCTGAGACAAATAGGGTAAACAAAGAGGCAGTGCTTGCATGAACGCAAGCACTGCCTCTTTCATTTTGGCTTCAGTTACCCGAACAAGCGTAGGAGCCAATGCGCGCCGAAAATCAACGCCCAGCTGTAAGCCGCAATCGTAATGGGTTTGCCCAGAATGATGATCCAAGCGAACATCCGGGTTTTCATATGGGTCAGGCCGGCAATCAGACACAGCACATCGTCGGGTGCAATCGGCGCGATGATGGCGACGGCGAAGAACATGTCGAACTTCTGTTGGTTCTTGGCGTAGGCCATGTATTTTTCAAAGACTTTTTCCGGCACGATATGGAGAATGAAAGGTTTGCCATAGCGGCGGGCCAAGAAGAAGTTGATGAACGAGCCGATACAGATACCAATGTAGTTATATAAAAAGCCTTGCCAGGGGCCGAACAGGAGCACCCCCGCTGCGGTGCTAACGCCGCCGGGAATGATGGGGATGACGACTTGAACGATTTGAATGGCAATGAAAATCAATGGCCCAACAAAACCAGTGCCGTTGAGGTAATTCTGGAGGTTGCTGAGGTTTTTGAAGACCCCGATGCGATACCAGTAGATCGTCACGGCAATGATTGCCAGCAGGCTCAACAAGGCGGTAATGTTGATCAGCCGGCGTGAGGTCGTTTCGCTCAAAAGCGTCACCTTCTTTCGAGGATAATTTTATCAGCTTGAAGCAGTGCTGCCTAGCACTGCGCGCGAACAGTTTCGTCACTTGGCGCTCGGGCTTAAGTCGTAGAACGCCGGTAAAACAGGCTTAGCGTGCATGGGCGAAAGCCGGCTTTTATGGTAAACTGGGTTGCAAACATATGTACTGAAAAGAGAGGGCACTATGTACGAATACTTGAATGGCACCGTCGCTGATGTCGCGCCAGGCTATGTGGTGCTGGATGTGCAAGGCGTGGGCTATCGCCTGCTGATGGGCAACCCTTATGCTTACACGATTGGCCAGCAAGCCAAAATCTATGTGCAGCACATTATCCGCGACAACGACCAGGCCTTGTACGGCTTTGAAAATCAAGCGGCCAAGCAAACCTTTAACCAGCTGCTGACGGTGACCGGGATTGGGCCGAAGTCCGCGCTGGCGATTTTGGCCAATGCCGACACCACCGGCTTGGCGCAGGCCGTGGCTAGCGGAGACGTGGGCTTTTTGACGAAGTTCCCTGGTATTGGCAAAAAAACCGCGCAGCAGATTATTTTGGACCTGAAAGGCAAGCTGCACCTGACGCCAGAGGCCGACCCGACGCCGGCAATGGCAAACGTCGACCCGGCCTTAGCGGACGCGATGGCCGCCTTGGTGGCTCTGGGCTATCCAGACAAAGCGGTGGCGAAGTTAGAAAAGCCGTTAACCGCCAGTGGGGCGACGACGACGGATGAGTATTTGCGCCGCGGGTTACAATTATTGAGCTAGGAGGATTGTTGTGGCAGACGAGCGAATCGTATCAAAGGACGCTGAGCCGGATGACGACGCCATTGAGCTGAGTCTGCGGCCGCATCAGTTAGCCGACTACATCGGCCAAACGGCGGTGAAGTCCCAGCTCACCGTCTATATTCAAGCGGCGTTGAAGCGCGAAGAAGCCATGGACCATGTGCTGCTTTATGGCCCGCCTGGTTTAGGGAAAACCACGCTGGCTTTAGTGATTGCCAACGAACTGGGCGTGCACATTCGCACCACCTCGGGGCCGGCGATTGAAAAGCCGGGCGATTTGGTGGCGATGCTGAATGAGCTGCAACCAGGCGATGTCCTGTTCGTGGATGAAATTCACCGCTTACCGAAAATCGTCGAAGAAATGCTGTACTCAGCGATGGAAGACTTTTACATCGATATCGTAGTGGGTGAAGGCCCAACCGCGCATCCGGTGCATTTTCCCTTGCCGCCGTTTACGCTGATCGGTGCCACGACCCGAGCTGGAATGCTGTCGGCGCCGCTGCGCGACCGCTTCGGGATCACGGAACACATGCAGTATTACAACGAAGATGAGCTGAAGCAAATCGTGCTGCGCTCGGCTTCGATTTTCAATATGGCGGTGCCTGACAGCGCCGCGCTGGAAGTGGCGCGCCGCTCACGAGGCACCCCGCGGATTGCCAACCGCTTGTTGCGGCGCATTCGCGATTTTGCCGATGTGGCGGACTCCGACTTGGATGTTGCCTTGGTGGATCACGCTTTGGCTCAGTTACAAGTGGATGACCGCGGTTTGGATGCCATCGACCGCAAGCTGCTTGGCATGATGATTCGCGATTATGATGGCGGACCAGTGGGGCTGAACACCATCGCTGCGAACATCGGCGAGGAAACAGCAACCATCGAAGAAATGTATGAACCCTATCTCCTGCAAATTGGTTTTCTCAAGCGCACGCCGCGTGGCCGCATGGTGACGCCGGCGGGTTATGACCATTTGCACATTCCCTTTACCCATTAAATGATTGGAAGGATAACATGCTCACTACCGAAGACTTTGACTATGATTTGCCTCATGAATTGATTGCCCAGACGCCGCTGAAGGAACGTGACGCCAGCCGCCTGCTGGTGTTGAACGCGGAAACTGGCGCTTATGAGGATAAGCATTTTTACGACATTCTGGATTACCTGAACCCCGGCGACGCGGTCGTCATGAACGACACCCGAGTGATGCCAGCGCGGCTGTACGGCGTGAAAAAAGACACCGGCGCTCACATGGAAGTGCTCCTGCTGCACAACACAGAAGGCGACCAATGGGAAACCTTGATGAAGCCAGCCAAAAAAGCGCCGGTCGGCACCGAAATCGACTTTGGGGATGGCTTGTTGAAGGCCACCGTGAAGGAAGAACTGGATCACGGCGGTCGCATTATCGAGTTCCATTACGACGGCATTTTCATGGAGATTCTGGATCAGCTTGGCGAAACCCCGCTGCCGCCATACATCAAGGCTAAGCTCGATGACCCTGAGATGTACCAAACCGTTTACGCCAAGGAAATGGGCTCGGCTGCCGCGCCAACCGCCGGCCTACACTGGACTCCAGAACTGTTGCAAAAGGTCAAAGACAAAGGCGTGAAGCTCGTTTACCTGACGCTCCATGTCGGCTTGGGCACCTTCCGCCCTGTTTCGGTTGATAACATTGAAGACCACAAGATGCACAGTGAATTCTACCGCTTCTCTCAGGAAGCCGCGGACACGCTGAACGAAGTCAAAGCCAATGGCGGCCGCATCATCGCCACCGGCACCACCTCGATTCGCACCTTGGAAACGATCGGCACCAAGTTTGACGGTCAGATCAAACCTGACTCCGGCTGGACCGATATCTTCATCAAGCCCGGCTACCAGTGGCGCTTGGTTGATGCCTTCATCACCAACTTCCACCTGCCAAAGTCCACGCTGGTCATGCTCGTCGCCGCCTTCACCGGTCGCGAAAACATCCTGAACGCCTACCACCACGCGATTGAAGAAAAGTACCGCTTCTTCAGCTTTGGCGATGCTATGTATATTCACAAATAAGGCTGCGGAAGGTGGCCGCACTTAGCCGGATGATTAGCCTAGCCAGATGGTTTGCCACTGGTTTTTGGTGGCGGGCCAGCTGGCGTAGCTAAACGGTCCGGCGTTGGCCACCTGGAGCGCAACTACAACCGGCTCCCGCGCTGTCCCACGCAAAAAGGCTCGGTTCACACCGAGCCTCACCACGTGGTCCGCGGCGGGAATCCGCAACCAACTACGAAAACGAACAACCCAAGATTTTCTTTTAACGCATCGCTGCGTGGAACATCCATCGTAAATTTCGATCACGAGAAAAGCGGATTCCCTAGCTTGAGGATAGCACGTAGCGCGACTTTGTTGCAACGAAACGACCTAGGAGGCATTATGGCACCTGCAATTTCATACCGCTTGATTCACCAAGACAAACACTCCGGCGCGCGCCTGGGCGAGTTAATCACCCCGCACGGTACGTTCCCGACCCCAATGTTTATGCCCGTGGGCACGCAAGCCACGGTCAAAACGCTGGCGCCTGAGGAGCTGGAAACGATGGGGGCAGGGGTCATTTTGGCCAACACTTACCATCTCTGGGTGCGCCCTGGCGAGGAAATCGTCCAGGAAGCCGGCGGCCTGCACCAGTTCATGAACTGGCATAAGGGGATTTTGACTGACTCCGGTGGCTTTCAGGTGTTCTCGTTGGCCAAAAACCGCGACATCACCGAAGAAGGAGTGCATTTTAAAAACCACATCAGTGGCGCCAAAATGTTCCTCTCGCCGGAAAAAGCAATTGGTATCGAAAATGCCCTTGGCCCAGATATCATGATGAGCCTGGATGAGTGCCCGCCGTTTTTTGAAAGCTATGATTACGTCAAAAAAAGTGTTGCTCGCACCAGTCGCTGGGCCGAACGCGGCTTGAAGGCGCACCAAAATCCGGCGACGCAAGGGCTGTTTGGTATCGTGCAAGGGGCGGGGTTCAAAGATCTGCGCCAGCAAAGTGCCAAAGACCTGGTCAGCTTGGACTTCCCAGGTTATTCCATCGGCGGCTTGTCAGTGGGGGAGTCGAAAGAGGAAATGAACCACGTCCTTGATTTCACCACGCCGCTGCTGCCGGAAACCAAACCGCGCTACCTGATGGGCGTGGGCTCACCAGATGCCTTGATCGATGGGGTGCTGCGCGGCATTGACATGTTCGACTGCGTACTGCCCACTCGCATCGGCCGCAAAGGCACCGTGATGACGTCGCATGGCCGCTTGGTGGTGAAAAACGCCAAGTACGCGCACGACTTCACGCCGCTGGATGATCAATGTGATTGCTACGCTTGCCGCAACTACACCCGGGCCTACATCCGCCATTTGCTGAAGGCGGATGAAACCTTTGGCGAACGGTTGGCCAGTTATCACAACGTTTACTTCCTGCTCCATCTCATGAAGCAGGTGCGAGAAGCCATCGCGAAGGATGAGCTGAACGAGTTCCGCCAAGCGTTCTTTGAGGAATACGGCTACTTCAAGCCTGACGCCAAGAACTTCTAGTCTAGCGATTGCGGTGATTCTTTGGTACAGTGTTACTGAACAAATAAGAAAACGAGGTAATTCATTTTGAGTAGTGGATTTTCAATGATCATTTTATTGGTGCTGATGTTCGGGGTCATGTACTTCGGCATGATGCGCCCCCAGAAGAAGCAGCAACAACAACGCATGGAAATGCTGAAGGGCCTGAAGAAAGGCGACAAAATTGTTACCATCGGCGGCTTGCATGGGGTGATTGATTCCATCGATCGCGCCGGCAACACCGTTGATTTGGACCTGGACGGCGTTTTTCTGACCTTCAGCTTGTCTGCCATTCGCACAGTGACGCCAGCGGCTGCCCCAGTTGAGGACAAGCCATACAGCGAACCAAGCAGCGATGATGTCACCAGCAGCGATGCTGGCAGTGACAACGCTGATAGCGAAGCGGCCAGCGAGGATACCCCTGCTGACAGCGACAAGCAGGACGATTCCGAGAGCAAATAAGCACCAACCTCTAGCTTCCAGTTGAGCGGCCACCGCTCACTGGGAGCTTTTTTCGTGGGCTTAATTAAATTGTTCATCGGGTCACATGAGCTCACCAGGCTAATTGACGATTTGACGCTCATCGCGCTAGGGGCGGGGATGAAGCCATGCGCAGGGGTGAATCGAGAAGCCGTTAAAGGTCGAAATGAACACGGTTACGCTCACTTGATAACGAAATATTTTTAACCGAGAACGCCTTGATATCAGTCTTTTTGTCACCTTCAAGATTTTTCGTGAAAAATTTCACCGAAACTTGTTTACAAATTCACAATCATCGGGTATATTATTGTTTGTGAAATGGTTAACAAAAATTGAAGCCTATCTTGTGGAGGGATATCAATGCTGAAAGACAAACCGGAAACCCAAACCGACATTGAAGCGAATATTGACCAACTCGTTGCCAATGCTCAGGAAGCGCTCAAAGTGCTGAAGACTTATGACCAGGAGAAGATCGACCAAATCGTGCACCGCATGGCGATTGCCGGTCTTGATCATCATATGGAATTGGCCAAGATGGCGGTTGAGGAAACCGGCCGCGGCGTTTATGAAGATAAAGCCATCAAGAACATGTTTGCCACTGAAGAGATCTGGCACTCCATCAAGGATGACAAGACGGTGGGTGTGATTTCAGAAGACAAGCAAAAGAACATTGTCCAGATTGCGGAACCAATCGGGGTCATTGCTGGGGTAACACCTGTCACAAACCCAACTTCCACGGTCATGTTCAAATCCGAAATTGCGATTAAGACCCGGAACCCGATCATCTTCTCCTTCCACCCAGGCGCACAGAAATCATCTGCCCGGGCCTTGGAAGTGATCCGCGACGAAGCCAAGAAGGTTGGCCTGCCCGATGGTGCCTTGCAGTTCATCGCTATCCCAAGCATTGAAGCTTGCCAAGCCTTGATGCATCACCCAGGCATCGCCACGATTTTGGCTACTGGTGGCCCTGGCATGGTCAAATCCGCTTATTCCTCAGGTAAGCCAGCGCTGGGCGTTGGGGCCGGGAATGCGCCAGCTTACATCGAAGCCACCGCTAACATCAAGCAGGCGGTTAACGACATCGTGCTTTCCAAGAGCTTTGATAACGGCATGGTCTGCGCGTCTGAACAAGGCGCCGTGGTTGACGCCGCGATTTACGACGACGTGAAGAAAGAATTCACCGCGCAAGGCGCCTACTTCGTTAAGCAAAAAGACATCAAGAAGCTCACCGAAACCGTGATCAACACCGACAAGATGGCGGTTAACCCGCGGATCGTTGGCCAAAGCGCTTGGCAAATTGCCAACTGGGCTGGCATCGATGTGCCAAAGGATACGCCACTGCTGATTGCTGAACTCAAAGGCGTGGGCGACAAATTTCCTCTGTCTCACGAAAAACTGAGCCCAGTTTTGGCCATGTTCAAAGCTTCCGGCCATGAAGAAGCCTTTGAAATGGCGGAAACCATGCTCGACATCGGCGGCTTGGGCCACACCGCTATCATCCACACCGCAGATGATGATTTGGCCCTGGATTACGCCGACAAGATGCAAGCTTGCCGCGTGCTGGTCAACAGCCCATCCACATTCGGGGGCATCGGCGATCTGTACAACGAAATGATCCCATCCTTGACCCTGGGCTGCGGCTCTTACGGTGGTAACTCAATTTCACACAATGTGGGGACGATCGACTTGCTTAACATCAAAACTTTGGCAAAACGCCGCAACAACATGCAATGGGTCAAGCTGCCACCGAAGATTTACTTCGAACGCAACTCAGTACGCTACTTGGAAAAGATGGACGGCCTTGATCGGGTGCTGATCGTCGGCGACCGTGGCATGGAAAAACTTGGCTACGTGCGCATCGTTGAAGATGTTTTGAAGAACCGCACCAACAACGTCGATATCCAAACTTTCTTGGATGTTGAACCTGATCCTTCCAGCAACACGGTTTACAAAGGCACCGCGATTGCTAAGGACTTCAAGCCAGACGCGATTGTTGCCATCGGCGGCGGGTCCGTCATGGATGCGGCTAAAGGCATCTGGTTGTTCTACGATGGGGATGGCGACTTCTTCGGCGCCAAGCAGAAGTTCTTGGATATCCGCAAGCGGACTTACAAGTTCCCGAAGCCAACTAAGTCTAAGCTGGTCTGCATCCCAACGACCTCTGGGACTGGGTCTGAAGTCACCCCATTCGCCGTGATCACCGACTCGGACACGGGGATCAAGTACCCACTGGCTGACTACGCTTTGACGCCAGATGTTGCGCTGGTTGATCCGCAGTTCATCGAAACTGTACCGCCGAAGGTTGTTGCCGATACCGGCCTGGATGTCATCTGCCATGCCACCGAAAGTTTTGTTTCCACCATGGCTAGCTCTTACACCAAGGGTCTGTCGCTGCAGGCTTTGAAGTTGGCCTTCGACAACTTGGAACTCTCTTACCAAGGCGACCTCGATGCTAAGGCGAAGATGCATGACGCCTCCACGATTGCCGGGATGGCCTTTGCTAACGCGCTGCTGGGCATCAACCACAGTATCGCTCACAAGCTTGGCCAGACTTTCCACCTGCCTCACGGGCGCTGCATTGCGATCACCTTCCCACACGTCGTTCGCTATAATGCTAAGACCCCGAAGAAGCGCGCCGTTTGGTCCAAGTACAACTACTTCCGCGCTGACGAAGATTACGCTGAAATCGCTCGTTACCTGGGTCTGAAGGGCAACACCACTGCTGAATTGGTGGAAGCCTTTGCCCAAGCCTACATCGACCTGGCTAACCGCGTTGGCGTCAAGATGAGCCTCAAGGAACAAGGCATCACGAAGCAAGCCGTTGACGAAAGCGTTGATCGTTTGGCCGAATTGGCTTACGAAGACAACTGCACGGTCACCAACCCAGTTGAACCTTTGATTGCCGACATGAAGCAAATCGTGCTCGACGAATACGAAGGCACCGCCTCTAGTGACAGCGTGAAATAAGCGCTGCTTCAAACAGTCATGTTAATCGGAAAACACGCCAGTCAGGCGTGTTTTTTTTGCTCACTTCATGCATAATAGAGAGTGTGTGTACAAACTGAAAGTAAGGATGACTATGACCCCGAATAAAGAAGACTACTTAAAAATGATATTTGAACTCGGCGGCGATACGGCTTTGATTTCCAACAAGCAGATCGTCGCTGGGCTGTCAGTGTCTGCGGCTAGTGTCAGTGAGATGATCACCAAACTGGTGGAGCAGCAATACGTGACCCACACGCCATATCAAGGGATCAAGCTCACCGCCAGTGGCCAGCGGCGGGCAGCTAGTTTAGTTCGCAATCACCGGCTGTGGGAAGTCTTTTTGGCCAATGACTTGGGTTATCCCATCGACAATGTCCACGCCGAAGCCGAAATGCTGGAGCATGCCACTACAGCCGAAATGGCGGAGCGCATGGCGAAGTTCTTGGGTAATCCCAAATACTGCCCGCACGGCGGTGTGATTCCTGATGAAGACGGCCATTACCTCGACCAAAGCCGGGTGACCTTGAGCACCGTGCCAGTCGGAGCCAAAGGGCATATCGAACGCATTGTCGATGAGGCTAGCTTGATTGACTATGTCTTCGGCCTGGGCCTGCATATCGAGGACCATTTTGAAGTGTTAGCAAAAGAAGATAAGACGATCACGATTCGCCAGCGCGAAACCGGCAAAGACCTTGCTGTCGATGCCGTGCGCGCCGAGCATATTTTCGTGGAGTTGTGACCGCTGAAAAGCAGAAAGTAGTGACAAGCGATTATGAGTAATGAAGTCAATGCAGTGATTATCATGTTTGGCGGGTCAGGCGATCTGGCCCACCGGAAACTGTATCCGGCATTGTTCGGATTGTACCGTAAAGGCGTCTTGAAGGACCATTTCGCCGTGATTGGCACCGCGCGCCGGCCTTGGAGCGATGATTACTATCGCAGCGTCGTCCGCGATTCCGTGGCAGGCAGCGAAGGAGAGAACGAGGCCGAAGCCGAAGCGTTCGCCAGCCATTTTTACTATCAATCGCATGACGTGACGGATTCATCGCATTACGTCACGCTGAAGCAATTGGCCCAGAAGCTAGATGATCAATATGCCGTTGGCGGCAACCGAATGTATTACATGGCGATGGCGCCGCAGTTCTTCGCCACCATTGCCACCCACCTCAAGTCGGAAGCCCTGCTGACCAAGACCGGCTTCAATCGGTTGATCATCGAAAAGCCTTTTGGCCATGATTATCCTAGCGCCAAGGAGCTCAATGATGCCTTGACCGGCACCTTTGCCGAGGAGCAAATTTACCGCATCGACCATTATCTGGGCAAGGAAATGGCACAGGCCATTTTGGCCCTGCGGTTCGGCAATCCCTTGCTCAAGACAGTGTGGAATAAGGCTTACATCAAAGACATTCAAATCACCTTGGCCGAGGCCGTGGGCGTGGAAGAACGCGCGGGTTATTACGAAACCGCCGGCGCCTTACGGGACATGGTGCAAAATCACGTGATGCAACTGCTGGCCTATCTGACCATGGATGAACCGACTGCCATGACCTCAGAAGCCGTGCATGAAGTCAAAAGCCGCGCCTTCGATCAGCTGCATCGCTATACCGAAGAAGAGGCCGCGGCTAACTTTATCCGCGGTCAATACACCGCCGCTGACATCGATGGCCAAGCAATCAAAGGCTACCGCGCAGAAGACGGTGTGGCCAGCGACTCGCTGACGGATACCTTTGTGGCCGGTCGGATTATGACCGATGCGCCAGCTTTTGCTGGCGTGCCGATTTTCATTCGCACTGGTAAGCGCCTGACGCGCAAGTCCACGCAAGTTACCGTGACCTTCAAAGGCGGCAAGACGCCGTTTGGCGAAGGCCAGGATGCCCATTTGACGATTTACATTGAACCGTCGCAAGGCTACACCTTGGAACTCAATGGCAAGCAGCTCGGCGAAGGCAACATTTTGACCCCAAACCGGCTGGACTTCCGGCATGATCCAGCGGCGATTGCTGCGGCGCCAGAAGCCTATGAACGCTTGATTGGCGAGGCTTTGGCCGGCGATCAAACCAACTTCAACCACTGGCGGGAGCTGGCCCAGACCTGGCATTACGTTGACGTCATTACCGCCGCTTGGCAGAAACAAACTGGTATTGACACCTATCCGGCAGGCACCATGGGCCCCCAAGCGGCCTTTGACCTGCTGGCCAAAGACGGCCACCAGTGGTACTGGCAGCCAACTAGAGTGAGAATGGCAGATTAAGCGGGCTGCGCCAGAAAGTGATTTTAGCCCAAAGGATAAGACGGACGCCCTGCCAAACCCGCATTTAGGTTTGACAGGGTGTTCGCCTTATCAAGCTGGGCGTTGCTTTGTGGCGCGTAACACTGCAGGAATAGTTGTGACCCTGATGACCAAGATGATTTTTGTCTTGGTCATTTGAATCGGAGACCGTATGCTCGAAATACCGATGCAAAACGATACCCATCGTAAAATCATTCACGTGGACATGGACGCGTTTTACGCCTCCATTGAGGAACGGGATGATCCGAAACTCAAGCGCCGGGCCTTGGTGATGGCGCATGATCCGCGCCAAACCGGCGGTAAAGGGGTGGTGACCACGGCGAATTATGTGGCCCGCCAATTTGGCGTGCACTCTGCCATGCCGGCCAATGAAGCCTTGCATCTGGTGCCGCGGCAGCTGCTGACGTTCAAGACCCCGGACTTCACCAAATATCGAGCGGTGTCGCAGCAGATTCACACTTTGTTTCACCAAGTGACAGACTTGATCGAGCCAGTTGCGCTGGATGAAGCCTATCTGGATGTCACCGCCAATCATGATTTCAATACCACCATTGAGCTGGCCCTGTGGCTGCAAGATCAAATCCGGCAAACGACTCAGCTGTCGTCTTCCATCGGGCTGTCTTACAACAAGTTTCTGGCCAAGGAAGCCTCCGAGTATAACAAGCCCCGCGGCCGGACCGTGATTTTGCCAGAGCAGGCGCAGCTGTTTTTGGACCGGCTGCCGATTGAAGCGTACCGCGGAGTGGGAAAGAAAACCGCGCCAGTGCTGCAGGCGATGGGTATCACCGATGGCTTGAGCCTGCGGGCGTTTAGTCAAGAGGCGCTTATTGCCAAGCTCGGCAAAATGGGCTTTGAATTGTATCGCCATGCCCGCGGCGTCGATAATCGGCCGGTGCAAGTGCGGGATGCCAAGTCCATCGGCAAAGAACGCACCTACCGCGCGGTACTGACCACGGACGCAGCGGTTGAAGAACAGCTCGCTTACCTGGCTGACTTGGTGGCGGCCGCCTTGGCTAAGAAGCAAAAACATGGCAAAACCGTCGTGCTCAAGCTCCGTGACAGCGACTTCAACACCCAAACCAGGCGCAAAACCCAGGAAACTTATTTCAATGGTCGGGATGCCATTTACCAAGCGGCCCTTGCCCTGTGGCAGGAGGTGCCGGTCAAGCCTAAGGCAGTGCGGCTGCTGGGCATCACGATGACCGCCTTGGATCTGCAGCAATACGAAAACATCGATCTGCCGCTGTAACAGGCTCACGCTGTGTTATAATACAGTTAGACTGAAAAGGGTGCGCCGCTTGCCGCAAGCCGGCATCTTTGCGCACAAAGGGGCAAAACAGATGGCAACGAAACACGAACAGATTCTCGATTATATTGGCAGCTTAGCGGTTGGCACGAAGATCTCAGTGCGCTCGGTCGCCAAGCACCAACATGTGAGCGAAGGCACGGCTTACCGCGCGATTAAAGAGGCCGAAACTACTGGCTTGGTGTCCACCATTGAACGGGTCGGCACCATTCGCATTGAGCAAAAGCCAATGAGCAATATTGACTCCCTGACTTTTCGCGCCTTGCTGAAGCTGATTGACGCCAAGGTCCTCGGCGGCTCGGCTGGCCTAGCCAAGCGCCTGGATAAGTTCGTCATTGGGGCGATGACCCCAGACGAAATGCTGCGCTATATCACCAAGAATTCTTTGGTGATTGTCGGCAATCGCGAAGATGCCCAGCGTCTGGCCTTGCAAAATGGGGCGGCAGTGCTGATCACCGGGGGCTTTATGACCTCAGATAACGTCATTCGGCTAGCCAACCAGATGGACTTGCCGGTGCTGCAAACTAGCTATGACACCTTCACCGTGGCCACGATGATCAACCGGGCGCTGTCGGATCAGGCCATCAAGCAAGACATTTTGACCATTGCGGCGATTTACACGCCGCTGAGCGATGGGGTGCAAACTGGGCTGGCGGATCAAACCGTGGCTGATTTTACCCGGCTGCGGGCCGGTCGCAATGATTTCGCCTTGCCGATTATCACGCCCACGGGCCGGTTGATTGGGATGGTCACGCGTAAACAAGTCGCCGGTAAAAAAGGCACGACGCTGCTTGAACGGGTGATGGCCAAAGACCCGCTGACGGTGCGCCCGTATCTGGGCGTCACCGCCGTGGGCCATACCATGCAAGGCCGCAGTATTTCAGTGCTGCCCGTGGTGGATGACTCATGGCAGCTGCTGGGGATCGTCACCCGTAGCAGTGTTTATTCCGCTTTGGCGGAGCTAGGCACCAATTCGCAAGGGACCACGATTGCCGATCAGGTGGCCGCCCAAATGGCGCTGGTCACGCCGGCGCCAGCTGAAGGGCCGGCTTTCACGCTGACCACGACCCCCATGATGATGAACAAGCTGGGCACGTTGAGCTTCGGCGTCATGAGTGAAGTTGTGAATTACAGCATTACTTATTATTTGAACCAAAAAGGGCGCCGGAACGTGCTGATTGATCAGCTGTCGCTGCACGCATTTCGGCCGGTGCAACTCGAATCCACCGTTCATATTAACGTCGCGCCGCTGGAGGTAAATTCTCATGAAGGCACCTTCGATGTCAGCCTCTTAACCGATGGGCTCTTGGTCGCCAAGGCCCTTGTCACTTGTCAGTTATTGGAAAGGACAACACGATGATTCAAGACCAGATTATTGCCACCATTGAAGCGTACGACAAGATTATTATCCACCGCCATGTGAAACCAGACCCGGATGCGCTGGGCTCCCAAGGTGGGCTCGCGGCGACTTTGCGCGCGGCGTATCCGAGCAAGCAGGTGTATCAAGTCGGCGGCTCTGTCGGCGATTTGGATTGGCTCAGCCAGATGCAAACCATTCCCGATGACCTGTATCAAGGCGCGCTGGTGATTGTCGTCGATACCGCCGATCGTCCCCGGGTGTCGGATCAGCGCTTTGACCAAGGGGCGAAGTTGATCAAAATCGATCATCATCCCAATGATGATGCCTATGGGGATCTGCAGTGGGTCGATGAAGACGCCAGTTCGGTGTCGGAAATGATTTTTGACCTGATTCAGCAGACACCGAGCTTGAATCTGAACGCCAAAAGTGCGCGGCTCCTTTATGCCGGCATTGTTGGCGATACCGGTCGTTTCCTGTATAATAACACGACCCCCCACACGCTCGAAGCGGCGGCGCGGCTCATTCGCGAGGACTTTGATCCCACCGCTTTGAACAACAAAATGGGGGCGCTCACCTTCGCGCAAGCCAAGTTGCAAAGCTATATCTTTAACCATCTGACCATTACGCCCGCCGGCGCTGCCACAGTGACGATTCCACTGGCCGTGACCTTGGAGCTGGGCTTGACGCCTGACCAAGTGCATGCCGGCGTCGGCACCCCAGGGCGGTTAGGGGAAGTCATTGCTTGGGCCTTGTTTGTGGAGCAAGCCGATGGCGAACCTTACCGGGTTAACCTGCGCTCCAAAGGGCCGATCATCAATGGTCTAGCCAAAGCCCATCATGGCGGTGGTCATCCACTGGCTAGCGGGGCGAAGGCGATGGATCAAGCCGAAATAACGCAAATCACAAAGGAGCTCAGCCAGTTAGTGGCTGACTGCGGAAAGTAGAAACATGCCAACAAATCAATTTAAACAATATGCTCTGGCGCCCTTTTTAATTGACGCCCTTGATGCCACGCACATCACGACGCCTACGCCGATTCAGGAGCAAGTGATTCCAGCGCTGCTGCGCGGGGAAAGCGTGATTGGCCAAAGCCAAACCGGCTCTGGGAAAACGCACGCCTTCCTGCTGCCACTGCTGTCGCGAGTCGATGCGGCCAAAGATACCGTGCAGCTCGTCATCACTGCGCCGTCGCGAGAACTGGCGGACCAACTGTATGAAGTGGCCAAATCCCTGACCGCCGCCAAGGACCTGCGGGTGCAGCGCTATGTTGGTGGCACCGACAAGAGCCGCCAAATCGAAAAGCTGCAGCACCAGCAGCCGCAAGTCGCCATTGGGACGCCAGGGCGCCTGTTGGACTTAATCAAGGCTGGCGCTTTGGCCGCCTATCCGGCCAAGATGTTCGTGGTTGACGAAGCGGATATGACGCTGGACATGGGCTTTTTAACCACCGTGGATCAAATCGCCAGTTTGTTTGGCGAGGATCTGCAAATGGCAGTGTTCTCTGCCACCATTCCCCAAAAATTGCAGCCATTTTTGAAGAAGTACATGCAAAATCCCACCACCATCGAGCTGAAGCCAAAGTCAGTGATTGCCGATACCGTGGCCAACTGGCTGCTGGCAGTGCCAAGTCGCGACCGCAATGCCACGATTTATAAACTGCTGACAATGGGTGAGCCATTTTTGGTGCTGATTTTTGCTAATACCAAAACCAGCGTGGATGCCATTCATCAGTACTTGACGGACCAAGGCCTGAATGTGGCCAAAATTCATGGCGGCATTGAACCACGCCAGCGCCGGCGCGTCATGAAGGCTGTGGCGGATTTGAAATATCAATATGTGGTGGCTACAGACCTGGCTGCCCGCGGCATTGATATTGACGGGGTGTCGATGGTCATCAATGCCGAGCTCCCAACCGATAATGAGTTCTTCATTCATCGCGTGGGCCGCACCGGCCGCAATGGTCTTTCCGGCACTGCGGTGACCTTGTACCAGCCAGGCCAAGAAGCGCAGATTGCCGAGCTCGAACACCTAGGCATCAAGTTCCAGCCGAAAGCGCTGAAAGACGGCGAAATCGTGGACACCTATGATCGCAACCGCCGCGCGCGGCGCGTGCCGAAGGCCGATTCGCGCAGCGGGAAGATCAAATCCTTAGCCGCTAAAGAGGCCAAGAAGAAAATGCCTGGCTACAAGAAGAAGATTAAAAAGGCCGCGGCGAAGGAAGCTTGGTTCAACAATCGGGTCAACAAACGCAATGAGGCCCGTGCGGCTCGCAAAGCCAAGAAGCAGTAAAACCCAGGGGGTGACAACATGCCCAAAGTCGATTTGATGCTTGGCGACTGGAATCAGTTATCTGACGAACGCCGCCAATTTATCGCGACCCAGCTCAGTCGCTATTTTCTCAGCCCGTTGCTGAGCGTTGATGCCATTGTGCCAGTGGGAGTGGATTATTTTGGCCATCACCTCAGCACCTTCGACATTCTGATTGGCGGCGAGTGGCTACGTTTTGTGCCCGGCCTGCGCGCCGTGCCGCTGGGCATTGAAACCCCAGCGCCAGCCGCGATGGCCCCGGTGCTGGCGGCCATGGGTGTAGCCGCGGCGGCTCATTTGAGCCCGAGCGCAACGGTGGATATGCCGCCGATGCTGGTGGCACGCGCCAGTGTGGCCAGCGATGAGGAAATCATTGGGACCATCAATCTCACCACGCAGGTGTTTGCCGGTGACCATTTTGCCTACATGCCGGTAAAAGGCGAAGTCTTGGGGCTGCTCAGCCAGGGCTCACCGGATCCTTTCACGCCCGCAAGCTGGGCGCCGACCTTAACTGGTGAACATGTGGTGCTGCGCCTGGCTGGCGAGCATCAGTATCAAGTGGCACTGAAGCAAAATTGGAATCAGGCGCAGCTGGAAAAGCGGCTCAGCGGTTTTGGTTTTGCCTTGCCTGATGAAAGAGAGTACGAGTATCTCATGAGCGGTGGCCTGAACACGCTGTTTGGCTGGGGTAATCGTCTGCCAGATGCGACCATGCAGTATGTGCCGAACCGTTTTGGCCTGACCGTACCGGTGGTGCGGGCCGGCGCCGAAGTTGTGCGCGGTGCCTACGCCAAAAGTGCACCAGTGGCAGCTGGCGCCAGCGGGGTAGGATTGCTACCGTTATCGCCGTTTTACCGCACCACGGCCGGTGACTTTAGCCAGATGCGGTATCGTAAAATTGCTAAGATTGAGCTGACTTAATCGGAGGAAACGACCATGAAAAAAGTGAAAGCGGTTGGCGCTAAGGCAGGTAACTTGCTTTTAGATGGCGCGATTGGTGAAATCGTGGGCCCAATTCTCGTGATTGGTCTGCTGATTGCGGCACCGGTCTCGGCGCTGAAGAAACGGTTTGGAGCAAAACGAGAACAGTAAGCGTGAGGATATTGACTAGGCTATCCATCCTGCCAGTCCGACCACTTTTCGTGACCTGTATTGACACTGTTGGCCCTTGTTCGTATAATTGCAACCGTTAGGATATGCAACCTGCTTAGGCTTTTCAGAAAGCTGCCCGGGGATGAGAGGGTGGTAAGCGGCGCAGGTTGTGCTCCCTGATTGGATTAATCAAACACGTAAATGAAGAGGTAAACGATCAACATCGTTGCAACCAAGGTGGTACCGCGCGTGAGCGTCCTTGGATCTGCAGGGGTGTTTTTTATTTGCACAGGAGGCAAAAGTATGAAGCAATTGAGTAGTGGCGAGATTCGCCAAATGTTTCTCGACTTTTTCAAGTCGAAGGGCCATGCGATTGAACCTTCCGCCAGCCTGATTCCCGTTGATGATCCGACGTTGCTGTGGATCAACTCTGGGGTGGCGACATTAAAGAAGTACTTCGATGGCACCGTGGTCCCGAAGAATCCACGGATTACCAATGCCCAAAAGAGTATCCGCACGAACGATATCGAAAACGTCGGTAAAACGGCGCGGCATTTGACCTTTTTTGAAATGCTGGGGAATTTCTCTGTCGGCGATTACTTCAAAAAAGAAGTCATTCCTTGGGCCTGGGAATTTCTGACGTCCGACCAGTGGCTGGGCTTGGATAAGGATAAGCTGTACGTGACGGTTTACCCAAAGGACCAAGACGCTAAGGCGATTTGGGAACAAACCGGGGTGCCAGCTTCACATATCTTTGAAGTGGAAGACAACTTCTGGGATATCGGTGAAGGCCCCTCTGGCCCAGATACGGAAATCTTCTATGACCGCGGCCAAAGCTTCAGTGACCTGCCTGAAGATGACCCAGAAAACTATCCAGGTGGCGAAAACGAGCGCTACGAAGAAATCTGGAATATCGTGTTCTCTCAGTACAACCACCTGCCAGATGGCCGCTATGTCGACCAACCCCATAAGAACATCGATACCGGGATGGGCCTGGAACGCCTGGTTTCAGTTATCCAAGGCACCAAGACGAACTTTGAAACCGACTTGTTCATGCCGATCATTAAAGCGACAGAGAAAATGTCCGCGGGCCATGTGTATGGTGAGGATAAACAAGCTGATGTGGCCTTCAAGATTATTGCCGACCATGCGCGCACGGTGACCTTTGCCATTGGCGACGGCGCCTTGCCTTCCAACGAAGGCCGTGGCTACGTGCTGCGGCGCCTCATTCGCCGTGCCGCCGTTAACGGCAGTCGGTTGGGGATTCAAGGGGCCTTCCTCTACAAGTTGGTGCCAGTAGTAGGCGAAATCATGGCCAGCTACTATCCGGAAATCAACCGCAACCAGGACTTCATCGAAAAGGTCATTCACTCCGAAGAAGATCGCTTCCAGGAAACTCTGAACGCCGGCATGGCGCTGCTGAGTCAAACCATTACCGAGCTGAAGGCTAAAGGTGAAACCGGAATCCCTGGTGCCACGGCATTCAAACTGTTTGACACTTTTGGCTTCCCAGTTGAGTTGACCAAGGAAATCGCCGGCGACCAAGGCGTTGACGTTGACATGAAAGGTTACGAGCAAAACATGCAGGCTCAGCGGGAGCGTGCGCGCGCTGCCCGTGGGGATGCCCAGTCCATGGGTAGCCAGGACAAGACCTTGATGGCCATCAAGACGCCAAGCAAGTTCACCGGCTGGACCGATTTGGCGGACCAAGCAACCTTGGTGGATTTGCTGCAAGACGATACCGAAAAAGACCGCGTGGAAGCCGGCACGGCGCAGCTGATTTTTGACCAGACGCCGTTTTACGCCGAAATGGGGGGCCAAGTAGCCGACCATGGGACCATTCTTGATGACAACGGCACGGTGGTCGCCAAAGTGGTTGATGTTCAACACGCCCCGAATGGTCAAAACTTGCATACCGTTGAAGTGGAAAACACCTTGAAAAAAGGCGCCACCTACACGCTGCAAGTCGACACCGACCGTCGCCGCAAAGTGTCCATGAACCACACCGCGACGCACTTGCTTGACCAAGCATTGCGGCAGGTGCTGGGTGAACATACTCACCAGGCCGGATCCTTAGTGGAGCCGACGTACCTGCGCTTTGACTTCACCAACTTCGGCCAAGTGACACCAGAACAGTTGCGGCAGGTCGAACAGGTCGTCAATGAGCAAATCTGGCGGCAGCTCCCGATCACTTGGCGTGAAATGCCGATTGAAGAAGCCAAGAAGCAAGGTGCCATTGCCATGTTTGGCGACAAGTATGGCGACACCGTGCGCGTGGTCACGATTGGCGATTTCAACCGCGAATTCGATGGTGGCACGCATCCCACTAACACCGCGGCGCTTGGTTTGTTCAAGATTACCGGGGAAAGCGGCATTGGGGCTGGCATTCGTCGCATCGAAGCGGTCACCAGCCAGGAAGCCTATGAGTATCTGACCCAGCAGCAGGATGAACTGGCGCAAGCCGCCAACACCCTGAAAATTGACCAGGTCGCCAATGTGCCGGCCAAAGTCGAGCAGTTGCAGGCCGAACTCAAAGCCAGTCAAAAGACGGTGGAAGGCTTACAAGCCAAATTGGCGGCTCAGGAGGCTGCTGGCATTTTTGATCACAGTGAGCAAGCTGGCGCCCACACCTTGATTGCCAAGGCCGTCAAGGTGGCTGGGATGAACGAACTGCGGCAGTTGGCGGACCAATGGCGGACCAAGCAAGCCTCTGATGTCTTGGTTTTGGCCACGGCCAATGACGGCAAGGTGTCCTTGCTGGTCGCGGCCAGTGAAGTAGCCAACCAAGCTGGCATCAAAGCCGGTGCGCTGATCAAAGCCATCGCGCCTGCCATCGGTGGGGGCGGCGGCGGCCGGCCTGACCTGGCTCAAGCTGGTGGGAAGAACCCGGCCGGGATCGCAGATGCTTTGGCCCAAGCCAAGCAGGTGCTGGCCCAAGCCTAATTGAATGATTGAACTGACGCACAGCGCTGTTAACGGCGGTGTGCGTTTGTGTCTCATTCCCTTGTCATCAAATTGTAATACGTGAAGCAATGTACAACCGGCGGGCGGCGGGTTGGGGTTAGTTGACGTTGCTAACGAAGCAGCCGCGCCAGCGGGACCGCCAACCGTTGTACTTTCCCGGCCTATCAAGTAAAATAGAGGATAGCTAGAAGGAATAGAGGTGTTAAGAATGGGCACATTAGACCAAACCGTTCATTTTGATTTTCCGGAAAACAGTCCCAAAAACGTTCATGAAACGCTGGCCACTGTGTACAAGTCACTTGAAGAAAAAGGCTATAATCCGATCAATCAGATCGTTGGGTATCTGATTTCAGGCGATCCGGCTTATATTCCGCGGTACAACGATTCACGGAATTTGATTCGCAAGTATGAACGCGATGTGATCATCGAGGAGCTTGTTCGCAACTACCTCGGTAAGGAGAAAAAGTAGTGCGGTTAATGGGGTTAGACGTGGGCTCACGCACGGTGGGTGTCGCGATTTCCGATCCATTGGGCTGGACCGCCCAAGGCCTTGAAATCATTCGGATCAACGAGGACAAAGATGACTTTGGCCTAGACCGAGTGGCAGAATTGGTCAAGCAGTATGAAGTGACAGCATTCGTTGTCGGTCTGCCCAAAAACATGAACAACACTGCAGGGCCGCGGGTGGAGAAATCCCGCGAATACGGCGAGAAGCTGGCGGCTCAATTTGGCTTACCGGTTGACTATACGGACGAGCGCCTGACCACGGTGGAAGCATCGCGGATGCTCGTTGAAGAAGCCGACGCCTCACGCAAGCGTCAAAAACAAGTGATCGATAAACTGGCAGCCCAGCTGATTTTGCAAAACTACCTGGATCTGCACAGTCGCAGCTGAAACATGGAGGGCCCTCATGGCAGAGAAGAATGAGAACGTACAACCAGGTGACGACGAACAACTGATTACCTTGGTGGATGATAAGGGTAACGAAGAATTATACAAGGTGCTATTCACCTTCGATTCAGAAGATTATGGTAAGAGTTACGTGCTTTTGTACCCAGAAAGTGCGAGTGATGATGAAGAAGTGGATATCCAAGCCTTCTCCTTCACCCCAGATGACAACGGCGATGCCTCCCAAGGCAACTTGTTCCCCATCGAAGACGATGATGAATGGGATATGGTTGAAGAAGTGCTCAACACTTTCTTGGCCGATGACGACGACGCTGAATAGTCACACTGAGCCCTGCCAGCGATGGTGGGGCTTTTTGTTTGGGGTCAAGCACAGTTGGCTTAGCAGCCTGTAGATGCGCTGCGGTTGACCAACGCCGGAGTGGATAGCTACGGCCAAGGCCTCGCCGTCCAAGTGCGACGGCAATACCTTGACCTAGGCTACCCATCCGGCTAAGTGCGGCCAACCTCCGCAGCCTGTAGATGCGCTGCGTGAAGGCAACGCCGAAGTGGCTTGATCAGCAGGCTAAGTGCGGCTCTACTCCGCAGCCTGTGGTCGGTAGCGCGTGCTTATGCTAAAATAGAGCGCAGTAACATTTTGAGGGGGACTTGTGGTGACAGACCAAAAGCGACGGTTTAAGGCCGTAATTGGCGATAAAGAATACACAATTATCGGGCCAGGTAGCGTGGCCCAGTTTGAAACAGTCACGGCGCTGTTAAACGAACGCTTGACGGCAATCCAAGCTGCAGATCCTCATATGACGACTGAATCAGCGGCGGTGCTGTTAGCATTCAATGCGTTATCAGAATTAGTCGCGGCCCAAGCTGCCGCGCAAGCTCCGGAGGCGCCGCATGCTTAGTTTGGCAATTTTGCTGGCGTTAGCGTACTTCTTTTATGAAGGCGCCGAGCGCGGCATTTGGCTCCAGCTTTTTCATACGGGCGGCTACCTTTTGAGCATCGGTCTGGCCAGCCTGTTATATCGGCCGATTGCGGGGATGATTGCGCTGTGGGTGCCGTATCCTTCCGCCACGCAGCAGAGCCAGTTTGTTTTTTTTACGAATAAAGTCGGCTTGACCTTGGATGAGGCGTTTTATCGAGGGGTCGCGTTTATTTGTGTCCTCGCGTTAGGCTGGCTCATCACGCGGTTTGCCGCGCTTTGGGTGCATGACCTGAAGTACAAGCGTGCTGACCGCATGAGCTTTATCACCGGCGGCCTGCTCAACCTGCTGATGGGGTATGTCTTTATTTTCCTGCTGCTGTATCTGGTGGCGTTGGTGCCAATGGCCGGATTGCAAAACCTGTTGGCCAATTCCTTTATGGGTCGAACGATGGTGCGCTATTCGGTGGGCCTGACAAGTTGGATCACGCAGCTTTGGATCGGTTAGGGGCTGTGACAAAAGGCGGGTTTGGAGCCGACAGGTAGCCTTTCTAGCGCATGTCGGCCCGTACGCGCTGCGCTACGGGCCGATCAAGCCCACCACCAAGTCCGGACTTTGGACTCGGTGGTGGGCGTAGCTAACTGCTCGGCTCCGGCCTTTTGGCACGTAACTCTGCCAGAACAGTGGAAGTGAAAAGGACCGTGATAGCTGTCGCGGTCCTTCTGTCGCATTAAGGAGTATTTAGATATGAATAAAAAAATATTAACGACGCTGGGGTTTGATCAAATCCGCACCGCGTTGTTGCAGTATGTGGTGACGGCGGCGGGGCATAACCGCGTGCGGGCCTTGACGCCCACTGCTGATGCCAAGACGGTGCAAACTGCGTTAGACGAAACGGCGGACGGGGCGAGCATTTTGCGGCTGCAAGGCGGGATTCCCATTCCCGAGCTTGAAGACATCGGCCCGGCGCTGAAGCGGGTGGAAATCGGCGCCACGCTGAATGGCCATGAGTTTGCGGCGCTGACGCGGGTGCTCCGCACGGTTTCCGCGGTTGATGATTTCCTGACTGGGTTAACTGAAAAAATCGATCTGCGCCGCGTGTATCAACTGCAAGAGACCCTGACCCGGCTGCCGCAGTTGACGCGGCGTCTGTATACCGCCGTCGACGAAGAAGGTAATGTCACCGACGAAGCGAGCGAACAGCTCAAGGCGATTCGCAATCAGATCAGACAGCTGGAAGCCAATATTCGTTCGCGGATGGATAGTTATATCCATGGCAATACCGCTAAGTATCTCAGCGACCCGCTGGTAACGCTACGTGATGATCGGTTTGTTTTGCCAGTGCGGTCCGATTCCCGCGGGCAAGTGCCTGGGGTGGTGCATGATCAAAGTGCTTCAGGCGCCACGTTGTTCATCGAACCACAGGCCGTGGTCGACATGAACAACCGGCTGCGCGAGGCCCAAATCGAAGAGAAAAATGAAGTGGCGCGGGTGTTAGGGGAACTGTCTGAAGAAGTAGCCCCATACACCAAGCAAATCGCTCGCAATGCCACGATTCTCGGCCATTTTGATTTCATCAATGCCAAGGCCCGCTACGCGCGAGCCATCAAGGCAACCGAACCGCTGGTGTCCGCGAAAAATGAAGTTGATTTGATCCAGGCGCGCCATCCGTTGCTCGATCCCCATCACGTGGTGCCGAATGACATCACCCTGGGCAAAGACTACCAGGCGATTGTGGTCACCGGGCCGAATACCGGTGGGAAAACCATCACTTTGAAGACACTTGGGCTGATTCAGTTGATGGGCCAGGCCGGGCTGTTCATTCCGGCACATGAAGAAAGTCAAATTGGGATTTTCTCCGAGGTGTTTGCCGATATCGGGGATGAACAATCCATCGAACAAAGTCTCAGTACCTTCTCCGGTCACATGGCCAACACCGTGGAAATTCTCGATCATATCGATGACCACGCCTTGGTGCTGTTCGATGAGCTCGGCGCCGGGACGGACCCGCAGGAAGGCGCAGCGCTGGCGATTGCCATTTTGGATGAAGTGGGAACGATTGGCGCCGATGTCGTGGCGACGACTCACTATCCGGAACTGAAGCTATACGGCTACAACACTCCGGGTACCATCAATGCTTCGATGGAATTCGACGCGGCGACCCTGCAGCCGACTTACCGTCTGTTGATTGGGGTGCCAGGGCGGTCGAATGCCTTCGACATTTCGCGGCGCCTCGGGCTGGATTCGGCCATTGTCGATCGCGCCAAGGCCTTGATTGCCGATGACAGTCATGATCTCAACAATATGATTGCCGATCTGGAAAGCCAGCGCAAAGCGGCCGAAACCGAATATAAAGCCGTGCGCCAGGAGCTCAACGCTGCCCAAGCCTTGCACGACGATTTGGAAAAGGCCTATCACACCTTCGAGACCCAGCGTGATCAGCAGCTTAAGCAAGCGCAAAGTCAGGCCAATTTACTGGTCGAAAAAGCGCAAACCAAAGCCGATAAAATCATCAAGCAACTGCGCGCCATGCAGCAAAGTGGCGCCGGCAGCGTGAAGGAAAATGAGCTGATTGACGCCAAGACGGCGCTGAAGCACCTGACGCCAGAGTCGGCGCCGAAAAATCGGGTGCTGCGGCGCGAGAAGCGTAAGCAGGCCTTGCATCCTGGCGATACCGTCAAGGTGCTCAGCTATGACCAAACCGGTGATCTGTTGGATCAGGTCGATAACGACCACTGGGATGTCCAGTTGGGCATCATGCGGATGCGCATAAAAACCTCAGACATCGAAAAAATTGCGGCGCCCAAGGCTGAAACTCCGAAACGCCGCGTCGTTGCGGTGAAGGGCGGCAGCGCTAGCGGGCCAAGTACGACGCTGGATTTGCGCGGGGTGCGCTATGACGACGCCATGCAACAGCTGGATAGTTACATCGACTCGGCGCTGCTGGCCGGGTATCCGCAAGTAACCATTGTGCATGGATTGGGGACTGGTGCTATTCGCAACGGGGTCACCCAGTATCTCAAGCGCAACTCCCAAGTCAAAAAGTTCGGCTATGCCCCGCAAAATGCCGGCGGTTCAGGCGCTACGATTGTGCAATTCAAATAATGAGTTGCCTGCAATTAAGTTGAGCCGGCATGGTGAATTGTGCTATAATGATTCTAGTTACAAATAGTAAGGACTTAGCAGCGGCTAAGCCCACCCAGACTGCTTTTGGTGGCAGCCGAAACAAGGAGGAATTCGCATGGTTAAAGTCGTAACTGATCAAGATTTTAAACAAGAAACAGACACCGGCGTGACCCTGACAGACTTTTGGGCAACTTGGTGTGGTCCATGTAAGATGCAAAGTCCAGTGATTGAATCATTGGAAAATAGCCGTTCTGACGTCAAGTTCACCAAGATGGACGTTGATCAGAACCAAGGCACCCCATCTGAATTTGGCATTATGGCAATTCCAACGCTGGTCATCAAAAAAGATGGCGCTGTGGTGGAAAAGCTCGTGGGCTACCAAACTAAGGACCAGCTGAACGCTGTGCTGGACAAGTATACTAAGGCTTAACTTAACCAACCCCTCGCCACCAGGCGAGGGATTTTGTCATGCAAAAAAAGCCACCAGCGCACTGGTGACTAAAACGGCTAAAGTCGCACATGCATATCTGGCCGCGGGACTTCAGCTTTGAGGTCCATGGCGGCAGTGAGATGCACTTTTTGTTTGTGGGTATCAATGGTGGCGTTGGCTTCAACCACCACCCCGAGGGCTTGCTGGAGGCTTTCCGCCAGAAAGCCCGCTTCCAACTGAAAATCCGGCTGGGGGAAGTTCGCAATCCGCGTGGCAACCACGGTGCCAGCTAAGGTATAAACGCGTTCGTGGCGTTTAGCGGCTTCCGCTGTCAGCTCGCCAAAGCCGACTTCGGCAAACAGCTGGGTGAGCTCGGTTTCGTCGACTGGCAGTTTCCGGGCCAAGGCGCGGCCGGCCCAATACGAGATGTTCGAGGTTTCTTCACCTAATAACTCAGGCAGCAGCAAGTCTCTGAGCATCAGCTGCCCGAATAAGGGGCCTTCTGCGGGCAGAGCCAGTAAGTCTTGATATGTTCCTTTTGCCATTGAGGCGCCTCCAAAACTGCGCAAACGCTGCGCAATGATCTTTTTCATTATAGCGGAAAAGACCCCAAGACAACAGAGGCGAAAGACTGCGCTGACTTGAATTTTTGCCGCGTAGCGTCCACAATGGAGGTTCAAAGTCATTTAACGAAAGGCAGATTGGGTTATGAATACACAACCGATTGGCTTCATTGATTCAGGCGTCGGGGGCCTGACCGTCGTCAAAGAAGCACTGCGGCAGCTGCCGAATGAAAATGTCGTCTTCCTGGGCGACCAAGCACGCTTGCCTTATGGGCCGCGGCCAGCCGCGCAGGTGCGGGCATTCACCTGGCAGATGGTGAACTTTTTGCTTCAGCAACAGATTAAAATGCTGGTGATTGCATGCAATACGGCCACCGCGGCCGCTTTGCCTGATATTCGCCAGAAGCTGAACATTCCGGTGGTCGGGGTGATTGTGCCAGGCTCGCGCGCAGCGATCAAAGCCACCAGCACCAACCATATCGGTGTGATTGGCACGGAAGGCACAGTAAAGAGCAACGCCTATGCCGACACCATTCATGGCAAAGCCGCTCACATCAAGGTCACCAGTCTAGCGGCTCCGAAGTTTGTCCCGCTGGTTGAAAGCAACGAAATGACCTCACCAGTGGCCAAGCGGGTGGTGGCGGAAACCCTGCAGCCGCTGCTCCACCAAGGCATTGATACCCTGGTGATGGGCTGCACGCATTACCCATTGCTACGGCCGCTGATTCAAAATGTGATGGGTGATGACGTCACCTTAATTGACTCAGGCGCAGAAACCGTCAGCGAAGTGTCGATGTTACTGGATTACTTCGACATTGCGGCTGGCCCCAAGACGCAGGCCACCCGCACCTTTTATACCACCGGCAATGCCAAGATGTTTGATGTCATTGCCGGCAACTGGTTGGGGCTGAAAGTGGCCGCTCAGCATGTGTCAATTGACAGTGAGGCCACGGATCATTTGCCCGCGGCCGCGCCGCAAACCGTGGTGATCGCCTCGAAAAACGCTGGCAAAGTCAAGGAACTGGCAGCGATGTTTGAAGCAGATGGCTTGACCGTCAAAAGTCTGGCGGATTTTCCTGACTTGCCGACGGTGCCGGAAACTGGCGAGACCTTTGAGGAAAATGCGCGGCTGAAGGCAGACGGTTATGCCAGAGCCTTGGAGCTGCCTGTGGTGGCCGATGACTCGGGCCTGATGGTGGATGCCTTAGATGGTGCACCAGGCGTATTTTCCGCCCGCTACGCTGGCCGTGGTCATAATGATGCCGCCAATAATGCCAAGCTGATTGCCAACCTGGCAGAAGTGGCACCAGAGCAACGCACTGCCACTTTCCATACGACCTTGGTGTTTGCCAAACCGAACGATCCGGACCATGACCTCGTGGTGAATGGCGAGGTGAAAGGCCAAATCACTGGCATACCAGAAGGGGACAACGGCTTTGGCTATGATCCTTACTTCTTCCTGCCGGCGCTAGGTAAAACCATGGCGCAGCTGACGAGCAGGGAGAAAAACCAGGTCAGCCATCGCGGCAACGCAATGCGCGCCTTGGAGCAGCAGTGGCAGCAGTGGTTCACCGGGAAAGGAGCTTCGCATGAAACTCGTCGCAGTGAGTGATACGCATGGGGATCATCAGATCCTTGAGACAATTTTGACCCAGCAGCCAGACGCCGATGCCTATTTTTACGCCGGCGATTCCGAGTTTGCCGCTGATGATCCGATTTTTGACCATTATGTGGCGGTCCGTGGCAACATGGATTTTGATTCGGCTTTTCCGCTGACCGTCAGCCAAACCGTGGCTGGAGTGCCAGTGTTCATGACGCATGGCCATCGCTTTGGGGTGAACTTCAGTTTAAATCAATTGCTGGACGCTGCGGCTAAGGCCAAAGCTCGAATTGTCATTTTTGGCCACACTCATCAGTTAGGGGTGGAGCAGCACGATGGCATGGTGGTGCTGAACCCTGGGAGCATCTCCCAGCCGCGCGGCCAGTTTGCAAGGATGGGTGGCACTTATGCGGTGATTGAAGCGACTGATGAGACGATCACGGTCACCTACTATCTGCGCAGCGGCCAGCCGGCGCCGGATCTGAAGCGGCGCTTTGCGTTGAAATGATGGCATCAGCCGAGGGGAGGCGAAGGCGATGCCGCTCGTCCCAGATTTGCGCGCCTGGCCGCTGGCTGAGGCACAGCTGCAGCTCAAAACGTTGGGGCTGATTGGTCGCCCAATCAAAGTCACAGCCGCCGTCCGCTATGCAAACCGCCAGCCGCAAACGGTCCTGAGCATGACGCCACCGCCTGGCCAGCAAGCGAAAACAGCGATCGTCAAACTGTTTTACCTGGATGCCAAGACCCTGGCAGCCAGCCAGCGACAGGCGGAAGTACTGGCCAAAAAGCCAACCGCAACGCCAACTCATCCAGACTTGGCGCAAAAACTGCCGGCGCAGCGGCACCGGCCTCAGCTTTCGGAACCGGTGAAGCCACGGGAACTTTTCAAATCATAAAGCAAGAAGCTGACCAAGTCGTCGGCTTCTTTTTGATTAGCCCCATGAAAAAAGCCCTGAAGCTTCGCGCATCAGGGCCGTTTGTGCTTTATAGAAAGACTGCTTTATATAAGACGATGGCTGTGATGGCGGCCAAAATCGGTGCCACCACAGGCACCCAAGCATAGTCCCAATCAGAGCTGCCTTTGTGCCGCAGCGGCAACAGCTGATGCAGCAGGCGGGGCCCGAGGTCACGGGCCGGGTTCAAGGCCGGGCCGGTGGGGCCACCAAAGCTGGCAACCAAGGTAGCAACAAGGAACCCCAGCGCCATGTGCGCAGTGCCCAGGTTATTCTGGAAGAATGGGGCTTTGGTAATGCCCAGCGCACCGAAGAAAAGAATAAAGGACCCAATGAATTCGTTGATAAAGCCGTTCAATTTGCTGCTGGTGGCGTTGATCGTTGAGAACGTGCCCAAGACGTGGCGCGTGTCGGTGGTCAAGTCGTAATGCGGCTTGTAAGCGGCCACCACCCACAGCTGGCCAAACATGGCCCCAGCAAATTGAGCAATAATGTAAGGTAGCACTTCGCTCCAAGGAAATAACCCTGCCGCCGCCAAGCCAATCGTGAACGCGGGGTTGATGTGGTTCCCCGAAATCCCGCCAATCATCATGGCTGGGATCATGACCCCAGCCCCGTAACCGACTGCAATCAGCATCCAGTCCGAACCATTACCTTTTGTCCCTTTGAGATCGACGTTGGCGACTGAACCGTTGCCTAACGCGACCATGATCGCGGTCCCCATGAACTCAGCAAAGAGTCGGGTCCAAAGATCGTATGTCATTATTGCGCCTCCATCTGCCCTTATTTTCTGAAATTGGACAGTCATATGCTTACCAGTGTAGCAAGGGTTAAGGGCATAGTAAACAACCTTTGTGAAAGAAGCAAGCATTTGCCCTTCACAAATAACAGGCCTGCGGAAAAGCCTTGAAGCCGATTTCACATACAGTGGGAGAGGCATGAAAGTGTGCCGCCGGGCGACCGCAACCGGTTACAAATAACGGCGTCGGTGTGGGCATTTCGGTGGCTGAGGCTGAGCATCACTTTGTTAAATCCTGTCTAAACCTAGGCCATGAAGGTGCTTTCAGCGCGGTAATTCGCTACAATAGTGCTGTACGACAAAAGGAGCGATTTTATTGATAAACCAAGTGATCGAGAACATGATGACGGAAAACCGCAGTCATTTCCTTATTCCTGGCGATATGATTGCCAGCGTCAGCGAAGACAACTCGCTGCGGCACGCGTTTTTGGTTCTGACGAAAGTGCGCTACGCCAAAATTCCCGTGCTGGATAACCAGGATCATTTCAAAGGCTTGATTTCACTGCCACAAATCACCGACAAAATGCTCGGCCTAGATGACATCACTGCCGCCCCGCTGGACCAATATTGCGTGAAAGATGTGATGGAAACCGGCGTGGTCACCATTGATGACCCTTATGATATCGAAGAAGTGCTCCATGCCTTAGTCGATAGCGCGTTCCTGCCAGTCGTGCAAAAAGATGGCACCTTCACCGGCATTGTGACCCGGCGTGAAGTGATGAAAGGTATCAACTACATCGGCCATAATATTGATAAAGAATACGCATTAACTGAGAAGACCCCGGAATTGAAAAACTAAAGAATGACGTAAAAACACCAGCCAACTTCATCAAGTTGGCTGGTGTTTTGCTGACAGGTTAGAACCGCCGCCCCATAATCGCTAAGCTGCGGCGCTGGCCATCCATCAAGGCCACGTCTGGTAGCAGGCCCCACTGGCTAAACTGGTTTTTGGTGAACAAGCCGAGACTTGGGGTGTTGTGGGCGAAGATAAAGGCGACAAGGGCATCCAGGCCCAGCACCGGCAGCTGGCTGAACACATAATCCAGTGCCGCCTGGCCTAAGCCTTGGTGGTGATGAGCGCCATCGATGTAGATGCTGATTTCTGCTGTATGGCCATATGCCGGACGGCCGTAAAAGTCTTCCAGGCCCACCCAGCCGGCGAGGTCGTGATTCTGTTTGATCAGCCACAGCGGCCGGCGGTGCGGGTCAAACGCGGCAAACCAAGCCGCTCTTGAGGCGACCGTGACTGGCTCAAGATCGGCAGTGGCTAAGCGGCTCGGAATGATTTGATTGTAAATGGCGACCACCGCCGGTAAATCGGCTTTGGTGGCAAAGGTAAATTCTGGTTGCATGACTGGCCTCTTTTGGTTTGAATAATCGTATTATACGCCAGTTGCCGCCTCGCTGGGTTTGTCTAAGAAAATCGTGGCTAACACGCCCAGCACGACGCCAGCCACCACCGTGAGGATCACACCGATGCCGGTGCTGGCCGGCCAATAGGGCTTCAGACCAGTTTCCACCAGGATCAACGCGGCAGCCAAAACAATGCCGATGACCGCATAATACACTTGCGCTTCGAAGCGCTTGAGCAACATTTCCATCACTTTGGCGATGACCAGCAGCCCGACGATGGCGCCCAGCATGAAGGGGCCGAGCAAGGCCACCGTCATCAGCTGCTCCTGAAAAGCGGTCCAATTGCCGGCTAACAAGGCGCGTAGCGTTGGCCCAATCGCGCTCACCGCATTATACACAGTGCCATATTGGTCGATCACCATTAACATAATGGAACCGGAGATGCCCGGAATCGCCATCAGTGCGACGGCGAACACGCCAGCGAAGGTCATGGTGCCGGCATCAGCCAATGAGTTGAGGCGGGTGATGGCAATCAGATTCTCAGGCTGCTCACCACCGAGCTTAGCTAAACCGTAAATCGCAGCGAATCCCAGCACCGTCAAGAGCACATACCAACCCTTGAAAGGCACCTGGGTGATTTTGCGGTAGATGAACGGGCCAATTCCCAGCACCAAGCCGATAAAAAAGCTGTAGCTGGGAATTGGCCAGCTCGCGGTGACCAACAAAATGGCCTTAGTGGAAAGCAAAATTCCCAGCACCGCGCCCAGCCCCACTGGAACCAGCAGGCGCAAGTGGGTGCGCGGTGCTTCGCGAAAATGGTTCACCGCCGCGAGCAGGCGGTCATACAGCCCGACCACCACCGCAAAAATGCTGCCGGATAGGCCGGGAATAACAAGGGCGATACCGATGAGGGCACCTTTGATCAGATTTAGCAAAGTCAGTCTCCTTATTGGGCGCGATTAGGATTGGCGTAGATTAAGGGGTGGTGTCGGCAAATCGATGCCAGCATCATGCAAGGCTTTGACATAAGCGGCGAGAAACCGGCGCTGCACGTTGAGCTGTTCACCATTAGCGGTGAGGAACTTGACCTGGTAGCTAAAGGTGCCATCACCGTTATCGGTCAGCCCCAAGACATCGGGGCCTTGGCGAATGGCTTTGATTTGCGGGACGAGGTCGGCGTTGACTTGATCGATCACCGCGCGCACATGCTTGAGATCCGCTTCTGGGCGCATCGGCAATTTAACCAATGCCAGCATGTTGCTGCGAGAAAGATTCGAAACAATGGTAATATTGCGGTTAGGAATGTAGTTCACGGTACCGTCATAGCTACGCACAATCGTCGTCCGCAGCCCCACTGAGGTGACCACGCCGGTAATGGTGCCAAGTGTAACGGCATCGCCGACGTCAATCTGGCCTTCTAATAGAATGAAGAAGCCCGTGACGACATCAGCGACAAAGCCTTGGGCGCCGAGGCCTAACGCGATGCCGACCACCCCAGCGCCAGCCAGCAAAGTCCCCACTGGTACGCCCAGCACGGTCAACACCGCATAAAGGTAGAAGAAAAAGACCGTATAGCCCAGGACATTTTTGCTGAGAGCGTGCATGGTGGTGGCGCGGGTGCTGGAGACGCCAGTGCGCGCTTGGTAAGCGTGAAAACCGTGATTGATCAGGCGTTTGCCAATGGCGTTAATCACCAGAAACAGCACGGTGAACAAAACAATTTCAACCACGGTACTGACGATGGCATCGATGATCTTGCTCCAATCGATGGCATCGAAGTAGCGTCGCCAGGCATTGGGTTCCTCAGTTAAAGTGGTCAGTAGGATGTATGGGTTCAATATAATCGCTCCTTAGTCTGTTATCAGTGTAACAAAATCCACCAACCCGGCCTAGCGCTGGTCTTGAATTTATAAAAAGTCTATATGATTGCCAAGAAAGGAGGTGGCCTTATGCCTAATCGTCTCACGCCCAAGCAAGCCGCGCCGCTTTTTGCCGGCTGGCCAGAAACGCCCATCTATTCGTGCTTAAGCGGCACCATGGGCCAGCTGATTGGTACGGCGCGAGCCGCGGCGGCAGTGATCGGCGACTTTGCATTTTTGGCGGGGCAGCCCGATGCCGCCTTGTTGACTTCAATTGCCGCCCTTCAGCCGCAGATTGTGGTGCCCCGCACCGAAGCCTGGGCGCCGGTGATTACCGCTGCCTATGGCACTCGCGTTCGGCGCTTTGAGCGCTATGCGACGGCGAAAACAACGGCCGGTTTTGATCCGCGCCGCCTGCAGCAGCTCGCCGACCCGCCAGCCGGCGTTCAATTGGTGGCGCTGAACCAGCACTGGTTTAATGTGTGTCAGACGCTCCCATGGGCGGAAGATTTCACGCGACAATTTCGCAATTTTGACCAATTTAATGCGCTTGCTTGCGGCGTATTGGCGCTGCATGAAGGTGAACTAGTGGCCGGTACCAGTGCTTACAGCGCTTATCCTGGCGGGATCGAAATCGAAGTCGATACGCGCGAAGACTACCGGCGCCGCGGGCTGGCCACCGCCTGCAGTGCCCAGCTGATTTTGACCTGCTTGGGGCGGGGCCTTTATCCGAGTTGGGACGCCCACACCAAAACGTCGCTGGCGCTGGCGCAAAAGTTAGGCTATCAGCTGGCCTATACCTATCCGGCCTACCTGGTCGCACCGAGTCGTTAAGGTCGTGAAAAATTTGCCGCGGCTTGGTAATGATGATATTCTTGTTGTATACATATGCATCCGTTTTCGTGGGGTGTTAAAGGAGGGTGTTGCATGTCAGGAGCAGAAGTTGCTGGGGTGATTGCGGCAGTGGCGTTTTTGATCATTGCCTTAGCCGTAGCGATCATTGCCATTCGTTTATCATCTGTCACCAAGGAAATTAAAAACACAGTCGCCGAGGTTAACCAAACGCTCGCTACGGTCAACGGTGAAATCAAACCGTTGACCAACGAGATTGAGGCGCTGCTGACCAAGTCCAACACGTTGCTCAACGACGTGAATGGTAAGGTGGCCGCCATTGATCCCGTGTTTACCGCCATCGGTGAACTTGGAGAAAGTGTTTCTGACTTGAACACCTCAACGCGAAACCTCGCGGCTAAAGTGTCGACTGGCGCCAAGAATTCCGCCAAGGTTACCGTCGCCGCCAAGGTGGGGCAACGAGCCGCCGCTATGTTTTCCAAGAAAAATGAGCAAACCACAAAATAGGAGGTTTTCATTATGGCAAAAAAGAGTCATTTCTTGTTAGGTTTCGTACTGGGTGCCGCTAGTTCGTTGGCCGCAACCTATCTGCTGACGCCGCAAACCAGCGATGAGCTGAAGGAAAAATTCAGCAAGACCAAAGATGATCTGTCTGACCGGGCTGCTGACTATTATGATTACGCCCGTGACGCCACAGCCGAATGGCGCGAATCCGCGCAAGGCTTGGTTGAAGATCTCAAGCAGCGTGCGGCCAGTGCCAAACACGATGAAGGCGATGTGGCCAGTTATGATGATGCCACTCAGGCCTTGAAAGACGAACTGACAGACGCCCCAGAAGTGCCAGCCAGCGAAGAATTCGATGATATCGTGCTGGATGGCAAGAGTGCTTTTGCCCAAGCCAAGGACGATGCTGAGACCGCCGCCGATGATTTAGGCGAAGTGGCCACTGAAGCAACGGCTGATCATGATGAAGCAGAAGACTTCGATGATGCCGCCACCAACGACATCGACCCCAGCGTGCCAGACGAAGCGGCGCGGGCAGATCAGGATAAGCCAGAAGCATAACGGGCTGTGACAAAAGGCGGTTTTGGCGCGTAACGCTGCTTTAACAGCCATCATGGCTATAAGAGGGGACGGTTGCTGTCTCCTTTTTGTTTGCACAAAAATAGCGTTGAGCCGCGGCTCAACGCTGGTTTTATCTAATGGTAAAGTTACTTGTTGTTCTGTTTAGCTTCTTTACGCACCCGCGCATGTTCGGCAACTTGCTCGATGTGCTGGTGCATCAACTTTAACATCAGATCATTTGGTAAACCCATTTGTGGGGTCATCGCACGTTCGATATCAGACACAGGCATAATTCTGTTCCTCTTTTCTCTTCTTATTTTTCATCTTAATCATATGGGCTAGCCCCTAGATGTGCAAATAATAAATACATGAGATATTTCATGTTCTTAAATCGTGAACATATGTAGACTGCCGACAGTATGAACGTTGATGCACTTGGGTTTCCACTTTGGCTTTCTAGCACCGATTTTGGCTTAAAATCACGCTTGCTTAGACTCACAGAAATGCCTAATCGTTCATTTTTGAGCAATCTAAGCCTGTCAAACCAGGTCTTGCCCCGGTTTTGATACACTCATATGAATAAATAATAAATAACGTATGCACAGTTCTGATGGTAAAAGGCCTAAACCAAGGCATTCTTATCTTTGCGAGCATACAAAAAGCGCTGATCGCAACCAGCGCCTTAAAGTTAATCAATGACCGTGTAGTCTTTTGCGGTATGCGTGAAGGGTTCGCAGCCGGTGGCGGTCACGTGGACACAGTCTTCGATGCGGACACCAGCCACGCCTGGAATGTAAATCCCTGGTTCAATCGAGAAGCACATGCCCGGCTTCAATTCCATGTCATTGCCTGCCATGATGGAAGGAAATTCGTGGGTAGACATGCCGATGCCGTGACCCAGGCGGTGATTGAAGTATTCGCCATAGCCGGCCTTATCGATGATGTCACGGGCAATTTTGTCCAGATCAGAAGCCCGCAGCCCAGGCCGCACCGCGGCTTGGGCGGTGAGTTGGGCTTCTAAGCAGACCTTGTGGATTTCTTGGGCTTTGGCCGAAACGCCAGCACCGAAGGCAACCGTGCGGGTGGCATCGCTCATGTAGCCGTGGTTGTCCGTGCCGAGATCAAACAGCACCAACTCGCCGGGCTGCACCGCGGTGGCTTCTGGGCCGCCATGGGGATCAGCGGCGTCGATGCCGGCCTGCACAATGGTGTCAAAGCTCATGTGCATGACGCCTTCCTTCATCATGGCGTATTCGATTTCCGCCACGACGGCTTGTTCGGTGATGCCGGCACGCAAAGCCTTGAAGCCGGCGGCAAAGGCGCGATCGGCTTGGCGCCCGGCTTCTTCCATTTTGGCAATTTCATCAGGCGTCTTGATCAGTTGTAGGGTTTCAATGAAGCGGCTGGCGTCAGCTGGGAACGTCGCAGTCGGGAACTGCCGCATGATGGCCTCGAACTTGAAAACGGCGAGGTCGTCTTTTTCGATGCCCCATTTGATGGGATTGGCCACGCGCTTTTTGATTTCGGCGGCAATCAAGGCAAATGGCTGCTCATGATCGAGGTAGCCGGCAACCCCGTATGGCCAGCCGGCTTTTTTCACAGCTTCGATGGACAAGGCCGGAACGAACAAGAAGGGGTCTTGGTCAGGGAACACAAACAGGCCGGTGATCCGTTCTTCAGGGTCACTGAAAAAGCCGGTGAAATAATTGATATTGGTGTAATTGCTGATATAAGCGACATCCAGCGACTGGGCTTGCACCCAGGCCTGGAGCTGCTCAAGATGGACGTTCATAAGCTTTCCTCCTGAAATTCTCCCACGGTCAGGGGAGTAATGACTTGCGGAACCAGTATACCACAGCGGGGTGTCGCGACTGGCTTTCTGAAAAATGGTAATGAAAATTACAATGAAAAATTCAGTAAAACGCTTGCATTGCTGTTGTTAGTCTGCTAAAGTATGTTGGAAATCACGAGAACCAAAACGTTCGCGTAAGGAGCAAACTAACAATGGAAAAACAAACAATTACGATTTATGATGTGGCCCGTGAAGCCAATGTCTCCATGGCCACGGTTTCCCGCGTGGTTAACGGCAACCCGAATGTGAAGCCGGCAACCCGCAAGAAGGTCCTTGAAGTCATCGACAAGCTGGACTACCGGCCAAATGCGGTAGCGCGCGGCTTGGCCTCCAAGAAAACCACCACCGTAGGGGTCATCATTCCTGATGTCACCAACATGTTCTTCTCCAGCCTAGCGCGGGGGATTGACGATGTGGCCACGATGTATAAATACAACATCATTTTGGCCAACTCCGATGAGAACAGCCAAAAAGAAGTGCAGGTGCTCAACACCTTGCTGGCCAAGCAGGTTGATGGCTTGATTTATATGGGCAATGACATTTCCGATAGCATTCGCCAAGAGTTCTCTCGGAGCAAGACGCCAATCGTGCTGGCCGGTTCCGTTGATCCTGACGAACAAGTGGGTTCCGTCAACATCGATTACGTGGCCGCCGTTGAAGCCGCGACGACGCAGTTGATCAATTCTGGCTCCAAGCAGGTGGCTTTGGTCACCGGCCAACTGGCCCAGCCGATTAACGGCCAATATCGCCTCAAGGGCTACAAGCAGGCACTGCAAAAGGCCGGCTTGCCTTACGATGAAAGTCTGGTCTTCGAAAGTGAAACCAGCTACCATGCTGGTTTGGCCCTGTTTGCCCAGCTGCAAAAGGCCGGCGCGACGGCGGCAGTAGTTGGCGACGATGAAGTCGCAGTGGGTATTCTCGATGGCGCGCTGGATGCTGGCGTCAAGGTGCCAGATGATTTCGAAATCATCACTTCCAACAACACCAAGCTCACCGAAATGGCTCGGCCGCAGCTGACCTCCATTGATCAGCCGCTGTATGATATCGGGGCCGTGGCCATGCGCCTGCTGACCAAGATGATGAATAAAGAAGATATCGACGCTAAGACCATTCGCCTCGGCTTTGATATCACCACGCGCAAGTCAACGCGTTAAACTTGTGCCAAGCGAAAAATCCCGTAGCTGATGCTGCGGGATTTTTGAATCCAGCCACGAAAAAACCGCGCTGAGTTTCCGCGCGGTTAACTGATTATTGATTGGCTTCAGTGGTGGTTGGCGCAGTGCTTGAGGCGCTGGCAGCGCTGGAAGAGCTGCTGCTGGCAGCTTCATCAGATTTCGCGGCATCGGTTTGGTCTGCCTCATCGCCGCTCTTCTTTTCCCCATAGCTATCATCGTTACCGCCTTGCAGGGAGGCCCAGAAGTCGGTGTAGTTGGCAGTGGTGCCGCCAATGCCAAACTGGGCCTGGGTGACGCCTGGGGTGTAGCCATAGGACAGGGCTTCTGCGGTGCTACCCGTGAGGCTAAAGGTCTTACCGTTATAGGTGACATCCCCATTTTTCAAGCCGGTTTCGGCATTGACGGTGGTGGACTTGACGGCGCTTGGCCGCTGCATGGTGTCGCTTAAAGCAAAGCGCTTAGGGTCAAGGGCGTATACCGCATTGGCCAAAGCCGCCCAGTACCGCTGGTTGATGGCGCTCCCGCTGGAACTAAGGGTGTGGTTAGCGCCATTGGCATTGTCGTAGCCCATCCAGCTGGCCATGGTGATGCCTGGGGTGGAGCCGATAAACCAGAGGTCTTTGTAGTCGTTAGAAGTCCCGGTTTTGGCAATCAGATTGCTAGCGTTGAAGTTGACATTTTCCCCGGCGTAAATCCCGGTCCCGCTGGTCACAGTTTGATGCAGCATTTGCGTCAAGATGTAAGCCGTGGCCTTCGAGAAGACATGACGGGTTTCCGTTTTGTGCTGGTAAATAACCTTGCCTGACGGATCTTCGATGCGGTCGATGACGTAAGGGGAGACGTTGCTGCCGCCACGCGCAAAGGTGGCAAAGGCGCTGGCCGCTTCTTGCACCGTTTCACCATAGTCGGTCCCGCCAAGCGCCAAGCCCAAGGTGGCGTAGTCGTTGTCGGTTAAGGTCGTGACGCCCATTTTGGTCATGTAGGCTTTCACATCCACGCTTTTACGCAGCTCTTGGTATAAGTTGACGGTGGGAATGTTTAGCGAGTTTTTCAGCGCCGTGGTAGCGTCCACGAACTTATTCAAAATCGTGTTGCCATAGTCAGTGACCGAATAACCGCCGCCAAAGTCTTTCTTGAAGTCCGCGAGCATGGTGCGACTGCTAATGATGCCGCTATCGATGGCCGGGCCGTAAACCAGTGTTGGCTTAATCGAGGACCCAGGCGAGCGCTTCGTATAAATGTGATTGACCTGACCAGCAGTGCCGCCGACGAAGCCCAAAATCGCCCCGGTTTGATTATCCAGCAACACCGTGCCGTTTTGCACTGGCGCCGACGTCTTGGTGTAGCCGCCGGTGACACTGTCTTTAACGTAGCCGGTGTAGGTGTAGCCAAAGCTGCCTTTATAGTTGGCCACCACTTTTTGCATGGCGTCGTAAATGGGTTTGTTCAAGGTGGAGTGCACTTGGTAACCCTTGGTGGCGAGCAACTTGCCGGCATCTTTGTCATAGGTTTGGGTCAAACTGGAGCTGCCTTCAAGCTGGGTTTTCGTATAACCATCAGCTTTGGCCAATTGCTGGGCCAAAATGGTTTGCGCTTCGCTTTGGACCATGGTGTACACATAGTCATCCGAGCTGACAGTACTTTCGGCATTGCCAGGCTTGAGTAAGGCGGCCTTGAGATCAAAGGCTTTGGCCTCGTCATACTCGGCCTTGGTGATGGTGCCAGCGCGATACATGCGAAACAGCACGGTTTTTTCGCGGTTAAAGCCGGCTGAGAGATCGGACTTGAAGGCCCCGGTATTGGTGTAAGGCGTATAGACGGAAGGACTTTGCGGCAGTCCGGCAATGTAGGCGGACTCGGCCAAATTCAGGTCCTTGGCGTGCTTGCCGAACAGCCCTAGCGCCGCGGTTTCCACGCCGGCAATATTTTGCCCGGTGTGATTGCGGCCAAGGGTGATGATGTTCAGGTATTCTTCTAAGATCCGCCCCTTACTGTAGTGGTGATTGAGCCGCAGCGCGTACATGATTTCGACGGCCTTACGTTTAAAGGTGGTTTGCGAATTCAAGAATTGCAGTTTGACGACCTGCTGGGTCAAAGTCGAGCCCCCAGTTTGGCTGCCCAATCCGGTGACTTCCGCAAACACGGCGCGAATCAGTGCTTTCGGGACGACGCCATGGTTGGTCCAGAAATCCTCGTCTTCGGTGGCAACAATGGCTTTTTGCAGCCAAGGCGACACCTTGTCTAAACTGACGGTATCGCGCAGAAGGTCACTTTTAACATGGCCAATGGATTGATTGTTGGCATAAAACAGCTGAGTCGAGGTATCGACATTGGCCAAGGTGCGGGTCATTTCGGCCTTGGTTGGGACTGCAGTATCATTAATGATGGAAGCAAAATAGCCGCCGAGCAGGCCCACGCCAAACGCCAGTAAAATCAAGGCCAAGCCGACGCCGTAGTAAATTAACGACCGCAGGGTATGCAAGGCGACCCGCAGGTATAAGGGCCAAGTGGCCTTGCTGAACGGCGGCAAAGCGACTCTTTGCGCCTTGGGTGCCTGCTGCTTTTTTTGGTGATGCTTAGACTCTCGCACGTTTGAAATCCCCCAGATTACAACTAATTACGCATCATTATACCCCAAATTAACCCCTCGGTCATGCCGCTGCTGGTGGTGCCAATCGCCGATGCATTCTCGCGGCTGGCATGCTAGACTAGCGATATGGAGGCGACGGCATGTATCGAACGATTTTATTTGATGTGGATGACACCTTGCTCGACTTTGAGGCGGGGGAACTGGCTTGCTTAAAGCGGACGATCGAAGACTTTGGCGCGCGGTACACACCGCGGCTTGAGGCGCGGTATCTCACCATCAACGCCGGGCTGTGGGTGGATTTTGAAGCCGGCCGCATTCCGCGCCAGCAGATTTTTGCCCGCCGGTTCACCCAATTGTTCAAAGAGTTTGCCATTGAGGCTGATGGGCTGGCGGCGGAGAAGCATTATCATAAAATGCTTGATCAACAGGCGATTGTGCTTCCGCATGTGGCGGAAACGCTTGAGGCCCTCAGTGATTACCGGCTGTATGTGGTGTCCAACGGCGTGATTGAAGTGCAACGCCAGCGCCTGGCCAAAGCCGGGCTGATTGATGCCTTCGCCGACATTTTTGTTTCGGATGCTATCGGGGCCCCCAAGCCAACCATGGCCTTCTTTGACTATGTGGCCAAACATATTCCCAAGTTTGACGCGGCCACGACCTTGATTGTCGGTGATTCGCTGACCTCTGATATCCAAGGCGGCCGCAATGCCAAAATCGATTCGGTATGGTTCAACCCGCATTTCAAACCCAATCGCACCACGGTATTACCGGTTTACCAAATGAGCGAATTTAGTGATCTGACGAAAATCGCCGCTGAATAGTGCAAACGAAAGGCGAGTGGCCGTAGTGGCCACTCGCCTTTCGTTTGTGCTTAAACCAGCCGGATGCTGCCGGTGGTGGTGGTGATCAGCCCCTCCGACGTCAGAAGCTGCAGCGCCCCATCATCAGTGAAGCCCTGAACGATGCCACGTCGGTTGTCGCCGGCGCCGGTGAGGGTCACGCTGCGGCCCAGCCAAGCGGCATGCTGCCGGTAAGCCGGCATGATTTGAGTTGGCCTTTGCAGCAGCTGGGTGAAATGAATGAGCCACTGGGCCAGCAGGGTCGGCCGCAGGTCAGTCGCCGGCGCAGCAGTCAGCAGCGCACCGATGGGCAGCCCGAGTTTGGTTTCGTGCCGCTCGGCGCTCGGGGTGAGGTTAACACCGACCCCGATCAGCACCGTGGGCTGCGGGTCAGGGACAAAGGTCGCCATGATGCCGGCGACTTTGCGGTCGTTCACCAGCAGATCATTGACCCATTTAATCGTGGCGGTGACCTGGACCACTTGGCTGACGGCTTGCTGCAAGGCGACGCCAGCAGCCGGCGTCAGCAGTGCGGTGGCAGTCGGCGCGGGCATGGCATAGGTGAAATACAAACCCGCAACCGGTGGCGAATCAAAATGATGGCCGCGTCGGCCAATGCCAGCCGTTTGTTGATCAGCCAGCAGCAAAAACGGGGCGCGGCGACCACTTTGCATTTGGCGCTCTGCTGCCAGCATCGTCGAGTCCAGGGTCGTGAAGTGTTCGATGGCCATTGTCGCCAAGGCAGGCGGCAGTTGCGCTTTGATGGCATTAATGACGGACATGCTTTCTCCTCACAGAAAAACCGCGGCTCACCCGCGGTTTTAGTTTCGTTATTGCGCTAAGCGACTGATGGCATCGGCGTAAATGGCGACCGCCTGGATAATGCTATCGACAGCCATGTATTCGTTGGCTTGATGCATCACGTTTTCCGCATCTGGCATCAAGGCGCCGAACGCCACGCCGCGGGCGATGATACGGCCATAAGTCCCGCCGCCAATCACTTGTTCAAAGCCGGGTTGGCCAGTGTGATCTTGATACACTTGCAGCAGGGTTTTCACCAGCGGGTCGTCGCCGGCCACGTAATGCGGCGCCTGGGCATGGCCGTTCACTGTGACCGTCACGGTGTCCGCCCCTAAAGCAGTGGTAATGCCGGCAATGATGGTGTCTGGATCGGTGCCTTGCGGGTACCGCACGTTCAGCAAGACCTGCTGCTTGCCTGCTGGTTCGTAGGTTAACAAATCCGGGCTGGCGGTTAATTCACCCATGACGGCATCTTTGTGGTTAATGCCCAGCAGGTGGCCGCGCGAGTCTTCATGCATGTGGGCGGCAATTGCACTGACATATTGCTTGCCGGCTGGATCCAGTGGCAATTGATTGAGCAAGGTCGCTAGGAAGGTGGCGGCGTTGATGCCGTCGCTTGGTTCCTGGGCATGCGCGCCTTTCCCCGTCATGGTTAAGGTGATGCCATTGGCCGCCGGACTGGTTTCAACGTGAATGCCTTTTTGCTGGTTGGCAGCTGCCAGTAGCGAGTCCAAGCTCGTTGGGATCTTCCCTGCCAAAGTGGCGGTGGCGCTTTGCGGCACCATGTTCACCCGCAAGCCTGCGCTAAATGAGGTCAGCTGCAGGTCGCCGGTGGTTGGCTGCGGCTTGAAATCAATGGCAAAAGTGGCAATGCCTTTTTCCCCATTGATGATTGGGAATTCCGCATCCGGTGAGAAGCCAAAGTCAGGAGCGGGTTCGGTTTCTAGGTAACGATGGATGCCGACCCAATCAGACTCTTCGTCGGTGCCGATGATGAAGTGAATCTTCTTGTTGATCGGGCACTTCAAATCGCGCACCAGCTTCAACGCATAGTAAGCCGCGATGCTTGGCCCTTTATCATCAGAGGACCCGCGGGCGTAAAGCTTGCCATCTTTAATGACGGGATCAAAGGGATCGGTGTCCCAGCCTGGGCCGGCCGGGACGACATCCATGTGGCCAAATAAGCCAAAGATCTCGTCGCCTTGGCCCAATTCGATGCGGCCGGCCACATTGTCGACGTTCAAGGTGTTAAAACCATCGCGTTCCGCCATGGCGAGCATGGTGTTCAGCGCCTTGGCGGGGCCAGGGCCAAGCGGGGCGGCGTCGGTTTTGTGGGCGACGTCGCGCTGTGAGTCGATTTTCAAAAGGGTGGTCAAATCTTCAAGGAGTTGAGGACGGATCTTTTCTGCTTCAGCTTGCCAATTGGTCATGGTCATCCCTGCTTTCTTTAGTTGATTAATTAAACCATATCATATTGCCATAAAAGACAACTAGTGAAAACGATTAGAAATGCCTACTTTTTACGCGCCAAGGCTGGTCGGAATCAGCAGGCTTGAATTTGGGGTCAGGCGCAAGGCCACTTGCAGGTGCGGCATGGCAGGCGCATCAAGGGTTGAGGTCAGGCGCAGCTGCAAGGCACTGGCCTTGAGCCAGCCTTGGGCCACATGCAGCCAAGGCGTGCCGCCGGTGAGATGCACAGCATCAATGGTGACTGGCGTATTGTTGGCCACCAAGGCACATTGGCCGCTACTCGTTTGGGGCAGGGGATGCAGCGCCGCGCCTAAACCTTCGTGGTGAATCCAGGCGGTTTGGCCAAGGAGTTGATTAGCCCAGCCAGCCGTCGGCGCAAAGTTAACGGTCAAGGCCGCAACAAATTGATTTTGCGAGAGTTGATAGAAGGTTTGGCCGCCACTTTTGACTTCCTTAATCACGTCGAAGGTCGCCGCTGGGGCAATCGTGCGCTGCGTGGGGGTTGGGGTGTACGGATTTTGATAGATGGGTAAACTGGCCAGGGAAGAGTTGCTGGCGAGGCCGCTGCGGTTCACCATGGTGGCTTCCGCTTTCAAGGTGGCGTATTGATGGGCAATGGCCGGGTAGTTGGTGACCACGCCATCGATATTCAAGTTCACCAGCCATTGCCACTTGGCCGGTGTCTCGGTCATTTCATCCCAGGCGAACACTTTTTGGCCAATGGCATGCAGCGAGCTGACCAGCGGCTTGGTCAGCAGATCGGTGGAAACGTCGATACCGTTGACCCACTGAAAGACGCTGTAGTTGATGCGTTTTAACGAGCCGACAATGAACAGGCGCGGACAGTTGGGCAGCAGTTTTTGCAGGCGCTTGAGACTACTTAAGGAAAAAGAATGAAACATGACCCGGTTTTGCATGCCATACTGGGTCACAAGGGCGGCAATTTTCTTTTCCAGGTCTGGATGGGGCTCGCCTTTGACGATTTTAGTTTCAATCAGAAACTTTTGCTGGCCGCTTTGGTAATGCGCGAAGAGTTCCTGCAGACTGTGAACCGGTTCGCCATTTTTGGTATGATAACCATGCAAAACGGCATAAGGCGTCTGGGCGATAATGGCATTGTGACCGGTCATGCGTTGAATGTTATCATCGTGTTGAATGACCAACACGCCATCTTGGCTTTCATGGACATCCAATTCCACATAATCACTGCCGCGGGCAAATGCGGCATCATCGCTTTGAAATGTTTCTTCCGGCGCATCGATTGGATCACCGCGATGACCCACGACGGTAAAGCCGGCAGTCAGCAAATACAATCCAATCAAGGCGCCAATCCATAACCGTTTCGGCATGAGGCGCTCCTTTCATTCGTTGGCCGCAGTGCGACCGCTACCAAAACCTTAGCACAAAAAAACCGGGATGAAAAACCACACCGACTGCCGGTGCATCAGGATCTCGCTGTATCAGTAAAGGAGATTATTATGGCGCAAAAATATGAAACTTTTGATTTACTCCAAGAAATCACATTAAATGATGGCCGCCGCTACATTGAGCTTGGCAATATCATGATGAATGGGCGCGCGGAAAAAGCGGCGATCAAAGGTCTGATCAAGCGCGTCCGCATTTTGCAGCTCAATATCCCGCACTCCAACGCGGTGAAGGTGTATGAACAATACGTCAATGAGCACTACGAATTCCCCCCGTTCGACCTGGACCAGTGGGAAGAATGGGCGAAGCCAGAAGGACCGGTGAAACAAGCGTATGATGAAATCTTACGCCAAAACCATATTGGCTAAACCCTGGCGCTGGCTGTTGCCAGTGCTTAGTTTTTTCGTGGTTTTGGGGCTCACGCGGCTGGATGCCCCGTTATACCACCAGCCGATTGTGCAGGTCACAGCCGTCCACACTGGCAAAGCCCAAAAGCAAGTGGATAACTTTGATAATCATGACGTCACCCATCGCCAGCAAGTGCAGGCCAAGTTCCTGAACACCGCGCGGCGCGGGCAAGTCATCACCTTGAGTAATATGTATTCCGGCTCAGGGGCGCTGGATACCCCGCTGCGCCGCGGTGACCAAGTGTTTGTCGAACGGCAAGCAGGCCGCTATCAGCTCAAAGATGAAAAAAGAGATGGCGCAGTGTTGGGCCTACTGGCCGCCACGATTTGTCTCATGGCCCTGGTGATGAAAAAACGGGTCTGGCTGACTTTTGGCAGTATTTTGGCCAATGTGGTATTGCTGCTGGTGACCTTGCATGTGGAAACCACCAGCAATCAAAAACTGGCTTATGTCTTGTTTAGCCTGATGGCGGTGTTGTTTACTGTGGTGACCACGGTGTTTATTGCCGGGATCAAGCGCCAAGCTGCCGTGATTGCAGTGGCCACTTTAGGGGCGACAGCGTTAGCGTTGGCGCTAGGTTACGGCTTGTTTGCGGCGACGGGCTACCGGGATTTACACATCGAGGCGGTGGCATATGTGACCCAAGTGCCGCAGCTGTTGTTTTTTGTGCAGATCATGATTGGCTCGCTGGGGGCGGTGCTGGATGAAAGCAACGACATCGCCGTGGCGGTGATGCAGCTGCCAGCCGGCTTCAAGCAGCGGTTTCAGGCTGGCATGGCGATTGGCCGCAATGTCATGGGCCCACTGATTGCGGTGCTGTTCATGATTTTTATGGCCGATACCTTCACCGAAAGCATTTTGTGGTTGCGCAATGACAATGCCATTTCGCAAACCTTTATCTGGGTGATGGGCCTGGGCTTTGCCCAGGCGCTGATTTCGGCGTTTGGGATTGTGCTGGCGGTGCCATTAACCAGCCTCCTGGCGGCCTGGCCAAAGAAGGTGCAAGCATGAATACGTTTGAAGCGCTCCTCCTGGCTTTGCTGGTGTTGATGGTGGCAGTCGGCGGCAAGCAAGGGTTCAGTAATTTTCTCGCGGTGATGATTAATTTCTTGTTGATGATGCTGGCCGTGATTTTGATGGCTGGCGGGTTTAATGCCATCGGCGTGGCAGCCGTGCTGGGCTTGGTGGTGCTGGCCACCACGATTTTCCTGTCGACTCGAGATGGCGATGTGGCCCAAACTGCTTTTGTGGCGTCGCTCCTGGTGATGCTTGGCATGCTACTGGTGATTGGCATCGGTGTGCGGTATGCGCATGTGGCCGGTTTCGGCACCGAAGATTCTGAGGCGCTGGAGGGTTACAACTTGTTGATTGGAGTTAGCTTTCCGCACATCTTAATCGCCACAGCGCTGTTTTCGACCCTCGGCGCCATTGCTGAAGCGGCAGTGGCGGTGGCCGCAGGGATGAAGACGTTAGGTGCGGCCGCTTCTGAAGCGGGACTCACGCAAATGGCCGCCGAAATCATTGGCACAGCGCTGAACACCTTGTTCTTTGGCTTTTTCCGTGGCTTTGCCGGGCTATTTCTGTGGTTCACGCAGCTGCGCTACCCGTTCTGGCAGGTGCTGAACAATCAGATTTTTGCCCGGGAACTGATTGAAGTCTTGTTTTCGATGATTGCCGTGACGCTGACGGTGCCTTTTACCATGTGGATCGTGCAGCGGCGGCAGGGAGGCCGTTCGTGAATTACTTTATTTCAGATACTCATTTTTTCCATGCGGACCTGCTTGGCCCCAATGATTTTGCGCCGCGGCTGTTTGATTCGGTAGCGGCGATGAACAACGCCATGATCAGCGCCTGGAATGCGCGCGTCGACGACGAGAATGACCGGGTCTATCATCTGGGCGACATTGCCATGAACCCAGAGGCGATGCCTACCGAGCAGGCGGTCCTGGCGGTGCTGACGCAGCTGCATGGCCAAATTGTCTTCATCAAAGGCAATCATGACTATCAGGCCCGCTTCAAGTTTCTTCGCCGCCAAGATCCCGGCTGGCATGGCCAGCCCAAGTTCCTCTTTCATGACGTGGGCACCATCATCAAAGATGATCACACTCAGTTCATCATGACCCATTACCCGCTGCTGTTGGGCATCACCCAGCAGACCCTGAATTTGCATGGCCATATCCACAACAGCATGGTGCCGATTGCCGAAAACATCAACGTCGGGGTGGATGCCCCAGAACGCCGCCTGGTGCCGAGCATCCAGGCCTTGCCTTGGGGCAGCCCATTGTCTGCGGCCGAGGTGCATGAACTGGCGGCTGCCAAGAAAGCTTATTTGCAAAAACAGGGTCAGAATTAGAATGTTCACATTGATTTTTAATCTAAACCCCGGTAAACTGTTAAGCAAAGCGGGGTGGGGGATTGGAAAAACAAGTCAAAACAGAGCTCCAGGCGCTGCGGCAAGCACTGTTGGCCGCAGCTGACCCCAAAGCAGCAGGGCAAATCAACGCGCTAGTCACGCTGGGTTTTCGCAAGCTGCAACAAGGGGATTTTACGGCGGCGTATGTCACTTACAGTTTTTGGCCCCAGTTGGCCGTTTTCTTACCAGAGGCGGTCCAGCCAGCGCTCCATGCGCAGCTGGTGCAACTGGAACAAGGGGAAGCATGATCGGTAGCGGCAGGGGAGCCGCTTCTTTTTTGCTGCTCCGAGTAAGCGTTTTCTTTTTCAACTTGTTTTTCGTATAATCTAGGCAAAAGGAGTGGTCAAAATGAAAAAGCAATGGTTAGGACTGGCCGTGCTGGCCGTCATCGTGTTGGGTGGTTGCGGCCAGAAGCAAGCATCCAAGCCATCCTCAAGCAGTGCCAAGTCGAGTCAGACTAGCAGTCAAAAAGCCAAGGCCAAAGCCAAGTCCAGTCAAAGTAGCAGTCAGGCCTCAAGTTCAACCACCGCGCCGGCGCAGACGCATCTGGCGACGCTGCAAAGCGCTTTGCGCAAGCAAATTCCCGGGGCTAAATTTCCGCAGCAGGATCCTGCCACCAATGGGCAAGCCCTGAACGTCGCCGCGGAAGGCACGGCGGCCAGCTACAAGTTGTATTTCAGTTTTGGCGCCGCCGCTTTTCAGGCGAGCGCGCTGCCGCGGGCAAATGCCTCATATGTTTTGACCAAAACCACGCCAGAATCGACTGCAGCGGCCAAAGCAGCGGATGCCGCTATCAATTACCAGGCCCTACAGGCGGGGTTGCCGACTGTTGCACTGGGGGATGGCTTGACCGGCACGAAGGAAGGCGCAGCCGGGTCGACCTATGTGACTTGGCACGAAGGCCGCTGGTCCTTGGTGGCCAGCGGTGTCAATCAGAATCAGGAAGATCCCGTTGCGCTAGCTAAGCAAGCCGTGAGCTTTTTAGCTCAAGCCAGCCTACCGATTCCAGCCACGCATGGGGCGGTGGTCCTGCATGTGGCCAAAAGCAGTGACCGGGTGAACACGGTGGCCTGGCGCGAAAACAGTGCCTACTACCAGCTGAGTGGCATTGATCCGCTGATGACCTTGCGCATGGCGACTTTGCTGCGCTAGGTGGACACAAGCGCCTGTGCTATACTAGAAGCTATTGTAGGTCGAAGGAGGTGGCAGAATGTCTGAACGGACCTTGAAAGAGCGGCCGGTGCGTCAGCCGATAATCCCCATGGCGCAAATCAGTCAGGTTGCCCCTGATTTGATCACGATCGATGGCCGGCGCTATCAGTTGGTGAAGGACCATAAAGCGGGCTTTGATAAGGCCAAGTTTGCCGAGCGCTATATGGATGTGCTGGAAAAATATGACTACATCGTCGGCGATTGGGGCTATGAGCAATTGCGCTTGCGGGGATTTTATCGCGATGACAACCGCCGCGCCAGCAAGGATCAGTTGATCGGCACGCTGGAAGACTATCTTTATGAGTACTGCAATTTTGGCTGCGCCTTTTTCGTCTTGCAACGCCTCGATGCGCCGGCGGTTAAACCCAAGCGGCGCCGCGGCGGCAAGAGTCATCATCGCAAGGCGGCCCCTTATGAGGAAAAAGCCGTGAAAGCCCAGCCCGTCCTTGGCCGCGCTGAAACCGTGGCTAAGGGCAAACCGCGCAAACGCCACTTCACCATTAAAACGCGCGAATCTGATTGAGAAACAGGAGAAGATTTTTGACATATCAAGGTTATATGATTGATTTAGACGGGACGATGTATCGCGGTAAGGAGCGGATTCCAGAAGCGAAGGCTTTCGTGGAGCGCCTCCAGGCCAAGCACATCCCGTTTTTGTTTTTGACGAATAATACCACCAAGTCGCCGGCTGATGTGTGCCGCAATTTGGCCGAAAACCATGACATTCACGCCGACCCGGCGCAGGTTTACACGCCTTCCTTGGCGACGGCGAGCTGGATTCAGCAGCAAAACGGCGGGGATGCACGCGGCAAGTCCGTCTACGTGATTGGGGAGCTCGGCTTGAAGCAGGCTTTACTGGATGTGGGGCTGCGCTTTAACGAATATGACCCTGACTACGTGGTGGTGGGGCTGGATTATGATGTCACGTATCATAAATTCGAGCTGGCCACGTTAGCCATTCAGCGCGGCGGCATGTTCATCGGCACCAACGCTGACACCAATCTCCCGAACGAACGCGGCCATGTGCCTGGCGCCGGTTCGGTGATTGCGTTGGTGGAGCGAAGCACCCAACGCAAAGCCTTTTACATTGGCAAGCCCGAGTCGATCATCATGACCCAAGCCTTGCATAAAATGGGCCTGACCAAGGAGCAGGTGGTGATGGTTGGCGATAATTACAATACCGACATCAAGGCCGGTATTAATGCCGGTATCGACACCTTGCTGGTGTATACCGGGATCTCCACCCGAGCCGATGTTGCTAAGCAAGCGGTTAAACCCACGCATGAAGTCGCCAGTCTGGCGGACTGGGAGGTTTAAGATGAAGCGGCTGGGGCAGCAGGTCTGCCTGTGGCTTTTCATCATCAGTGCGGTGGTGTGGGGCACGATTTTGCTGACTTACGCGTTGTATCCGGTGTTCATGCACCTCGAGGATTTGCCAGCGGTGGCGGGGCTGAGTAGCGGCCGTCTTTATCACAATTATGTGCACCTGCTGACTTACCTGCAGGTGCCTGGCGTCGCATTTGGCCTCCCGGATTTTCGCTGGTCGGCCAGCGGCGCCCAGCATTTTGCCGATGTCAAAAAACTGTTTGTCCTGGCAATTGTGGTGTTTTGGGTGACGGTGTGGCCGGCGTGGCACTGGTTGCGCCAGCTGCGGCAGACGCACCACCGTTACTTGTTAATTCGACCGTTTCAAATTGGGGCGCTGGTGCCGTTAGTGCTGGGCGCTTTGATGGCCGTGAACTTTGACGCGGTGTTTATCAGTTTTCACAAGCTGTTGTTTCGCAATAATGATTGGTTGTTCGATCCCAGCGTGGATCCCATTATCAACGTCCTGCCGGAAAACTTTTTCGCTGCTTGCTTTGCTTTGGCCTTGCTGCTGTTCGAAGCCGTGATGGTCTGGGGGCTGGTGAGTGGCCGGCGGGATGCCAAGCTTCAAGGCCAATAAAAAACGTGTTCGTCAGTTGTGACGAGCACGTTTTTTGCCTATTGGGCTGGTTTAAGCGGCGGTTTTGTTGCGGCCGCGGAGCGCTGTGATCAGCACCGGAATTAGAGAAATCGCAATGATGCCAAGCACCACCACCGAGAAGTGTTCCTTGACGAAAGGCTGATTACCGAAGAAGAACCCGGCGACGCAGCACAGGGTTACCCACAAAAAGCCGCCAATCAAGTTGTAGTGGATGAATTTGGGATAGTGCATGTTGGAGCCACCGGCCACAAACGGGGCGAAGGTCCGCACCAGCGGCATAAAGCGGGCGATGGCGATGGTTTTACCACCATGGCGATTAAAGAAGTTTTCGGCTGATTTCAATTTATCGCGATTGATCAGGCGCCCGAATAGAGAGCTGTTAGAAGCCACCAAACCCAAATGCCGGCCGATTTCATAGTTGACAGTGTCACCAATCACGGCCGCGGCGAAGAACACGCCGAACAGCACCCAAATGTTCAGCCCATAGGCTTCGTTCGCAGCCAGCGCGCAAGCCGCAAAGAGCAACGAGTCACCAGGCAGGAAGGGAAACACTACCAGCCCGGTTTCGATGAACACCATCAAAAACAAAATGAGGTAAGTCCAGTTCCCAAAGCTGGAAACAATGGTCACCAAGTGGGTGTCGATGTGTAGGATAAAGTCGATCAGTTGGGTCATGCTACTCCTCCGAATTTAGTTTGGCTCCAGGTGGCGCTGGCGCACAGTATCTTGCTGCGCTTCATTATACCGGCTCTGGCGCAAGGCAGGCGTGGCCTTTGGATAAGTTTAATAATTATCGTCTTCCAATTCAGGATGCGAATGGGCCAACCGGCTAGCGGCAGCAGCCGCAATCGCGCCGACAATATCGTCCAAAAAAGTGTGGATAATACCAGGTTCATGCGCGTTCAAGACGGCCAAAATGCCGGGCTTGACCCGGTCAATGTAGCCATAATTGGTAAAGCCAATCGAACCGTAAACATTCACCACCGAGAAGGCCAAAATTTCGTCGACCCCATACAGCCCTTCATCTTCTTCGATGATGTGCTGCAGCGGCTGGTCGAGTTTGCCGGCTTCGGCCAGTTTGTCGAGCTGCACGCCGGTCATGACCGCATTTTGGACTTCCCGCTTGCGCAGGACGATCATCACATTTTCGATGGCATCTGGTAAGGTCAGATCAGGGATGAATTTTTCCTGCAGGAACATGACGAGCTCACCAATATCTTTTGGTTCCACCCCGCGTTCATGGAGTAAGGCAATGGTGTGTTCATAGAGTTTTTCTTCGTTGGTGATACTTTGTTGATCTGCCATTTGAATCGCTTCCTTTGGTTAATGATAAAGCTGTGAGCTGTGCAGGGCTTGGCGGCGTTCTGGATACAAGAAGCTCAAGGCTTCGTTGACGGCAATCGGGGCTTCGCCAAAGCCGCTGGCGATTAATTTGAGTTTGCCAGGATAGCTGGCCACATCGCCAATGGCATAAATACCTTGGCGACTGGTGGCCATGGTCGAGGCCACTTTAATGGCATTGCGGTCGAGCTCCACGCCCCAACTGCGCAGTTGCTTGTTTTCACTCATGAAGCCGTAATTGACCAATAGTTTGTCGACGCGTAGCTGGCGCTTGGCATCTCCGCGTACCTGCTTTAACGTGACGTCGATTTGGTGACCAGCTGCCTGCACGGATTCAATCAAAAATGGGGTGTGCAGCTGGACGGGGCTGGCTTTTAATTCAGCCACGCTTGATTCTAAGGCGCGAAATTGATCACGGCGATGAATCAGATTGACCTGCTTGGCGCGCGGCGCAATGGCCAAGGCCCAGTCGATGGCGGAATCGCCGCCGCCGGCAATGGCCACGGTGTCGCCATCGAAGGTCGCAAGGTCCCGCACGAAGTAGAAGACGTTTTTGTCATCCAAGGCGGGATCGTAATCGACGGCCAGGCGGCGCGGTGTAAAGGCCCCGCCACCAGTCGCAATAATCACCGTTTTGGTCAAAATTGGCCCTTGCGTGGTGTCGAGCTGATAGGTACCATCATCAAGCCGGTTGATTGCGGTGACGGTAGTGGCAGTTTTGATGGTGGGCTTGAAGTGGGTGACTTGCGTTTGCAATTGCTCGACCAGCTGCTGGCCGCTAATGCCAGGAAAGCCCCCAATGTCATACAGCACCTTGGCCGGATACAAATTCCCGGTCTGGCCGCCTAAGTCGCTGAGACTTTCGACCAAGGCCACGTCAGCGGCATGCAGCCCGGCGTAAAAGGCGGCGAACATGCCGACAGGCCCGCCGCCAATCACAGTGATTTCATAAGTGTGTGTTGCCATTTGGATTCCTCGTTTCCTCTATGAACTATCTGCTTAACCGTACCATATTTTAGGCTTGGCAACCACGACCAGGTCGCTCCAGTTTCACGCTTAGCCGAAGCGCGATTATGGTATAATGCTCCAGAATAAGATTGCTTAATAGGAGGAAACTATGTACCCACAACTCGAACTTGATACTTTCAACGGCCCCAAAGCCGTTATGGCCACGTCCATGGGTGACATCACCTTTGCTTTGTTCCCAGAGCAAGCCCCGAAAGCCGTGGAAAACTTCACGACCCTGGCCAAGCAGGGTTACTACGATGGCATCACCTTTCACCGGGTGATTCCCGACTTTATGATTCAAGGCGGCGATCCTACAGGCACCGGTGCTGGTGGTGAAAGCATTTGGGGCCAAGCCTTTGAAGATGAATTCAGTGCCTCGGTGTTTAATCTTAAAGGCGCGCTGTCCATGGCCAATGCTGGGCCTAACACAAATGGTAGCCAATTTTTCATCGTGTCCAACGAACACCTCAATCCGCAGATGGCACAGCAATTGCCTGGCGCCGGTTATCCGCAGGCCGTGGTCGATGCCTATCAGCAAGGCGGCACCCCATGGCTTGACGGCCGGCACACAGTGTTCGGGCAGGTCATGGCTGGGATGGATGTGGTTGAAGCCATTAGCCGGGTTAAAACCAGTGCTGACAAACCCGACACCCCAATTACCATCGAGCACATCACGATTGCCTAGTTTGAGTCACGGCTGAGCATTCGTTATACTGAATAGGTAAGCAGACTCACATCATAGAAATGAAGTGGCGCAATGAACTATCGAATCGGTGATATCGTCACCGGCAAGGTCACTGGCATTCAGCCCTACGGCGTTTTTGTTCTGCTTGATGATCGCCACCAAGGCCTGATTCACATTTCCGAGTGTCAACACGGTTTCGTGAAAGCACTGACGGATTTGTTCAAGGTCGGTCAGCAGGTGCAGGTGGTCATTTTGGATATTGATGAGTTTTCGGGCAAAATTAGTTTGTCCGTGCGGGCGTTGCAGCCGGCACCGGCGATGACCACTTACCGGCATCGCAAGCACTATTGGACGAACCGTAAGCTGCATTTAGGTTTTACCCCGATTGCCGAACGCCTCGATGGCTGGGTCAGTGAGTACCTTGGCCTGATGGAAAAGCACACAGACGACTAGTCGTGTGCTTTTTTCGTACATTGAATTTTGATTATTCATTTTCGTTCGGAAATAGGTAAGATGAATAATCATTCTTTGCGCTCTTAGTGGTCAAATTTTCGCTTATTCTGTTTTTTTGGTGAATGTTGAATTAAGTGTTGACGCTAGGGGCTGTTGGCTGGTAAGATACTTGTTGTTGTCAAAACGGCAAGCGCATTGCGCTTCGCCGCCAAATGCTTGGAAGACGAATAATTATTCATTTCATGACATTTTAATTTGACAAGCAAAAAGCCATAAGATATACTGTTAAAGTTGTCTTTTGGACACAGTGGTCCTTTGAAAACTGAACAAAGTTTCGTAAATGTGATAGGGCTTTT
>NZ_RHOK01000049.1 GCF_003946175.1 Lacticaseibacillus suibinensis | reverse complement strand
CTTTCGGAAGCTTATCTGGCAAGTAGCCGCCTTGGCTTTCCGTCTTAGTGGTCAATCCCGCTTCGTGCTGGATATAGACTCAACGCATTGTGATACTTTCGGTAATCAAGAACGGTCCGCCTTCAACGCTCACTATATGGCCTATGGATGTAGGACGGATTTTGCGGACATTCAAAATAAAAAAGAATGTGGAGGTAACAGACAATGGCAAAATCATTATTTGAGGAACTGGGCGGCAAATACGAAAGGCAAGGGGATTATTTGATACCGTGCTTAACTGTACCCGCCGAAGAAGAACAGGCAATAGGCATCTGGGGGCAACGGCATTTAGATTATCTAAAACAGTACCGTAAAGTTACATACACCAATCTTCTTACAAGCGGCAGGCTAAACGCCTACCTTGCCGACATCAACAGACAGGCACAGGAACGCTTTGAAAGGCTCATAGAGGGTATGAAACAGGCACAGGGCATAACGGAACAGCTAAAGGCAGAAAACGCCTTAGAATGGACAGGATGCCTCAATAACATAAGGGCTTGTGCGAGGGAGATTGTGGAAAAGGAAATTATTTTTGCATAAACAGATGATTAGTGGCAGGGGGAAATCCTGCCGCTTTTTCTGCTTTAGTTTGTCAGCTTGACAAATAAAGGGTTAAGGAATATAATTAGATTCAGTTTTATACAAGGAGTTAATAAATATGCGGCAAGGTATTCTTAAATAAACTGTCAATTTGATAGTGGGAACAAAAAGTAGCAGTCCCGTTTCACTTTTAATATGGGGCTTAGTTTTTTGTACCCAGTTTAAGAATACTTTTATCATGTAATTTTATATGCCCGAAAACATATAAGTGTTTTGGGGCTATTGGAGTTATTTACCCAGTGATAGGAGTATTTATCACTGGGTATTTTTATGCCCTTTTTTGGGTGTTGATAGGAGGAAAATCACATGAAAATAATTAACTTAGGCATTCTGGGTCACGTTGACGCAGGAAAGACAACATTAACGGAAAGTTTATTATATACCAGTGGTGCAATTGCAGAACTAGGGAGCGTAGATGAAGGCACAACAAGGACAGATACAATGAATTTGGAGCGTCAAAGGGGAATCACTATCCAGACAGCAGTGACATCTTTTCAGTGGGAGGATGTAAAAGTCAACATTATAGATACGCCAGGCCATATGGATTTTTTGGCGGAAGTATACCGTTCTTTATCCGTTTTAGACGGAGCAGTATTATTAGTTTCTGCAAAGGATGGCATACAGGCACAGACCCGTATACTGTTTCATGCACTACAGACAATGAAGATTCCGACAATCTTTTTCATCAATAAAATTGACCAAGAGGGGATTGATTTGCCAATGGTATATCGGGAAATGAAAGCAAAGCTTTCTTCGGAAATTATAGTGAAGCAAAAGGTTGGGCAGCATCCCCATATAAATGTAACGGACAATGACGATATGGAACAGTGGGATGCGGTAATTATGGGAAACGATGAACTATTAGAGAAATATATGTCAGGGAAACCGTTTAAAATGTCAGAACTGGAACAGGAAGAAAACAGGAGATTCCAAAACGGAACGTTATTTCCCGTTTATCACGGAAGCGCTAAAAACAATCTGGGGATTCGGCAGCTTATAGAAGTGATTGCCAGTAAATTTTATTCATCAACGCCTGAAGGTCAATCTGAATTATGCGGGCAGGTTTTTAAGATTGAATATTCAGAGAAAAGGCGGCGTTTTGTTTATGTGCGTATATATAGCGGAACATTGCATTTGAGGGATGTTATTAGAATATCTGAAAAAGAGAAAATAAAAATCACAGAGATGTGTGTTCCGACAAACGGTGAATTATATCCATCCGATACAGCCTGCTCTGGTGATATTGTAATTTTACCAAATGATGTTTTGCAGCTAAACAGTATTTTGGGGAACGAAATGCTGTTGCCGCAGAGAAAATTTATTGAAAATCCTCTCCCTATGCTCCAAACAACGATTGCAGTAAAGAAACCTGAACAGCGGGAAATATTGCTTGGGGCACTTACAGAAATTTCAGATGGCGACCCTCTTTTAAAATATTATGTGGATACTACAACGCATGAGATTATACTTTCTTTTTTGGGGAATGTGCAGATGGAAGTCATTTGTGCCATCCTTGAGGAAAAATATCATGTGGAGGCAGAAATAAAAGAGCCTACTGTTATATATATGGAAAGACCGCTTAGAAAAGCAGAATATACCATCCACATAGAAGTCCCGCCAAATCCTTTCTGGGCTTCTGTCGGGTTGTCCATAGAGCCGCTCCCTATTGGAAGCGGAGTGCAGTATGAAAGCAGAGTTTCACTTGGATATTTAAATCAATCGTTCCAAAATGCGGTTATGGAGGGGGTTCTTTATGGCTGCGAGCAGGGGCTGTATGGATGGAAAGTGACAGACTGTAAAATCTGTTTTGAATATGGATTGTATTATAGTCCTGTAAGTACCCCCGCAGACTTTCGGCTGCTTTCCCCTATCGTATTGGAGCAGGCTTTAAAAAAAGCAGGGACAGAACTATTAGAGCCATATCTCCACTTTGAAATTTATGCACCGCAGGAATATCTCTCACGGGCGTATCATGATGCTCCAAGGTATTGTGCAGATATTGTAAGTACTCAGATAAAGAATGACGAGGTCATTCTGAAAGGAGAAATCCCTGCTAGATGTATTCAAGAATACAGGAACGATTTAACTTATTTCACAAATGGGCAGGGAGTCTGCTTGACAGAGTTAAAAGGATACCAGCCAGCTATTGGTAAATTTATTTGCCAACCCCGCCGCCCGAATAGCCGTATAGATAAGGTTCGGCATATGTTCCACAAGTTAGCTTAACAGCTTGCAAAAGTCATATAAAATGAGATTTGAAAGGATTAGAGACTAATTATGATGAAATGCGAATGGATATTGTGTCCTGTTTGTGGGAGCAAAACCCGTAATAAAATTAGGAAGGACACTGTTTTGGAGAATTATCCCCTTTATTGTCCAAAATGCAGACAAGAAAGATTGATTAAAGTTGACAACTTGAAGATAACTGTCATCAAAGAGCCAGACGCTTAAGACGCAGAGCCGATGAAATTGTGGAACAATTCACGAATCATCGGCTCTTTTTGTTTCGTATTTGAAAGAACAAACTCACCAAATAAAAAAAACGCCCTGGTTTAAAATCGAAGTGCAACACCTGATAAAGCAGACCAATTTGCACAAAAAGGTCATGAAGACCTATTCTTGTTAGCGTCCAAACCATACAAGAAAGCAGGAATCTTCATGACCCACTCTCAGAGTACCACCGCTCGCTCTTATCACCAACTCACTTCCGATGAACGAGGCAAAATTGAAGTGCTGTGCGCCCAGGGCAAAACTCTAAGTGTAATTGCTGGAGACCTGAACCGCAGTAAGAGCACGATTAGTCGTGAGTTAAAACGAGGTGTCGTTAATCAGATGGATTCACACCACCGAATCCATCCTGTGTATTTTGCAGACGCCGCTCAGTGCAAGCACGAAGAGGCCAGAGTCAATAGTCATGCCAAGGGATTGCTAGAGCGGTGTGACTATTTCTTTAAGGAGCTGGTCGAAGCGTTAAAGCAGCGTCCGCGCATTCACAGCGTTGATAGTTTTGTCCATGACTTTCAGATGCGCTTCCCACACCTGAAGTGTCCATCAACCCCAACGGTCTATCGGTACATTGACGCGGGTCTTCTCCCACTTACCAACTTAGACTTACCCGTCAAATTAAGGCGTCGCGTCAAACGACCGGGATTGCGCCACGCTCGAATGAATAAGCACAACCTTGGTGAGTCGATTGAGAATCGGCCAAAGGCCGTTGACGGCCGGCTAGGAGTCGGTCACTGGGAAGGTGATCTGGTCAAAGGAAAGCGAGTTGAAAGCGAACCAGCATTAATGACACTCACGGAGCGATACTCCCGAACCGAGATTATCGTCAAGCTACCTGACTATCACGCGGAAACCTGTCGCCGCGCCCTTCAAGCAACGATAGATGATTATGGTGCCAAGGAGTTCGACTCCATCACGTTTGACAACGGTTCAGAGTTCTCATCGTTAGCCAGCGTGACGGGAACGAAGATCTACTTTGCCCATCCATACTCGCCTTGGGAGCGCGGATCAAACGAGAATGCCAATGGCCTTTTGCGAGAGTACTTCCCTAAAGGCAAGTCATTTAAACGCGTGACCTTGGAGGAAATTCAGGCGGTCCAGTCAGCGTTGAATCACCGCCCAAGACGTTCACTAGGTTGGCTGCGACCATGTGATTACTACCCCAACATGGCATGACCTATACCGCTAACAAGAATCGGTTAAAAAGTGTTGCGCTTGATTTGACAATTGAGGAAATAAAAAAAACGATATTCGGGTGGGTTATTTTGTCCTGGATTATTCATAGAATTTCAAAAAAGCAGCGCAATCCCACGATTCACACGGGACTGCGCTGCTTTGGTGTTTCACCCATTGGGTGCGCCTATATGCTAAGGTTGAGTCAACGAAAACCATCACGAAAGCGAGGCTTCACACCATCT
>NZ_RHOK01000048.1 GCF_003946175.1 Lacticaseibacillus suibinensis | reverse complement strand
TTGGTCAAGTCCTCGACCGATTAGTACTGGTCCGCTCCATGCATCGCTGCACTTCCACTTCCAGCCTATCTACCTGATCATCTCTCAGGGGTCTTACTTCCATATAGGAATGGGAAATCTCATCTCGAGGGGGGCTTCACACTTAGATGCTTTCAGCGTTTATCCCTTCCGTTCATAGCTACCCAGCGATGCGCCTGGCGGCACAACTGGTACACCAGCGGAACGTCCATCCCGGTCCTCTCGTACTAAGGACAGCTCCTCTCAAATTTCCTGCGCCCGCGACGGATAGGGACCGAACTGTCTCACGACGTTCTGAACCCAGCTCGCGTACCGCTTTAATGGGCGAACAGCCCAACCCTTGGGACCGACTACAGCCCCAGGATGCGATGAGCCGACATCGAGGTGCCAAACCTTCCCGTCGATGTGGACTCTTGGGGAAGATAAGCCTGTTATCCCCAGGGTAGCTTTTATCCGTTGAGCGATGGCCCTTCCATTCGGAACCACCGGATCACTAAGCCCGACTTTCGTCCCTGCTCGACTTGTCAGTCTCGCAGTCAAGCTCCCTTATACCTTTACACTCTGCGAATGATTTCCAACCATTCTGAGGGAACCTTTGGGCGCCTCCGTTACATTTTAGGAGGCGACCGCCCCAGTCAAACTGCCCACCTGACACTGTCTCCCGCCACGCTTAGTGGCGCGGGTTAGAGTGTTCATACAGCAAGGGTAGTATCCCACCAATGCCTCCTCCGAAACTAGCGTTCCGGTCTCTACGGCTCCTACCTATCCTGTACAAGCGGTACAAACACTCAATATCAAGCTACAGTAAAGCTCCATGGGGTCTTTCCGTCCTGTCGCGGGTAACCCGCATCTTCACGGGTACTATAATTTCACCGAGTCTCTCGTTGAGACAGTGCCCAAATCATTACACCTTTCGTGCGGGTCGGAACTTACCCGACAAGGAATTTCGCTACCTTAGGACCGTTATAGTTACGGCCGCCGTTTACTGGGGCTTCAATTCTGGGCTTCGCTTACGCTAACTCATCCTCTTAACCTTCCAGCACCGGGCAGGTGTCAGCCCCTATACGTCATCTTACGATTTAGCAGAGACCTGTGTTTTTGATAAACAGTTGTTTGGGCCTATTCACTGCGGCTGACCTTGCGGTCAGCACCCCTTCTTCCGAAGTTACGGGGTCATTTTGCCGAGTTCCTTAACGAGAGTTCGCTCGCTCACCTGAGGCTACTCGCCTCGACTACCTGTGTCGGTTTGCGGTACGGGTGATTTATTTCTAACTAGACGCTTTTCTCGGCAGTGTGATATCAGCCACTTCGCTACTAAAATTTCGCTCCCCATCACAACTTGTCCTTATAGTCGTAAGCATTTCACTCGCGTCAAGACTTGTTGCTTGGACACCCATTTCCAGCCGGGTGCTTGGCTTAACCTCCTGCGTCCCGCCATCGGTCAAACAAAATAAATCAGTACAGGAATCTCAACCTGTTTTCCATCGACTACGCCTCTCGGCCTCGCCTTAGGTCCCGACTAACTCTGGGAGGACGAGCCTTCCCCAGAAAACCTTAGTCATACGGTGGATAGGATTCTCACCTATCTTTCGCTACTCATGCCGGCATTCTCACTTCTAATCGCTCCAGCCGTCCTCACGATCGACCTTCAACGCCATTAGAACGCTCTCCTACCGCGCAACCATACGGTTGCACCCACAGTTTCGGTATTATGCTTAGCCCCGGTATATTTTCGGCGCAGGGTCACTCGACTAGTGAGCTATTACGCACTCTTTAAATGATGGCTGCTTCTGAGCCAACATCCTAGTTGTCTGTGCAACGCCACATCCTTTTCCACTTAGCATAAATTTAGGGACCTTAACTGGTGATCTGGGCTGTTCCCCTTTCGACAATGGACCTTATCGCTCACTGTCTGACTCCCGGAGTAAGATAATTGGTATTCGGAGTTTATCTGAATTCAGTAACCCATGACGGGCCCCTAGTCCAAACAGTGCTCTACCTCCAATATCCATCCTCCGAGGCTAGCCCTAAAGCTATTTCGGAGAGAACCAGCTATCTCCAAGTTCGTTTGGAATTTCACCGCTACCCACAACTCATCCCAGCATTTTTCAACATACACGGGTTCGGTCCTCCAGTGTGTTTTACCACACCTTCAACCTGGTCATGGGTAGGTCACTTGGTTTCGGGTCTACACCAACATACTTAGTCGCCCTATTCAGACTCGCTTTCGCTGCGGCTCCGGCTTTTCACCTTAACCTCGCATGTTAGCGTAACTCGCCGGTTCATTCTACAAAAGGCACGCTGTCACCCATTAACGGGCTCCAACTAATTGTAGGCACACGGTTTCAGGAACTATTTCACTCCCCTTCCGGGGTGCTTTTCACCTTTCCCTCACGGTACTGGTTCACTATCGGTCACTAGGGAGTATTTAGCCTTGGGTGATGGTCCACCCGGATTCCGACGGAATTTCACGTGTTCCGCCGTACTCAGGATCCCAAACGGAGGGTGGTCGATTTCGACTACAGGGCTTTCACCTTGTTTCGCGCAGCTTTCCAGCTGACTTCGTCTATCAACCACTTTGGTAACTCCAATGTCTGGTCCTACAACCCCAAGAAGCAAGCTTCTTGGTTTGGGCTGTTCCCACTTCGCTCGCCGCTACTATGGGAATCGCAATTGCTTTCTCTTCCTGCAGGTACTTAGATGTTTCAGTTCCCTGCGTGTGCCTCTGACATGCTATGTATTCACATGCCAGTAATCACCTAAAGGTGATTGGGTTCCCCCATTCGGAAATCTTCGGATCAAAGCTTACGTATAGCTCCCCGAAGCATATCGGTATTAGTTCCGTCCTTCATCGGCTCCTAGTGCCAAGGCATCCACCGTGCGCCCTTTGTAACTTGACCTTGATCTTTTAAAAGATCGGTCTAGCGATCGAATTTCTATCTAGAAACTCTAACAAATACGCTGTGTTCTCGGCATTTCTTTAAAACAATGATATCCAGTTTTCAAAGAGCAAAACTCTGAGAGGTGATCCTCTCAAAACTAAACAAAGTTTCATGTGATAGGTTTCCGTGATACTTACGTATCTATCCTTAGAAAGGAGGTGATCCAGCCGCAGGTTCTCCTACGGCTACCTTGTTACGACTTCACCCTAATCATCTGTCCCACCTTAGACGGCTAGCTCCTCGAAAGGTTACCCCACCGGCTTCGGGTGTTACAAACTCTCATGGTGTGACGGGCGGTGTGTACAAGGCCCGGGAACGTATTCACCGCGGCATGCTGATCCGCGATTACTAGCGATTCCGACTTCGTGCAGGCGAGTTGCAGCCTGCAGTCCGAACTGAGACCGGCTTTAAGAGATTAGCTTGCCCTCGCGGGTTCGCAACTCGTTGTACCGGCCATTGTAGCACGTGTGTAGCCCAGGTCATAAGGGGCATGATGATTTGACGTCGTCCCCACCTTCCTCCGGTTTGTCACCGGCAGTCTTACTAGAGTGCCCAACTTAATGCTGGCAACTAGTCATAAGGGTTGCGCTCGTTGCGGGACTTAACCCAACATCTCACGACACGAGCTGACGACAACCATGCACCACCTGTCACTATGTCCCCGAAGGGAACGCCTGATCTCTCAGGTTGGCATAGGATGTCAAGACCTGGTAAGGTTCTTCGCGTTGCGTCGAATTAAACCACATGCTCCACCGCTTGTGCGGGCCCCCGTCAATTCCTTTGAGTTTCAACCTTGCGGTCGTACTCCCCAGGCGGAATGCTTAATGCGTTAGCTGCGGCACTGAAGGGCGGAAACCCTCCAACACCTAGCATTCATCGTTTACGGCATGGACTACCAGGGTATCTAATCCTGTTCGCTACCCATGCTTTCGAGCCTCAGCGTCAGTTACAGACCAGACAGCCGCCTTCGCCACTGGTGTTCTTCCATATATCTACGCATTTCACCGCTACACATGGAGTTCCACTGTCCTCTTCTGCACTCAAGTTTCCCAGTTTCCGATGCACTTCTTCGGTTAAGCCGAAGGCTTTCACATCAGACTTAAAAAACCGCCTGCGCTCGCTTTACGCCCAATAAATCCGGATAACGCTTGCCACCTACGTATTACCGCGGCTGCTGGCACGTAGTTAGCCGTGGCTTTCTGGTTGGATACCGTCAACGTCTGAACAGTTACTCTCAAACGTGTTCTTCTCCAACAACAGAGTTTTACGACCCGAAAGCCTTCTTCACTCACGCGGCGTTGCTCCATCAGACTTGCGTCCATTGTGGAAGATTCCCTACTGCTGCCTCCCGTAGGAGTATGGGCCGTGTCTCAGTCCCATTGTGGCCGATCAACCTCTCAGTTCGGCTACGTATCATCGCCTTGGTAAGCCGTTACCTTACCAACTAGCTAATACGCCGCGGGTCCATCCAAAAGCGATAGCTTACGCCATCTTTCAACTTTAGACCATGTGGTCTAAAGGTTTATGCGGTATTAGCATCTGTTTCCAAATGTTATCCCCCACTTAAGGGCAGGTTACCCACGTGTTACTCACCCGTCCGCCACTCGGTTTTAAAGAAGTTGTTCCGAAGAACTCGATCAACAAAACCTCGTTCGACTTGCATGTATTAGGCACGCCGCCAGCGTTCATCCTGAGCCAGGATCAAACTCTCATATAATGAGTTATTTGAATAGCTCGATTTGTTGTTTGCGAATTGACTTCGCTCATGTTTAATTCTCTTCGATTTACATCGAAAAGCCCTATCACATTTACGAAACTTTGTTCAGTTTTCAAAGGAC
>NZ_RHOK01000047.1 GCF_003946175.1 Lacticaseibacillus suibinensis | reverse complement strand
TTCAAGGTACACCCTGATGAAACAGATTTGATTCCAGTCTGACCATATCCAAGATTATTCATCAGGCTATACCCTGGCGGGACACGGCCATAATGACGATGTAGTGGGTATACCTCATTCGCTGCCCTTGATTAAACGCAGCGTTTTCCTCACAGCTCAGCAATTCAAATTGACACGGTCAACGCCAAAAGTTCTCCGAAGACTCCACGCATAAGGCCAGCACGACGTGTTACACTATCAGAGCTGGGGGCTCCGCACCTTGCGTCTCCTGGCGGTGATCAAACTTGTCCGGCTTTATCCTACACGTAGCGGCTCCGGCTGCTGCTACGGTGCTTGGAACTGGTATCTGTGCTGCTTTGCGGTACTTGTACCACGTATATACGCACCCAGGAAAACACGCAAAGCCGCGTGGCGGTAAGCACCGCCGCCGATACTAGCGTCCAGACCTAAAGTTCCAAACGGCCATCGAGGCTTGATAACCCTCGGTGGTTTTTCCGTTCTGGCATACAAAAAACGAGCGCCTCATTGAGGTGCCCGCCCGGCTGGTTTGTAGCGGATGATAGGGCCGCCACGATGAAAAACTTGTCCAGTTTTTCCTACACTAACAGTATAGCATGCCCATCGAAGGATTGCACAACTCAGACAACACAATTGATGAACGAAGAGGCACTAATTGCGGTAGATGAAACTCGCGTAATCTGGGTGAACATCACCACCTTCACCAGCACTGAAGAAGCCGCGGGTTACTATGCGGCACTGGTTGAGCTGTTTGTGTAAGAAGGGCGGCCTTGCTTGAGCTAGCCAATGGTATAATTCAACTGAGCAAAACCATAGTCGGAGGCAATCAAAATGGCTAATTCTGGATCACTGACACAGGCGAGAAACGACAAGAAAGATGAGTTTTACACACAGCTGGCGGACATTGAGAAAGAGATGAACGCTTATATCGAGTACGACGCTAACGTGTTCCGTGGCAAGACAGTGCTGTTGCCAGCAGACGATCCGTTCGAGAGTAACTTCTTCAAATTCTTCGCTTTGCATTTCAATGACTACGGACTGAAGAAGCTGATTGCAACGAGCTATGATCCAAGTCCGATTGTAAATACACAGCTGGAACTTTCCCTGTTCGGCGATGACGATGGGCTTAAAGAGGGTACTTCAAGCAAGTTAAGTACCGCCTATAAAATTGAGCTCATGGACGTCTCTGACTTCGATGAAGACGGACGAATTAACATTACTGATGTTCAAGAGCGGCTACGCAGCGAGCGAGTAAAGATAGACCACGGAAAACCTTCCAAGATGTTGTCCTACCTGGAAGGCGACGCTGATCCTGATGGCGAAACACGCTTTTCACCAGGAGACTTTCGCAGCGCGGAAGTCTCGGCGCTCCGTGACGAATCTGACGTTGTTATTACTAACCCACCGTTTTCATTATTCCGCGATTTCTTGGAGTGGATAGAACCGGAAAAACGGCTATTCTCAATCATCGGTAACGTCAACGCAATTACCTACAAGTCGGTTTTCCCTTTGATCATGAAGAATGTGCTGTGGATGGGCGAATCCATTCACTCTGGGGACCGTGAGTTCAAGGTACCAGATACCTACCCGTTAAAATCCGCAGGCTGGCGGGTTGACGACAAGGGCAACAAGTATATTAGGGTAAAAGGGGTACGTTGGTTCACCAACATCAACCACGGGCGGCGCCACCAACCTCTATCTTTAATGACGATGGCTGATAACAAGATGTTTAGCAAGCACAAAGAGGTCATGGGTCACGACTATCAGTCATACGCTAATTATCCAGCTATCGAAGTTCCTTATACAGACGCAATTCCTGGAGACTATGCAGGTGCTATGGGTGTCCCTATAACATTTTTGGACAAATACAGCCCCGAACAGTTTGAGATACTTGGACTATCGAACGCTGTTGCCAAACCTATCACCAACTTTGTTGAAGATGATGCCGTTTATAGTAAAGGTGGCCCTCAGTTCTACATCAAAGATGGACCGAAAAAGTACCGCCGGACATACGGCCGTGTTGTTATCAAACGTGTCGATGGGAGTACAAGATAATGCAGACAACATTAGAGCAATACACAGTTCGCGAGATTGTTGAAGGCTTTCAGTACAACGCATTTGAGGGCAAGGGGCTTTTCGGCCTGGGGGGACAGTTGACCATCCAGCCCGAATACCAGCGTAACTATATCTATGCCGAAAAGGGACAGGATGCGGCTTGCATTCACTCTTTGCTCAAAGGCTACCCACTAGGTCTAATTTACTTCAACCAGACTCGCGATGGAAAGCTGGAAGTGCTCGACGGCCAGCAGCGGATTACGTCAATTGGTCGTTATGTAACCGGCAAGTTCGCTATTGTTGACGACCACGGCAACCAGAATTACTTCTCTGGGCTAAGCCAAGACCAACAAGATACCATCATGGAGTCTCAACTCTTGGTGTACATTTGCAACGGTACGGAAAGCGAAATCAAAGAGTGGTTCCAAACCATCAACATTGCAGGTATTCCGCTCAACGATCAGGAGGTACTCAACGCGGTCTATTCAGGGCCATTCGTAACCGCCGCCAAAGAAGTGTTCTCCAACTCACAAAATGCCAACGTTCAAAAGTGGAGTGTCTACGTCAAAGGTGAGGTGAAGCGACAAGCCATCCTTCAGACCGCGCTTGACTGGGTTAGCCAGGGGCACATCAAAGACTACATGTCTCTACACCGTGCCGACAGCAGCATTACCGAGATGAAGGCGTATTTTGATACAGTGATTGACTGGGCTTCAACTACCTTCCCATTAGTGGACAGTACCATGAGAGGTCTCAACTGGGGCCAACTTTACCGTACATACCACAGAACGGCCTACAACCCGGCTTACGTGGCCGATAGAACCAGGGCATTGTTGGCTGATTCCGACATCACTAAGCATTCCGCAATCTATGAGTTCATACTGGGTGGGGAGAAAGACGTTAGCCTCCTGAACATCAGGGCATTCAGTGCCAACGACCGCAGAACACGGTATCAGGAACAGACGAACGCTGCTAAAAAAGCCGGTACTTCAAACTGCCCGACGTGCGTCACGGATACTGAATACAAGCATACTGACTATCTCTGGGATATTAAGGACATGGAAGGTGACCATGTTGTGCCCTGGTCAAAAGGTGGCCGTACTGAACTGAGCAACTTAACCATGCTTTGTAAGCACCATAATGCCATGAAATCAAATCACTAGTGACTGCTACTCTAATCAAATACATTTAAATCGTCAGTCGCCGGATGGAAATCCAGCAAAAAAAGAGACCCCGGGGTCTCTTTTCATTTTACAGGAGGCGATCTTCACCAAAAGCCTCCTTTTCTTCTACTTGTTGTTCTCTTTCAGGTTTAAGTTCTGCCATACTGTTTTGAGATTCTGAAAAAGCCTTTGCTCGGATAGCTGCCTCGATTTCTTTGCTCATCTCGGGGTGAGCATCCAGGTATGCTTCTGCATTCACCGCACCTTGGCCAAGGCGCTCGTCGTTGTATGAATACCAGGAGCCACTCTTTTTGATAATTCCTGAAACCGGGCCCTTATCATCCACGCCAAGTGCAATCATGTCTCCGTTATGGCTTATTCCATGGCCATAGGACATTGTAGTCTCAATTGCTTTGAACGGCGGTGCTACCTTATTCTTGGTTACTCTGATTTTAGTGGTGTTACCGATGACATTGGTTCCATCCTTCACCTGCTGCGCCCGTCGCACGTCTAGACGAATTGTAGCATAGAACTTCAGGGCCCGGCCGCCTGGTGTGGTTTCCGGGTTGCCAAACTGAACGCCAATCTTCTCACGCAACTGGTTAATGAAGATCACGATGGTTTGCGTCTTAAAGATACTTGCTGTGAGCTTGCGGAGTGCCTGTGACATCATACGGGCCTGAAGGCCAACGTGGCTATCACCGATCACCCCTTCAATTTCAGCTTCGGGCACTAGGGCCGCCACTGAATCAACCACCAGAATGCTCACGGCTCCAGATTGAATCAGAGCATCCGCAATCTCCAGCCCTTGCTCGCCGGTATCTGGCTGGGACAGCAATAGCTCGTCAATGTTGACGCCAAGTGCAGTAGCATATTTTGGATCCATGGCATTTTCAGCGTCGATATACGCAGCAGTGCCTCCAGCTTTTTGTACACTGGCGACCGCCTGCAGGGCGATAGTCGTCTTGCCTGAGCTTTCAGGCCCATATATTTCAATGATCCGGCCTTTCGGAAAGCCGCCAACGCCTAGAGCAATATCAAGGGATAAGATACCAGTGGAGAATACGTCAATGTTAGTCAGTGACTTGTCACCCATTCGCATAACGGCGCCTTCACCGAAATTCTTCTTGATCTTGTTGAGGGCAGTGGCTAAGGCTACCTTGCGATCCTTCTCGTCTGAAATTTCGTGGGCATTGCGTGTGATTGGTTTCTTAGTTGCCATATTAGTTTCCTCCTGCTAGTGGGTGCTTTGAATCGGCCGCTGAGGCGCGCGTGTCTGGTTGCGCGCGCTATGGCCATGGGTCGTGTCCTGCACAATATCCGTTCCTGGATGAATCAAATGCTTCGTGTCACGATTCTCTACTGAAAGATTGCTCCATTCGCGTAGGTTGTTCATGACGTGACGGTAATCTTCTGGATCTCGTTTGAAATGGACTAGTTCGTAACTGCGGAGCAGCTTGGTTCGTTGCTTTTTTGTGTAGAGGAAGATTGAGTAGATGTCCTCAAAGTGGTTATCTACCACGACTAGCCAATACCGGTAGCGATATTTTCTGGTGAAGTATTTTTCATAATTTTCCTGCATGGTGTGAACGATGTGATACATGCGCTGATCGTCTTTGTTATCCATGATGGCCTCCTACCAGCCCGGCCCGGTCGATTGCGGTTCCGCCTGCTTCCTTCGAGTAGCCGCGCACCAGTGACTTGTAGCCGTACTTGCTGCGAATCTTGTCTACGACTTGATCCAGGGCCAGGTCAGCCGTCTGCTTCTCTGGTGGATCAAAGAGGTTGAGCTGGAATCCAGCAGCCTTGCTGAC
>NZ_RHOK01000046.1 GCF_003946175.1 Lacticaseibacillus suibinensis | reverse complement strand
CTGGAGCAACTTTATCAATCGCATCTTTCTGGAAAGAGTGTGGTTCTGGTTGTCCAAGCGGAAGCTGGCGGTATAAAAATAGAGTACCTAGACCAATCAAGGTCTAGGTACTCATAGAAATCTCTATCAACTCTACTTGACGAAGAGCCACAAAAGCGCCATCACGATTGATTTCGTGATGGCGCTTTTGGGACAGGCAGGATTAGTTGTTCATGCCGTCTTCGTAAATCTTCAGTTTGCCGGTGACGATGCTTTCAACCAGGTCAGGGTAGGCGACGCCTTCTGCTTCGGCTTCTTGCGGAAGCAGGGAGAGTGGCGTCATGCCTGGTAGGTTGTTGGCTTCGATGACCCAAACGCCAAAGTCGTTGGCGAAGAAGTCAACACGGCCGTAGTTTTGCATGCCGAGGACACGCATGGTTTGCACGGCGACGCGTTTCATTTCTTCGTGCACGGCCGGGTCTAAATCATCCGGTGGGGTGATGAAGTCCGTGTGGCCGGGCTGGAATTTGTGTTCAAAGTCGTACCAGCCGTCATGCACTTTGATTTCGATGGCTGGGAAGGCGTGGCCGTTCACGACGCCCAGGGAGAATTCGCGGCCTTCGATGAATTCTTCAATAATGGCACTGTTGTCGAAGCGGAAGACGTCGGTGAGGCCACTTTCCAGTTCGGCGTCATTGTGCACGATGTGGGTGCCGACAGAGGAGCCGCCAGAGGTTGGCTTCAAAACGACGGGATAGGCGAAAGGCAATTTGTGGCCTTTGGCGCCTTGATCGCGGGTAATTTCTACGAAGGCCGCGGTTTTGATGCTGTGATAGAGCATGATTTCCTTGCTGTAAACCTTGTTCATCGTGATGCCAGAAGCGGTTGAGCCGCTACCGGTGTACTTGATGTTATTGAGATCAAGCACGGCTTGGACTTTACCGTTTTCCCCATCACCGCCATGCAGGCCGAGGAAAACGATGTCTGCCGCTTTGCAAATGTCGAGGACGTTCGGGCCAAACAGCGTTGTGTCGTCGCCGGGGCGCAACGCGTTGATGTCTGCATCCGTCAAAATCGCATCCGAAATGTTGAGGTCTTTGGATGTGTTGGCGTCTTCGAACACGGAAGCAGCCGGCTGACCATTCAGGTCGTAGCCGAGAAACAGGTCGATAAACGTCGCTTGGTGGCCTTTGTCACGCAGCGCGTTCGTGAGGCGGTAGCCGCTGGAGATCGAAACGTTACGTTCGGTGCTCCGGCCACCGGCCAATACGACAATTTTCATAGGTTAAAAACCTCCCGATAGTTTTAGAACCTTAAGTGTAGCATATCGAACCCTGCGTGGGGCGAAAATGTTAGCGGTTTCAATAAAATTTAAAATGAAAGTTTCATGAGGGCACGCGGCAGGCGCTAGGCAAGGGGCGGCCGCGCCAAGTATACTGGAAGTATCAAATCTGGGAGGATTTTTCCGTGAAAATTATCGTGTACGGCGCGCGCGTTGACGAGATTGCTTACTTTGACCAGTGGGCCGCCAAAACCGGGCACCAGCTGAGTGTGCATGAAGAATTGCTCGATGCCCACACTGTGGCTTGGGCTAAGGGCTTTGACGGCATCAACTGTCTGCAAACAACCCCATATTCGCCGGCGGTGTTTGAAAAAATGGCGACCTATGGCATCCATTACCTCACCATCCGCAACGTCGGCACGGATAACATTGATTTTCCCGCGGCGAAACGTGCCGGCGTGCGCATTGCCAATGTGCCAGCTTATTCGCCAAGTGCGATCGCCGAATTTTCGCTCACCCTCACGCTGAACTTGCTCCGGCGATTAGGCGAGGTCGAGCGCACCTTAGCCACTGGGGATTTCAACGGCGCGGGCCAGTACATCGGTAAAGAGCTAGGCCAGCTAACCGTCGGCATTGTCGGCGCTGGACGGATTGGCCAGGCGGCGATGAAATTATTCCATGGTTTCGGCGCCAAGGTGCTGGCGTTTGATCCGCATCCGCAGTCGACCTTGCCTTGTGAGTATGTCGGCCTGGAGGAATTGCTGCAGCGTGCGGATGTGGTGGATCTACATGTCCCTGGCATTGCCGAGAACGACCACATGCTGGATGCGGCGGCGCTAGCGGCGATGAAACCAGGCGCAGTGCTGATCAACACCGCCCGCGGGAACTTGATCGACACCACGGCGATGATTGCCGCACTGCAGAGTGGCCACTTAGGCGGGGCGGGGATCGATACCTATGAGAACGAAACCGCCGCAATTTTGACCGCGCAAAAAACTGGCCGCTTCACGGATCCGCAGTGGGAAGAACTGCGCCAAATGCCGAACGTTATCCTGACCCCGCATATCGCGTATCACACCGAAACCGCTGTTCGCAACATGGTGGAATTTTCCTTGGAAAATCTCGTCAGTTTCGTTCAGACTGGCCAAGCCCCTGATGAGGTAGGCCCACACGAACGCAAAGCCTAATCGTACCGGCCGGCAGCCGCAACTGTTGGCCGGTTTCTTTTTGTCTAAACAAAACACGAACATTAAAACATATTAATTCAAAAATAGTCGACTTTTCTCTTGCCGCCTGAGCGCTTCTCGGCTATGATAAAGACATCATCGATTCCGGGAGGAAAACATGGAAAACTTTTTCAAATTACGTGAGAACCACACCAAAGTGTCAACTGAGGTGATGGCGGGGTTAACCACCTTCTTCGCCATGTCGTATATTCTTTTCGTTAATCCGCAATTGTTGTCGCAAACTGGCATGCCTTATCAAGCCGTTTTCATTGCCACCATCGTCGCTAGTGCTGTGGGGACCTTGGTGATGGGTTTATTCGCCAACGTCCCTTACGCCTTGGCGCCGGGGATGGGGCTCAACGCCTTCTTCACTTACACGGTGGTCTTTGCGCTGGGGTATTCCTGGCAGCAGGCACTGGCTTTGGTGTTCATCTGCGGGATCATCAATATTTTGATCACCGTCACCAAAATTCGGAAAATGATCATTATGGCCATTCCCGAAATGATGCAACACGCCATCGGTGGTGGGATTGGCGTCTTCGTCGCGTACATCGGATTGAAAAACGCCGGCTTCTTGCAGTTCACCTCTGATCCTTCCAGTATTCTGAGCATTAACGGCGCGGCTTATAACGCCGCCACCACCAGTTTCAAAGGCGGCGTCACCAGCGTCGTTTCCGGCGGCGGCATTGTGCCAGCGCTGGTCAATTTCACGCAAAGCGGTGCCTTGTTGGCGTTGATTGGCCTGGTCATCATGGCCGCGTTGGTCATCAAGAAGGTCCCTGGCGCTGTGCTGATTGGGATTGTGCTGACGACCTTAATCGGCATTCCCATGGGCGTCACCGACTTGTCCTTCCATGCCTCCAACAGTCTGGGCAACTCCATTGCCCAGCTTGGCACCACGTTTGGCGCCGCTTTTGGGAGCAAAGGGATGGGTACCTTGTTCTCCAGTGGCAGTCAGATTTTGATGACCATTATGACGATTTTCGCCTTTAGCTTCTCGGATACCTTCGATACCTTGGGCACCTTCATTGGTACCGGGCGCCGCAGCGGGATTTTCTCGGACCAAGACATCAAGGAAATGGAAACCGGCCACGGCTTCTCGTCGAAAATGGATAAGGCGCTGTTCGCCGACTCCATTGCCACATCAATCGGTTCCATCTTCGGGACCAGTAACACCACGACGTATGTTGAAAGTGCCGCAGGGATTGGCGCCGGCGGGCGGACGGGTTTGACCGCCGTGGTCACTGCCGCGTGCTTCATTGTTTCCGCCATTTTCGCCCCGCTCATCAGCGTCGTGCCGACGCAGGCCGTGGCGCCTGCCTTGATTTTGGTTGGGGTGATGATGATGTCCAGCTTCAAGGAAATCAATTGGAGCGACCTGGCCGAAGCAGTGCCGGCATTCATGGCTTCTGTGGTCATGGGGCTGGTTTACAACATCTCTTATGGGATTGCCGCCGGGTTCATCTTCTATTGCCTCGTTAAAATCATCGAAGGCAAGATTCGGGAAATCCATCCGATCTTAGCTATCGTCAGCATCGGCTTCATTTTGAACTTCATCGTGCTCGCCGTGCTGTAAGTTAAACCCGAATGTCTTCGCCTTGCCCGCTGGGGTAAGGCGATTTTTGTGCCGTAATGGCGGTTAAACACGAACAATAAATATTGCATGAATAATATTGGCCGTTTTTAGGCTTGATTTTTGCCAGGCAGACCCGTAAGCTTATTTTCATTAAAACTTTTTTGATGAAGGAGCGCTCATGGAGAACCAATTTAAGCTGCGGGAGAATCATACCAACTGGCACACCGAGGTGATTGCGGGCCTGACGACTTTTTTCGCCATGTCCTACATTCTGTTCGTGGCGCCATCGACCCTGGCCTTGACGGGGATGCCCAGCCAGGCGGTGTTCTTAGCCACTATCATTGCCAGTGCCACCGGGACCTTGATCATGGGGTTATTCGCCAATGTGCCATACGCCTTGGCGCCGGGTTTAGGGCTCAATGCGTTCTTTACCTACACCGTGGTGGCGGCGCTGGGTTTTTCTTGGCAAGAAGCCCTAGCCCTGGTGTTCCTCTGTGGCTGTATTAATATTTTGATCACTGTGACCCGGGTCCGGAAGCTCATCATCGGGGCGATTCCAACGGTGCTGCAACATGCCATTGGCGGCGGGATTGGGATCTTCGTGGCCTACATCGGCCTGAAAAATGCTGGGTTCTTGCAGTTCACTGCCGACGCGGGCAGCTTGTTGAGCGTGAACGGCGCAGCTTTTGATGCGGCCAAAACGCATTTTGCTGGCGGCGTCCATAGCGTCGTGGCTGGCGGAGGCGTCGTGCCGGCGCTGGTGAACTTCACCCAGCCTGGCGCCATTGTCGCCTTGATTGGGCTGCTTCTGATGGCAGTGCTGGTGGTCAAAAAGGTGCCTGGGGCGGTGCTGATCGGGATTGTGGCCACCACGGTGATTGGCATTCCGTTTGGCGTGACCAATCTGCATTTGTCGGCGGCGAATTCGCTGGGCCATGCCATTAGTCAACTAGGGACGACCTTTGGCGCGGCGTTTTCCGCGCAAGGGTTCGGGAGCTTGTTTAGTGATTCGCATCACATTTTGCTGTCGGTGATGACGATTTTTGCCTTCAGCTTCTCCGACATCTTTGATACGCTGGGCACCTTTATCGGCACCGGCCGCCGCACCGGGATTTTCACCGATGAAGATATGAAGAACATGAATCACGGCAAGGGCTTTTCCTCCAAAATGGACAAGGCGTTGTTCGCCGATGCCATTGCCACCGGCGTGGGCTCGATTTTTGGCACGTCGAATGTGACGGTGTTCGTTGAAAGTGCCGCGGGGATTGGCGCTGGCGGGCGCACGGGTTTGACGGCGGTGACCACCGCCGCGTGTTTTGCCTTGAGTTCATTGCTTTCGCCGCTGATTGCGGTGGTGCCAACGGAAGCAGTAGCGCCGGCCTTGATCATGGTCGGGGTGATGATGATGGCCAGCTTCAAGGAAATCGATTGCCTCAATTTTCAAGTCAAGTGCAACGATGATAACGAATTCTTGATAGTGGTCTAGTCTGTTACGCCATGCATCGGTAGTAATCGCATGGGCGAAGATAGTTCAGAATACGTCTGGGACGATGGTTCAGTGCGGATTGGACTGCTTGA